>JARSSH010000060.1 GCA_029624815.1 Candidatus Competibacter sp.
GCCGCCAAACAGGCGTTCATTGCGTCAGGCTGACTTTGTGGGTAATCGGGTGCATCCATTGTTTGCAAACCTTGCTGCTCGAATGTCAATGCCAGTGTCTCGACAGTATCAGTCACTTGCAAACATTCGGATGCAAGTGACAAAATAGCGAATGCTTCGGTCCGCCGTGTTTCGTCTGGAATGCTCGAAATCTCATAGGTCAATGCTTCAGAACTTAGCAAGATAATTTCGCTCGCATTGACCGCTGCTAGTACTGCAAATAAAGCTTCTGTTTCGACCCTAATCCGAGGGTGTGCCTGGTTGTCAAGATGACGTTGTAGACAGCAGTTGTCGAGATAAACTCGTATCATGCAATAATTCCCTCACGCCGTCTTTACCCTGACATTTACCAATCCAATCTGCAAATCCACTCGAACCGCCGGATGCACCCGCCGAATTTGCACTAATCCCTATAACTTCCCTGCGGCCACGAGCGCCGCTTGGAGAGTGGCGAGCGGAAGAAGGAGCGAGAGCGGTTGATCGGCAAGAGGCGCCGCGCCGTAACGTTCATACCAGCGCGCGACCGAAGCACTCTTGGCGTCGATGAGCAGGGCGACGCCCCCAACTTCGCTGGCGGCGAGGAGACAGCGCCGCCCGGCCAAGAGCAACAGTTGCCCGCCCAATCCATGGCCCTGCCAGGCGCGGGCGACCGCCAGCCGCCCGAGACGAAACACCGGCACGTCATAGCGGGCGAGTCCCCGTCGGATCATCTCCGGCGTGCGCGCGTAGGCCACCGAAGCGGGACTCAGGCTGTAGAAGCCGAGCACGCTGCTCACTTCGGCATCAGCGACCGCCAGAAAGGTTTTGGTGCCGCCCCGTTCGTGGCTCTTGCGGGCATGGTGGCGCAGAAAGTCGTTCAAGGCAGGTTCGCCGCAATCAAATCGTTCCCGGTCATGATGGCTGCCGATCGGTTCTTCGCGCCACGGCGGCAGGGTCATGAGGGGTTCGGCAGGGCTTCCGCTGCCGCGAGCAGCCGGGCGTTGGGCGTCGGCGGCTGTTCCAGGACCGCGAGCACCCGCAGGCTGTCCCGCTCGGACAGTGGCACGCGCTCGGCCTGCTCGATCACGGTTTTCGCCGCCTGCAACGCCGTGCGGATCACGAAATCGGTGAGATCGGTGTTTTCCAGGGCCACCGCCCGCATCAGCACGGCTTTGTCTTGGGCGCGAATCCGCAGGGATAGACGACTGTTGTCTTCAACCATCACTCTCGGCATGGCTTTCTCCGGCATGGTACTGTTTCAAAGCGTACAAAAAATCCGCTTGAAGAGGAAGCGACATTCCCAGGAAACAGGTCGCACAGCTTGTGCGACATTGTCGTGCTCGGATTCATGCCACAGCTTGCGGCACGAAGAGGTTTGGTCGAAAAATGAAACAGCCTGTTCCTCACGCTGTCCTTGCCCTCGCATTCATCTGCCCCACCGGCAAATCCACTCGAACCGCCGGATGCGCCCGCCGAATTTGCACCAGCGCCGCGACGCAGTGTTGCCATTCGTTTTTGGCACGGGAATGGCGGAATTCCGCCAGTACCGGCGTCACCAACTCCGCAAAACCGGCATCGCTCAAGGCCAGCGTCTTGATCGCCTCGATCAGTCGGCGCTTGCCGACGCTGGCCGGCCACGGCCGTTCAGGCGCGGCCTGTTCGGCGTCCAATTCGCGCCGTTCCATCCGACCAGGCGGTAGACCAAACAAGGTCTTGCGCAAGAATTGGCGCAGTTCATGGAAATCCCCTCCCTCCTTGAGGGGGAGGGCTGGGGTGGGGGATACAAGGGGGGAGGGCGATGGAGGAGAGAGAAGCGCGAACTTCCGGCGCTGACGTTCCCACAGCAGCCGCACGGTGAACAGCCCAACCTCGCGATGCGGGCTTTCCATCAGCCAAGCCAGCCGCGCCGGATCGCCGAGTTGCTCCTGATGACGGCGGATCAGGGTCAGCGCCGTTTCGCGGGTGATCTTGTGGCGGCTTTCGGCCAACTGAAACACCCGCTCCGGCAACAACCATTCCGCTGGCAGGGCCAGTTCCACCGAACTTTCACCCAAATGCAACAACTGTTCGATGGCAAAGGCGCGCGGTTCACGGTGTTCGCTGTCGGCCAGCCGATAGAGGAGAGCCGGTTCGTTCCAGGCGTGCAGTTCCTCCCGCGCGATGGCGACCGCCAGCCGGCGCAGATCGGGTCGCTGATCGACGAACAGCGACCGCAGCCGACTCAACGGATAATCGGCGGCGGTCAAGCCGGGCTGGATATTGAAGGCGCGCGTTTCAGGATCACTGGGGCCGATTTTCGGATGATGGGCCTTGAGATAGGCGGCGGCGAAGTGGCGCACCGGTTCCGGCTGCGTGGGGCCGCAGGCCAGTTCCCACAGGTGATCGATCCCGTTGTGGTCGCCGCTGGCGAAATCGTCGGGCCGAAAAGATTCCAGCAGATAGCGGTGAGCAAAATCGTGCAAGGCCGGGTCCGCCTGTCGCGCCATCGCCAGCAACCAGGGCAGCCCGATCCGGCGCGGCGCGACCAGTTCCGAATCGCCGAGCAACTGCAACGCCAGCGGCCGCAACGCCGGACGCATGGCGAGGCCCTTGAGCCATTCGACATCCAAATCCTCGCCCTTCAATTTGCCTTGTCGCAGCCAGCCAGCCACGGCATCGCTCAGATGAGGATTCAACAACGCCTGCTGCATCCAGTCCGGGCCAATCTCTCGCCCCGGATAATCCGAAAGGGCCTTCAACGCTCGTTGCCGGGCGGTCGGCGTGCAGCGCGGATCGTCCAACAACTGGCGGTAATAAGCGGCGGGGACCGTGACTTTCGCTTCCCGATAGAATTCGAGCACGGCATCGAGGGCGGAAGCTCCCCCCCGTTGGGAGAGATTATTGAGGATGCGCTCGAAGTCGGCGTTTTGGACGCCCTGTTGAATCAGTTCCAGGATGTGCTGCATCTGACGTTCGACGGAGGCGTTTTGCGAGCTGGAAGGGGCGAGAGCGACTTCGACGAACTGTTCGGCGCTGATGTCCTGGGGCCGGAAACCCTGCCGCAATTTGGCCTTGGCGAGAGCGGCGCTGGCCGGCACCGTCAACAACGTGAGCAGAGTCGGCAAGCCCAGTTCGGCCGGTGTCCGCTGTTCGAGCAGGGCGATTGCGAAGGTTCGCGCGTCCTGTGCCCCTTCCCGCGCCAGCTTGACCAGTTCGGCGACGGGCAGGTCGGTGGCGTAGGCGCGGGCGTAGTCGATGGCGTAGCGGCGGGCCGGGCTGTTGCCGCTGTACAGCAACCCCAACACCATATCGTGCAAGCCGAGTTGCTTCAGTTTCGATTGATGGAATTCGGGATTGTCGCGCAGCAGCTTGATGATGAAGTCATGCACGATATCCAGCCGCTTGGCGCCGAGACGAGCCAGCCAGGCCGGTTCGACATGGCGTAGTGCGTCCTTGAAATCCTGCTCCAACCCGCGAATGGCGAAGTCGCAGACTTGCGGATTGCGGGCGTCCTCCAGCAACCGCAACAGCGGCGCGGGACTGATTTTCCAGGCATCATCGAAGGCGCGGCGCTCCAGCTTGGCCGGCAGGCCACCGCTACCCAATACGCCCTGGTCGGTGGCGCCGATCAAGTCCTTGTGCCGCCAAATCTGGTTGGCGATCCAGCAATGGCGGAAGTTGCACTGGGGCGGGTAATGGCGCAAGACTTGAGCAGCGTATACCGGAAACAATTCGGGCAGGGCTTGGCCGAGTTGCCGCAGATAGCGCCAAGCGCGACGGCGCATGTACAGCCAGGTGCCGCGCGAAATGTCCCCTTCGCTCAGTTTGGATTGGTCGTCCAGGCGATAGCACAGGACGCCCAGCATGGTGAGGTCGTGGCGTTGTTCGGCCTGCTTGTAAATGCCCTTGATGCCTTGCCAGATGCCCCAACCGATGGCGTTTGGCGGCAATTGCGGAATCAGTTCCAACAACAGGGCGCGGGCCGGTTCGTCGTCGGCTGCGTACAAGTCCAGCAACAGTTGACCCAGGCGCAGGCGCGGCGGCGGGTTGGGCGACGCCAGCAGCGCGGCCCAGGAGCCGGTGCGCGTGGCTTGACGTTCATCGTCTGTTTTGCCAGCCAGGGCTTGCGGATTCAAAGTCTGGCGCAGGCGATCCAGCGACCAGGCATCGGGCGGCGGAGGTTGCGCCTGATAGTCGTCCGGCGGGTCTTCCGGTTGACCGGCGGGCGGGTCGGGTTGCGCGAGAAATTCCAGAACCCACGGGACGAATTGCGGATCGCGTCGGGCGGCGGCGTGTTCCAGATCGGCGAAGAAAATTGAGCGGTCGTCGGCCATGCGTATCCCCTATTGAGACCGATAGCCTTCGGCGTCTAAAGCCGCCCGGACCTGGGCGAAGGCGGCTTCGGCGGCGGAGGCGTCGGGGTAATGTTCCACGCCGTGAGTGTGCAGCGCGTTGCCTTCCACGCTCAGGCGCAGTTCCAGGCGGCGTTCGCCCAGCGTCAGGACCAGTGTGCATTGCGAGGCGGCGGGGGTTGTGGACGCGGGTTCGATGGCGGCGGATGACGTGGCCGTTTCGCTCGGGCCGCCGTCGCCGTCCACATAGCCTTTCTTGTATTTTTCCCGCGACTGTTTTTCCAATTCGCGTGTCGCGTCTTCCAGTGAGTCGTAGCGTTTGGCTTGGGTCTGGCCCTGGCTGCCGATCCGGCCGAAATTGACTTCCAGGTTGTTGCCGACGCAGCGCGCCCGCCAGAACTTGTTGGATTTGCTGTCCTGAAAGATCAGGGAAACTTGCCACTCACTCATCCGTGCCACGCTCCTCCAGTTGCTTGAGTTGCGCCAGAAACGGTTTGGCCCGCTCCGGGTCGGTCATGTGCAGAAAGGCCACCCAACCCCGCAGTTGCGCCAGACTTTCACCCTCCTTGCCGGGCTTGCCATGCAGCCGGTTGTGTAGGGCGGCGCGCAGGCGTCGAACCTGGGTGCGCGGCACCCGTGCCGGACTGCCCGCCGGTGTTTCGTTGACCACCAGACCGGTCACGGTTTGCCGACGGCCTCGGCGCAGAATTCGGGTTTTTTCCGGGTGAGGGACGAAGCCCTCCGCCTTGAGAATCAGGTGAACGCAACGCAACAAGCGACCCAGCGGCGACGGCGAGTCGTCGTGCCAGGAAAAGGTCAGATCGTCGGCGTAGCGGGTGTAGCGAAATCCCAACTTTTGGCTCAGGCCGGACAGGCGGCAATCCAACCGCAGGCAAACGGTGTTGCTGAGGGCGGGACTGGTCGGCGCACCTTGCGGCAGGGCGCGCGGCCCGCTGGCGACATGGACATGCTGGCCGTCGAGTGGCAGCAGTTCGCGCGGCGCTTCGGTGCACAACAAGGCCAGCACGGTAGCAACCTGTTCGCCGTAGCCGCCCTTGCGGAACAGACCCTTGACCCGTCGCCAGGTCACGGTGGGGTAGAAGTGACGAATGTCGAGCTTGACAATGGTGTGCGCGCCCGCGTGGACGGCGGCATTGCTGAAGATGTTACGTCCGGGTAGGAAGCCGTGGGCGGCGCCATGCACCGGCAGGCGTTCGGCGATCTGGCGCAGAACCCAGCGTTGAGTCTTTTTCAGCGTGGGCTTGGGCGCGCTGATCAGGCGGGCGCCGCCGTCACGCTTAGGGATGGTCCAGTACTGATAGTGGCTGCCGCTGTCCACGTCGCGGTGGAACGCCAGCCAGCGCAAACGGGGAATGGACAGATCGAGCGCCTTGGCGAGGGCTTGGGCGTCTTTGATCGCCGGCAGGGCGTTGGCCTCACGCCGGGTTTCGGGATCGGGCAGGTCGTAGCGGTCTTGATCTGGCGTGTCGTGGTGGAATACGTCCGCGCCGAGATGGACCAGATGGGCTTGACGGAAAGCGGCCCATCCCTGCCGGCGCAACTGCTTGCGAACTCGCCGTTCTTCTTCCCGTCGCGCCTTGTACTGACGCAGGGCGCCGCCGCTCAACTTGCTGGGATCGGTGGTCTCGTCCAGCAGGCCCAGTTGCCGCAGCCGGGCGACGACCCAGCGTTCAATATCGCCGACTTGGGCGATTTCTTCCCAGGTGGGGGGTGTCTCGCTCATGCCGTTTCCAGACCGAGCATAAGGATTGCTGGAGCGTGAGACGCAAACCGCTACTTCTCACAAGGGACACGGTAGGCTCACCGGCCAGCCGCCAGTACCCGCCCCTAGTTGTTGGCGGAAACCGCGGTGGCGTGGTTGGCCCAGCTCCGCCAACAACTAGGGGCGGGTACTGGCGAAGCTGGCCAAGAACAGCCTACCTTGTGGCGTGTGTGGCGTTGGAATTCCCGGACGGCGCAACGCCGCCCAAACGGCTAATGGTGGAACGCCTCACGCTCCAGCAATCCTTACGCTACGGTCTTTTCGCTCCCCTGTCAAAGGTGGTGGTTAAGGTGGCCAATTTCAATCGGTTATTAGTGTGCGCCGAGTGCTTTTCCAGTTTGTCGCAACGGTAAAGTCATGCCGGCCAAAAATCGTGATCCACGATGGTTTCGAAGCTGAACGGGCATATTTCGGGGAACGTGGATTCATCCAGATCGGTTTCCCGGGAAGCGATCAGTATCGCCGTGGCAAAAGCGTCTCGCAGGATCGCGTCGAGATGCGGCTGCAAACCCGGATTGGATTCCAGCACTCGCCGAATGCGGTGACGCTGTTCCTTGATGGTGGCTTGCCAGCTTCGTCCGCGCCGCTCGGCTTGGTATTGCCACTTCAGAAGGTGAGCCAACAAGACGATCAAACGACTTTCCAGTTCTCGCCATTCGCTTTTTCCGACCGCTTCGATTTCCTCGGCAACATGCTCCCAGTCCACTTCGCTGAAACGGTGGGCGCGGATCAGCTCCGCGTTTCGTAATGCCCAAGTGTAGGCGTCCTGCTCGTATAAAAGGGAAAGAGAAACGTCAGACATTTTTCGTCGTGTACCTGCAACGGTCGGAAAAGCATTGAATCTGGCGCATCATCGATTCCTACGCCCCGCTGGCATCGATAAAGCCCTGCTTCGCCAGCCCGTCGAGGCGGGCGAAATAGGCGTCGCGAGCCTCCTCGGCGCGGTTGAACAGCAACCGTTGCTGGCGCAAGGATTGGGGATCGTGGCCCCAGCGCAGCAGCACTTGACGTTCGTCCAGGGAAATCCGGTAGCTCAGCACGGTTTCGCCTTGGCGACAGGTCAGAGTGCGGGTTTCGGCGCGAATCAGCCGACGACCCTCGGCGGTTTCCCGCGCCTGTTCCAGCGCGGCCTGCTCGCGGGCGTAGCGCAGCCGGAGCGCGATCATGTGCGGACAAGGGCCTTGCTTCAGACCGGCGCGGCGGAATTCGTGGCAGGTGCAGCTTGCCTTGATGGTACGGCCTTCGCGGTCCAGGGTGAACGAGGTTTGATAGTGGCGATGGGCTTGGCGGTCCTGTACCTCGCCGTCGATGGCGGTGCCGTCCAGGCCGAGATCGTGGATGCGGGTCAGTTGGACCTGATCCTCGATCGCCAACAGCCGATGTGCCTGTTCCTCGCGGGCGTCACGGTAGCGCAACCGGTCCAGTTCCAGCGGTTGTGCCAGCAGCGGCCGGTGGTGGAACAAACCGCTGGCGATGTCGTGAACCAACGTTCCCTTGAGCAGTTCTCCTAACAATACCTGCCTGATGGTCTGGCGCGGCTGGCGTAGCGTTTCGCCCAGGGCGTCCAGGGTCAGCGGGCGTTCGGCCAACCGTTTGACGATGCGCTTGGCCAATACTTCGTCTTCGCTGCCGCCGGGCGCTAGCAGGTCGAAAGTGGCGATGCCGGCCCAACCGCTGTCGGTCCAGCCGCTCAAGGCCAGGGTCAGGCTGGCGGACTCCAGATCCAGCACGTAAAACGCCGGCAAGCCGGCGCCGAGCAGATACACATCCACGGCCTTGGCATGGGGCAACAACCGGCCGAGCAGGCTTAAACGCTGGCGGCCCCAAGTGCGCACCACCTGCGGCATCGGGCCTCGGTAGGGCGATCCGCTGGCGGTCAACACCTGTTCCCAGGGTTCCAGCACCAGCCGAGGCGCTTGGCCGGGCACCAGTTCGTAGCGCAAGGCGCGCGGCGCGGTTTTGGCCTTGCGCAGCCGCAGACTCAGCAACACGTTGTAGAGGTCAACGGGAGCGAGATGAATCCGCGCGGCGGGCAAGGTCGAGGCCGCTTGCACCTGCCCGAAGGCCCGCAGCCAGCGATACGGCACGCGGACGGCCTTGGCGTCCCCGATGGTCGAGGGGTAGCCATGCAGGGTGGTGGGCCGATACGCGCGGATGCCTCGTAACGCTTCCAGCAACGGCGGGGTGAAACTCAGATGGGAGGTGCCCGCCACGAAATGCTCGGTTTGGTAGGCGAGTCCGGCCTTGAGATGGAGGCGGGCGTAGGTGGATTCATCGCGGGAGAACACTTCGATGTCGATGCCGTCCGCGCCGACGCTGAACGAAGGGTCGAGCGGCGCTTCCCGCTGGGTCGCCTCGCCGTACTTGGCGGCCAGAAAGGCTTTCTGCGCTTCCCAGACCGCTTGGGTGGCACGCTTGCCCTGGCGTAGTAGATAGGTCAGATAGTCGGCCCGGTCGCTGGCTTGACGGCGCAGGTCGCTCGTCAGCACCTCGCCCAGAACCAGCAAACCGTCTCGAACCAGGTCGGGGCGTTGAATGGTGGCCTTGATTTCGACATCGGGGCGAGCGCCATCCAGCGGCACGTCCAGCATGTAGGATTCGCTGTCACCGGCGGGGGCGGTGAATTCACGGTAGCGGTGGATCACTTCGGCGCTGGCCATGTTCTATCGGACCTGAAGCAGGAGTCTTGACAAGGGCCGTCGCCAAGAGATGTCTGTTGGCGCGGCATCTACTCAAAAAAGCCTGGATTTTCACCGTGCGGGCGCGGCGCCGGGCACGACAAAAATTGTAGTACAACGCCTGCTTGACAAGCATCCAGGTCACCATCCCAGCCGCTCGCGCCCGGCAGGCCCGTCCCGTTGTTCTTGATTGGTGCATTACGCGCGGAAGCGCGCGATAGATGGGCGGGAAGTTGTGACCGAACCGCCAAGAATTACTGTAAGAAATTAATCAATAAAAATTTATTTTTAAAGCACAATGCTTGCATAATCATCGCGATTGCCCTCGGATACATCAATCCCGATTCCAATATGGGGCAACGAGTCCTCAATACAACAATATGGTAAGAGCGATGGTGATGAGCCCGAACAATAAACGTGCAATGGGTGTTCTTCTGCTTGGCTTACTGGGGGTGCTGACGCCCGCGGCGGTTTGGTCGCAGGATAAACCGGTTCTCGATACAGGCAACAGTGCCTGGATTCTCACGTCCACGGCGCTGGTGTTGTTCATGACCCTGCCGGGTCTATCTCTGTTCTATGGCGGTCTGGTGCGAACCAGGAACGTGCTGTCGGTGCTGATGCAATGTTTCGCCATCACCTGCGTGGTGTCGTTGCTGTGGTTCGTCTGCGTCTACAGCCTCGCGTTCGGGAGCGGCGGCGACTGGATCGGCGGTTTCGGCAAAGTCTTCATGGCGGGCGTGGAGGAAGATTCCCTGACCGGCGATATTCCGGAGACCGTGTTTTCCATGTTCCAAATGACCTTTGCCATCATCACTCCGGCGCTAATCGTCGGCGGTTTCGCCGAGCGCATGAAGTTTTCCGCCATGCTGTTGTTCAGCGCCTTGTGGGTGCTCGTGGTGTACGCGCCGGTGGCGCATTGGGTGTGGGGCGGGGGCTGGCTCCAGCAAATGGGCCTGTTGGACTTCGCCGGAGGCACCGTGGTGCATATCACCGCCGGGGTGGCCGCGCTGGTCTCGGCCCTGGTGCTGGGCCGGCGTCACGGTTTTCCGGGGACGGCCATGCCGCCGCACAACATGACCATGGTGGTGACCGGCGCGGGCATGCTGTGGGTCGGCTGGTTCGGCTTCAATGCCGGCAGCGCGCTGGCGGCCAACGGCAACGCCGGCATGGCCATGATGGCGACCCATCTGTCCGCCGCCGCCGGTTCGCTGGCGTGGATGGCGATGGAGTGGATCAAGTACCGCAAGCCGAGCGTGCTGGGCATCGTGACCGGCATGGTGGCCGGACTTGGCACCATCACGCCGGCCTCGGGCTACGTCGGTCCGGCCGGCGCCGTCGTCATCGGCACGGTGGCCGGGTTCGCGTGCTTCAACGCCACTCAATTCCTCAAACGGGTGCTGAAGGTGGATGACTCGCTGGACGTGTTCCCGGTGCATGGCGTGGGCGGGATGCTGGGGACGCTGGCGGCCGGGGTGTTCGCCTCCGCCGAACTGGGCGTGTTCAAGGGCCAGGGCTTCGCTTCGGGCATTAGCTCCATGGGGCAGCAGCTGGGCGTGCAGTTGGTGGGGGTGGCCGCGACGGTTGCCTACACGGTGGTCGTGACGTTTGTGCTGCTCAAGCTGGTGGATGCGATCATCGGTCTGCGAGTGAGCCGCGAGGACGAGATCGGCGGCTTGGACATCGCCCTCCACGAAGAGCGGGGCTACGATCTGTAGCGGAGCGACGCTGGCCAGGGAAGGCCACGGGATTGCGCCCAGCCCGGCGCCGGCTTTCTCAACGCACGGCCAGCGCCGCCCCCATTCGTTCCAGCCCTTCCGCCAGCGTGGCGCGCGGGCAGCCGAAGTTCAGCCGCACGAAACCCTCGCCGCCCGGACCGAAGGTCGCGCCGTCGTTCAGCGCCACGCCGGCCCGCTCCAGAAAAAAACGCTGCGGGTTGTCGGCGATGCCCGCGTCCCGGCAGTCCAGCCAAGCGAGGTAAGTGGCCTCGGGCGCGGTCGTGCGGATCTCGGGCCAGTGGCGGGCAATATGGTCCACCAGAAAATCGCGGTTGGCGGCGAGATACGCCAGCAGTTCCCGCAGCCACTCGCCGCCGTGGCGGTAGGCGGCCAGCGCGGCGGTCAGGGCGAGGATGTTCGTGTCCGGCACGATGCCGCGCATCGCCTGCTTGAAGCGTCGGCGGAGATCGGGTTGCTGGATGATGGCGAAGCTGGCGCCCAGTCCGGGGAGGTTGAAGGTCTTGCTAGGCGCCATCAGGGTGATGCAGCGCCGGGCGATGTCCGGCGACAGAGCGGCCAGCGGCGTGTGCCGGCGTCCGTCCAACAGCAGATCGCAGTGAATCTCGTCCGAGCAGACGACAAGATCCCGACGCTCGCAGATCTCCGCCAGCCGGATCAATTCCTCAAGCTCGAACGTCCGCCCGACCGGGTTGTGCGGGTGGCAGAGAATGAACAGCCGGGTGCGCGAATCGATGGCGGCATCAAACGCCGTGTCGTCGAAGGTGTAATGAAGGCGACCGTTGCGCGCTTCCGACGTCAGTTCGGCGGTGATCAGCCGCCGCTCCTGGTGGCCCGGCGCGGCCAGAAACGGTGGATACACCGGCGTTTGCACCAGTACGCCGTCCCCCGGCTCGCCGACCGCCTGGCATACCACATTCAAGCCGCACACCAGCCCCGGTAGATACACAATCTGTTCGGGTGTCACCGTCCAATCGTACAGTTCGGCCATCCGCGCGCAAATCGTTTCGGTCAATTCCTCCGGCGGCGCGCCGTAGCCGAAGACGCCGTGCGCGACCCGTTCGCACAGGGCCGCCAGCACCGGTTCCGGGGCGGCGAAATCCATGTCCGCCACCCACAGCGGCAGGGCCGCGCCGTAACGCTGCCACTTCAGGCTGTCGCTGCCGCGACGGATCGGTGCTTGGTCGAAATCCCAGGTCATGATGACTCAATTCCGTGAATATATTGTAGTGAGATAGAGCGCGATGATTGTAAAATGAATTAGTTGTCAACCTGAATGGATCTGAGGCGAGCCACGATGCGCGGTCACAGGGGATACAGCGTTTTCCATGTCTTCATGCGCTGGTTGTCGGGTTGCGCGGCCATCGCGCTGATGGCGCTGCCGCCGTTCGCGGCGTTGGGGCAGGATGAGAACTTATGGGAGCAACGGCCGGGTGGGCGCAACCTGACAGCTCCAGATTATGCCAGACCCGTGCTGGTTTTGCCGGGCCTTCCGGCGCCGGAGCCGTCGCTCGAACCACCCCTGTCGGTCCGGGAGCGGGTTTTCGTGCGCCGCTTCGATTTGAGCGGGAACACCGTGTTCGGCCGCGAGGAACTGGCCACCGTCACCGCGCCGTATGAAAACCGCACCCTCAGCGCCGAGGAACTACAGGAAGCGCGCCGCCAGTTGACTCTGTATTACGTCGAACGAGGCTACCTCAATTCCGGGGCCGTCATCCCCGATCAGCGGGTCGAGGATGGCGTCGTCCGCATCCACATCGTCGAAGGCCGGCTGTCGGCGATCGACATCAGCGGCAACACCTACCTGCGCGCCGACTATCTGCAAGACCGGCTGCAACCGGACGTCGAGGAGCCGCTGAACGTCTTGCGCCTGCAGGAGCGCCTGCAACTCCTGCAACAAAACCCGCGGATCGAACAGCTACAAGCCGAGCTGGCGCCGGGAGTCCAGCCAGGAGAAGGGCGATTGCGCCTCGGCATCCGCGAGGCCCGCCCCTACGAAATTGGACTGGCGGTCGCCAACAACAACCCGCCGAGCGTCGGCGCGACGCGGGCCTACCTCTATGGACTGGATCGCAACCTCAGCGGGGTCGGCGACACCCTGGGGTTGAACTACGGCCACAGCCTGGAAAGCAGCGGCACCGCCGATTGGCGAGCGTTCTACGCCCGGCCGCTGAACGCCCGCGACACCACCGTACAGGTCTGGGCCGAGCGCAACGACACCTCGGTGATCGAGGATCGCTTCAGCGCCCTCGACATCGTCAGCGAACTGCAAAGCTACGGCATCGCCCTGACCCATTCCCTGTACCGAACGCCGCGGCGGAACTTGAGCCTGGGCGTGAATCTGGAGTGGCGGCACAGCGAGTCCTTTTTGCTGGGCATTCCGTTCTCCTTCGCCCCTGGCGAGAATAATG
The DNA here is from genome assembly GCA_029624815.1 of Candidatus Competibacter sp. Lineage (GTDB taxonomy): Bacteria > Pseudomonadota > Gammaproteobacteria > Competibacterales > Competibacteraceae > Competibacter. The sequence goes on from JARSSH010000060.1 coordinate 12,955, forward strand.
GCGAGGCGACCGTCACCGTCGCGCGTTTCATCCAGGAATGGTTGGATCGCGGCCTGAACCAGGTCATCGCCGCCCGCTCCACCCTCAGCGTCGGCCTCGATGCCTTCGGCGCCACGGTCGGCGATCGGAACCCCGACGGCCGGTTCGTCAGTTGGCTCGGCCAGTTTCAATGGGCGCGGCGCTTCGGCGAGCGGGACGAGCAACTGCTGTTCAAGAGCATCCTGCAACTGGCCAGCGATCCGCTGCTGTCGATGGAAAAATGCGCGCTGGGCGGGATGGAGACGGTGCGGGGCTATCCCGAAAACACCCTGGTCCGGGACCGCTGTTTCGTGGCCTCGCTGGAATTCCGAACGCCGGTGTACCGCCTGCCGCTGCCCGGCGTCAGCCGCGGCCCCCACGAGGGCCAGGTGCAACTGGCGGTGTTCGCCGATTACGGGTACGCCAAGAACAAGGGAGAGTTCGACTTGGAGCCGAACTCGATTTCCAGTGCCGGCGCGGGGATTCGCTGGGACGCCAGCGACAAGGTCCAGGCGGCGCTGTACTGGGGCTATCCGTTCCGGGATGTCAACACGGGCGAGGAAGCCTGGGCCGGATCGCGGGTGAATTTCTTCGTCCAGGCGGCGTATTGACTGGCGGACATGCAGGGCTCGGCTCGTCGATCAGGATATCCGCGGCTTTCCCCAAACGCCCACCCGAATTGGGTGGAGCCCTGGAACGGCGGCGCAGCGAATCCTATTCGGCTCTGATTTTGAGTGATGATGCCAAGCGCCAGAACGATATGCGTGACCCCGTCGGCCTCTTCGATGCAGCCAGGTTGTCCGGGCGCGCGGGAAGATAACGCGGGAGGAAAAATCGGGCGGCGGTTTTATGAAGGTAGGGGAGAGGACACGAGAGGCGAGCGGCCGTTTCGCGCAACTTCCCCCGCATGGGGGGAATGCGTGACGGGGGCGAATGCGCCGGTTCGATTTACCGATTTCGGGCGTTCGCGGCTCGGGCAACGGCGATGATCTCCGGGTCGATTTGGCTTGCGAAGGATTTCCATACCGGGATCATGGCCTGTCGCCAGCGCTCTCGGTCCTGATCGGTCAGTGCGATGAGCTGAACCCGACCCTCGTCGATGATCGCCTGTCGATCTTGTCGAGCCTGCGCGGTCGCCCGTGCTTTGACCTCTTCGGTCACTTGGCCCAGGATCGTTTCCAGTTCGCGGCGGACGTCCGCCGGCAATTGGTCCCAAAAGGTCTTGTTGGTGATGACCATGTAGCCCAGGAAGCTGTGGTGGGTTTCGGTGATGTAGGTTTGCGATGCCTGAAACCCTTGGGAATAAATATTGCTCCAAGTGTTTTCCTGCCCGTCGATCACCTCGCGGCGCAGGGCGTCGCGGGTGTGTGTGAAGGGAAGCTTGATGGGGATGGCGCCGAATTGCCGATATTGCGCCTCGATGACTTTCGAAGGCTCGACGCGCAACGACAATTGCCGCAAGTCCGTTGGAGTCCGCAGTGGCCGGTTGGCGGAGATCACCCGCATGCCGTTGGACCAGTACCCCAATCCTTTAATGCCCTTGCCGTCTAGCGCGGTCAACAGACGCTGGCCGATCTCGCCGCGCTGAAAATGTTCCACGGCGGATGGATCGTCGAATAGGAAAGGTAGGTCATAGACTTGAAGCGCTTTGGTCATGATGCTGAATTTGGACAGGGACGGGGCCGCCAGTTGCACGTCGTTGTCCAGCAGGGCGGTAAATACTTCGTCATCGTTGTACAGATTGGCGTTCGGGAACACTTCCACCTTGACCCTACCCGCCAGTTTTTCTTCAACCAACTGTTTGAAGCGATTGGCGCCGACACCCTTGGGGGTCTGTTCCGCGACGACGTGAGAGAAACGGATCAGAATGGGCTCCGCTAAAGCGGTGGTTAGAGTGAAGGAAAAAACCGCGATCAAGCCTATCAAGGTTTGCAGAAGATTCATGAAGCGATCTCTCGTTGAACAAATTAAAAAGCGGTTGAGAGGCATTCGATATTGCCGCGATTTCGGCGGGCATCAGGCGTGGCTGCCACGCGCCTTTTACGGTTTCCGGTCAATTGATTTTCCTCGCCACCAGAATCAATGCTTCCCAATGCGAACAGCGGTTTCGGACTCCAATCAACTCCACGACGGTGAAGCCGTTGGATTTCAGTAAGGTGGTCAGGCATTTCCTCGACCAGCGCTGCATGTGGCCGCCGTCCCATACCGCGAAGCGCGGCAGGTTCCACCATTCGCGCGCGGTGATCAGCAAATTTCTCAGATAGCCCCCATAGGGCATCGACAGGACGAGGATACCGCCGTGCCGAAGCTTCGTAGCGGCCAGTTTGACCAGCGCGGAGGGTCTGGAAAACGGTGCGCTGGATTCGATGCTGATCGCCATCTCAAAGGCCGCCGTTTCGTTCGGACCGGTGTGGGGATCTATCAGCGGTGGGTAAGCGGGGGCCGCCGGATGTAATCCAGCAGGACCGGTGGCGCCGCTTTCTTCGGGTTCCATGCTGGCCACGGCATAACCCGCATGACGTAAATCGTGACACAGTGACAGGGCGCCGCGTCCGATGCCGAGAATGCGCATTGCCCCGTGGTGGGCGCGGATATGCAACACCACGGATCGAATGTGCGGATTCAGATCAAACAATTCCATGTTGGGTTGGTAAGAGGAGTCTGGCTCGAAAACCTGGCTGGCGTTCATGGGAGTGTCCTTGTGAATCTGATCGCGGAAGTTTCCGCGGCGGCTCTCCACCCTTCACGGATTATTTATTGAGGCTATTCACGCATTTTTCCCGGTCGCAATGTGTGAAGTGCTTCACACTGCATCGGGTTTTTTATGGCGGCGCGCGGGGCCGGAACAACCACGCACTCTCTCCCACGACAGAGGGGAATCGGATCGGGAGAAGATGAAAAATGAGGCGGCGGGGTTCAGCTCGATTGAGCCAGCCGCTTCAATAGAGCGGGCCGCAGGAGGGTGATGTAACCGCGCTCGACCGTCAGCAGCCCGTCCGCTCGCCAAGCGCGCAGTTGCTTGTTGACGCTCTCGCGGCTGGTGGCGACCAAGCAGCCGATTTCCTCCTGCGAGAACTTTTGATCGATGCGGATTCCCGCCGGGGTAATAACCCCGTGCGCCTCGGCCAGTTTGAGCAGCAGGCGGGCCAGTCTGACTGGCAAATGCTGGAAAGCCAGACGCTCGATGAACTCGCTGGTGGCGCGTACCCGCCCGCACAGCACGGCGAGCAGGCGAATTGCGATTTGCGGATGGCGCTCCAGGAACGGGATGAAATCGGAACGCGCTAGCGTGAACAGCACGCAATCTCCGACCGCGATGGCGTCCGCGCTGCGGGGCCGGCCGTCCAGCAGAGCGATTTCGCCGAAGCATTCCCCCGGCTGGGTCATGGCAAAAATCAATTCCTTGCCTTCATCGGACACGATGCTGATTTTGACCTGTCCCCGCAGCACCAGCATCATGCCGTCACCGGAGTCGCCCCGCTGAAAGATAAGCTGGCCGTCGCCGAACCGGCGCTCGACGCCCGAGGCCAGGAGTTGTTCGCGCTCGGTTGCTTCCAGGTGGCTGAATAGCTCGTGCTGGGCTAAGGCGGTGCGTTTATTGATGGGCGGCATTGGTTCCGGATCGTTCCATCTTTCTTCAAGGGTTGGCTCCCTGATCGTAAGTGGCGGCGATTTTCAATCCCACCTGTTCCAGCAAGGCCGCCCGCTGTTCCCATAAGTGGCGGTTCGCCGGGGTAGCGTCGATCTGTTCGGACAGTATGGCGATGGCGTCGTACCAGAAACCTTCCCGGGCGTACAGAAACGGCCATTCCCTTTGGCTGGCTCGGCTCAATTGAGCGGCGAGCGTTGGGGAGGGCCGAACCTGTTTGATCGTTCCGCTGGCGATGACGTCGCGCGCGCGCTGCTCGGGGTCAATCACGGCGGCAATGGCCCATCGATACTCGACCTCGGGTTGGAGGGTGTAGTCGAGGGGCAGGGCGTGAATGCCCGGCTGAGAGGCGGGTATTTTCAGCTCGACCAGAGGTTTGATGGAATGATCGTCGTTCAGGGTGAATTCCAGCGGTGCGGCCAGGCCGATGGAGGAGTACCAATACAGCGTTGGCCGGGCGCGACTGGTCAGGCCGGTGCTTTCGGGGGCGAGCACGCCGAGGATCAGCACGCCGTCCGATCCGCCTCGGTTGGCGCCGCCGACCCGGGTGGCGGGCGCGCCGCGCAGCGGTGGCCGGTAAACCGGGGTCGTCTGACTGGCGATGGGCGGTGTTTGTGCGGTTTGCGCGGCGGGTTTCGGTCGCGCGTTATCGACAGGAGGCTGCGTTTGCGCACGGCTGGGCGTTGCCAAGATTGAGAACGCCAGGGCCAGGCCGACGGGCAGGGATATATGGAGTTTGTTCATGGTGGGAAGTCTCCGAAGGCCATGCGTTGTCATCGATCGCCAAAGCTCTGCGCGGCGGTTGCGAGCGCGGGGGCGGATGGGAATGTGGGCGACGGCGTGGCCCCGGCCAAGGTCGGCGGCGCGGCGCGGCACCGCGCCGGCTGGATGGTCGCCGGATCGTCCGGTCCGGGCAGCAATCCGCCCCGCCCCTGCACGATGAAGCGACCGCGACTGTCCGGATCGCTGGTTCCGCAGCGGTCGCCGAGTTGGTCGGCGGCGCTCAGGTAGTTGGTTGGCAATACGGTCAGACTACCGCTGAGGTCGGTGTTGGGGGCATTGTTTTGCACGGTGCCGTCGTTGCCGGTGATGCGCGAGGAGGCGTTTAGCACTTGATCGGTGCTGGCGGCGTCGTGCAGGAATACGCCAGCGTTGATGAGGATATTGCCGCCCCGACCCTGGTTGGCTTGGGCGGTAATGGTGCTGCCATTCAGGGCGACGATGTTGCCGCTGTTGATGGTGACGTTGCCGCCTTCGGTGTCGAAGCCGCCGTAGACGGTGGCGCTGATTGCGCCGCCGTTGAACAGCCTGAGGTGATCGACGTCGAGGGTAATGTTGCCACCGTTGGTCGTTGCTGAGGCGGTGCTGATCGTGCCGCCGTCGGTGAGGGTGAGGAAAGGAGTGGTCAGAGTAATATTGCTGTCGCCGGCATCGCCGGTGGAGCCCGGTTCCGCGCTGGCGAACAGACCGGAAGGGTAGGGACTGATCGGAGTCGTCCCGCTGATGGTGACGGAGTCGCGGACGGTCAGGGTAATATTACCGCCGTGCCCCGCGCCCAGGGTGGCGGAAGCGATCAAACCGCCGCCCCTCAGTTCGAGCCGACCCACGTCCAGGACGATCGAGCCGGCATTGCCGGTAGAGCCTGCTTGCGCACCCGCGAACAGGCTGGAAGGATAGTCGCCGGTCGGATCGGTTCCGCTGATGATGACGGCGTCGCGAGCGGTGAGGGTGATGTCGCCGCCGTGTCCCGCGCCCAGAGTGGCGGAGGTAATCAAGCCGCCGCCGTGCAATTCGAGCCGACCCACGTCCAGGACGACCGAACCGGCGTTGCCGGTGGCGCCGGTTTGAACGTGGGTATACAGGCCGGAGGGGAAGGGGTAGCGACCGGTCGGATCGGTCCCGCTGACGATGACGGCGCCGCGGGCGGTGAGGAAGATGTTACCGCCGTGCCCCGCGCCCCAGGTTGTGGAGGCAATCAAACCCCCCTCGCGCAGTTCGAGTCGGCCCACGTCCAGGGCGATCGAACCGGCGTTGCCGGTGGCGCCGGCTTGGGCATTGGAGAACAGGCCGGAAGGGTAGCGGCCGGTTGGATTTACCCCGCTGATGGTGACGGCATCGCGAGCGGTGAGAGTAATGTCGCCGCCATCGCCCACACCGAGTGTGCCGGAAACAATCTGACCGCCCCCATTCAAGTCGAGCCGGCCCACGTCCAGGGTGATCGAGCCGGCGTTGCCGGTGGCGCCGGTTTGGGCAGTGGCGAACAGGCCGGAAGGGGAAAAGCCAGTCGGTTCCGTCCCGCTGATGGTGACGGCGTCGCGAGCGGTGAGAGTAATGTCGCCGCCATGTCCGGCGCCAAAGGTGCTGGAAGACAGTTGACTGCCCCCGCTTAAAATGAGGGAGCCCACGTCCAGGGCGATCGAACCGGCATCGCCGGCGCCGAAAGCGGCTGCGGTAAGCCCGGTCGCGCCTTCAAATCGCGCCGCGCCGGTTAGGGCGATATCCAAGCCACGCGCCGCTTGGTCGCCGTAGTTATTCGCGAATACCCATCCCCTCCGGCTAACCCACTGTCCGCCGCGAATGAAGATGGCTCCACCGCCCGTGCCGCTGGTGTCCAGATTGGCCAACTCGACTTCACCGAACGGGTCGCCCAGATTCACCGTCGGTCGTTGCGCCGAGCCGTGTTCCAGGGTGAGAGACCCGAGAGTGCCGAAACCCCGCAGGGCCAAATCCGTTTCGGTGGGAACCACTTCCCCGGCCGAGCCGGCCGCCGCCAGGTTGATCCGCCCCGCCGGAGCGTACAGCGTGGCGTCGGTCAAGGTCAGATCGCCGCCGATCAGGGACAGGGTTTGCCCGTCCGGTACGCGCAGGAAAGCGCCGTTGACGGTGATCGGGGCGGGAGGACCAAGGAAGCCGAACGCCGCGACCGGCGCCACCGTCAGCACGCTGTCGGCGGGAGCGCGGGCGTCGAAGCGCCCGCCATCGCCCAGGCGCAGATAATCGGCGGTGCTGACGTGCACCGAGCCGGTCACGTCCAATCTGGCGTTCTCCCCGAACAACATTCCGGCCGGATTGAGCAGGTACAGATTCGCCCCTGGAATGGTCGAGCGGATCGTGCCGTCGATCAGCGACACCTCGCCGCCGGTGACCCGGCCGATGATGTTGTTCACCGAATTGGGGCCGCTGAAGGTGGCGGATTCGCCGCTGTGGAGGGAGAACTGGCCGAAACTGTGGAACAGGTTGCCACCCACCTGCTGGCCCAGGTCGGCGGTGATCTGATAATTCGGCCCCGGCAGCGCCCCGCCCTGGCCCAGCGTGCCGTCGGTGGTCACTCCGCCGCGGGCGGGCAGCGCGCAGGCCATGGCGAACGCGGCCGCGCCGGTTATCCCGATAACATGCCGCCGGGCATCGATAAAACGGAATGCGTTCATGGGGGAGAACCTCACAACCAGTTGCCGATTAGAAGAAACGGCGACCAATAGCCGGGATGCTGGTAGCGCGGGTCGGCCAGCAACCGTGTTTGCGCCCGTTGCAGCGCCTCGGCTTTGGATAATTCCGGGTTCCGCAACTGCCGGTAGAACTCTGTCACCAGCAGCGAAGAGGCCTGGTCGTTGATGAACCACAAGGTCGCCAGCGCGCTGCGGGCGCCGGCCTTGACCGCCACCCCGGCCAGCCCCAGCGCGGCGCGGTCGTCGCCGGCGGCGGTCTGGCAGGCGCTCAGGGTCAGCAGCTCCACCGGCCGGTCGCGGTACTGGCTCAGGCTCATGAAGCGTTCCAGCCGGTCCAGGGTGAGTTTGTCGTCGAAGGTCAGCAGAAAGGTGTCGCGCGCGTCGCCGGCAAACTCGCCGTGCGAGGCGATGTGAACGATGGAGTAGGGCGTTTCCTTCAGTTCCCGCTGGACGTTGGCCAGGCGGAAATCCGCATCTTCCAGCACGGTGCCGCCGTAGGCGGCGTGAATGGCGTCCAGTTCTCCACGCACGTAATCCAGCGGTGGGAATCCCTGCACCGCTGCGCTCAGGCCGTTGAGCAGCGGCTGGATTTTCTGGCGTGGAATGGGGCGCAGATCGGTCAGGGTCAGGCCCGGCGTGGTGGCGACGGCGTAGCGGCGGACGAGAAAGCCCTCACCGTCGTGCAGAGCGGCGAGCGGGATGGTGCGCAGGGGGCCATCCGGCACGATCACCAGCGTTTCGACCTGTCGGGCGTCCAGTTCGCCCTGCAACGGGCCGATCAGCCAGCCGTGCAAGCGCTGGGCGAGCGGAAGGTATTCGCGGCTGGTGCGCTTTTCCAGATAACGGCGGAAGCCGCGCACGGCCTCGGTGAAGGCGGCGTGGTCCACCCGCACCGTAACCTGTCGAAGACCTCCCTCGGTGTGCAGCAACAGCTCCAGCCGATCAGGCAGCGGAATCGGATACAGCACGGCGGTGCGCGGCGGCGGTCGGTCCAGATCGACGGTGCGCGCTTGCAGGGCAACGACGCAGTCGTCCTGAAAATAATCTTTTACTTCGGCGGTCTTTAGCGCTTCCATCGTATCGCGGGCGGCCCGCAAATCGGCTTCGCGGGCAGCGGCCATGGACTGCCGGGCGGCGCGTTGGAGCAGGAGATCGGCCAGTTCGAGAAAGGCATCGCCGACGCTGGTTCGGAAGGAACCGGTCTCACCGGCCCGCATCGGGACGAAATCCTGGCGGATGGCTTGTAGGTTGGTCACCGCCTGCTGGTAGGCCAGAATCGCGCCGTCGCGGTCGCCCTGGGCGGCGAGCCGGCGGCCGATGGCCCATTGCCAGCGGTACAGCAGTTCCGGGGCCTCGGCTTGCTGGGCGGCGAACGCGGCTTGCCGGTACAGCGCCAGCGCCTGGGCCGGATGCCCCTCGTCCTGTTGCAGTTGCGCCTGATAACCGAGGGCGTGGGACAGACCGGGACGGTCGTCCAGCGCGCGGGCCATGCTGGCGGCGGCGGTGAAATCCCGAAGGGACTGGGCTCGTTGCCGGGCGGACGCGCCGGGCAGCGTGCGGCGCAGTTGGCCGACGGCGAGCAAGCGATACACCTTGTCGCGGCTGGCGGGCAGGGTCGGTAGCAGTTGGGCGGCTTCGTCCAGCAGTGCGTCGGCCCGACGGGGTTCCCCTGTCCGCGCGGCGAGGCGGGCGCCGTTGATCAGCACGGCGACGGTCAGCGGCGCGTCTTGCGCCCGGCGGGCCAGAGTCAGGCCGTCCTGGTAGGCGGCGCGGGCGGCGCGGATATCGCCCTCTCCGGCGGCCAAATTGCCCAAGTGGTTGAGGCTGGCGGCCGCGATGTCCGGCGCGTCGGCGTGCCGGGCCAGCGCCACGCTGTTTTCCAGCATCCGGCGGGCATCCTCCCGTGCGCCGGTCAACCGCAGGGTTTCGCCCAGTTCACCCAGGACGGCGGCGTGCCGGGCCGGATCGTCCAGGGATTCGGCCAGCGGTCGCGCGGCGCGCAAGGCGGCGAGGGCGTCGCGCGATCGGCCCGACGCCCGATAGGCGCCGGCTTGTTGCAGCAGGGCATCGATCTGTCGAGTCTGTGTCTCGACCCCAGCGGCCGGCGGCGGTTCGGCCGCCACGGTCGCCGGAGCCAGCAGTTGCAAGCCCAGCACACTCGCCGGAGCAACTCGCGATAAATGCCGCCACAACTGACATGCGTTGCGATTCATGAGGCAATGCCCGCTCTCGCGCTCCCGCTGGATACCGTTTCAAGCATAATAACAAGCATAATAATAAGTAAATTTTGGACAAAAATAAATTAAAATTAATTACTTAAAGTGATATCCAATTGATGCGCCGACCCGTTTTCGCGGTCGATTCCCGTGTCCTGGAAATCATCCATCATCGGGCGGTCGGCGCGATAAATGTATTATTTATATGCAATGGTCCATCGAAATCATGTCGATTCGAATCGATAGGGCACGGTGGCGACGGTTTCCGCAAGGGCTGGCGCGCTGGCGCGCGCCGGCCGCGTGCCTGCTGCTGGGCCATCTCGTATTTGCCGGTGTGCTCGGACTGTGGCAGGCCGGCATGCTGCAAGCCCTGGAACTGCTCGGTTACGATCGGGGCTTGCGCTGGCGGACCCCAGCGGCGCTCGACGACAGGATCGTGCTGGTCGGCGAGACCGAAGCCGACCTCCACCGTTGGGGGTACCCGTTGCCGGATGGCGTTCTGGCCGATGCGCTGGAACGGCTGGCGCAGGGGCGGCCGCGGGTGATCGGCGTCGATAAATACCGCGATATTCCGGTGCCGCCGGGCAGCGAGCGGTTGGACCGAGTGCTTCGCCGCCACTCCGAGATCGTTTGGGTGACGAAATTCGGCAATTTCGCCGCCCGCGACCGCGCCGTGGCTCCGCCTGCCGCTTTGGCCGACACCGATCGGACGGGTTTCAGCGACATCCCCATTGACGAAGATGGCTTGGTCCGGCGCGGGCTGCTGTTTCTCGACGACGGTCGGCAAGTGTCCACCGCCTTTGCCCTGGTCGTGGCCCTGCGTTATTTGCGGGAGGAAGGCATCGTTCCGCAGGCCGATTCCCGGGATGCCGACGACCTGCGGTTGGGCGCGACCACGATTCCGCCGCTCGCGGCGAACGAGGGAGCCTATGTCCGCGCCGATGCCGCCGGCTATCAATATCTGCTGGACTATCGGGGCCGGCTGAGTGCCGCGCGCATTTACACCCTGACCGATCTGTTGCAGGGACGGCTGCCGGCGGCGCAACTCGCCGACAGGATCGTTCTGCTGGGCGGGATGGCGGAGAGCTTGCGCGATGATTTCTACATTCCCGCTCGCCGCTTTCTGGCCGATGCGCCGCCGTCTTCGCCGCCAGCGGGCGACTCCAATGGCCGAATCGCCGGGGTCGTGCTCCACGCCCTGCAAATCGACCAGTTGCTGCGCTTCGCCCTGACGGGCGATGCTCCGATTCACGGCTTGCCGGATGGCGTCGAGGCCGGCTGGCTGTGGCTGTGGTGTCTGGCGGGCGTCGGCCTGGTGCTGGTTCGCTGGCCCGTCCGATGCCTGCTGCCGTTGGCGGCGGGCGCGCTGATCCTGATGGCGGGGTTATGGCAGATTGCTTTCCTGCGCCAGATCTGGTTGCCGTTGGCCGCGCCGGCGTTGGGGTTGAGCGTCGCCGCCGCCCTGTCCGCCGCCTATCTCTCGGCCCACGATCACGCCGAGCGCCGCTGGTTGATGAACCTGTTCGCCCGTCAGGTCGCGCCCGAGGTGGCGGATGCGTTCTGGCTGGAACGCGAGCGCCTGCTTGCGGGCGGACGCCTGCTGCCGCAACACTTGACCGTGACCGTACTGTTTGCCGATATCCGGGGATTCGCCGCGATCGCCGAAGTCCTGGAGCCGGCCCGGCTCATGGACTGGTTGAATGAATACATGGCGGCGATGACGCAGGTAGTCATGGCGCACGGCGGGATGGTCAAGCAGTACGCCGGCGATGCGGTCATGGCCCTGTTCGGCGTGCCGATCCCGCGCCAGACCGAAGCGGCGATTGCCGGAGATGCGATGCGGGCGGTTGAATGCGCGCTGGCGATGGACGAACGATTGCGGCCGCTCAACGCGGATTGGGCGCGGCGTGGGTTACCGGGCGCCGCCGTGCGGGTCGGCATTTACACCGGGCCGTTGGTGGCGGGCAGCCTGGGCGACAGCCGGCGCTTCGAGTACGCCGTGGTCGGCGACACCGTCAACGTCGCCTCGCGCCTGGAAGGCTTCGACAAGGACGCGCACCATGCCGCCGGCAGCCTTTGCCGCGTGCTGGTCGGCGACGCGACGCTGCGGTATCTGGGCGGCCGATTTCGGGTGACCGGGTTGGGATGGTTCAGATTCAAGGGTAAGCATCGGGAGATCGCCGTCTATCGAGTGGATGGCCGGGTTGCCGAATGAGCGTTCGGCCTTCCTCTATACCAAGTTATGCATCCGGCGCAGGTGCTGGTAGGCGATGCCGGACACCTCGCGGATGACATCGCCGCGATCGTTCTTCCAGGCTCGGTAGTTTCGGGTCGATCGGGTTTTTTCGATGATGCCGATGAAGGTGTAGGGGTAGCGACCGCCGTTGCGTCCCTGCGCGACCAGGATACCCATGTCGCCGCACAACCGGGCGGTGGTGCCGGTCTTGTCGAATACCCAGGTTTGCCGCGCCACCCCATCCGCGCCGGTGTACACCCGGTCGCGATTGGGTAGGTTCATCAGCCGCTTTAGTTCGTTGGAGAACGGGAGTTGGTTGTACCAGAGCGCATAAAGGAAGCGGTGGTAGTCGAGCGCGGACGCCTTGTTGCGGTAGCTTCGGCCCCCGCTGGGAATGCGCTCGACAATGCGAGTGTGTCGGAAAATGCCGGGGTGGTAGCGCTTGAGCGTGCGCTCCGCCTCGGCCGGACCGGTGCGGCGGCTGGTCTGGTTCAACAGGCGAATGAAATAGTTGGTGGCGCTGTTGTCGCTGTACTGGATCATCGCTTCCATTCGCATGCGATGGTAGGGCGTGTAGTGCAGCCTGCCTTCCAGCACCTTGTAGAAAAAAGCCAGTGCGATGAACGGCTTGATCATGCTGGCGCTTTGGTAGGGGATACCGGCGTTGATGGCCGTCAGGTACTGCCGGCTGGTGAAGTCGTAGACCAGCCAGGCGGTGCGTTCGTTGGCCGCGATTCGGCCGGATAGGCGCAAGTATTTGATGTGATTATCGATCGATGCGGTCAATGCGTTCATGGCCGAGGGCTGGGCCACGGTTGGATAGCGGCGTTGGGCGGCCTCGCCGGCTGGTGGGGCTAGCCCGCCACAGGCGGCGACCGCGAATAGGGCCGTTATCTTGGACAGGAACGCACGCTTCGAGGGATCGGCGACCGAATCGGAATCGATGGAAGCATCCAGGAGAAAGGGTCCGGCGAATGACATAAAACGACCTCCAGTCAGAAAAGGCTGGCGTGGGGGTTATCGGAAAAGGCTATGAGCGGGTGAGATGAAAGTCAACGACGACCGGGTAATGGTCGGAACCGAGGGGCGACCCGGTTTCCCGGCGCAGGATACGAATGCCGTCGGAGAACAGCGCGTGGTCGATCGGAATCCAGAGCGGCGCCAGACCGACCGGCCAGGACGGCAGGATACCACGGCCGTCCGCGCTGTCGCGCAGGCCGGAGTCGGCGAGCAGTCGGGTGAAATACGGCGACCACGGGGAAACGTTCAAATCTCCCAGCAACAGCGTCGGGTGTGGAGCGTGTCGGGCGAATAGCGCCAGGGCCGTCAGTTGCTCGTTGCGGTCCTGGGCGCTGACGGCGCTGACCGGTGGCGGCGGATGGGTGCCCAGCAGGATAAACCGATCCCCGCCGGCCGCGACCTCGGCGGCGATCGAGGGCAACCCCGCCGCGCCGAATTGCACGACTTCGGCCCGCGAGAGCGGTTGCCGGCCAAGCAAGGCGATCCCGAAGGGGTCTTCCCGCGGCGCGCTAACCCGATACGGGTAGCGGCCGGCGAATTCGGCCAGTCGTTCGAGTAGCCAGGGCGTGACTTCCAGCAGCACAATGAAGTCTGGGTCGTGTTCGACGATGGAGCGGCGAATTTGCGGATAATCGCGGTTGGCGGAATTGACGTTGGCCAGCAGTACCCGAAAGGTGGGCCGACCGGTGCCCTGGTGAGCGACCGCCTCTGCCCGGGGTAGCAGGCGCGGTGCAAGGAGCAGCGCGTTCAGCAAGGCGAACATGCCGAAAACCGTTGCCCACCGATAGCGGCGCCCGTACAGCAGCGGCGGCAGGCACAGACCCAACGCGAGCGCGTATTGGAGCCGGAAATGGGAAGCCAGCTCGAAAATCCACCAAAGCCGTCCGCCAAATCCGATCAGGCTAGCGGCGCAGATCAGTGTGCCGGAAGCGGTTAACAGTCCCGTCAAGGTGATGCGGCCGGTGGTTTGCATGCTCGAATTCCTGATATTCCGTTGGGGAGCGCAGGCGTGCGCCGGATGCTTCCCCGAGCGGGGCGATATTAGGGAAAACCATGATGTCACCCGCGAAATCCCTTATTTACTCCCCTAGTCCAAGCCGTAATATTAGCCATGTTGAATTTAAGGGTTAAGCGTATAAAATTACACCAAAAAATCAAGAATAGTCTGCGATCGTGGCCGTGCGGGGAGAGGTGCGGCACTACCCAACCACCAAGTTCGAGGAATCCAAATCCGATGAAAAACGACATCACCCGACAGGTGAAGGCCAAGCGCAGCGGAAGCGAAGGTCTAATCCCTGTGGATAGGCATAGTTGTCCGTATCGCGGGGAAGCGTCGTGTGTGAGCCCGAGTGGAGGCAGCTATTGTGGCGGTTACGGTGGAGATGTGCCCGTTAGAGGCACCCAACTGCATACCGTCCGTTGCCTGGAAGAGAACAACGCCGATTTTGTGCCGTACAACTGGATGAAGTTACCGCGTCGCCCGGCTTACCCGATAAGGCAGCGATAGCGCGTCCGCGGAGACGGCGGACCAAACCAGCATAAGCCCGGCGATGACGCCGGACTGGTTGCAAAACCAGGGCGGTAAAACCGGAGTAAGCCGGGGTTGCCGCCCTGATCGTTTTGCCCTCACTGCTCCACTCTGACCCGGACCATCTGGTCGTTTTGCCATTCGCCGACGATTTTGCGGTCACCCTCGTAAAGCGTTCCCTGGCCATTCTTGCGGCCGTTGCGCCACTCGCCTTCGTAGCGGTTGCCGTTGCCGTAGTAGTAGGTGCCCTGACCGTTGGGTTGGTCGTTGGTGAAATCGCCGACGTACTTATCGCCGCTCGCGTAGTAATAAGCCCCCTGGCCATTCTTGCGGCCGTTGCGCCACTCGCCTTCGTAGCGATTGCCGCTGCGGTAGTAGTAGGTGCCTTGACCGTTGATCGAGCCGTTGCGCCATTCTCCGACATATTTCTCGCCACGGTCGGCGTAGTTGTAGGTGCCCTGACCGTGCATCTTGGCGCTGCGAAACTGGCCGGTGTACTCGCTGCCATCCGCATAACGGTAGGCGCCTTGACCGCTCTCGCAATTGCCGCTCAGGCAACCGGAGGATGCCGGGGTTAGCGCCGCCGTCCGGGTTTCCCGGGCATTGGGACGCTCCGGTTCCGGTTCCGGTTCCGGTTCCGGCTTCGGTTCCGGCTTCGGTTCCGGCTTCGGTTCCGGCGGTGGAGCGGTGGCAAGCTCCAGTTTTTGGGGTAGAACGGCCGACAGCGTGCTTTCGTCGCCGGCGGCGAGTTCGACCCGGCCGTTCCAGTCGGTATGGCCTTCCCGTCTGACCCGCACTCGATAGGAGCCAGGCGGCAGATCCACCGCCAGCGGCGTCGTGCCGACGTTTTTGTTGTTGATCCAGACCTCGGCGCTGTCCACATCGGCGCGCACGAAAAGTTGAGCCGGCGTGCCTGGCGGCGTGGAGCCTTTCCGACTGGCGTCGTCGAGCATGCCTTGTGGGGAAACCGTTACATGTAGACTGACGTTGTCGTTGGTTTCGGTTTTGGCCAGTCGGGTATGGCTGCCCCCGGCGACGACCCGCGTTCCAGGCTCCGTCGCCGGAACCTGGCCGGAGGGCTGCGGCACCGAAACCAGATTGATCGGCGGCGGCGATGCCGGTTCTGGCCGGGTGGGCTCGGGTTCCGGTCGGCGGGGCGGCGGTGGGCTGACCGGTTCGGCGGGCGCTTGCGCGCGGGCCAATTGCTCGCGCAGGCCGGGCAGGCGGGCATGGTTTGGATTAAGCGACTCCATTCGCTCCACCAAGCCCTTGGCTCGGCCGAGATCGTTGCCCTGGATGGCGGAGGTGGCCAGATCGAGATAGCGATCGGCGATTTTGTCGAGTCCGGTCAGCGCCTCGGCGTTGCCGCGATCCAGTTTGAGCACTTCGGCGTAGCAGTCGGCGGCGTTGCCGCCTCGGCCCACGGTCAAGCGGTTGGCTCGCAGGTGTGCGTCGCATTCTCCGAGCAGAGCGGTGACCCGGGTGGCGGTATTGTCGGCGGGCGCCGGCGTGGGCGGCGCGGGCGGCGCGGGCGGCGGCGCCTTGGCCGCGCGCAACTGGTCGCGGACTTCGGCGCGCAGCGCCAGCAAGCGCCGGTGGTCGGGAATCTGCTGTAAGCCCTGTTCGATCCGCAGCAAGCTGCTTTCGTAAGCCCGATTGCGCTGGTCGCCCAGCGCCTGCGCCAGAAATTCTTCGGCTTTCTGCTGGCGCTGCTCGGTTTCGGCTTGCCGGCGGCTGGCTTCCTCCTGGTTTTGGAGCGCGGTCTTGCGCGCCAGCACTTCCTGCTTGAGCGCCAGAAGGCCGTTATGCTCGGGCAAGGCCTGCAAGCCTTGCTCGATGTGAGCCAGGCTCACATCCAATGCCCCTTCCTGTTGGGCGCGTTGGGCCTGTTCGAAAAATTGCTCGGCCTGCAATTCCGTCTGTTGCCGCCGTTCTTCCCCAGTGCGAACATCGGCCAGTCGTTGGTCGATTTCCTCGCGCAGAGCCAGTAGGCCGGGGTGGTCGGGCGTCAGTTGCAAACCTTGCCCGACGCGGGCCATGGCCTCTTCCAGGGCGCCGGCCTGCTGTTGTCGGCGAGCCTCGGACAGCAGTTGCTCCGCCTGTTCGCGCCGCTGCGTGGCGCTGTCGACGGCGGGTGTCTCCGGCGGTGAAGCCGGTCCGGCCAACGGCGGCGTGGGCGGTGCGGTCCGGTGCAGGTACAGGTAACCACCGCCGACGGCCACGCCGGCCAGCGCCACGGCGGCGGCCAGGGCGCCGGCTTTCCGGCCGAACCGGCGCGTGGCGTGCGTGGGCGCGCTGACGGTCGGCCGATTGAGGCTGGTGATGCTCAACAGATCGTCGATGCGTCCCGCTTCCAGGGCGTCCAGCGCGGCGATGAAGTCCCGGCCGCTCTGAAAGCGTTGCTCGGGATCCTTGTCCAGCAACTTGTTCAGCAGCGGCTGGTAGGCGCTCAGACGCGGCGGCAGTTCGGGGGTCGGCGCCGTCACATGCATCATGGCGAGCGCGAAGCTGTCTTCGGCGGCATAGGGGACATTGCCGGTGAGCATCTCGTAGAACAGCACGCCGAAGCTGTACAGATCGGCGCGGGTATCCACCCCCTGGCCGCGAATCTGCTCCGGGCTCATGTAGCGCGGCGTGCCGATCGACAGGCCGGTGCGGGTCATGATCGTGCTGCTGCCGAGGGTTTTGGCGATGCCGAAGTCGGTTAGCACCGACGTGCCGTTTTCGCGAAACAGGATGTTTTGCGGCTTGATATCCCGGTGGATGATGCCGCGGCTATGAGCGTAGTGCAGGGCGCCGACAATGGCGCGGGCGATGATCAGGGCTTCCGACGGCGACAGTCCCTCGCGGATGCGCTGCTGCAGGGTGCCGCCCCCGAGGTATTCCATGGACAGGTAATACGTGCCTTCGTGCGAGGCGATGTCGTAGACGGTGACGATGTGCGGGTCGCTGAGCTGGGCGATGATGCGGCCTTCCCTCAGGAAGCGTGCGGCGAATTCCTCGTCCGTGGTCAGAACGGGTTTGATGACTTTCAACGCCACATGGCGGTGCAACGACTCCTGCATGGCGAGATAGACGATCGCCATACCGCCCTGACCGAGTTCGCGCTCGATTTGATAGCCTGGAATATGCATGTTTAGTCCTGTCTTATTGCCGGCGCCGCTGCCTGGCGGCGGGTTTCGTATTGTTCACGCGGGCTTCGCGATCAGGGAAACTCGTGCGTTGTGACCATGCATGAGCGGCGCGGGCACGGCGACGAGCCAACACGTTATGATATGTCTCTCAATTGTAGGTAATCGCCCGGTGCGCGGCCAAAATTAACCGTTGGCGGCGCTGGCGTCGAAAAAATTGGCAAATTCCGTGCCGTTAATCCAAGACGGGTGGACGGCGTGCCGCACCCAAGGATCGTTTTCGCATGTCTGGCAACACATTTGGCAAGTTGTTCACTGTCACTACCTTTGGCGAAAGCCACGGCCCGGCGCTGGGCGCGATCGTGGATGGTTGTCCACCCGGCCTGGAATTGGCCGAGGCCGATGTGCAGCGCGATCTGGATCGGCGTCGACCCGGTCGGAGCCGGCATACCACCCAGCGTCGCGAGCCGGACCAGGTGCGTATTCTGTCCGGCGTGTTCGAGGGGCAAACCACCGGTGCGCCGATCGGTTTGCTGATCGAGAACGTGGATCAGCGGTCGAAGGATTACGGCGAGATCATGGACCGCTTCCGGCCGGGCCACGCCGACTACACCTATCACCGGAAATACGGCGTCCGGGATTATCGCGGCGGCGGTCGCTCCTCGGCGCGGGAAACCGCGCTGCGGGTGGCGGCGGGCGCCATTGCCCGCAAGTATCTGCGCGAGCGTTACGGGGTGGGCATTCGCGGTTATCTGGCCCAACTGGGTCCGATCCGGCCAGCCAGACTGGTCTGGGAGGAGGTGGACCACAATCCATTTTTCTGCCCCGACCCCGACCGGGTTCCCGAACTGGAGCGATTCATGGATGCGCTGCGCAAGTCCGGCGATTCCATCGGCGCGCGAGTGACGGTGGTGGCCAGTGGGGCGCCGGCGGGTTGGGGCGAGCCGGTGTTCGACCGGCTGGATGCCGATATCGCCCACGCCTTGATGAGCATCAACGCGGTCAAGGGGGTGGAGATCGGCGCCGGTTTCGCCAGCGTGGAGCAGCGCGGCACCGAGCACCGCGACGAACTGACCCCGGAAGGTTTTCTGAGCAACAACGCCGGCGGCGTATTGGGCGGAATTTCCACCGGGCAGGACATCGTCGCCAGCATCGCCCTGAAACCGACTTCAAGCCTCCGCCTGCCGGGCCGGACCATTAATCTCCAAGGCGAACCGGTGGAGGTGGTGACCAAGGGTCGTCACGATCCCTGCGTCGGCATCCGCGCCACGCCCATCGCCGAGGCGATGCTGGCGCTGGTGTTGATGGACCATGCCTTGCGTCATCGAGGTCAGAATCTGGACGTGCGCACCGATACGCCAATGATTGCCAGCGCCGCGCCGCGCCGTGACCCCGCCGACTGAGCGGTCGCGCTGGAATTCCGTGCTGCCGTTTCGCCTGTACCTGCGCCTGTCCGGTTTTTATCTGTTCTATTTCGCCGTTCTGGGGGTGTTGCTGCCGTACTGGGGGCTGTATCTGCTGGCGCTGGGTTTCGATCCGGCCCGGATCGGCGAATTGATGGCGATCCCGCAGGCCACCAAGCTGGTGGCGCCCGGTCTGGGGGGTTGGCTGGCCGACCGGAGCGGTCGGCGGATGCGGGTCGTGCGCGGGGCCTGTCTGGTGGCGCTGCTGACTTTTGCCGGAGTCTATCCGGCCGGCGATTCCTACCTCGGGTTGGCGTTGGCGATGCTGCTGTTCAGCTTTTTCTGGAACGCGGCGTTGCCCCAGTTCGAGGCGGTCACCCTCAATCATCTGGGCGAGCAGATCCAGCGTTACAGCCGGGTTCGGCTCTGGGGATCGGTGGGATTCATCGGCGCGGCGGTCGGGGTGGGTCTGGTGGTGGAAGACTGGGGAATCGGCGTGGCGCCGGCGCTGTTGCTGGGACTGTTCGCCGCGCTGTGGTTGAACAGCTTGCTGGTGCCGGAAAACGCCGCCCATCCACCCGTTCGCGAGTCTCCACCGCTCGGGAGCGTGTTGCGCCGGCCGGCGGTGATCGCTTTTTTCACCGCCTGTTTTCTCAACCAGGCCGCCCATGGGCCGTACTACGGGTTCTTTTCGCTGTATCTGGAGACGATCGGTTACTCGCGCGAGTGGATCGGCTTGCTATGGGGCTTGGGCGTGGCGGCGGAGGTCGGACTGTTTCTGGCGATGCACCGGCTGCTGCCGCGTTTCGGGCCACGCCGGCTGCTGTTGGCGGCGCTGGCGCTGGCGGCGCTGCGCTGGATGCTGATCGGTCATTTTGCCCGCGGGTTGCCGCTGCTGCTATTCGCGCAGACCTTGCACGCTTTCAGTTTTGGGGTGTTTCACGCGGTGGCCATCCAGTTGGTTCACCAGTTTTTCCCCGGCTCCTTGCAGGGACGTGGTCAGGCGCTGTACAGCAGTCTGACCTTTGGCGCGGGCAACGCGCTCGGCAGCCTCGCCGCCGGTTATTTGTGGCAGGGGGCGGGGCCGGTGGCCATGTACGATCTGGCGACGGTGTTGGGTGTGCTGGGCTGGCTGGTGGCGTGGCGGGGATTGCGGCTTCCGGGCGGCGTATCGACAACGTAGTTGTCGGGTCCGGTAAATCGATAGGTTTTTTTGAAAGAGTTCGGGATTAATCTTTGAGGTGGGCCGCAATCATTCCCATCCGTATCAGCGTGCGTAGTCCACCGGCAAATCGGTCCAATCTGTATGGAAATGCATAGCGAAGCGCACGCAGATTGTACAAGACGGAGCGGCGAAACTGGCGTTGATCCGCATAGGCGCGAGCTAGATTGATTTCACAACGATACAACAAGCCATCCAATATGTTGATATTGTCCCGATTCGACTCCGAAATACGCAAATCGGATCGGCTCGCGATATAGTTGCGCAGCATCCTGATTGGGTCGCCTGTAATGTTATTTTCGTGTAGGCGTCTATCCGTTTCCACTTGATTGATAATGCCTACGCTGAAGCTCCGTGCAATTCTATAGTAAAAATGAAAATCCTCGCCGATCTGAAATGCCGTGGAAAATCCAGGCACAACATTGAGCGTCTCTCGCCGGATCATCATCGAACTGGGCAAGCCAAAATTTTCCTGGATCAAAAGAGCGGTGGCTTCGATGCTCTCCAATACCAATCTCGGATGGTTTTTTAATTTTCTCCATAAAATTGGGCATGTCTGAAAATGTGTCTTTTCAGATGCGCCACTGTTCGAGAAATTCCGATAATCGGTGAACGCCACGCCGACTTGTGGGTGCTTCAGCAAAAAATTTACCTGTGTCTCCACTCGCGCGGGCCGCATGATATCGTCGGCATCGAGAAAGCAAATCAATTTACCCTTGCAATGGCTTAACCCAGTATTGCGTGGCGACCCAGGATATCCTCCACTACTATTTTGCGTGAGGCACGTAACGCGTGACTGGTAATTTGCAACACGCTCTTCCGTTCTGTCGCTGGAATTGTCGTTAACAACGATTGTTTCGATGTTCGGATAGGTCTGATTTAGGATACTGTGTAGCGCCTCGTCGATATAACGCTCGGCGTTATAGGCGGGGATAATAACGGAAACCAAAGGTCGCTCAGTCATTGCGTTTCAATGGCGCGGCCGATCGCTGGATTCGGCGGGTTTCCGGGCTACGAATGGGAGGGGCTTCCGGATCTCAAAGTCCTTTTGGGACGGTATGCGAAAAGTCAGGGTGTTCGCCGTCGCTTTTGAAACAACTTCTCATATCTTCCCCGCCTGCTGGGCGATGAAAGCGGTCTTGGCCGACAACTCCAGCGAACAGGTCCATTTATAGGCCAGGTTGAGACTGTCGGCGCAGGCGTAAACGCCGTGGCCACGCACCACGGCGATGGGGTAATCGGTCAGGATTTCGGCGACCATCTGCGGTGCGCGGGTCACGTACTGATCGTAAGGGATGGTCAGAACCGGCACCCGGTTGAAGTACAACTGCCCCTCGAAATCGGCCGGCAGGAATTCTTCGTTGTCCATGGTCATCGCCACCGAATAGGGACCATGGCTGTGTAGCACGGCGCGAGTTTCGGAGTTGGACTGATAGATTGCCAAATGCAGGGAGGCATCCATCGAGGCGCCCTTGCCCAACATGCCGTCGAGGCGGCATTCGATCAGCTCGCCGCTGCTGAGGGTGTCGGCGCAGCAGCCGGTGGGAGTGACCCAGAACACCTCTTCGTCCCGCACCGAGGCGTTGCCACTGTGGGAGTCGTTGAGGCCGTACTGACGCAGCCAGTGGTAGTGTCGAACGAGATCGTCTTTATTGTTCATGGCAGCCGATTATACATGGAATTACGCCGGGGCACGCCGGGCCGAGGTGGGCATTCGCGACGGCTCGACCCGTTCCACCCCGGTTTCCAGCCGGCCGTCCGGGTGGAGTTCGAACCAGCGGTAACCGGGTGGAAGCGGATCGACCTGTGGTTCGGGAGTGCCGGGCTTGAACTGCACGCAGGTTGCGGGGGTGGCCAGCAGGCGAACATCGCCGCGCCGGGCGCTGAATTCGGCATGGATGTGTCCCCATACCACCGCCCGCACCTGCGGATAACGGTCCAGCACCGCGAACAGCGCTTCGCCGTTGCCGACCGTCATGGTGTCGAGCCAGGGTGTGTCGATCGAGACCGGGTTATGGTGCAGGCAGACCATGGCGTGCAGGTCGGGATGCATGGCCAGCGCGGTGTCCAGCAGCGCCAGTTCGCTGGCGGCCAGATGACCGTCGGGGGTGCCGGGGAAGCTGGAATCCAGCAGCACGAATTGCCAGTCGCCGGCGACGACATGCCGTTGCCACCGGACCAGGCCCTCGCGCAGGCGCTGGCCCAAGGCCGCGGGAAAATCGTGGTTGCCCGGCAGGCAATAGACCGGTGCGCCCAGCGATTCCAGCGTCAGGCGCACTCGCGCGTAGGCGTCCGGCTCGTCGCCGACCAGATCGCCAGTGGCGAGGATGAAATCCACCAGGGGATGCTTTTCCTGGATGCGCGCCAGCACCGCGCTCAAACCGGCATCCACGTCCACGCCCCAGACCCGGCTGCCGGCTTGGGTTTTCAGGTGCAGGTCGGTGATTTGCAGGACTCGCAACGGGGCGGCGGCGATGGGCATGGATGCGTCCTTGAGGATGACAGGCCGAGCAGTTTACAGGGTTTTTATGAAGACTTTGGAACGGCGTTGCCAGTTGTACAAGGTTTGTTTTTGCACCGGCAGATCGGTCACTTCGGCGGGTTCGAAACCGCGCTCGCGAAACCAGTGCGCGGCGCGGGTGGTCAGCACGAACAGCCGTTGCAGGCGCTGCTCGTGGGCACGGCGCTCGATATGGCGGAGCAGGGCATCGGCCCGGCCGCTGTTGCGGTAGTCCGGATGCACCGCGACGCAGGCCAGCTCGCCCACCGCCTCTTCGGGAAACGGATAGAGCGCGGCGCAACCGATGATGGCGCCGTCGCGCTCCAACAGGATGAAACGCTCGATTTCCATCTCCAGCCGCTCGCGCGAGCGTCGCACCAGGGTGCCGTCCTCTTCGAGTGGCCGGATCAGTTCCAGGACGCCGCCCACATCGTCGATGGCGGCGGGGCGCAACCCCTCGTAGATGTCGGTGGCGATCAGCGTGCCGATCCCGTCGCGGGTGAACAGCTCCAGCAGCAGCGCACCGTCGATCCGACGGCTGAGCAGGTGAATTCGGCGTACCCCGGCCTGGCCGGCGCGCAATGCCTGGCGCAGATGGCGGGCGGAATCCTCGGGCAGGGTGGGATGCTCGGCCAGTAGACGGCTGGCGTCGCCGAGACTGAGCTGGCGAACCGGCTGGCCGGCGGGGTCGCGCAGTTCCGGCCCCTCGCCCAGCACCAACAGCTTGTCGGCGCGCAAGGCCATGGCGGCGGCGGTGGCCACGTCCTCGGCGCGCAGGTTGAAGATTTCCCCGGTCGGCGAATAGCCCAGCGGCGACAGCAACACGATGGCGTCCTGTTCCAGCCACAGGCGGATGGCGCGATCGTCGATGCGCCGCACCTCGCCGGTAAAACCGTAATCCACCCCGTCGCGCACCCCCAGTGGCCGGGCGGTGATCAGATTGCCCGACACCACCCGCAGCCGGGCGCCGTGCATCGGCGAGTTGGCCAGCCCCATCGACAGCCGCGCCTCGATGCGGATGCGCAGCCGGCCGACCGCCTGCTTGACCAGAGGCAGATCCTCGGCCTCGGTGACCCGCAGGCCGTTGACATAACGCGGCTCGCGGCCGGCCTCGCGCAGCCGGGCCTCAATCTGCGCGCGGGCGCCGTGCGCCAGCACCAGGCGGATGCCCAGGCTGTGCAGCAGGGCGAGATCGTGGATCAGGCTGGAAAAAGACTCGGCCTCGATGGCCTCACCGCCGAACAGCACCACACAGGTTCGACCGCGATGAGCGTTGATGTAAGGGCCAGCCTGCCGGAACCATCGCACGAACCGGTCCGAGTCCATCGGTCATCTCCACGAGTCTCGAAAAGGCTGGCGATTATGACAGAGCGGCGCCAAGACCTCATCCTCGCGGGCGGCGATTCAATCCGGCGTGGCGGCGTCCAGCGCGCTTTCCGGCACGCACAGCAGACGCTGACCAAACAGAACGTGGTAGTCCGCCGTCGTGTCTGGTTCGCGAAGCACCGCCAGCACCGCGCCGGACGTTCCCGGATCGACCGCCACCGCGCCGCCGATGGACAGCGCCAATTTGGCGGTGACCTGATCGCCGCGTTCGAAGCGGTTGGGAATCCAGGGAGCGTCCGCCGGGATCAGTTCGGTTTCCCGGCAGCCGACGATGCGGTTGCCGGCTTCCAGGAAATGCACGCTGTAGATGATCTGATCCTGCAGGAACACGCCGATGTGGCGGACGAAACCCACGCCGCCGCGCCGCACCAGCAGGGTGCCGGTGGCGCAACCCGGATAGGTGCCGTCGTTGCGGAGGTTGCGGACGACGCGGACCGCGTCGTCGCAGGCGAAACGCGGTTGCAGAATCACGGTCGGCGGCCGATGTCCGCCAGCGGAATCCGCGCCTCACGCGCCGCGGCCTGTCGCCGAAACACTTGAAAGACCTTCTCGGTCAAGGGGTCGGAATCCACGAAATCCTGATAGGCTCGTTGCAGGCATTGAGCGTAACCGGCCCGGTCGCGCGCATCGTCTTGCTGCAAATAATCGTGGAAACGTTGCAGGATGTGCAGGCGGCTCACCTCCACCACGTTGGGGTCGAAATCGATCCCGAAATAGAGCAGAAAATCCTCGGCCGAGCTCATCTCGCTCAGATCCTGTTGCAAAGTGGTCGTGGTCATGATTGCACCTCGGTGTGGGTGGAGCGTTGCGGGAGATTGAGGGGCAGGAGATGGGAATCGGCGCTGATTTCGCGGTAAAACGCTTCCAGCTCGGTGGATTCCGGCAAGCGCTTGTGCTGGCCGACGAAAGCGCGGATGCGCTGGAGCACGACGCCGGCTTGGCGTGGACTCAGCGCGATGCCGAGATCGCGATAGAACCGCACCACCGCGCGGGTGCCGGAATGCTTGCCGAGCACCAGCCGGTGGCTGCGGCCCAGCTCCGCCGGATCCACGCCCTGATAGTTGAGCGGATGCTTGAGCAGGCCGTCCACATGGATGCCGGCTTCGTGGGTGAACGCGCCTTCGCCGACCAGGCTTTTGTGCCAGGACAGCGGGCGATTGGCGGCGGCGGCGACCCGCTGCGACAGCGCCGGGAAGCGCGACAGATCCACATCCACCCGGAAGCCGTACAGTTTGCGCAGGCCGAGCACCACCTCTTCCAAAGCGGCGTTGCCGGCCCGTTCGCCCAAGCCGTTGACCGTGGTGTTGGCGTGGGTGGCGCCGCCCAGCGCGGCGGCTAGGGTATTGGCGGTGGCCAGCCCCAGATCGTCGTGGGCGTGCATCTCCAGTTCGAGATCGACCGCCGCGCGCAGGCGCTGGAAAATCGCCTGCGTGCCAAACGGCTCCATGATGCCCAGCGTGTCGGCGAAGCGGAACCGCCGCGCGCCGGCTTCCTGGACGGTTTCGGCGGCGCGCAGCAGAAAATCGTGATCGGCGCGGGAGGCGTCCTCACCGCCGACGATGACCTCCAATCCCAACTCCCTCGCCTGCGGAACCAGGCGACGAATCGCGTCGAGCGCCTGCTTGCGCCGCCAGCCCAGTTTGTGCCGCAGTTGCTGGTCGGACAGCGGCACCGACAGATCGATGGCCCACACGCCAAGATCGCGGCAGCGCCGCAGGTCGGTCTCGCACATCCGGCTCCACACCAGCAGCCGGGCGTTCAGGCCCAGCAGAACCAAATCGCGAATGCTGTCGCATTCTTCCGCGCCCATCGCCGGAATGCCGATTTCCAGTTCCGGCACGCCCAGCGCGGCCAGCTCGCCGGCGATGGCTCGTTTTTCGTCCTGGGAAAAGGCCACGCCCGCCGACTGTTCGCCGTCGCGCAGGGTGGTGTCGTCGATGACCAAAGTGCGGGATGCTGCGTTCATGGCCGGGCTCGCCGAGAGTGGTGCCTAAGAGGCTAACAATCTCCGTGCCAAGCCATGAATACCGATAAAACAGAGGCTTGATCCGTTAATTCCGACGACCGCGGGAGGTTTCGCACAGGTCGAATGGCCTGCTTGTCGGGAAGCCGACAAGGGAAAGACGGTCATTACCCCAGCCACCGCCACACAAACCGGGTCGGATTGCGTTCGGCGCGACGGAACTCCATGTAATAAATGACGGTTGATCATGGTCAGGGGCGCATCGGTTCGGAACGCGGGCAGCGTGGCTCCCGACCACGGTCGGAGCACTCCGGTTTCACCTGTCCGGAATCCATGGCGATCTCATCCAATTAAGAGCCAAAGTCGATGGGCATTGCTGCTATCATCCGCGCTTTCCAGTCGATCCAGGAGAGTGTTCGCGATGCTGCGTTTCCGTGGAAGCCCCGCCCTGTCGCCGTTCCGTCTGGAGAGGCTGCTGACCGCGCTGCGTCGGCGCGCGCCAGTCGTCGCCGAGATCTACGCCGAGTTCGTTCATTTCGTGGACGGTCGCCTAACCGCGCATGATCGCGAGGTGTTGGAGCGGTTGCTTCAGTACGGTCCCGCCGCGATCCAGCGCCATCTCGGCGGAGAACCCGCTTTCCTGGTCATTCCGCGTCCTGGCACGTGTTCGCCCTGGTCCTCCAAGGCCACCGACATTGCCCGCAACTGCGGCTTGCAACACGTTCGCCGCATCGAGCGTGGCGTGGCGTATTACCTGGATTCGGAGCGGCCGTTGACCAACGACGAGTCGGCCGGACTCAAGCCGTTGCTGCACGACCGCATGACCGAAGCGGTGCTGGGGCCGGCCGACGATCCCGCCCCGTCGTTCGCTCGGGCCGAGCCGGCGCCGCTGGCCAGCGTGGACCTGCTCGGCGGTGGGCGCGACGCGCTGATTGTCGCCAACCGCGAACTGGGGTTGGCGCTGTCGGAGGACGAAATCGACTATCTGCTCGACGGCTTCCGCCGTCTGGAACGCAACCCCACGGATGTGGAACTGATGATGTTCGCGCAGGCGAACTCGGAGCATTGCCGACACAAGATCTTCAACGCCGACTGGATCGTGGACGGCGTGAAACAGGATCGCTCTTTGTTCGCGATGATCCGTTACACGCACGAGCGCCATCCCAGCGATGTGCTGTCGGCCTACCACGATAATGCGGCGGTGATGACGGGATTTTCCGCCGGACGCTTTTTCCCCGATCCGGCCGACAATCAGTACCGCTATCACCCGGAAGACGTGCATATCCTGATGAAAGTGGAGACGCACAATCACCCGACCGCCATTTCTCCCTTTCCCGGCGCGGCGACCGGTTCCGGCGGCGAAATCCGCGACGAAGGCGCGACCGGGCGCGGGGCCAAACCCAAGGCCGGCTTGTGCGGCTTTTCGGTCTCGCATCTGCGTATTCCCGATTTCGTCCAGCCCTGGGAGCGGGACTACGGCAAGCCGGAGCGCATCGTCTCGGCGCTGGACATCATGCTCGAAGGCCCCATCGGCGCGGCGGCTTTCAATAACGAGTTCGGCCGCCCCAACCTGGCCGGTTACTTTCGCGGCTTCGAGGAAAACGGTCCCGACGGACAGCGGCGCGGTTATCACAAGCCGATCATGATCGCCGGCGGCTTGGGCAATATCCGCGAAGCGCATGTCCACAAGGCCGAACTGCCGCCGGGCGCCGCCATTGTCCTCCTGGGCGGTCCGGCGATGCTGATCGGGCTGGGCGGCGGCGCGGCGTCCAGCATGGCGGCGGGCAGCTCGCACGAAGATCTCGACTTCGCTTCGGTGCAGCGCGGCAATCCGGAAATCCAGCGTCGCGTCCAGGAGGTCATCGACCGCTGCGTGGCGCTGGGCCAGGAAAACCCCATCCTCTCGATTCACGACGTCGGTGCGGGCGGGTTGTCCAACGCCGTGCCGGAAATCGTCCACGACGCCGGGCGGGGCGGGCGGTTCGAGCTGCGCGCGGCGCCCAACGATGACCCCGGCATGTCGCCGATGCAGATCTGGTGCAACGAGGCGCAGGAACGCTATGTGCTGGCCATCGCCACCGAGGATCTGGAGCGCTTCAAAGTGCTGTGCGAACGCGAGCGTTGCCCGTATGCGGTGATCGGCGCGACCACGGAAACGCCGCATTTGACGGTCGACGACCGCCAGTTCGGCAACCGGCCGGTGGATTTGCCAATGAACGTGTTGTTCGGCAAGCCGCCGAAATCGCGGCGCGAGGTGGCGCGGGAGCCGATCGCGCTCTGGCCGCTCGATCTGGCGGGGGTCGAACTGGCCGACGCCGTGGCTCGGGTGCTCCAATTCCCGGCGGTGGCCGATAAAAGCTTTCTGATCACCATTGGCGACCGCACCGTGACCGGGCTGGTCTGTCGCGATCAGATGGTCGGACCGTGGCAGGTTCCGGTCGCCGACGTGGCGGTGACCGCCACCAGTTTCGATGCCGATACCGGCGAGGCGATGGCCATGGGCGAGCGCGCGCCGCTGGCGCTGCTGGACGCACCGGCTTCCGGCCGAATGGCGGTCGGCGAAGCGCTGACCAACATCGCCGCCGCTCGAATCGACAAGCTGGGCGATGTCAAGCTATCGGCCAACTGGATGGCGGCGGCCGGCCATCCCGGCGAGGATGCCCGGCTGTTCGATACCGTCCAGGCCGTGGCGATGGAACTGTGCCCGGCGCTGGGCATTGCCATTCCGGTCGGCAAGGATTCGCTGTCGATGAAAACGGTCTGGGACGCGGACGGCGAGCGCAGGAGCGTGGTGGGGCCGCTGTCGCTGATCGTCTCCGCCTTCGCGCCGGCGCCGAACCTGCGCCGTACCCTGACGCCGCAATTACGCGCCGACCGGGGCGACACCGACCTGATCCTGATCGATCTCGGCCGTGGCCGGAATCGATTGGGCGGGTCGGCGCTGGCGCAGGTTTACAACCAGTTGGGCGATGCCGTGCCCGACCTGGACCAGCCGGAAGACCTGGCGGCTTTCTTTGCGGCGATTCAGGATCTCAACGCCGCCGGCCGCCTGCTGGCCTATCACGACCGCTCCGACGGCGGCTTGCTGGCGGTGCTGGCGGAGATGATGTTCGCCGGCGGTCGCGGTGTGACGGTGCTGCTGGACGATCTGGGCGAGGAATTGCTGCCGACGTTGTTCGCCGAGGAACTGGGCGCGGTGGTGCAGGTGCGGGCGCGGGATCGCAGCGTGGTGTTGGGACGCTTGGCCGCCGCCGGCTTGGGCGAGTGCATCCATGTGATCGGCGCGCCCAACGACCAGGATCGGCTGATTCTGCGCCATGCCGGCGAGTCCGTGTTTGCCGCCAGCCGGGCCGAACTGCGGCGGCTGTGGTCGGAAACCAGCTACCGGATGCAGGCGCTGCGCGATCATCCGGAGTGCGCCCGCGAGGCTTTCGAAGCCGCCTGCGATCCCGCCGATCCGGGTTTGAGCGTCCATCTAACCTTCGATCCCGCCGAGGATATGGCGGCCCCGTTCATCGCCAACGGCGCGCGACCGCGAGTAGCGATTCTACGCGAGCAGGGCGTCAACGGTCAGATCGAAATGGCGGCGGCCTTCGATCGCGCCGGCTTCGCGGCGGTGGATATCCACATGAGCGACATCATGGCCGGCCGGGTCGCTCTGGCGGATTTCCACGGCCTTGCCGCTTGCGGCGGATTCTCCTACGGCGACGTGTTGGGCGCCGGCGAGGGTTGGGCCAAGTCGATCCTGTTCAATTCGCGCGCCCGCGACCAGTTTGCGGCGTTCTTCGCTCGATCCGACAGCTTCGGCTTGGGAATCTGCAACGGTTGCCAGATGTTGTCCAATCTGCATGAGCTGATCGCGGGAACCGAATCGTGGCCGCGCTTCGTGCGCAACCGGGTGGAGCAGTTCGAGGCACGCTTGAGCCTGGTGGAGGTGTTGCCGTCGCCGTCGCTGTTCCTGCGCGGCATGGAAGGCTCGCGGCTGCCGGTCGCGGTGGCGCACGGGGAGGGACGGGCGGAGTTCCGTGACGCGGATGGAGCGGACGCGGCGCTGGCGGCGGGCCTGGTCACGCTGCGTTTCGTGGACCACTACGGAAAACCGACCGAAAGCTACCCCGCCAATCCCAACGGCTCGCCGGGCGGGATCACCGGCCTGACCAGCCGCGACGGCCGTTTCACCATCCTGATGCCGCATCCAGAACGCTTGTTCCGCACGGTGCAGTATTCCTGGCATCCCGACGGTTGGGGCGAGGATGGGCCGTGGCTGCGGCTGTTCCGCAACGCCCGGCGGTGGCTCGGGTGAATTGAGGAATCGCCGTTGGCGGGATAGTACACTTGAATTTCCCACTCACCATTCTGAGGAGAAGGCCATGCCCAAAGCCATTCGCATTCATGAATACGGCGGTCCCGAAGCATTGCGCTGGGAAGAGGTCGAAGTGGGCGATCCCGGTCCGGGTCAATTGCGCATACGCCATGCCGCGGTCGGACTCAACTATATCGACGTTTATCACCGCACCGGTTTATATCCCCTGCCATCGCTGCCCTGGACGCTGGGCATGGAAGGCGCGGGGCAGGTGGAGGCGGTCGGCGAGGGTGTGACCGAATTCCAGGTCGGCGACCGGATCGCCTATGCCAGCCCGCCGGTCGGCGCCTACGCCGAAGTCCGCCTGATGCCCGCCGACCGGGTGGTGGCGCTGCCCGACGCCATCGACGATCGCACCGCCGCCGCGATGATGCTGCAAGGCATGACCGCGCACTACCTGCTGCGGCGTACCTACCGGGTGCAAGCGGGGGATGCCGTCCTGCTGCACGCCGCCGCCGGCGGGGTCGGGCTGATCGCCAGCCAGTGGGCGCGGCACTTGGGCGCGACCGTGATCGGCACGGTGGGCAGCGAGGAAAAGGCCGAACTGGCCCGCGCCCATGGCTGCCATCACACCATCCTCTACAACCGCGAGAATTTCGTGGAACGGGTGCGCGAAATCACCGGTGGCCAAGGCGTGGCGGCGGTCTACGATTCGGTCGGCAAGGACACGTTCATGGGTTCGCTGGATTGCCTGCGGCCACTGGGCATGATGGTCAGCTTCGGCAACGCTTCGGGGCCGGTGCCGCCGTTCGAGCCGGCGATCCTGGCCGCCAAGGGTTCGCTGTTCTTCACCCGGCCGACCTTGATGACCTATACGGCCAAACGCGCCGATTTGCTGGCCAGCGCCGCCGAACTGTTCGAGGTGGTCGCCAGCGGAGCAGTCAGGATCGAAGTGCGACAGACTTATCCGCTGGCCGAAACCGCCCGCGCGCACCGCGATCTGGAAGCGCGCAAGACCACCGGTTCCACTGTGCTGTTGCCTTGAAGCGGCGACCGGGGCCTGTGTCCACCCATCCGGGGAGAATGAGGTGCGTTCATACCAGATCGCCGTGATCGGCGCGGGAATTACCGGCCTGACCCAAGCCCTGTGCTTGCAGCATCAAGGGCATCGGATCGTCCTGTTCGAACGCGGTGGCGAAGGTCTGGACCATCATTGCAGCCATGTCGGGGCGGGGATGCTGGCCCCGTACTGTGAACTGAGCGAGGCGGAACCTGAAATTGCCCGCTGGGGCGTTGCCGCCTTGGCGCTGTGGCGACGCATCGTCCCGGCGCTCGCGCAACCCGTGCACATGAGCTGCGAAGGCACGCTGGTGGTCGCGCATCATCGAGACCGGGCGGGCATGCAACATCTGGCCGAACGAGTTGAGCACGCCGGCTTCGGCGCGCATCTGCAATGGTTGCGGCGCGACGAATTGCGTGAGTTGGAACCCGAACTGGAAGGCCGCTTCGGCGAAGGTCTGTACCTCTCTCCAGAAGGCGAGATCGACCCGCGTTCCTTGCTGCCGTCCTTGGTCGAAACGCTACGTCAAAACGGCGCGACGCTGTGTTTCGAGACCGAGGTTCAGGATTTAGCGCCGGGAGAGATCATGGTGCTGGGCGAACGCCGTGGCTTCGACTGGGTGTTGGATTGTCGGGGGCTGGCGGCCAGCGACCAGATAACGGATTTGCGGGGTGTTCGGGGCGAGATTCTGGCCTTGCACACCGACGAGGTTCGTCTGCGCCGCCCGATTCGCATGATGCACCCTCGCTATCCGCTGTATATCGTGCCGCGTCCCGGAAATCGTTTCGTGGTCGGGGCGACCAGCATCGAAAGCGACTCCTTGCGGCCCGCGACCGTCCGTTCCACCCTGGAATTGCTTTCGGCGGCCTACGCCTTGCACCCGGCTTTCGCCGAAGCGGAGATCGTGGAGATGAAGGTCCAGTGCCGACCGACCCTGCCCGATCATTTGCCCCGCATCGTCCAGCAAGACAACTTGTTACGCATCAACGGACTGTACCGGCACGGCTATCTGCTCAGTCCGCTGGTCGCGGAGACCGTCGCGACCTTCATTCGCGACCAGCGCCGGCCCGCCGAGACGGCGAAGCTTTGGGTCGCGCCCGCCCCGCGCTAGAATGCGCGCCTTTACCGTAAGCCGAGAATACCTTGAGGCCGCGCATGATCATCGAAGTCAACGGAGAGAAGAAAACCTTGGAAAGCCCCCGTTCGCTGGCGGACGCCATCCGCGATTTGGGCTACGAAGGCGCACGGATCGCGGTGGCGCGTAACGACGAATTCGTGCCGCGTGGCGACTATGCCACCCGTCAGCTTCAGGACGGGGATCGTCTGGAAATCGTGTCGCCGATGCAGGGAGGTTAGCGGTGACCGACTCGAACTCGCCCATTTGGGAAATTGGGGGCCGTCAGTTGCGTTCGCGGCTGCTGTTGGGAACCGCTCGCTATCCGTCGCTGGCGGTGTTGCAACAGGCTATCGCCGCCTCGGGCGCCGAGATCGTGACCGTTTCGCTGCGACGGGAGTCGGCGACCGAACGGGCCGGAAACCGCTTCTGGTCCACGATCAAGGCGATGGGGGTACAGGTTCTGCCGAATACCGCCGGCTGCAAGACCGTGAAGGAAGCCGTGACCACTGCCGAGATGGGGCGGGAAATTTTCGAGACGTCGTGGTTGAAGTTGGAAGTGATCGGCGACGATTACACCCTGCAACCGCATCCCTTCCTGCTGGTCGAGGCGGCGGAGGAGCTGTGCCGGCGGGGTTTCCAGGTTTTTCCCTACACCACCGAGGATCTGGTGGTGGCGGAGCGGTTGGTGCAGGCCGGCTGCTCGATCCTGATGCCGTGGGGGGCGCCGATCGGCTCGGGTCAGGGCTTGAACAATCCCCATGCGCTACGAACCTTGCGCGCTCGTTACTCCGATATCGCGCTGATCGTGGATGCCGGGATCGGCAAACCGTCCCACGCCATCGCGGCGATGGAGATGGGCTACGATGGCGTGCTGGTCAACACCGCCGTCGCCCGCGCGACCGATCCCGTTCGGATGGGACGGGCCTTCGCTCTGGCCGTCGAATCCGGGCGGCTGGCCTATCTGGCCGGCGCGATGCCGGTGCAAGAAATGGCCGAACCGAGCACGCCGGTCACCGGAACGCCGTTTTGGCACCAATCGTAGGAGCGTGGCCGACGATGCGGACCGACGGGATTCATGGTTTTTATCCGGTGGTGGACGACGTGCGCTGGGTGCGTCGCTTCCTGCCGCTGGGCGTGCGGACCATCCAGCTTCGGATCAAGGGGCGACCCGAAACGGAGGTGCGGCGGCAAATCCGCGAAGCGCTGGCCATCGCCGCCAATTACGACGACTGCCAGATGATCGTCAACGACTACTGGCGGGAGGCGATCCAGGAAGGCGCGACGTGGCTGCATCTGGGGCAGGAGGATTGGGCGGTCGCCGATCGCGCGGCGATCCGGGTGGCCGGGATCAAACTGGGGATCAGTACCCACAGTCCCAAGGAACTGGCGAACGCGTTGGACGCATGGCCCGATTACATCGCGCTGGGGCCGATTTACGAGACAACCTTGAAAAAGATGCCCTGGTCCCCGCAGGGGCTCGACCGCATCGGTGACTGGAAAACTCGTTTTGGCGGTCCGCTGGTCGCTATCGGCGGGATTACCTTGGAACGGGCGCCGGCGGTGCTGGCGGCGGGGGCGGACGCCATCGCGGTCGTTTCCGATGTGCTGCGCGCGCCGGACCCGGACGAACGGGTTTGCGCCTGGCTGGACCTCTTCCGCGAACGCCCCTGATTTCACGATAAACCGCATGGAGACGCTTCGGGATGTCCAGTTCGTTTCATCAATCCCCGAACGCGGCTAGCGCGCTCGGCGTCGAAGAGCAACTGCGCTACGCCCGTCACCTGATTTTGCCCGAGATCGGCCTTGACGGTCAGCGGAAATTACGGCAGGCGAGCGTGCTGGTGATTGGCGCCGGCGGCTTGGGCACGCCGGCCTTGCTGTACTTGGCCGCCGCCGGAGTCGGCCGCTTGGGCATCATCGATCCCGATCGGGTCGAGCTGAGCAACCTTCAGCGGCAGGTGTTGTACGACACGGCCGGTTGCGGCGCGGCCAAGGTCGAACACGCCCGTGACCGCCTGCTTGCGCTCAACCCGCATCTCCAGATCGACGTTTACCCCGAGGCTTTCACTCTGGCCAATGCCGCGCGCTTGGTCGAAGCGTATGACCTGCTGATCGAAGGTTCCGATCGATTCGCCACCAAGTACCTGGTGAACGACGCCTGCGCGCTGGCGGGCAAGCCCTATGTCGGCGCCAGTATCCGCGCGTTTTCGGGGATGCTCTCGGTCTATGCCGCGCCGGGTGGCCCCTGTTATCGCTGCCTCTTCCCGGAGCCGCCGGGACCGGAAACGGTTCCATCCTGCGCCCAAGCGGGCGTGCTGGGGACGGTGCCCGGCCTGTTTGGAACCTTGCAGGCGCACGAGGCGCTCAAGCTGATTCTGGGAATCGGGGAACCGCTGATCGGCACGCTGCTCACGGTCGATTTATTGGCGATGCGCTTTCAAAAACCGCGGTTGCCGCGCGATCCGGACTGCCCCGTTTGCGGGGAGGCGCCCACGATCCGCGCGCTGGCCGAGACCGAATGGGTCTGCGCCGATACGTCGGAACTCCAGACGGATGGAAGGCCAGCGACGGTGCGGACCATGTCCACCGACGGATTGCCCTGGCTCGGTTTGGAGGCTGGACGGCGGCGTCCCGCATTGCGGTGGATCGATGTCCGCACCGAAGCCGAGTTTGCCGCCGGGCATATTCCAGGCGCCGAACATGTACCGCTGGATCGGATCGAGAGCCTGCCCGCGCGGGTGGGGCCAGACGAGGAGCTTTTGCTCTACTGCCAGCGAGGGGAGCGAACCGTGCGGGCCTATCGCCTGCTTGGGGAGAGGCTGAAAGGGCGGTTGTCGCTACTGGAAGGCGGGTACGAGGCGTGGTTGCGCGTTGGGCCAGCGGGAAACCGCCGCTGATTCCTCCGGCTCCGGCATGGAGCCGCCGTCCCTGGCGGCGGCCAAGCGTTCATGAATCGTCCGCGCTCCATTTGGCCTTCCGCCGTTGCGGAATGTCCTTGACCCAGGCGCGCTAGGCCGCGCGTGGCGCCTCCATCAACGCCTTGACGTGAACGGCCACGCTGGCGGCCAGCGCCGACAGGTTGTAGCCGCCCTCCAGAACCGACACCACCCGGCCTTCGCAGCAGTCGGCCGCGACCGCCAGGATCTTCCGGGTTAGCCACTCATAGTCGTCCTCGCTGAAATTGAGTTCGGCCAGCGGGTCCAGGTAATGGGCGTCGAAACCGGCCGAAATCACGATCAGTTCGGGTTGGAACCGCCGCAACGCCGGTTCGATGTCCTGACGCCAGGCATGGCGTAGCTCGGCCGAGCCGCTTTCGGCCAGCAGCGGAACGTTGACGATGTTGCCCACCCCGCGCTCTTCGCGCCGACCGGTGCCCGGATAGATGTCGGCCTGATGGGTGGAGACATAGAAGTAGCCGGGGTCGTGCTCGAACGCCGCCTGGGTGCCGTTGCCATGATGTACGTCGAAATCGATCGCCGCCACCCGTTCCAGATCGTAGGCAGCGCGGGCGTGGGCGGCGCCGATGGCGGCGTTGTTGAACAGGCAAAATCCCATGGCCCGATCCGGTTCGGCGTGGTGGCCGGGCGGCCGGATGGCGCAGAAGGCGTTGCTGGCCCGCCGTTGCAACACGGCATCGACCGCCGCGCAGACCGCGCCCGCCGCTCGCAGGGCGGCCTCCCCCGAGTGGGGCGAAACGATGGTATCGCCGTCGATGGCGTAATGACCCTGTTTGGGAATCCGGCCGAGGATGCGCTCGACGTGGCTTTGGCTGTGGATGCGGGTAAGCTGCTCGCGCGTGGCCTCGGACGGGTCGCGCCATTCCAGCGCCGCGAACGGGGCGGCGCCGAGGGCGTTGAGGATGGCGGTCAACCGCGCCGCGCATTCCGGGTGGCCGAAACCGGTATCGTGTTTCTGACAGGCCGGGTGAGTGTAGAGCAGGGTGGTCATGACGCAGGCGCCTCGCATCCGACGGTAGTGCGGCGCAGCGCTTTGAGAACGTCCTGGCGGGAAATGATGCCGACCAGTCGATGGCCTTCCTCGACCACCGGCAAACTTTTGCTGCGCGTTTCCACTAATTTCTGTAGCAGCCGGCTGAGCGGTAGTTGTGGGGTGACGGTGATCGGGTCGCGGGTCATCACTGTTTCAACGAGTTGCTCCATGATGTCCTCGTAATGTGGAACCAGGGTGTGGGCGTCGAAACGAAATGCATTCAGCAAGTCGAACTTGGTCAACATGCCGAGCAGGTGGCGCTGGTTGTCCACGACCGGCACGCCGTTGAAGTCGTGGATTTCAAACAGCTCCTCGGCCTCGCGCAGTTTGGCTTTGAGACTGATGGCGATGGGATCGACGGTCATCGCGTCGCGGACTTGATATTGCAAAAATTCGTACATCGGTGCGGTCCTTTATGGAGCGTGGCGTTTCGCGCCCGGGAATTTTGTCACAGCGGACGGGAACTGGGAAAACCGCGGATGATACAGACCGATGTTACTCTACGCCCTTGTCGCCCATCCCGCATCGCCGCCAGGGGTCGCGCCCACGGGTTGAGATTCTCGGTCGATTTCCGCCACCCACTCCAGCGCCGCTTCCACCACCTCCAGTCCCGCGCCGCGCCGGCAGGCCCGTTCGCTCAAGGTGCGCCGCCAGGCTCGTGCGCCCGGCATACCCTGAAACAGCCCGAGGATAGGCCGGGTCATGCAATGCAGCGGCGTTCCGGTTTGCAGTTGTTTTTCCAGGTAGGGCAGCAACGCTCGAACGACCTCATGACGGCCCGGCGGCGGCGTGCTCGCGCCGAAAAACCGCCTGTCCACTTCGGCCAATAGATAGGGGTTCTCGTAAGCCGCGCGGCCGATCATCGCTCCGTCCACCCGTCGCAACTGTTCCGCTACCTGTTCCAGCGTGATCAACCCGCCATTGAGCACCACGGTCAGCTCGGGGAAATCCTGCTTGATGCGATGCACGACCTCGTAACGCAACGGCGGAATTTCCCGGTTTTCCTTCGGGCTCAGTCCGCTCAACCAGGCCTTGCGGGCGTGAACGACGAATATCGAGCATCCGCCCGCCGCGACCCGGCGCACGAAATCCGCCAGTTCCTCGTAAGAGTCCCGCCCGTCGATTCCGATACGGGTTTTGACCGTCACCGGCAGATTCACCACCGCCCGCATCGCCGCCACGCACTCGGCCACCGCATCCGGTTCCGCCATCAGACAGGCTCCAAATCGGCCCGATTGAACCCGGTCGCTGGGGCAGCCGACGTTGAGATTGACTTCGTCGTAGCCCCAGTCGGCGGCGATGCGGGCGCAGCGGGCCAACTCGACGGGATCGCTGCCGCCCAGTTGCAGAGCCAGCGGGTGTTCGGCTGGATCGTAAGCCAGCAGTCGCTCCCGATCGCCGCGCAGTACCGCCCCAGTCGTGACCATCTCGGTGTAAAGCAGGGCATGGCGGGTCAGCAGCCGGAGAAAATACCGGCAGTGTCGGTCGGTCCAGCCCAGCATCGGCGCGATGGCGATCGGGCGGTTGAGCATGGTATGGCGCGGATCGGGGGAAAGGTTAACGCAAGGCCAGCACCGCTTCCCGAATCAGGTCCGGGCCGCGATAGATAAAGCCAGTGTAAATCTGCACCAGGCTGGCGCCGGCCGCGATCTTGGCGGCGGCATCGGCCCCGCTCAGGATGCCGCCCACGGCAATGATCGGAATTTCACCGGCCAGAATATCGGCCAGGCGGCGCACCACCGCGGTCGAGCGTTCCCGCAGCGGTGCGCCGCTCAGCCCGCCGGTTTCCCCGGCGTGGGGCAAGCCTTCCACGCCGGCTCGTGAGAACGTGGTATTGGTGGCGATGACCGCATCCATGCCGTGCCGGAGCAGCGCTTGTCCCACCGTGGGCAAATCGGCTTCGGCCAGATCCGGCGCGATCTTGATGGCCAGCGGCACGTAACGGCCGTGGGCATCGCACAGTCGTTGTTGTTCCGCTTTCAACGCCGCCAACAACTGCTCCAGCGCCGTGCCGTATTGCAGGTCGCGCAGGCCCGGCGTGTTGGGCGAGGAGATGTTGACGGTGACGTAGCTGGCCCAGGGATAAACCTTGCGCAGGCCAGTTAGATAATCGTCGGTCGCGCGTTCCACCGGGGTATCGGCATTTTTGCCGATGTTAATGCCCAGTACGCCCTTGAAGCCGGATTGCCGCACTTGCTCGATCAGGTGGTCTATCCCTTTATTATTGAAGCCCAGTCGGTTGATCAGCGCCTGTGCCGATGGCAGCCGGAACATGCGAGGCTTGGGATTGCCCGGTTGGGCGCGCGGGGTGACCGTGCCGATTTCGATGAAGCCAAATCCCAATGCCTCCCAGGCGCCGATGCATTCGCCATTTTTATCCAGACCGGCCGCGAGCCCGACCGGATTGGGGAAATCCAGGCCCATGACCCGGCGCGGTTGGAAGGGTACTCGCGTTCCGAACAGTGTGCCCAGCGGCAAAGCCGGTGTCGTGCGCAGCAGGCCGAGCGTCCAATCGTGAGCGGTTTCGGGGTCGAGCTGAAACAGCAAAGCGCGCAACGGAAAATAGAACATCGCTATCCTCGGGTTCAATAAATGAGGCAATAAATCACTGCCGCGAAAGTGGGCGCCGCCTTGACATGAACGCCAGACCCGAAAATGTTCAGATCAGGGTGGATGCGTTGCTTGCCTGACAGAAAGTTATCAATATGCAAACTCATAATACAGATTTATCGAAAAACCGAGGTTGTTGTAGTAGACAATAGCTACAATCCGGTGGATACTAACGACGCTACTGAGTCTTTTTCAAGTATCAAGAAAGGTAATCTAGCCGCTTCTGTGCAAGATTTCGTATATATTACAACATGTTGTCGGTATTTCGAAGTGTATCCCATGGGCTGACCGTGAGCGGGTATGCTCGCAGGCTTCGAGTTGCGGCCGAAACGCATGCAAGACATTTCGAGATATTTCGGTCAAGTTGGATATTTGAGATGACACGGTAGGGCATAAGCGCCTTCAATCTGACAACAATAATGCCGAGCGTCCTCCTCCGGCACGGTGGATCTCGGTGCTCCATCTAATAACCGACTGCAGGTGAGAGATCCACAATGCGCAAGCTTCTGATTTTGAGCACGGGAGCGGTCGAGGAAGCATTGCTCCAGAAAATCGCGGCGGCTGACTGGGAAGTGTACTGGGCCCAGGAATCCGCCATGGCCAGAACCCTTCTTACCGAGCATTCGTTTGAAGTCGGTCTCGCCATCCTGTTTAGCTGCGAGCCCGAGCGATCGGTCCAGTGGGTGGTTGACCTGATGCTGGCTCGCCGGAAGATGCAATGGGTCATGGCGCTGTCCCGCCAGTGTCTTGATCGCAAACTATTGTCCAGCGTCATCGCCGAGCGCTGCTGCGACTACTATACCCTACCCATCGATCCTGCGCGCCTGGTGGTGACGCTTGGGCATGCCTACGGAATGGAAACTCTAACTGAAATGACCCTCCGTCAGCAGCGCGAGGCGGAATCCCAGTACGGTTTGATCGGCAACAGTGCGGTCATGCAAACCCTGTTTCGGGGAATTCAGAAAGCGGCGGAGGTGGATGTGCCGGTGCTGGTCACCGGCGAGAGCGGCACCGGCAAGGAGCAGGCGGCCCGCGCCATTCATGAGTATTCCGCCCGTGCGGTGTCGCCGTTCGTGGCCATGAACTGCGCCGCCCTGCCTGCCAACCTGATTCAATCGGAATTGTTCGGGCATGAGAAGGGCGCGTTCACCGGCGCGAGCGAGCGCCGGATCGGCCATCTCGAATCCGCCAACGGCGGTACGCTATTCCTGGATGAAATCGGCGATCTCGCTCCCGAACTGCAAGCCAATCTGTTGCGGTTTCTGGAGGAAAAGAAGATTCGCCGCCTGGGCAGCACCAAGCCGATTCCGGTCAATGTCCGGGTGATCGCCGCCACCAACACCCATCTGGAGCAGATCGTGCGGGACGGTCGGTTCCGCGAGGATTTGTACTACCGGCTCAACGTGCTGCACTTGCGCGCGCCAGCTCTGCGCGAACGCAAGAACGATGTCGAATTGCTGGCCAAGCACTTCTTCACCAAGTTTGCCGCGGAAACCAGGACTTCCGCCAAGGGCTTGGGCCGCGATGCGCTGGAGGTCATCAACCGTTACGATTGGCCCGGCAACGTGCGGGAATTGATGAACCGGGTGCGCCGGGCGGTACTGTTGAGCGAGGGGCCGTATGTCAGCCCCGACGACCTGGAGTTGGAGCGGCGCTCGCTTGGGCGCGGCTTCGTGACCTTGGACGAAGCCCGGATGGCGGCCGATCGCGAAACCATCCAATCGACCTTGCTGCGAACCCGCTTCAATATCGCCCGCGCCGCCCAGGAGCTGGGGGTTTCGCGCATGACGTTGTACCGCTTGATGGAGAAATACGATATCCGTCGGGATAATTCCTGAGCCGGCACGGTCATTGGTTGGAGCGGCCCCGAGTCGTGGGCTGCGGTATCGCCAAGATGACCGCATCGCCACCATCGTTCGACTCCAGGATTTTTCTCGAAAACCTCACCGTGCTGCCCGGCGTCTATCGGATGCTGGACGAGCACGGCGCGGTACTTTATGTCGGTAAAGCCCGCAACCTCAAGCAGCGGGTTTCCAGCTACTTCCGGGAAAACCAGACATCCATCAAGACGCGCGGCCTGGTCGCCCATACCCACACCGTCGAAGTTACGGTGACCCATACCGAGGCCGAGGCGCTGATTCTGGAAAGTACGCTAATCAAGCGGTTCAAGCCGCGCTATAACATTCTGTTACGTGACGACAAAGGCTATCCTTACATTCATGTGTCCGCCGGGGCATTTCCCCGCATGGTGTTGCATCGGGGCGCCAAGCGCGCGGCGGGGCGCTATTTCGGTCCATATCCCAACGCCAATGCCGTCCACGATACATTAAACTTGCTTCAGAAAGCTTTTCGACTACGGTCGTGCGAGGACAGTTTTTTTCAGGGTCGAAGCCGTCCCTGTCTGCAATATCAGATCAAGCGCTGCACCGGACCCTGCGTCGGCCTGATCGACGAAGCGGATTACCAACGCCATCTGCGCGATGTCGTCCTGTTTTTGGAAGGCAAGAGCGGGCAGGTGATCGATGACTTGGTACTGCGGATGGAGGCCGCCGTCGCCGCGCTGGATTTCGAGCAGGCGGCGCTCTGCCGTGACCAGATTGCCGATTTACGGCAGGTCCAGCAGCGCCAGCATGTCGAGGGCGAGAGCGGCGATCTCGATGTGGTGGCCTGCGCGGTGCGGTGCGGCGTGGCCTGTGTGCAGGTTTTTATGTTTCGTGGCGGCCGGTTGCTCGGCAACCAGGCATTTTTCCCCCGTCTGCCCGAAGAAGAAGAGGCAGGCGCCGTGTTGAGCGCGTTTCTGGCGCAGTACTACCTCGACAAGGTCATTCCAACCGATTTGCTGGTTAGCCACGAACCGGCGGAACTAGCGCTGCTGATCCAAGCCTTTCAGGGGCGAGCCGGGCATCGGGTGCGAATCGCCTACCGCCCGCGTGGCGAGCGTGCCCGATGGCTGGCCATGGCGCTCCAGAATGTCGAGCACGCACTGGTCGCCCACCTGTCTAGTCAGGCCGGGATGCGTCGCCGATTGGAGGCGTTACGGGAAGCATTGGGGTGCGAATTCGAACTGGCTCGACTGGAATGTTTCGACGTCAGCCACACTGACGGCGAGGCGACGGTGGCGTCCTGTGTAGTGTTCGGTCCGGAAGGACCGGTCAAGTCCGACTATCGCCGCTACAATATCGAAGGAGTTACTCCGGGCGACGATTACGCCGCCCTGCGCCAAGCGCTGACCCGACGCTACATTCGCCTGCGTGATGGACAGGAACGATTACCGGATGTCCTGTTCGTGGACGGCGGCAAAGGCCAGTTGACCCAGGCCCTCAAGATGCTGGATGAGTTGGGGGTCACCGGGCTCGTGGTGGTTGGCATTGCCAAGGGGGCGGGACGCAAGCCGGGGTTGGAGACGCTTTACTTGTTCGAGGAAAGTCGCCCGATTATACTGCCGACCGATTCAGCCGCGCTGCATCTGGTGCAGCAGATCCGCGACGAGGCGCACCGCTTCGCGATTGCCGGTCACCGCCGGCGCCGGGCCAGAGGGCGCACCACCTCCGCGCTCGAAGGCATCCCCGGTATCGGAACCAAACGCCGGCAGGCGCTGCTCGGGCAGTTCGGTGGCTTGAAACAACTAGCCCGAGCCGGCGTCGAGGATATTGCCCAAGTGGATGGCATCAGCGCCGAACTGGCGCAACGTATCTACGATGTTTTCCACGATGAAAGTTGACCGCCCGTCGAACCATGCAACTGAACCTGCCGACTTGGCTGACCCTGCTGCGGATCGCGTTGATACCGGTTTTCGTGGGCGTGTTTTTTCTGCCGTTTCGTGGCGCCAACCTGCTGTGCACCGCATTGTTCGGGTTGGCGGCGCTGACCGATTGGCTGGATGGCTACCTAGCCCGGCGGCTCGGTCAGACCTCTGCCTTCGGCGCGTTTCTCGACCCGGTCGCCGACAAACTGATGGTGGCGGCGGCACTGGTTTTGCTGGTGCAGGCTATTCCCACTCCATTGATGGCGGTAACGGCGATGATCATCATCGGCCGCGAAATCGCCATCTCCGCATTGCGGGAGTGGATGGCGCAAATCGGTGGTCATGGGCGGGTAGCGGTGTCCATGATTGGTAAGATCAAAACCACTGCCCAAATGGTCGCCGTGCTGCTGTTGCTCTATCGAGAGCCATTCGGCGGTTTTTTTCCGACCCTGGCGGTGGGGCAGGGTTTGTTGCTGGTTGCCGCGGTACTGACACTGTGGTCCATGCTGCATTATCTGCTGGCGGCCTGGCCAACGTTGAAGGCTTGACGAGTCCGATTTTTGCGTTAATATGGCGATTCTACGCGGCGGGAATAGCTCAGTTGGTAGAGCACAACCTTGCCAAGGTTGGGGTCGCGAGTTCGAGTCTCGTTTCCCGCTCCAAGATTCCCCGGCCTCGAAATGAAATCGAGGCTTTTTTATGCGCCCAGGCATCGATGCCGCTGGGTGCATAGGTCTTCGTCGCCGGGCTAGGTGGCAGAGTGGTCATGCAGCGGCCTGCAAAGCCGTGGACGCCGGTTCGATTCCGACCCTAGCCTCCACCTATCCTCGCTGGTGTGGTGGAATGGTATACACACAGGACTTAAAATCCTGCGGCTTTGCGGCCTTGTGGGTTCGAGTCCCACCACCAGCACCATAAAATCAGCAGGTTACGAAAAAACCAGATTGTTGTTTTGCGCTAGAAAACGGCCATTTTTGGCCGTTTTTTGCTTTTGAGTATCCCGGCAGTGTCCCTGTTTCCGAGTATCCAGGCCGAATAGCGATAGTGCGAGCAGTGGAGCCCCCCATCCGAAAAATCGCCTTCGAAAAGACCTTCTCACCGGTCGTGCGGGTGTGGAGGCTTCGGGCTCCGTCGCGAACCGTCTCATGGCTCCCGTGACCGACGATGTTACATAGGCCACGGACCGGGCAAACCCGCATCGTCGGCATCTTCATCGCCCCAGTGGAATTCATCCAACAACTCGACGCCAGGGTGAATTTAATAATCTAAACCCAGTGCCGCGCCAAGAATCACCGGAAATTCCCTGCCAGGCCATGGCGTCCTCTACAGAACGTGTTGCTTGCAGCCTACCAAATTTTGCGATTGAAGAATTTTTTGTGCCGGATATTCTCCTAGTGGCTCCAAAGACTTGCGGATACAATCCGGGAACCATTTCGGAGTCCGACACTCTTTGAATCGGCGTTTGTACATTTTTTGTCCAAAGTCAAAACAGCGCCTTACCGCCGACGCCTGCCAACTCGGAGGGGAATCATGACCGCGCCGACCGTATCCACCGCCACCCTGGAACCCACCGCCGAGCCGTGGCGCAATAATCTGCGCGGCGACCTTGCCAGCGATCTCACCGGTCCTCGCCCCGCTTGGTGGTGGACGGGAAGGACTCCTCGGGAGTGCCCCGGCCGTCGGCCGGACGGCACGCTGACTTCGCTGCCGCTGCCGAATCTATCGACCTGCACCCGCCAACAGGTACTGGATTACTTCGACAATGGTTGGACATTGACCGAAGTGCTGTTCTCCGGCCTGAAGGGCGAGGAAGCTTTCTTCCGCCCGCCCTATCACCGCTTGCGCCACCCGATGATCTTTTACTACGGCCACCCGCCGACGCTGTACATCAACAAGCTGCGGGTCGCCGGTCTGATCGAGCAAGCGCTCAATCCCTACTACGAGCGATTGTTCGAAACCGGGGTGGACGAGATGCGCTGGGACGACATGTCCAAGAACGAGATGCGTTGGCCCAGCATCCGGGAAGTCCATGCCTACCGACGGCAGGTTTATCGAATCGTGCGGCGGCTGATCGAAACCCATCCCGGCCTGGAATCCGGCCACCCATCGATCACCCA
Source organism: Candidatus Competibacter sp. (assembly GCA_029624815.1). Classification (GTDB taxonomy): domain Bacteria; phylum Pseudomonadota; class Gammaproteobacteria; order Competibacterales; family Competibacteraceae; genus Competibacter. The sequence continues at coordinate 57,615 of JARSSH010000060.1, forward strand.
GAACCATCCCTTGTGGGCGTTGTTCATGGGTTTCGAGCACGAGCGCATCCATCTGGAAACCTCCGCCGTGCTGATCCACGAACTGCCGCTGTCTCTGGTGCAACGCCCGACGGAATGGCCGAACCTGCATCCTTCCGCGCATCGGATGGAGGCCGCCGATCTTCCGCCGCGCGCCGACCGCGAATTCCCGGCCAACGACTTGATCGATGTGTCCGATCAACCGGTCACCCTCGGCAAGCCGGCCGACTGGCCCTCCTACGGCTGGGACAACGAATACGGCCGGCGCGAGACCGCGGTGCGCGCCTTTCAGGCCTGTCGTTATCTGGTCAGCAATGGCGAGTTCCACGCTTTCGTGGCGGCCAGTGGCTACAGCGAACAACGCTACTGGTCGGAAACCGGCTGGCAATGGCGCGTCTTCCGCAACGTCAAGTGGCCGACCTTCTGGGTGCCGGACGGACCCGCTGGCCTGCACCGCTATCGGTTGCGCACCCTGTTCGAAGTCATCCCCATGCCCTGGGACTGGCCGGTCGAGGTGAATTACCACGAGGCCAAGGCCTACTGCGCTTGGCGCGCCGAGCAGGAAGGCGTGCCCTACCGGTTACCCAGCGAAGCCGAGCACCAGGCGCTGCGCGCCATCCGACGGCACTTGGCGAAAACCATCGACGTTACGGCCGACCCGGTGATGGGATTCGATGGGGCAACGCTGGCGCGGGAGCAGGGCTGGAATCTCAATCTGGCCTGGGGCTCATCCAGTCCGGTCGATGCCGGTCGGCCGGCCGAAACCGGTTTTTACGATGTCTTCGGCAATGTCTGGCAATGGTTGGAGGATCATTTCAACCCACTGCCCGGCGCGCGGGTGCATCCCTACTACGACGATTTCAGCACGCCCTGCTACGACGGTCAGCATCGGATGATCCTGGGGGGCTCCTGGATTTCCACCGGCGACGAGGCCAGTATTTGGGCGCGCTTTCATTTCCGTCCGCACTTTTTCCAGCACGCCGGCTTTCGGCTGGTCAGGAGCGACGGCGACGGTGGCGCGGTCCGACTGGATCAGGCTGGTTCGACCGGTCAGGTCTATGAAGACCCGCAAATCCTGAACGAATACCTGCTGCTGCATTACGGCGCGCCCGAGGAACAAATGCCCTATCCTTTCGGGCCGGCCGACGCGGCGGAATTCCCGGTGCGCTGCGCCCACTGGCTGAGCGAGGCCGCCCGCGAGCACGGCGTCCCGACCGCGAAGGCGCTGGATGTCGGCTGCGCGGTGGGTCGAGCCAGCTTCGAGTTGGCGCGCGTTTACGGCGAAGTGGTGGGCGTCGATCTCAGTCGCGCCTTCATCGACGCCGCCGATACCTTGCGCCGTCAGGGCGAACTGAACTATTTTCGCAAGGACGAGGGCACGCTGGGCGCAACGCTGAGCGCCATGGTCGATCCCGCCATCGATCGCGACCGGGTGCGCTTCCGCCAAGCCGACGCCTGCGCGCTGCCGGCCGAATTGATGGATTTCGATGCCGTGTTGCTGGCCAACCTGCTATGCCGGTTGCCCAGCCCGAAGGCGCTGCTGGGGCGGCTGGGCGGACCGTTAGGCTTGGTGAAACCCGGCGGGCTGCTGGCGATCTTTTCGCCCTATAGTTGGCTGGAACGGTTCACCCCGCCGGATGCCTGGCTGGGTGGTTTCGAGCGGGAAGGCACACCGGTCACCAGCGCAACAGTGCTGGCGGCGTTTTTGAACGCTGAAGGTTTCGATCTGCTACGCGAGGTCGACGTGCCGCTGCTTATCCGCGAACACGCCCGCAAGTTCCAGTACATCGTGACCCATGCCACCCTGTGGCGGCGCGACCGTTAACCGTGCTCACCCAGAGGCTGTATAAACACTCAATTCAGTTCCTCTCTTCCCTCCCCGCTTTGTCCGGAGAGGCGGCTTACCGCGGTTTTTGAGCCCAGTGCCGCTTAGCTTGGTGCGTAAAAGCTCATGATCTACAATTGACGCCACGCTGCCGCAATGTTGACAATTCCATCTAAAATTCACGGTAGTTCGATGCGTGACCTTTCATGATTTCGGCGGAACAGTGTGGCAATATGTCCAATCCGCTGGACCAGTGCCGCGTCGGTCGTCGCGCAAATCTCCGCGATCATCGCTTCTCGCGTTTCACGATCTTCGGCGTTGACTCGAATTTTGATCAGTTCGTGATGGTCGAGAGCCAGCAGGATTTCATGAGCGACCGTTGGCGTGATGCCGTTGTCGCCGACGATCACGACCGGCTTGCGGCGATGGGCCAAGGCTTTGAGGTGGCGCTTTTGCGGATTGGTCAGGGCGGGCACGGGATCAGCGAATATGGCGAAAGATTTTAACAGTATAACCGGCGGTAAGGGTCTAACGGTAGCTCCGAGCCCTCTGAACGAGGTTAAGCTGGATTTGGGGATTATCCTGGCGGTTGGCGTGTTGCTGCTGCTGGTGCAGGGGCGGGCGCTTGACAGCCTGTCTTTGCAGTTGCTGCTTTTGCTGAGCTACGGGTTGCTGGGTATGGTCTGGATCGTCATTCGAACCCGTCGGGCCATGACTCAATTTAACCGCGCGCGGAAACAGTATCCAGATGGCCCGTAGTAAAAGCAGTGCCCGCTGGTTGCGGGAACACTTCAGCGATGAATACGTGCGCCGCGCCCAAGCGGAGGGCTACCGTTCCCGGTCGGTCTACAAGCTACTGGAGATACAGGAAAAAGATCGACTGTTGCGGCCTGGCGTTACGGCAGTGGATCTGGGCGCGGCGCCCGGAGGCTGGTCGCAACTGGCAGCGCGGCTGGTTGGCCCGCGGGGCGTGGTGATCGCGTTGGATGTGCTGCCCTTCGAACCGCTGGCTGGGGTGGAATTCGTCCAGGGTGATTTCCGCGAGACAGCGGTGCTGGAAAGATTGCTGAATGCACTGAACAATCGGCCCGTAGACCTTGTAATATCCGATATGGCCCCCAATACCACGGGTATCAAGGCAGTCGATCAGCCACGCGGTATGTACTTGGCCGAATTGGCGCTGGATTTTGCCCGACGATGTTTACGGCCCGGTGGGGATTTTCTGGTGAAGATATTTCAGGGCGAAGGCGTCGATCCATTTCTCGGGGAACTGCGTGCCGCGTTCGCCGCCGTTTCGCCCCGCAAGCCAAAGGCGTCGCGCGCCCGCAGTGCCGAACAGTATGCGTTGGCTAGGAACTATCGTGGGTAATCTAGTCTAAAAATAGTGGATTTTTTAACCTCTTAAGTGCGGAAGGGATGGGCGGTTCCCCATTCCGGCATCGGATCACAAGCTTTTGCAGCGTTGAGGTGCGTACCTTGAACGACATGGTAAAAAATATCCTTCTGTGGGTGGTCATTGCGGTGGTGTTGATGTCCGTCTTCAACAGTTTTGGCCCGAAGGTGGCGCCATCCGCCCAAATGTCCTACTCACAGTTCCTGCAGGAAGCCAAGGAAGGGCGAATCGCGCAGGTCATGATCGACGGGCGCGCCATTCAGGGGCGGGCCGGTACTGGCGAGCGTTTCACCACGTATAGTCCGGAAACCGATAACAGCGCCATGATCGGCGAGCTGCTCAAGCACGGTGTCGATATCGAAGGCCAACCGCCGGAGAAGCAGGGTCTGCTGATGCAAATCTTCATCTCCTGGTTCCCGATGCTGTTGTTGATCGGGATTTGGGTCTTCTTCCTGCGGCAGATGCAAGGCGGCGGCGCCGGTCGAGGCGCGATGTCGTTCGGCAAGTCGCGCGCCCGGATGATGAGCGAGGATCAGATCAAGGTGACGTTCTCGGATGTCGCTGGCGTGGACGAGGCCAAGGAAGAGGTCGCCGAATTGGTGGAATTCCTGCGTGATCCCGGCAAATTCCAGAAGCTTGGCGGCAAGATTCCGCGCGGTGTGTTGATGGTCGGCTCGCCCGGCACCGGCAAGACGCTGCTGGCCAAGGCCATCGCCGGCGAGGCCAAGGTGCCGTTTTTCTCCATCTCCGGCTCGGACTTCGTGGAAATGTTCGTCGGCGTCGGCGCGTCCAGGGTGCGCGATATGTTCGAACAAGCCAAGAAGCATGCGCCTTGCATTATTTTCATCGACGAAATCGACGCCGTGGGCCGGCATCGCGGCGCGGGTCTGGGCGGCGGTCACGACGAGCGCGAGCAAACCCTGAACCAGTTGCTGGTGGAAATGGACGGCTTCGAAGGCAACGAAGGCATCATCGTCATCGCCGCCACCAACCGCCCCGACGTTCTCGATCCGGCGCTGTTGCGCCCTGGCCGATTTGATCGGCAGGTGGTGGTGCCGTTGCCCGACGTGCGGGGTCGCGAGCAGATTCTCAAGGTCCATATGCGCAAGGTGCCGTTGTCCGACAACGTCAAACCGGTGGTCATCGCCCGTGGCACCCCCGGTTTTTCCGGGGCGGATTTGGCCAATCTGGTGAATGAGGCGGCGTTGTTCGCCGCTCGCGCCAACAAGCGCGATGTGGACATGGAGGATTTCGAGAAGGCCAAGGACAAGATCATGATGGGCGCCGAGCGCAAGTCGATGGTGATGAGCGAGGAGGAAAAGAAGCTCACGGCCTATCACGAGGCCGGCCATGCCATCGTCGGGCGGCTGGTGCCGGCGCACGACCCGGTGTACAAGGTCAGCATCATCCCGCGTGGACGGGCGTTGGGCGTGACCATGTTCCTACCGGAGGGCGATCGCTACAGTTTCAGCAAGCAGCGGCTGGAAAGCCAGATCTCCAGCCTGTTCGGTGGGCGGATCGCCGAGTCGATTATTTTCGGGGCGGACTTCGTCACCACCGGCGCGCAGAACGACATCGAGCGTTCCACCGACATCGCCCGCAACATGGTGACCAAGTGGGGCCTGTCCGACCGACTGGGGCCGCTGACCTACAGCGAGGACGATGGCGAGGTGTTTTTAGGGCGATCGGTGACTCGACACAAGAATGTGTCCGACGAAACCGCCCACGTCATCGACGAGGAAATCCGTTCGATCATCGACTGCAATTACCGGCGTGCCGAACAGTTGTTGCGCGACAATCTCGACAAGTTGCACGCCATGGCCGGGGCGCTGATCAAGTACGAGACCATCGACTCCGAGCAAATCGACGACATCATGGCGGGCCGGCCGCCGCGCGAGCCGGCGGATTCGAACGCCGATTCGGACCCGCCCAGCACCGGTTCGTCGGTGAGTCTGGACAAGGATCGGCGAGGCGAAAAGCCGATCGGCGGACCTGCCCAGCAGCATTGAGTTTTCCGCTGGTTCTTTTTGCCCTTCTCCCAACGGGAGCAGGGCTCCTTGTAGGGTAACCCCTCTTCCGTCGGCGGAAGAGGGGTTTTTTGTGAAAGCGTCTCAATCATGCAAATCGATTGCGCGGGAAAAACGCTTGATCTGAGCCAACCCGTCGTGATGGGCGTGCTTAACGTCACCCCGGATTCGTTTTCCGACGGCGGACAATATCTGCAACTGGATGCGGCATTGCGTCGCGCGGAAATCATGGTGGCGCAAGGCGCGGCGCTGGTCGATGTCGGCGGCGAGTCCACCCGGCCGGGCGCGACACCGGTATCGGTACAGGAAGAGCTGGATCGGGTACTGCCGGTGGTGGAACGGCTGGCGCGCGAGTTGGCCGTGCCGATTTCGGTGGATACGAGCAAACCCGAACTCATGCGCGATCTGGCGCGAGTCGGCGCTGGCCTGATCAACGACGTGCGGGCGCTGCAAATGCCTGGGGCGCTGACGGCGGCGGCGGCCAGCGGCCTACCGGTTTGTCTGATGCACCTGCGGGGTGATCCAGCCACCATGCAGCAAAGGCCGGTTTACGCGGATGTAGTCGCCGAGGTCCACGATTTTTTAGCGGCGCGGGTTTGCGCCTGCGAGGCGGCCGGCATCGCCCGCGAGCGGATTTTGGTCGATCCCGGTTTCGGTTTCGGCAAAACCTTGGAGCATAACCTGAACCTGCTCCGCCATCTCGATCGATTTGCCGACCTGGCGGCCGGCGTGTTGGTCGGCATCTCGCGTAAGAGCATGATCGGCGCGTTGCTGGATGTGCCCCCGGGCGAGCGGCTGGCCGGCGGTTTGGCGGCGGCGGCGATCGCCGTTTGGCGGGGTGCCCGTGTCGTCCGCGCCCATGATGTCCGGGAGACGGTCCATGCCTTGCGTGTCTGCGCCGCCGTGCTGGCGGTCGACTAGAGGGCGCAGCGGTTTTCACTGACCGCCCGGAGATGCGCGCTTTGCCCATGCTCGCCGCTACAATAATCCAATTTTGCCGAACTTAGAGGAAATCAAATGGAGAAGAGTTACTTCGGTACGGACGGTATTCGGGGACGGGTCGGCGAACATCCGATTACGGCGGAGTTCGTGTTGAAGCTGGGTTGGGCGGTTGGGCGGGTGCTCCAGACCAAAGGCTTCAACAAAGTGGTCGTCGGTAAGGACACCCGCATTTCCGGGTACATGTTCGAATCGGCGCTGGAGGCGGGCCTGTCGGCGGCCGGGGTCAATATCGCTCTGCTGGGTCCGATGCCCACGCCCGGCATTGCCTATCTGACCCGCACCTTGCACGCCTGCGCGGGTATCGTGGTCAGCGCCTCGCACAACCCCTATTACGACAATGGGATCAAGTTCTTCTCTCGCGACGGGCAAAAATTGCCCGATGCGGTCGAGGAGCGGATCGAGGAGTTGCTGGCGCAACCGTTGGAAACCGTCGAGCCCGACGCCCTGGGCAAGGCCGAACGCATCGTTGATGCCGCCGGTCGCTACATTGAGTTCTGCAAGAGCACGATTCCCGCCTATACCAGTCTGGCGGGTATCAAGCTCGTGGTGGATTGCGCGCATGGCGCGACTTACCACATCGCTCCGAGCGTCTTCGAGGAAATGGGCGCGACCGTGATTCCCATGGGCGTCGCTCCCGACGGGCTCAACATCAATCTGGACTGCGGCTCCACCAAGCCGGCGGCGTTATGCGCGACCGTGAAGGAACAAAGCGCGGATCTGGGCATTGCTTTTGACGGAGATGGCGACCGTGTGATCATGGTGGATCATCGCGGTGAAATTCTGGATGGCGACGAACTGCTATTCATCATCGCCCGCGACCGTTTGCGTATCGGCGCCCGATTCAACGCCGTGGTCGGCACATTGATGACCAACTTGGGCCTCGAGGTGGCGCTGCGAGCTCTGGGGCTCGAACTGCGCCGCGTCCGGGTTGGAGACCGTTATGTGATGGAATGCCTGCTGGCAGAGAATTTGATTCTGGGGGGCGAAAGCTCCGGCCACATCATCTGCCTGGATCGAACCACGACCGGTGATGGCATCATCTCCGCGCTACAGGTTTTGTCGGCGATGCTGCGTTCCGGCAAGAGTCTGCACGATCTCAAGGCCGGCATGAGCAAGTGCCCACAAACACTGATCAATGTGTCGGTTGCCGGGCGCGTGGATTTGCAGCGGGCGCCGATCCAGCAAGCGGTTCAGGCCGTCGAAAATCAATTGGGCGACAACGGTCGAGTGCTACTGCGATCCTCTGGAACCGAACCGGTGGTTCGAGTGATGGTCGAGGGTATGGATACCGGAACCGTCGAACGCCACGCTCGCGAACTGGCCAGCGTGGTGCGGGATGCGTTGTCGGCGTGATTGATTTTCTAGGGTAAGAAACGTAGACTCCCCAGGATTTTCAAAGTGGGAGAGATAGCGATATGCGCCGTAAGTTCGTGGCTGGAAACTGGAAAATGAATGGCTCGGCCAACAGCGTTCGCGAGTTGCTGCAAGGCATTCGCGAGGGCGCCGCCGAGGTTGCGGCCGTCGAACTGGCGGTGTTTCCGTCGTTCGTATACTTGGGGCTGGTCGAGCAACAATTGTCTGACTCCTCGATTGGTTGGGGCGCGCAGAATCTGTCCGAGCACGCCTCGGGGGCGCACACCGGAGAGGTGGCGGGTTCGATGTTGCAGGATTTTCATTGCGGCTATGTCATCGTCGGCCACTCGGAGCGGCGTACCCTGTACGGCGAAACCGATGAGATCGTTGCCCGCAAGTTCGCCGCCGCGCGCAAGGTCGGACTCAAGCCCGTCCTCTGTGTTGGAGAAACCCTGCAGGAGCGCGAGCAGGGAGTGACCGAGGCGGTGGTCGAACGGCAAATCAAGGCGGTGCTGGATTTGGAAGGTGTCGCTAGCTTTGCCGATGCGGTGATCGCTTACGAGCCAGTATGGGCGATCGGCACCGGCCGGACCGCCACGGCCGGGCAGGCCCAAGAGGTTCATGCCTTCATTCGCGCCAAGTTGGCGAAACTGGATACGGTGTTGGCGAATCAGGTTCGTATTTTATACGGTGGCAGCATGAAAGCCGCCAATGCCGCCGAGCTGCTGGCCATGCCGGATATCGATGGCGGTTTGATCGGAGGCGCTTCGCTTGAAGCCAAGGAGTTTCTAGCGATTGCCAGGGCAGGCTGTTAAACTGCCGCCATGGTTCATACTCTGATTCTCGTCGCGCATGTGGTCGTTGCCGTTGCCTTGGTTGCGCTGGTGCTGCTGCAACAGGGCAAAGGCGCCGATGCGGGCGCGGCGTTCGGCAGTGGTTCGTCCGCGACGATGTTTGGAGCACGCGGCTCCGCGTCCTTCCTGAGCCGCACAACATCCGTGTTGGCGACCGTGTTCTTCCTGACTAGTCTTACGTTGGCTTACTTTGCCACGCAGACCAGCGCGCCATCGAGCGTTGTCGAGCGGTTGCAGGTCGAGGAAGCCAATACTCCACAGTCCGGTGTGGGCAGCGGTCCCGCGGATGTGCCTCAGTTGCCGCGAAAATAGTGAAACCGAGCCTTTGGCTTGTTCGTGCCGATGTGGTGAAACTGGTAGACACGCTATCTTGAGGGGGTAGTGGCGCAAGCCGTGCCGGTTCGAGTCCGGCCATCGGCACCAAATATGGGGTACGAAAGCATCCGAGCACCATGACCAGGATGCTCCCGACGTTTTCAGACACCTTGAGTTGTTTGCAGGCTCGCGCCAAGGACATGGAGTGCGGCCACCACCATGAGGTTTATGATTCATGCGGCGTTTTAATTACAACAAGCAACCCGCCTCATCCGCCTCTCGCGGAGACTCCGCGAGGTCTCCCGGTATCGCGCCGCCGAGCCTGCCGGAAGCCTTTGCCCCCGATCCAAGACCTCACTAGTCGTTGCAGCGCTTTCTTCCGGCCCGCCATGTCGTAAGGTGCGACCCCGATGTTGTCCAATTATCTCCCGGTCCTGATTTTCATCGTCATCGCCATTGCAATCGCCACGATTGCCATCAGCCTCGGTTTTTTCCTCGGGCCACGCCACCCCGACGGCGAAAAATCGTCGGCTTACGAGTGCGGTTTTGAATCGTTCGAAGATAGCCGGATGAAATTCGATGTCCGCTATTATCTGGTGGCGATTCTTTTCATTATTTTCGATCTGGAAATTGCGTTTCTATTTCCTTGGGCGGTCGTGCTCGACAAAATCGGTTTGTTCGGTTTTGTGACGATGGCGGTTTTTCTCGGCATCCTGGTAATCGGTTTTATCTACGAGTGGAAGAAAGGAGCCTTGGAATGGGAATAGAAGGCATTCTTGAAAAAGGCGTGGTGACCACCACGGCCGACAAGCTCATCAATTGGGCGCGCACGGGCTCGATGTGGCCGATGACCTTCGGTCTGGCCTGCTGCGCGGTGGAGATGATGCACGCCGGCGCGTCTCGCTACGACTTGGATCGCTTTGGCATTGTGTTTCGGCCCAGTCCCCGCCAATCCGATGTGATGATCGTCGCCGGTACCCTGTGCAACAAAATGGGGCCGGCCTTGCGCAAGGTTTACGATCAGATGGCCGAGCCGCGCTGGGTGATCTCCATGGGGTCTTGCGCCAACGGTGGCGGTTATTACCACTATTCCTATGCCGTGGTGCGCGGTTGCGATCGTATTGTTCCGGTGGATGTTTACGTGCCCGGCTGCCCGCCGACGGCGGAGGCATTGCTGTACGGGATTCTTCAATTACACGACAAAATACGACGCACCAACACCATAGCCCGTTGAGATAACCCCATGGCCGACGCCCTCGAAAATCTTGTGGAAAAACTCCAGGCCCGATTTGACGGCATTTTGTTGGAATGCAAGTTGGATCGTGGGGAAGTAACCATCGAAGTTCCGCCGGAAAAACTGATCGAGGTGTTTACCGCGCTACGTGACGAACCGGATTTTGCGTTCGAGCAAGTCATGGATATTTGCGGTGTCGACTATCAAGCTTACGGCGCCGTGGAATGGGCGACCGACGAATCCTCCAACAAAGGTTTTAGCCGTGGGGTGGTCGAACGGGCGACCGGCCGTGCCGTTGCGGCTATCCAGCACGCTACCGCCGACAACCGATTTGCTGGCAAGGGCCGCTTTGCCGCCGTCTACCAGTTCCTGTCGGTGTCCCGGAACCAGCGGTTGCGCGCGCGCGCTTTCGCGGCCGATGACGAATTGCCGGTGGTGCCCTCGGTGATAGCGCTGTGGGCATCGGCCAACTGGTACGAGCGCGAAGCGTTCGATCTATACGGCATCGTGTTCGAAGGCCACCCGGATCTGCGACGCATTCTTACCGACTACGGTTTCATCGGTCACCCGTTCCGCAAGGATTTCCCGTTGATCGGTCACGTTGAAATGCGCTACGACCCCGAGCGTGGCCGCGTGGTGTACGAACCGGTCAGTATCGAGCCGCGCGTGTTGGTGCCCCGCGTCATCCGCAATGACAGCCGTTATCTATCCGAGTCTCACTGAAGGAAACCGTTGATGCCTGAGATTCGCAATTACACCCTGAACTTTGGGCCGCAGCATCCGGCCGCCCACGGCGTGTTGCGCCTAGTGCTGGAGATGGATGGCGAAGTGGTGCAGCGCGCCGATCCGCATATCGGCCTGCTGCATCGCGGGACCGAAAAACTGGCGGAGAGCAAACCGTTCAACCAGAGCATTGGCTACATGGATCGGCTCGACTATATGTCGGCGATGAGCAACGAGCATGGTTACGTGCTGGCCGTCGAAAAGCTGTTGGGTATCCAGCCACCGCCGCGAGCCCAGTACATCCGGGTCATGTATGCGGAAATAACACGAATCCTCAATCACTTGTTGTGGATCGGCGCGCACGGTCTGGATATTGGCGCCATGACCATGTTCATTTACGCTTTCCGCGAGCGGGAAGATTTGCTGGATTGCTACGAAGCGGTGTCCGGGGCACGGTTTCACGCAACCTATTTCCGGCCCGGCGGCGTTTATCGCGATCTGCCGAATGCGATACCCAAGTACGAGTACGAGCATTCCAAGTGTCACAGCAAGAAAGACGTGGATGCGCGGAACGCCACCCGCCAAGGCTCATTGCTGGATTTCATCGAAGCCTTTACCGAGCGTTTTCCCGGTCGTGTGGACGAGTATGAAACCCTGCTGACCGATAATCGCATCTGGAAGCAGCGGACGGTCGGCATCGGTGTGGTGACTCCCGAGCGGGCCTTGCAACTGGGTTTTTCCGGTCCCATGCTCCGGGGGTCTGGCATCGCTTGGGATCTGCGCAAGAAACAGCCTTACGACGTTTACGATCGGATGGATTTCGACATTCCGGTCGGCGTCAACGGCGACTGCTATGATCGCTATCTGGTGCGGGTCGAGGAGATGCGTCAGTCCAATCGCATCATCAATCAATGCGTGAAATGGCTCAAGGAGAACCCCGGCCCGGTGATACTGGACGACCATAAGGTCGCGCCGCCGCCGCGCGAGAAGATGAAAGAGGATATGGAGGCGCTGATTCATCATTTCAAACTCTTCACCGAAGGCTACTGCGTGCCTGAGGGCGAGGTGTACGTGGCTACCGAGCATCCCAAGGGCGAATATGGGATTTACTTGATTTCCGACGGCGCCAACAAACCTTATCGGCTCAAGGTTCGGGCAGCGGGTTTCGCCCATCTATCCTCCATGGACGAGATGACCCGCGGTCACATGTTAGCCGACGTCGTCGCCGTCATTGGTACCCAGGATATCGTGTTTGGGGAGGTCGACCGCTGATGAGCGCACGTAAGAGTGATTTGTTGTCCGCTCATGCCCGCGCGGAAATCGATAAATGGGTTAATCGCTATCCCGCCGATCGGAAACAGTCCGCCGTATTGGCGGCCCTGCGCGAGGTCCAGCACGAAAACGGTGGCTATCTCACCACCGAATTGATGGATGCGGTGGCCGAATATCTGGAGATGCCGCCGATCGCCGTCTACGAGGTGGCGACCTTTTACTCGATGTTCGAATTGAAACCGGTCGGCCGACACAGCATTTCGGTCTGCACCAATATTTCCTGCATGCTGCGTGGAGGCGACGCCATTCTGGCGCATATCGAGAAAAAACTGGGCATTCGACTGGGCGAAAGCACGGCGGACGGCAAGTTTTTTCTGAAGCGGGAAGAAGAATGTCTGGCCGCATGCTGCGGAGCACCGATGATGCAAGTCGATCATGTCTATCACGAACATCTGACCCCCGAACAGGTGGATCGGGTGCTCGATAGCCTGGAGTGAACCGCGATGGCCAATGAGGTGTGTTACCAGACGCTCGGTTTGGACCGACCGTGGTCGATCGAGACTTACACTGGCTTGGGTGGTTATGACGCCTGGAAAAAAATTCTTGCCGGGCAATTGACAGGCGACCAAGTGATCGACGAGGTCAAGAAATCCGGTCTGCGCGGTCGCGGTGGCGCGGGTTTTCCGACCGGCCTGAAATGGACCTTCATGCCGCGCAACGCACCCGTCCAAAAGTATGTGGTTTGCAATTCCGACGAGTCCGAACCGGGCACTTGCAAGGATCGCGATATCCTGCGATTCAACCCGCATGCCCTGGTCGAGGGTATGGCGATCGCCGGTTTCGCCACCGGTTCCACGGTTGGCTACAACTACATGCGCGGCGAGTTCCTGGACGAACCCTACCGGCGTTTCGAAAACGCGGTCAAGGAAGCCTATGCCGCCGGATTGCTGGGCAAGAACATCCAGGGCAGCGGCATCGATTTCGATCTGTACCCAACCTTGGGCGCCGGTGCGTATATCTGTGGCGAGGAAACCGCCCTGCTGGAATCGCTGGAGGGCAAAAAGGGTCAGCCGCGCTTCAAGCCGCCGTTTCCGGCTAACTATGGCCTCTACGGCCGGCCGACCACCATCAACAACACCGAATCGTTTTCCTCGGTGCCGTCGATCATCCGCAATGGTGGCGAGTGGTTTGCCGGGCTCGGTGCCGCCAATGCCGGAGGCACCAAGATCTTCTCGGTTTCCGGGCATGTCGACAAACCGGGCAACTTCGAAATCGCCTTGGGAACGCCCTTTGCCGATCTGTTGGCCATGACCGGGGGGATCTGGCAGGGTCGTCGGCTCAAGGCGGTGATTCCAGGCGGCTCCTCGGTGCCGGTGGTGCCGGGCGAGATCATGATGAAGGCCAACATGGATTACGATTCCGTGGTCAAGGCGGGCTCGATGCTGGGTTCGGGCGCGGTGATCGTGATGGACGAAACCACGGATATGGTGCGGGTGCTACAGCGCGTTTCCCGGTTCTACTACTCCGAATCCTGCGGCCAATGTACACCGTGCCGTGAGGGCACCGGTTGGCTGTATCGGATGGTGACCCGTATCGTCGAAGGCCAGGGTCTCCCCGAGGATCTGGACTTGCTGGACAGCGTGGCGAGCCGAATCGAGGGACGCACCATCTGCGCTCTGGGCGACGCCGCGGCCATGCCGGTCCGCAGTTTCGTCAAACACTACCGCCACGAATTTGCCTATTACATCGAGCACAAGCGCAGCATGATCGCCGGCGCGACGGCGTTGGCCGCCTGAGCCACAAAATCCATAACACGGTTGCAGTGGATAAGAGATGAGCGAGGAACAGGTCAACATCGAAGTCAACGGCATCCCGCTGAAGGCGCGTAAGGGCGCGATGCTCATCGAAATCACCGATGCGGCGGGTATTGCCATCCCCCGTTTTTGCTATCACAAGAAGCTGTCCGTTGCCGCGAATTGTCGGATGTGCCTCGTCGAGGTGGAGAAGGCGCCCAAGCCCCTGCCCGCATGCGCCACGCCGGTGATGGAAGGCATGAAAGTCCATACCGAGTCGCCCAAGGCGCTCGCCGCGCAAAAGGGCACCATGGAGTTCCTGCTGATCAACCATCCGCTGGATTGCCCGATTTGCGACCAGGGCGGCGAATGCGAATTGCAGGACATGGCGCTGGGTTACGGCGCCGGCGTGTCGCGATTCGCCGAACGCAAGCGGGTGGTCAGGGACAAGAACATCGGTCCATTGATCGCCACCGACATGACGCGCTGCATTCACTGTACCCGTTGCGTGCGTTTTGGCGAGGAAATCGCGGGTTTGCGCGAGTTAGGCGCCACCGGGCGCGGCGAGCATGTGGAAATCGGTACCTACGTCGCTCATAGCGTCGGTTCGGAACTGTCCGGCAACGTCATCGATCTATGCCCGGTGGGGGCGTTGACCGCCAAGCCGTCCCGCTACCGGGGTCGTTCTTGGGAATACGTGCAGCATCCCGCCATCGCGCCGCACGACTCGGTCGGATCCAATATCTTCATTCACACCTTGCGTGGTCAAGTCATGCGGGTGGTGCCGCGCGAAAACGAGGCAATCAACGAAACCTGGATTTCCGATCGCGACCGGTTCAGCTACGAAGGCATTTACAGCGATGACCGCTTGGGCCGTCCTCGGGTAAAAGGCGGGGAAGCCGATTGGGAAGTGGCCTTGGAAACGGCGAGCAAGGGTTTGCGGAAAGTGATCGCCCAGCATGGCCCCGAAGCGGTAGGGTTTCTGTTGTCGCCAACCGCCACCGTGGAGGAGTTGTATCTGGCGCAGAAGCTGGCGCGTGGCTTGGGTGTGACGAATATCGATCACCGGCTACGGCAGGCCGATTTCAGCGATCAGGATACGGCGCCGGTGTTCCCTTGGCTGGGGCAGGAACTGGCGGACTTGGAGAAGGTGGGGGCGGCATTGCTGATCGGTTCCAACGTACGGATGGAGCAACCGCTGGCTGGCCATCGCTTGCGCAAGGCGGCGCTGGCGGGTGGCCGAATCCTGTTGATCAATCCCCGTGACTTCGAGTTTCTCTTCCCGGTCGCCGCCAAGGTGATCGCCGATCCCGCCGGCATGGTGGCGGCGTTGGTTGGCGTGGCGCTGGCGGTCGCGGAATCGAAAGGCCAGAACCTGCCGACGGAACTCGCTGCCTTGGTCGGCGGCGCGTCCGCCGGGGAAACCGAACGCGCCATTGCCGATCATTTGATCAATCAGGCGCCCGCCACCGTGCTGCTGGGCAATCTTGCCGTCGCCCATCCAGCCTTCGCGCACCTGCGGGCATTGGCCAGCTTCGTGGCCTCTTGCAGCGGCGCCCGCTTGGGTTATCTGCCCGAAGCCGCCAACTCGGCCGGTGGTTGGCTGGCCGGCGCGCTGCCGCACCGCTTGCCGGCGGGAGCGTCGGCACCGACGATGGGTCTGGATGTGCGATCGATGCTGGAGTCGCCCCGCAAGGCTTATGTGCTGCTGGGCGTGGAACCGGAATTGGATTGCTGGGATGGCGCCGCGGCCTTGAAGGCCCTGCAAGCGGCCGAATGGGTGGTGTCGCTCAATCCGTTCGCCGGTGCCGCCAGCAAGGCTTATGCTCATGTCGTCTTGCCGATAGCGACCTTTGCCGAAACTTCCGGTACTTACGTCAATGCCGAAGGCCTGTGGCAGAGCTTTTCGGGGGCCAGCAAGCCGTTTGGCGAGGCGCGGCCAGCCTGGAAGGTGTTGCGGGTTTTGGGCAACCTGTCCGGTTTGGCCGGTTTCGATTATGTCAGTTCCGAAGAAATACGCGCCGAAGCCGAGACTGCCTGCGCCCAGATCCAGCCTGAAAATACGCGGGATTCCGGTAAATCCTTGGCTCCCTTTAAGTCCGAAGGATTACATCGGGTGGCGGAAGTGCCGATTTATGCCGCCGATTCGCTGGTCCGGCGCGCACGATCCCTGCAGCTAAGTCCACTGGCGCGGCCGGTCGAGGTGCGGCTGCATCCGGATGTGGCACGGGATCTGGGTGTCGCCGAGCGCGAACAAGTTCAGGTACGCCAGAACGGCGCGGCGGTCGACCTGCCGCTGGTGTTGGATGAAAGCGTGCCCAAGGGTTGTGCCTGGATTCCGGCGGGATTGTACGCCAGCGTGGCACTCGGTCCGGCGGTTGGCCCGGTGGCTATCCAATAACAACCAAGGAACCTGGATCGTGGAAACGCTGCTGACGGTCATTATTATCCTGCTGAAAATCGTCGCCCTGCTGGCGCCCCTGCTGCTGGGAGTGGCGTATCTGACTTTCGCCGAACGCAAGGTCATTGGCTACATGCAGGTTCGGATCGGTCCGAACCGGGTTGGTCCCAAGGGATGGCTGCAGCCCATCGCCGACGCCATGAAGCTGATGTTCAAGGAAATCATCATTCCCACCCGCGCCGATCGATTCCTGTTCCTGCTGGCGCCGGTGGCCGCGTTCGGGCCGGCGCTGGCGGCTTGGGCGGTGATTCCCTTCGGCGATGGCATGCAAATTTCCCATTTGGACGCCGGTTTGCTCTACCTGCTTTCCCTGACGTCGCTGGGTGTGTACGGCGTGATCATCGCCGGCTGGTCCTCGAACTCCAAATACGCTTTCCTGGGCGCGATGCGCTCGGCGGCTCAGATCGTTTCCTATGAAATCGCCATGGGTTTCGCCTTGGTTGGCGTGCTGATGGCCGCCGGCAGCCTCAATCTCAATCAGATCGTGCTGGCCCAGCAGGGCAGCCTGCTGCATTGGTTCTGGTTGCCGTTATTGCCCTTGTTCCTCGTGTACTTTATCTCCGGCGTGGCCGAGACCAACCGCGCCCCCTTCGATGTGGCCGAGGGAGAATCGGAAATCGTGGCCGGATTCCATGTGGATTATTCCGGCATGGCCTTCGCGGTTTTCTTCCTGGCGGAATACGCCAACATGATCCTGGTGTCGGCGTTGGCGGCTACCTTGTTTTTGGGTGGCTGGTTGTCGCCGTTCGAGGGTATCCCGGTGCTTGGCGAGTTGTTCTCCTTTGTGCCCGGCGCGCTTTGGCTGGTGATCAAGATTTCGATCCTGCTGCTGTTTTTCCTGTGGTTCCGCGCCACCTTCCCGCGCTATCGCTACGATCAGATCATGCGTTTGGGTTGGAAAGTCTTTATCCCGGTGACGCTGGTCTGGTTGCTGGTGATTGGATTGGGTGTGTTGGCGCAGGTTGGCCCGTGGTTCGATTGAGCGGAGAAAGCGATGAATACCCTCAACACCTTTCGGCACTACTTCAAGAGTTTTGTGCTGTGGGAGCTCTTGCTCGGCCTGGGAGTCACCGGCCGCTATCTGTTCGCCAAGAAGATCACGGTGCAATATCCCGAGGAGCGCACCCCACTGTCGCCGCGTTTCCGCGGCTTGCATGCGCTTCGCCGTTATCCCAATGGTGAGGAACGCTGTATTGCCTGCAAGTTGTGCGAGGCGGTTTGCCCGGCGCTGGCGATTACCATCGAGTCCGAGCAGCGCGAGGACGGCACCCGCCGCACCACCCGTTACGACATCGATCTGTTCAAATGTATTTTCTGCGGGTTTTGCGAAGAAGCCTGCCCGGTGGATTCGATCGTGGAGACCCGGGTATTCGATTACCATTTTGAGAAGCGGGGCGAGCACATCATGACCAAGGAGAAGTTGCTTGCTCACGGCGATCGCTGGGAAGCGCAAATCGCCGCCGACCGGGCCGCCGACGCGGCTTATCGCTAGCCCGCTCCCCATCGCCAGTAAAAAAGAAAACAGGTCCGCTCATGGGATTTGAAAAGTTTCTGTTCTACGTCTTCGCGCTGATCCTGATATTCGCGGCGGTGCGGGTGATCACGGTCCGTAACTCGGTGCATGCCGCGCTATTCCTGGTGCTGGCCTTTTTTACCAGCGCCGCGCTCTGGTTGCTGATCGAAGCCGAGTTTTTGGCTATTACCTTGGTGCTGGTTTATGTGGGCGCGGTCATGGTGTTGTTCCTGTTCGTGGTCATGATGCTGGATCTCAATGTCGATCCGGTACGAGAGGGATTCATCAAGTACTTGCCGGTTGGCGCGACGGTGGCGTTGCTGATCGTGATCGAGATGGGATTGGTGGTCGGATCCAATTACTTTGCCACCGAACAGTACAGTCTGATTTCGCATGCGGCCGATTACAGCAATACCAAGGAACTGGGCAGCGTCTTGTACACGTTCTACGTCTATCCCTTCGAGATCGCGTCCGTGATTCTGCTGGTCGCGATCGTTGCCGCCATCTCGCTGACGATGCGCCGTCGTGAGGGCACCAAGTCCCAGGATCCGGGCCAACAGGTCCAGGTGTCGCGCGACGACCGGGTGCGGCTGGTGCGCATGGCGCCGGAGAAGAGATAAAAAAAGAGCCTTGGCGGGAGGATTCGCGTACGTGCGCCCGCCGGTTTGCCTGACCGATTTTCACCCATTTCAAAAATACCAAGGTGGGGAATAGATGATCGCGCTGACTGATTATCTTGTGCTGGGAGCGATCCTCTTTTGTCTCAGCGTGGCCGGCATTTTTCTGAACAGGAAAAATGTCATTATCCTGCTGATGTCGATCGAGTTGATGTTGTTGGCGGTGAATTTTAATTTCATCGCTTTTTCACGGTTTCTCGGCGATACCACCGGCCAGGTCTTCGTCTTTTTCATTTTGACGGTGGCGGCGGCCGAATCGGCTATTGGCTTGGCCATACTGGTGGTGCTGTTCCGCAACCGCCGCACCATCAACGTCGCCGACCTCGATACGCTGAAAGGTTAGCCGTATGCAAAACGTCTATCTCGGGATTGTGCTCGCACCCCTGTTTGGCGCCATCGTCGCCGGTTTGTTCGGTCGGAAAATCGGCCGTGCCGGCGCCCACTGGGTGACCATCATCGGCGTGGCGATTTCCTTCCTGCTGTCGTTGGTGGTGCTCCGCCATCATATCCTGAACGGCGCCGAACCCTACAACGAGTCGGTCTACACCTGGATGGTGGTCGAAGGCATTCGCATGGAGGTCGGTTTTCTGGTGGATAACCTGACGGCGTTGATGATTTCCACCGTGACCTTCGTGTCGTTGATGGTCCATATCTACACCATCGGCTACATGCACGACGACGACGGCTATCAGCGTTTCTTCAGTTATATCGCCCTGTTCACCTTCGCCATGCTGATGCTGGTGATGGCCAACAACTTCCTGCAACTGTTCTTCGGTTGGGAGGGGGTGGGCTTGGTGTCCTACCTGCTGATTGGCTTCTGGTACAAGCGCGAGAGCGCCACGTTCGCCAGCCTTAAGGCCTTTCTGGTCAACCGGGTCGGCGATTTCGGTTTTCTATTGGGCATTGCCGCGGTGCTGATGGCGTTCAACAGTATCGATTACGCCGACGTGTTCGCCGCCGCGCCGCTGATGGCCGATATGACCGTGCAGGTTATCCCCGGCGTTGATTGGTCGCTAATAACCCTGATCTGTATCCTGCTGTTCGTCGGTGCGATGGGTAAATCGGCGCAGGTGCCGCTGCATGTCTGGCTGCCGGATTCGATGGAGGGCCCCACCCCGATTTCGGCATTGATCCATGCGGCAACGATGGTGACCGCTGGTATCTTCATGGTGGCTCGCATGTCGCCGCTATTCGAGTTGTCGGAGACGGCGTTGAGCGTGGTGTTGGTGATCGGCTCGATCACCGCCCTGTTCATGGGTTTCCTCGGTATCGTCCAGAACGACATCAAGCGGGTGGTGGCCTACTCGACACTGTCGCAACTGGGCTATATGACGGTGGCGCTGGGCGTGTCCGCCTATTCCGCCGCGATTTTCCATCTGATGACCCACGCCTTCTTCAAGGCGCTGCTGTTCCTGGGCGCCGGCTCGGTGATCATCGCCATGCACCACGAGCAGGATATCCGCAAGATGGGCGGATTGTGGAAGTACATGCCCATTACCTGGTTTACCTTCCTGCTGGGCACCTTGGCGCTGATCGGCACTCCGGGCTTCGCCGGTTTCTACTCCAAGGACAGTATTCTTGAAGCGGTGCATTACTCGCATATCGCCGGCGCCGGCTTTGCCTACTTCGCGGTGATGCTCGGCGTGTTTGTGACCTCGTTCTACTCGTTCCGGCTGTACTTCCTCGTGTTTCACGGCAAGGAGCGCATGGACCATCACACCCAGGAGCATTTGCACGAGACTCCGGCGGTGGTGACCGTGCCGCTGATCCTGCTGGCGATTCCCTCGGTGGTGATTGGGGCCATGACGATCGAGCCGCTACTGTTCGGGGAGGCGTTCAAGACCGCGATCTTCGTGTCGCCGGAGCATAACGTGCTGCGGCATTTAGCCGAGCACTTCCATGGGGCGCTCAACTTCGCGCTGCACGGCCTAACTGGCTTGCCCTTCATCCTGGTGCTTGCCGGGTTTGCCTCGGCGTTCTACCTGTACATGATGCGGCCGGATTTGCCGGAGCTGCTTCAGCGGAAGTTCGCTGCGCTGTACGACATTATGGTGCGCAAGTACCTGTTCGACGAGATTTATCAGGCGGTGCTCATGCGCGGTAGTCGGGGCTTGGGCACCGCGTTGTGGAAGTATGCTGACGCGGGGTTGATCGACGGCTTGATGGTGAACGGCACGGCGCGGTTGGTGGGCTGGGTTGCCGCCATTACCCGGCAGGTGCAGACCGGTTATCTCTATACCTATGCGTTTGCCATGATCGTTGGCCTGCTGGTCCTGCTGACCTGGTTCGTTACCCGCTAACCTGGAAGAAGAAAAACCATGCTGTCGGAACTGCCTTTGCTGAGTCTTGTCGTCTGGTTCCCGATTCTGGGCGGCGTCGCGGTGCTGTTCGTGGGCGATGAAAACCCTGGGCGCGCCAAGGCGCTGGCGCTAACGGTGACGATTCTGAGCTTACTCATCAGCATTCCCTTGTATTCATCGTTCGATCCCACGACAGCGGCGATGCAGTTTCAGGAATTCATACCCTGGATTCCGGCTCTCAATGCCAATTACCACTTGGGCGTGGACGGGTTCTCGATGCCGCTAATCCTGCTCACCGCGTTCATGACCCTGCTGGTGGTGATCGCCGGCTGGGAGGTGGTGCAATATCGGATCGCCCAGTACATGGCCGCCTTCCTGATCATGGAAGGCTTGATGATCGGTGTGTTCGCCGCGCTGGATGCCATTCTGTTCTACGTCTTTTTCGAGGCGATGCTGATCCCGATGTTCCTGATCATCGGAATCTGGGGCGGCCCGCGCCGGGTCTACGCTACTCTCAAGTTTTTTTTGTACACCTTTCTGGGCTCGGTGTTCATGCTGATCGCCCTGATCTACATGTACAACCAGGCTGGTAGCTTCGAGATTCTCGATTTCCACAAGCTGCCGCTCAGCCTGACCGAGCAAGTACTGATTTTCTTCGCCTTCATGCTGGGTTTTGCGGTCAAGGTGCCGATGTGGCCGGTGCATACCTGGTTGCCGGATGCCCACGTCGAAGCGCCTACCGGCGGTTCGGTGATCCTGGCGGCGATTACCTTGAAGATCGGTGGCTATGGCTTCCTGCGCTTCGCCTTGCCAATCACGCCGGACGCAGCGGGTATGCTGGACTGGCTGGTAATTACCATGTCGCTGGTGGCTGTGGTTTACATTGGCCTGGTGGCCCTGATCCAGCAGGATATGAAGAAACTGATCGCCTATTCCTCGATTGCTCACATGGGCTTTGTAACCCTGGGATTCTTCATCGTATTCGGCATCTACCGCCACACCGGCAGCCTGAGCGGCGCGGTCATGGGCATTGAGGGCGGCATGGTGCAAATGGTGTCGCACGGCTTTATCTCCGGCGCGCTGTTCCTCTGCGTGGGTGTGTTGTACGACCGGATGCATTCCCGCCAGATCAAGGACTACGGTGGAGTGGTTAATACCATGCCGGTATTCGCCGCGTTCATGGTGCTATTCGGCATGGCCAATGCCGGCTTGCCGGGCACCTCCGGCTTCATCGGCGAATTCCTGGTGATCTTGAGCAGCTTCAAGGCCAGCTTCTGGATTGCTTTTCTGGCGGCGACCACCTTGATTCTTGGCGCGGCTTACACGTTGTGGTTGGTCAAGCGGGTGATCTTCGGCGACATTGGCAACAGCCACGTCGCCGAGTTGAAAGATGTAAATACCCGGGAAATCATCATGCTGAGCTTGTTGGCCGCGGCGGTACTGCTGCTCGGCCTCTGGCCCGATCCGCTGACTTCCGTCATGCATGCCTCGGTGGACAACCTGGTCCAGCATGTCACCGTCTCCAAGCTGTAAGGTCTCCTGTCGCAGAGAAGAATCGGAGAATAGGGAAACCCCATGAATTTCGTCGCCCCTGATTTCGTACCGGTGTTGCCGGAACTATTCGTGCTGGCCTTGGCCTGCCTGGTGCTGGTTGTCGATGTATTCCTGGAGCAACGGCAGCGTCACATCACTTACGGGTTGGCGCAGCTAACTTTGCTGGGAGCGGCCTTGCTGACGCTGTTAACCTACGCTCAGGCGCCAGTGACCACGATGTTTGGTCACTACGTTAAGGACGCGATGGGCGATCTGCTCAAACTGTTCGTCTACCTGAGCACCGCTATCGGTTTTCTCTACTCGCGCGACTATCTGCGCCAGCGCGATCTGTTCAAGGGTGAGTACTACGTGCTTGGGTTGTTTGGTGTGCTCGGCATGATGGTCATGGTGTCCGCGCATAGCCTGCTCAGCGTGTATCTGGGCTTGGAGTTGCTGTCCTTGTCGCTTTACGCTTTGGTGGCGACCGACCGGGATTCCCCGGTTTCCTCCGAAGCCGCCATGAAGTATTTTGTGCTGGGTTCGCTGGCGTCCGGCATGTTGCTGTACGGCATCTCGATGATCTACGGCGCGACTGGCGGCGTGGATCTCCAGATGGTGGCCGATGCTGTTTCCAGGCAGGGTTCGGACAATCTGGTGCTGGTGTTCGGGTTGGTGTTCCTGATGGTCGGGCTGTCGTTCAAGCTGGGCGCGGTACCCTTCCATATGTGGTTGCCGGATGTCTACCAGGGTGCGCCGACTTCGGTAACCCTGTATATCGGATCGGCCCCCAAACTGGCGGCTTTCGCCTTGATCATGCGGGTTCTGGTGGATGGTTTGGGTTCGTTGCAGGGCGACTGGCAGCAGATGCTGATTATTCTGGCGGCGCTGTCCATGGCGCTGGGCAACCTGGTCGCGATTGTCCAGACCAATATCAAGCGGATGTTGGCCTATTCGACTATTTCCCATGTTGGATTTCTGTTATTGGGCATTCTGGCTGGTACGCCAGAGGGCTATGCCGCAGCCATGTTTTACGCCATCGTCTATGTATTGATGGCAGTGGGCGCCTTCGGTCTGATCATCATGCTGAGTCGCACCGGTTTCGAGGCCGAAAATATCGATGATTTCAAGGGCCTGAACGACCGCAATCCGTGGTTGGCTTTCCTGATGATGGTTGTCATGATGTCGATGGCCGGTATTCCGTTCATGGCCGGTTTCTACGCCAAGTGGGTTGTGTTGCAGGCGGTGGTTGATGTGGGACTGGTATGGTTGGCGATCCTCGGTGTGGTGTTCTCGGTGATCGGTGCGTTCTATTATCTGCGGGTGGTCAAGTGTCTCTACTTCGACAAACCTGAGCAGAGCGCGCCCATCGAGCTTAGCCGCGACACTGAAATTGTCATCAGCGCCAATGGGCTGCTTTTGGTGGTGCTGGGACTATATCCGACCGCGCTGATGAGTTGGTGCGCCACGGCGTTGTTGAGCTAGTCACCGTCCGGGCATGCCGCAGGGCTTGTTGGTTGGGTTCTGGCTGGGGTTGGCGATGGTGGCCGCCAACCTGCCTTGGCTGAGCGAACGCTGGTTGTTCGCGATCCCGTGTCAGCGGACCAAACCTTCTTGGCTGAGGCTAGTCGAGTGGGGGTTGCTCTACGGGCTAATCATTGGCGTAGGCTTCGGTTTCGAATACAAGACGGCTGGCGTCCTCCATGGGCAGGCGTGGGAGTTTTATGTAGTAACTTTGTGTCTGTTTGCCGTTAGCGCCATGCCGGGTTTCATCTATCGCCACCAGTTGCGCCGCTTGTTGCGGCAGGCGGGGCAATAATGCCTGAAATATTTGAAACGGGCGTTTTACCGCCGAGCGATTTTTGGCATGAATGTTCCGATGGCTCCTAATTTTCCCCCTGATCCCCTGTAATCCTTATCTTTTCCCAATTCTCGCCATCGCTGCTCGCCAAGTTGACGGTCCCATTGTTTTGAAAAGACCGGCCTTGATCGGGTGTGCTCGCATCGATTTGCTGCATTGCAGTATAGGCCGCGCTATAATTCCGGGTGCCTGTCAGTCACCGCAAGGGTGGTCATGTCAAAGCAGCATCCGATTATCGCCATCACCGGTTCGTCTGGCGCCGGAACTTCGACGGTTCGAGTTGCGATGGAACATATTTTTCGCCGGGATGGCATTAATGCCGCCATCATCGAAGGCGACAGCTTTCATCGCTACGATCGGCTGGAAATGCAACGGCAGTGTGAACAAGCTTATCGGGAGGCTCGCAATCTCAGTCATTTCGGTCCCGAGGGGAATCTATTTGATCGCTTGGAAGCGCTGTTCATGGAATATGGCGAGCGTGGCAGCGGACTGCGGCGTTATTATCTTCACAGCCGGGAAGATGCCGAGCGTTGTGGCCAAGAGCCAGGAACATTTTCGCCTTGGGCGCAATTGCCGCCCAAAACCGATCTGTTATTTTACGAAGGTTTGCACGGCGGGGTGGTGACCGACAAGGTGAATGTCGCCCGCTATGTGGATCTGCTGATCGGGGTGGTGCCGATCGTCAACCTGGAATGGATTCAGAAAATTCACCGTGATACCGCCGAGCGGGGCTACAGTGCCGAGGCGGTCACCGATGCCATCCTGCGGCGGATGTACGACTACACCCATTACATCGTGCCGCAATTTTCATGCACCGACATTAACTTTCAGCGGGTGCCGACGGTGGATACCTCCAATCCATTTACCGCTCGCGATATCCCCACGCTGGATGAAAGCTTTGTAGTGATTCGCTTTAAGGATGCCCGCAAAACCCAGCCCAATTTCCCCCACCTGATTCACATGATTCACGACTCGTTCATGTCGCGCCGCAACACCATTGTGGTGCCGGGTGGCAAGATGGGTTTTGCCATGGAAATTATCCTGCAACCGCTGATCGAGCGGCTGGTTCGCCGGGAGTTATGAGGAAAGGTTTGCTTAGCCGGCGCGCACGCCTCCGCGGTTCGGTAGAGGTACGTTGATGACAGTGATGCCAGCCAACGTCATCGCGCCGCCCAAGGCTAGCTTCCAGGTCAGGGTATCGCCCCACAGTAATACGCCGAATGCAACCGCCAGCACGGGATTCAGCAGCAGCAGCGGCGTGGTGACCCCGACCGGATAACGGCCGAGCAGATAATAGACGATACCGTGGCCGACCAGGGATGCGCCCAAGGCGGAATAGACCGGCGCCGCCAGTTTCAGGGCGCTTGCCGTGCGCAGGGCGCTCCACTGTCCTTGCTCGAACAGCAGCGAAAGCAACGCCAGCGCCGGAGTGGCGCACAGCGCGATCCAGGCTTGCAGCGCGAACACACCAACCCCGCGCAGCCGCCGCATCTGAATGGTGGCGATCGCCATGGCCGCCGCGCCGGCGGTGACCAGCAGCAGGGCATCGAGATGGTGAAACACTACCGGATCGAAGCCGATGACCAGCACGCCGCCAAACGCCAGAGCAATGCCAGCCAGCCGCCGGGCATCCAGGGTTTCGCCCAATAGGAGCAGAGCCAGTACGGTCGAAAACGGTACGTAAAGCTGACTGGCGATGGCGACCGAAGCAATGTCGCCGCTGGCTTCCAGACCGGCGAAGATCAGGCTGAAGTGCAGAACGCCCTGCACCAAGGCGATTCCCAGTACGCTGCTCATCCGGCCGGGAATCCAGCGCAGGAACGGTAGCAGCACCAGCAACAGGACGGCGAAACGCAGGCTGGTGAACAGAAAAGGTTGGAAGTGGGTGACCCCCGCCTTGCCGGCGATGAAGTTGAACGCCCAGACGGCGTTTGCCAACAAGGCCAGCAGCAGATCTCCAGGCCGCATGCCGTAACGGGTCGGAGCGTCGCCGCCGGACGACGGTTTCAGATCTCCTCCCGTTGCCACCAGACTCTTGCGGCGTGCAGGAATCGGGTATCCAATTCCGCTGCTGCTTGGGTCGGCAGCGCGCCGGTTAGCCACCATTGTTCCTGCAATTGACGGGGATCGTAGAGCGTTTCGGTATTGACGCCGCCGCCGGCCAGCGAGGCTGACAAACGGGCAACCTGATATTCCATCCGCAGTTGAGCGAATTCGGGCGGCGAGTCCACGCCGGCCACAATCTCCATGCATACGCACCAGATTTGCTTGCGTTTCAGCGTGTGCTCTAGGCGCGCACGCGCGGCCTGCGCTTGATCGGGAGCACCTGTCAGCGCTTCGCAGGCGGCATCAAAGCGCCGTTGCAGCGCCGTTGCCAGCGCCACCGGCAGATCCGGTAAAGCCCCCCACTCCTGGCGAGTCGACGGGAGCACGGTATCGTCCCGCTGGGTTTCCAGCTCGGCTTCCAGTCGGGCGCATAGCTGGCTTCGCTGTTGCAGGCGCCGAATGATTTCTTGGATATCGGCCTGGCGCAGGAGTTTCTCGCGTTGGGCAAATCGCCGAACGGCTGCTTCGAAGCGCTGGTCGAGCGCACGTTGCTCGGTTCTCGGTACCGGCCCGACGATCTGCCACTCGTGTTGCGCCGCTTGCAGTCGGGCGCTTGCCTGCGCTCGTTGTTCGTGTTCGATCAGGGCGAGCGACTCGATCTCTTCGCACAGACCCAGCTTGTGCTTCAGATGGGTTTGTAGTTCGGCGTCGGCGGCTTGCTGTTCGGCCTGGCGGCGGGCAAAAATCGCGTCGCAGGCGGCACGGAAAGCTTTCCACAAAGCCTGTTCTTGTCGGTAGGCGCCTTGTACGGTGGGCT
The DNA here is from genome assembly GCA_029624815.1 of Candidatus Competibacter sp. Taxonomy (GTDB): domain Bacteria; phylum Pseudomonadota; class Gammaproteobacteria; order Competibacterales; family Competibacteraceae; genus Competibacter. The sequence goes on from JARSSH010000060.1 coordinate 84,629, forward strand.
GCCATTGAGCCTGAGCGAGTTTGGCGGTTTCGACGGCGGCGCGTAGATCGGGGTTTTCCACCAGGACTTGAACCTGTTGGATCAATTGCTGGCGCCGTTGCAGTTCACGTTCGCGTTCGACATCAAGGTGTGCGTCCAGGTGTCGCAGGGCCTGTTGGAAGCGGCGGTCGATCGCTTTGCGGTCGGCGCGGTTGACCGGTCCGATCTGGCGCCATTGTTCGCGGGCACGGCGGCACAACCGGTCGGCTTCGCGCCAGTTCGCCTGGCGCCAGTCCGTTGTCGTTTCAAATTGTTCCAGTTGCTCGCAAAGCGCCGCTTTCCGGTCGAAATTATGCTGGCGTTCGCGAACCTGGGCCTCGAAATGGGCCTGACACGGGGCGTAGGCGCGCTCGCAGGCCGCATTGAAGCGTTTCCACAGCCCTTTGGGCGCGCCACCGCTTTCGTGATGGTCCAGATCTTTCCAGGCCGCGCGGACTTGCTGGATGCGCTGGGCGATGTCGGCCGGGTCGGCGTCAAGGTCGATCAGATTTTCGGCAGCGGCGCAAAGCTGCTCCCGAGCCTGGCTGGCGCCCCAGCGTCGCCAGCCCTGCAATTCACCGATGCGCGCGGCGCAGGCCTGCAACCGCTCTTCGATCGCCGCCATTTGCTCCCGGTTTAGGCCGATATTCTGTTTGAGCAGGTGGTGGATTTGCTCTTGTAGTTGCACGGCCTGCTGCAATTCGCCATTCTCGACCGCCGTTTCGAGCTGACACACCCGACTCTGGGTGTTTTGCCATTCCTGATCGCGGTGCTGGGTCTGTCGCTGCTGGCGCGCGCGTAGTTTATCGAGTAGGCCGTCAAAACGGCCTTGCAGCTCATCGGCGAGGGCGCGCGGCTCCGGTCGCTCCAGTCCTTCCCAGTGCTGCCGCAGGCGCTTGAGGTCGATATCGCGCACTTCGCTGGGTTGCTGGAGCAAGGTTTCGCCTTGCTCCAGCATTTCGCGCAAGTGTGTGGCGCGGCTATGGTTGCGCCGCAGGATGCGTTCCTGTTCCTGGATAGCTTGAAGCAGTTGTTGGAACCGCGTCGCTTGTCGTCGGCTTTCGCTATCCTGGGCAGGGCCGTGATGGGCCCAGGCGGTGGGCGCTTCGGTAATGGCGTACCGAATCGCCGTCTCAAGTTCCGGGTTGGATTCGCCGTGCTGGCGCAGTCGTTCCAACAGGGATTCCAGTGTGGCGAGCAGTTCCAGCCGTTGAGCCCGGCGATTGGCGCTGGTCTGGCGCTCGGCCAAAAACCGGCTGCGAGCTTGCGCGTAGCGCGCCTGAAATTCGGGAGGAGCGCCGGCCTCCTGTTCGCGCCATTCTTGCTCCAGTTTGGGAAACCGGCCCGCGTTGAGGCCACTTTCGCCATCCCAGTTCAAGCGTTCCATTTCGACGCACAGCCGCTCCAGATTCAAGGTGCGCGCCCGATCGGCGTTCAAGGCGTCCAAACGCTCCCGTGCCCGGCGGTGCAGACGCTTGTCGCGGTTACGGCTCTGACGGGCGATCCGGTCGAGCAGTTCGGGGTCATGCACGCGCTCCAGCGCCGCCAGTCGCAGGTCTGGATGGGAATTCCGAATGGCGATGTCGGCCAGTACAGGTTCTAGGTCAATCCGCTCCAGCGCCGCCAGCCGCAACTCGAGTTCGGCGGCGTGTTGCAGTAAAAATTCCGCCAGGTTGGCGTCCGTATCGCACCGCAGCCGTTCCAAGCGGCTGGCCAGCGTCGGGCTGCCGGCAACTTTGCCGGCCAACAGAGCGTGGTAGCGCGCCCGGGCGGCATCACGAAAACTTGTGTCGGCATCTTCGTCGGCGATACGGCGCAACAGGTCGAGATCGTCAAGCCGCTCCAGCGCGGCGCGGCGAACGGCCGGATCGGGATCCCGTCGAGCCAAATCAAGTAGTTTTGGATCGCTGCTGTCCAGATCCCGCAGGGACTGCTTACGGGTTTCGGAGTTGGCGTGCTGCCACTTGGGCTTGAGAAAACGGCTCAGGATCATGAGAAGATCGATATGGCTCGGGGTGGGGTGAAGCTCTGCCGGTTCGGGTTGATTCGATTGATATCCGACAGAAAATTTTGCCACTTACTTTAGCATACCGACTCGGGGTTGTTGCCGCGGCGCGAAGGGTATTGTCGCGCGGCAACCCTCTTTGCGGCGGAGGCGCCAGGACCGCCACGCCATAAGGCCGGGCGGTCCCATTTGAGCTAAGCGGTTTCAGGCGTTGAGATCGGGGATGAGCCTGCTTTCCAGATGTGCGATCATGTCCTTGAGCATAAGCTTGCGCTTCTTCAATCGCTTCAATTCAAGCTCGTCGACAAGCGGATCCTTGGCCAAGCGGGCGATCACATCGTCTAGATCGCGATGCTCTGTCCGCAGTTCGACGAGCCGGTGTTTGTAGTGTTCGATGTCATTGGTCTCCAATGTGGCGTTCTCCGAGGAAGGGCGGTTTTTCTGTTCGGTGCGGCAAGCTGGGATCGGGCGGATTCCCGACGCGTGGCGCTGCCCGTGGTCACAAGCGGGGAGTCTAGTCCTACGCCGCACGACCGGCAAGGTATCGATTTGGCGCAACTATGTTGATTTCAGGTAAAGTCAGCGCACCGGACACGGTTTTCGAGGTGAGAGGGCGATGACGGTTGCGGTCAGGAAACGGCGGATCGATTTCAACAAGCTTCAGAAGCGGCTGCGGCGGAACGTCGGCCAAGCGATTCAGGATTTCAACATGATCGAGGACGGCGACCGGGTGATGGTCTGCTTGTCTGGCGGCAAGGATTCCTTCGTCATGCTCGATATCCTGCGCAAGCTGCGCGAGCGGGCGCCGGTGCGTTTCGAACTGGTCGCGGTCAATCTCGATCAGAAGCAGCCCGGTTTCCCCGAACATGTGCTGCCGGAGTATCTCCAAGGCATCGGCGTGCCGTTTCATATCATCGAGCAGGATACCTACAGCGTGGTCAAGCGGGTGATTCCAGAGGGAAAAACCACCTGCGGGCTGTGTTCGCGGTTGCGACGCGGGGTTCTATATACCTTTGCCAAAGAGCACGGCATGACCCGGATCGCGCTGGGTCATCATCGCGACGATATTTTGGAAACCCTGTTCTTGAACCTGTTTCATGGCGGCAAGCTCAAGGCTATGCCACCCAAGCTGCTGAGCGACGATGGCCGGCATGTGGTGATCCGGCCGCTGGCCTATTGCCGGGAGCACGATTTGGCCAGTTATGCCGAGGTCCGGCAATTTCCAATTATTCCCTGCAACCTGTGCGGTTCGCAGCCCAAGCTGCAACGTCAGGCGATCAAGGCCATGCTGCGGCAGTGGGAAAAGCAATTTCCGGGACGGATCGAGAACCTGTTCGCCGCGCTGCGGAATGTGGCGCCTTCGCATCTGGCCGATACGGAGTTATTCGATTTCGCCGGATTGGGCGCGCGCGGCGGTGGCCGGACGCCGGAGTGGCTGCCCGGCGGGGGCGATGGCGGCGCGGAATGGACCGTGGAGGACGATGAGGCGTTATCGGTCACGGCGAGCACGAATCCGGATGTAAGAGAAGTCCGCCTGCCCTTGCCGACCACGCGGCGGGTTTGACGCTGTTTGAAATTCGCTGCTATGTTTCATCCATCGATTTGTAATACGCCGGCTTTGCTTGATCGCATTTTTCCCTCCGCGCTAGCCGGCCTCACACGAGGAGATTACACACCATGAAGCAGCAATTGTTGGCGCTGGTTGCGGCGCTTGGTCTGGTCGTGGGCGGCGCAACCGCGCAGGCGGCCGATACCGTCAAAATCGGCCTGATGGCCCCGTTGACCGGATCCTGGGCCAGCGAGGGCCAAGGCATGAAGAAGATCGTCGAACTATTGGCCGATCAGCAAAACGCCAAGGGTGGCGTGTTGGGAAAAAAGATTGTGGTGGTGACCGAGGACGACGGCGGCGACCCGCGCACTGCCTCGCTAGCCGCGCAACGCCTGACCACACGAGATGTGGTGGCGGTCGTCGGCACTTACGGTTCTTCGGTGACCGAAGCCAGTCAGGCGATTTACAATGAAGCCAAGATACCCCAGATCGCCAACGGTTCCACCGCCATCCGCTTGACCGAAAAAGGGTTCAAGCATTTCTTCCGCACCGCGCCACGCGACGACGAGCAGGGCCGCATGGCGGCGCAAACCATCGAGAAGCTGGGTTTCAAAAAAATCGCCATCCTGCACGACAATACCTCCTACGCCAAGGGCCTGGCGGACGAAGCCAATACCCTGCTGAAGAGCAAAGGCGCGGAGGTGGTGTTTTTCGATGCGCTGACTCCCGGCGAACGCGATTACACCGCCATTCTGACCAAGCTGAAGGGCGCCAACCCCGATGTGGTGCTGTTTACCGGCTACTATCCCGAGGCCGGACTGCTGCTGCGGCAGAAGAAGGATATGAATTGGAAGGCGCCATTTCTGGGCGGCGACGCCACCAATAATGTCGATCTGGTCAAGATCGCCGGCAAGGAGGCCGCCGAGGGTTTTTACTTCCTCAGCCCACCGCAGCCGCAGGATCTGGATACGCCGGACGCAGCGGCATTCCTGACTGATTACCAGAAGAAATACAACGAGTTGCCACCATCGATCTGGGCGGTGCTGGCCGGCGACGGTTTCCGGGTAATGGTGGCCGGCATCGCCGGCGCCAAATCCACCGATGGCGACAAGATCGCCGAATACCTGCACAAGGATCTCAAGGATTATCCCGGCTTGAGCGGTCCGATCTCCTTCGACGCCAAGGGCGACCGCGAGGGCGAGGTGTATCGGGTCTATAAGGTGGATGGCGAAGGGAAGTTCGTGTTGCAGAAAATGTAAATTTCTGGCGCGGTTCCTGCCCAGCTTGGAGGAACCGTCGCGATCCCCCGCAAGTGCCCGCAGGCAACTCGGCGCTCTTTCCTCTCCAACCCGAATCCCAACGGCCTCGTGGAAGAATTTCTCCAGCAACTCACCAATGGCCTCGCCGTGGGCGGCATCTACGCCCTGATCGCCTTGGGCTACACCATGGTGTACGGTGTGCTCAAACTGATCAATTTCGCTCACGGCGACCTGTTTACCTATGGAGCCTACCTGGGTTTGACCCTGCTGACCTCGCTGGCGCTGACCGACCGCTTGGGCTTCGCTCTGGGCGTACTGGTGCTGGTGCTGATGGTGATGGGGTTGGTGGCGGTGCTCGGCGCGATTCTGGAACGGGTCGCGTATCGTCCCTTGCGGGAATCGCCCCGGCTGTCGGCGGTGGTTTCGGCGCTGGGCGCGTCGATCTTCCTGCAAAATGCGTTGATGCTGCTCTACGGCGCTCGCTTCCAAGTCTATCCCGATCATATCTTGCCCACCGCCACGCTGAATGTGTTCGGCTTGTATCTGCCGCTGATGCGGGTGCTGATCGTGTTGGCCTCGGTGGCGATGATGATTGCTCTGTACCTGTTCATCCAGAAGACCCGGATCGGGGCCGCCATCCGCGCGGCGGCGATCGATCAGGGCGCGGCGCGGCTGATGGGCATCGATGTGAACCGGGTAATTCTGCTGGTGTTCCTGATGGGGCCGGCGCTGGGCGGTGTCGCCGGACTGATGGTGGGGCTGTACTACGGCCAGATCAACTTCACCATGGGCTGGGTCTACGGCATGAAGGCGTTCACCGCCGCGATTCTGGGCGGCATCGGCAACATCCCCGGCGCGATGGTGGGCGGGCTGTTGTTGGGAGTGATCGAGGCGCTCGGGGCCGCCTATATTTCCATCGCCTGGAAGGATGCCATCGCCTTCCTGGTACTGATCCTGATTCTCATCGTCCGGCCCACCGGTTTGCTGGGCGAACGGGTGGCCGACAAGATATGAAGGTATCGGAAAACGGAGGGTGGGAGATGGATCGTGGCGGACGAGGATCATGAACCACGGTAAACCGTTCGCCATCGTGCTGGCCGCCGCGCTGTTGGCTACCGCGCCATTGTTTCTTAACGCCTACCAGGTGGACGTACTCAATAGCATCGGTCTATACGGACTGCTGGCGCTGGGTCTGAACCTGATCCTGGGCGAGGCCGGCTTGTTCAATATGGGTCACGCCGCCTTTTACGCGGTGGGCGCCTACACCGCCGCCATGCTGAACACCCGCTATCAGATTCCGATCCTGTGGACCTTGCCGCTGAGCGGTTTGGCCGCTGGCTTGTTTGCGCTGGCGGTGGCGCGGCCGGTGGTGCATCTGCGCGGCGATTACCTGCTGATCGTCACCATCGGCGTCGGCGAAATCGTGCGCATCGCCCTGGTGAATGACATTTTCGGCATGACCGGTGGCGCCAACGGTATTTTTGGCATCAGCCGCCCCCAATTGTTCGGTATCGTCATCCGCCGGCCGCAGGAGTTTTTCTACCTGATTTGGGGTTGTGTGGCGCTGACCATTGTTCTGTTTCTGCGGCTGAAGCAGTCGCGGTTCGGACGGGCGCTCAACTATCTGCGCGAGGACGAGGTGGCGGCGGAGGGCAGTGGCATCAATACCGCGTACTACAAGCTGGCCGCCTTTGGGCTGGGCGCGGCTTGGGCGGGCATGACCGGCGCCCTGTTCGCGGCCAAAATGACCATCATTTCCCCGGAATCGTTTAATTTCTGGGAATCGGTGGTGCTGTTCATGATCGTGATTCTCGGCGGAGCGGGAAACATTGCCGGAGTTTTGTTGGCGGCGTTTCTGGTGATCGGTCTGCCGGAATTGTTCCGCGAGTTCGCCAGCGCCCGGATGCTGGTGTTCGGCCTGGTGATGATCGTGATGATGGTGTTCCGACCGCAGGGCTTGTTGCCGGCGGGTGGACGGCGGTTTTCGCTGGCGACGCTGGCTAGGGGACACGGATGATGGAGGCGCCGCCTATTGTGTCCGGCCAGCCGAACACCGTTTCGATCCCCTTGTTGGTCATCCAGGAGCTCACAAAAACCTTTGGCGGCCTGACCGCTGTCAATGCGGTGTCCTTCGCCGTCGAGAAAGGTTCGGTGGTCGGCCTGATCGGCCCCAACGGCGCGGGCAAGACCACGGTCTTCAATCTGATCACCGGCAACTACCGGCCAGACCGGGGCCGGATCGAGTTCGGCGGCACGCCGCTGGCCGGTTTGCGCACCCACCGCATCATCGCCCTCGGCATCGCCCGCACCTTTCAGAACATTCGGCTGTTCCAGCGCCTGACGGTGCTGGAAAACGTGCTGGCCGGTTGTCATTACCGGATGCGGGGCGGAATTCTCGCCGCCATGTTGCGGTTGCCGTCCCAGCGGCGCGAGGAAAACGACGGCATGGGCCGGGCCTTGAAGGAGCTGGAATTCGTCGGCCTGCGCCAGCAGGCGCTAGCGTTGGCGAAGAATCTGGCCTACGGCGACCAGCGGCGGCTGGAGATCGCCCGGGCGCTGGCGACCCAGCCGCGATTGCTGGTTCTGGACGAGCCGGCCGGGGGCATGAACGAACAGGAAACCGAGGCGTTGATTGGCTTGATCGCCCGCATTCGAGAACGCGGGATCACTATTTTGCTGATCGAACACGACATGCGCTTGGTGATGCGCGCCTGCGAAAAATTGGTGGTGCTGGAAAACGGCGGCAAAATCGCCGAAGGCGCGCCGGAGCAGGTGCGCCGCGATCCCAAGGTAATCGAGGCTTATCTGGGCGCCGATGACGAAGCGTAAGGCGAACCCCGTGGAGGAGCCCTGACCATGACCGCAACCGCTGCTAAATTCGCGACTTACGAAGACCTGTTCGACCTGCCGGATCATATCGTCGGTGAAATCATTCACGGTCAATTGATTACCCATCCCCGCCCCGCCCCGAAACATGCCCTGGCCAGCTCTTCCATGGGCGATGAATTGGTTAGCCCTTTTCAGAAAGGGCGCGGAGGTCCCGGTGGCTGGTGGATCCTGTTCGAGCCGGAGTTGCATTTGGGACCGCATATCCTGGTGCCCGATCTGGCCGGCTGGCGGCGGGAGCGGATGCCGGAGTTGCCTGACATGGCCTACTTTACCTTGCCCCCCGACTGGGTGTGTGAAGTGCTCTCGCCGGGCACGGCCCGAATCGACCGGGCGGATAAAATGCCTATTTATGCCGAATACGGTGTGTCGTTTCTCTGGCTGATCGATCCGGCGTTGCATACCCTGGAAGCGTTCGCGCTGCGCGACGGGCATTGGTCGCTGGAGCACGTTTATCAGGAAGACGACGCGGTGCGTGCCGTCCCCTTTGACGCCGTGGCTTTTTCGCTGGCGGGCTTATGGGCCTGAGCCGCACCCGCGCCGGATATTCGCGACATGTTGCTTGAAGTCGAAAATCTGCACGTCCGCTACGGCAACGTCGAGGCGCTGCACGGTATCAACCTGCACGTCCGCCAAGGCGAAATCGTCGCCATTCTCGGCGCGAACGGTGCCGGCAAAACCACCACCCTGCACGCCATCAGCGGTCTGCTGCGCCCGTCACGGGGCGAAATCCGCTTCGAGTCCAAACCCATCCACAAAATGCCCGCGCATCGCCTGGTCGGTATGGGGATCGCCCATGCGCCGGAAGGTCGCCGCGTCTTCGGCACGCTAACCGTTCGGGAAAACCTGAACTTGGGCGCGTTTACCCAAGTTGACCGGGCTCGGACAAGCAATACCCTGCACTGGATTCACGAACTGTTTCCGGTGCTGGCCCAGCGCCGCGAACAACTGGCCGGCACCCTGAGCGGCGGTGAGCAGCAGATGCTGGCCATCGGCCGAGCGCTGATGGCCAATCCGCGGATTTTGTTGCTGGACGAGCCGAGCCTCGGCTTGGCGCCATTGCTGGTGAAGGTCATCTTCCAGACCCTGTGGGAGATCAACGAAGCCGGGGTTACCATCGTGCTGGTCGAGCAGAACGCCCGCGCCGCCTTGAGGTTGGCGCATCGCGGCTACGTGATGGAAGTCGGCCGGATCGTGTTGGAGGATCGCGCCGAGGCGCTGTTGGCCAATCCCGAGGTTCGCAACGCCTATCTGGGCGGCCAGACGGGCGGGGAATGACGGTTTGAACGGATCGCCGCCGGAATCCGCATCGCCGGTCGCCGCCGTCGAACCGCCACCGATTGCCGCGCCACCGCTGATCCCCGAACCGGAACTGGCGGCGGCGTTACTGCCGGGAACGGTCGCGCCCGAATCCGCCGCCGTCCGCCGCCGCGCCGTGTCGATGCTGCTGGCGGCGGCGGTCCTGTGGAGTCTGGGCGGCCTGTTGATCAAATGGGTGGATTGGAACCCTCTGGCCATCGCCGGGATGCGCAGCCTGATCGGTGGGGCGGTCATTGCGCTGATTTTCCGCAAGGAATTGAAGTTCACCGGATCGTTCGAACAGATCGGCGCGGCCGTGGCCTACGCCGGCACGGTGATCCTGTTCGTTGTCGCCACCAAGCTGACTTCGGCGGCGAACGCCATTCTGCTGCAATACACGGCCCCCATCTACGTGGCGCTGTTCGGCCCCTGGTTTCTGGGCGAGCGGGCGCAGCGCACCGACTGGCTGAGCCTAGCGATCATCATGGTCGGGATGCTGCTGTTTTTCGGGGATAAACTCAGCATGGACGGCTATCTCGGCAATGGGGTGGCGCTGGTCAGCGGCTTTTGTTTCGCCTGGCTGACGCTGTTCCTGCGGCGCCATCGCACGGAATCCGCGATTTCGGCGCTGGTGCTGGGCAACCTGCTGGCGGGTTTGATCGGATTGCCCTTCATGTTTCAGTCCATGCCCGATCTGTCGGGCTGGATCGGCTTGCTGCTGCTGGGCGTGGTGCAACTGGGCTTGCCCTATATCGTGTATGCACTGGCGCTGCGCCACGTCCGGGCGGTCGAGGGCATTCTGATTCCAATGATCGAGCCGGTGCTCAATCCGGTCTGGGTGTTTCTGATGCTGGGCGAGACGCCAGGGGTCTGGGCGATGGTGGGGGGCGCGATCATTCTCGGCGCGGTGCTGTTCCGGGCGCGGCGTTGACGGGTGCATGGCGGATGCCGCCAGCTTAATATGGTCGCCCCGATCGCTTAATGAAGGATTTTTAACCCATGGAACTCTCCGCACTGACCGCGATTTCCCCCATTGATGGCCGCTACGCCGACAAAACCGCCGATCTGCGGTCGGTTTTCAGCGAATACGGCCTGATTCGTCACCGGGTGCACGTCGAGGTGCGCTGGCTACAAGCGCTGGCCCGCCATCCCGCCATCCCGGAAGTGCCGCCGCTGAGCGAGCACGCCCTCCATGTCCTCGACGACCTGGTCGAAAACTTCACTCTGGCGGACGCTCAGCGGGTCAAGAACATCGAGCGCGCCACCAACCACGATGTGAAGGCGATCGAGTATCTGCTCAAGGAGAGCATCGCCGGCAACGCCGAGCTGGAAGCGGTCGGCGAGTTCATTCACTTCGCCTGCACCTCCGAGGACATCAACAATCTGGCTTATGCGCTGATGCTGCGCGAGGCGCGAACCCAGGCGCTGCTGCCGGCGCTGGATCAAATCGTTGACGCCATCGCCCGCCTGGCGCTCCAGCACGCCGACCGGCCAATGCTGTCCCGCACTCATGGCCAACCGGCCTCGCCGACCACGCTCGGCAAGGAGATGGCCAACGTCGCCTATCGTCTCAAACGCCAGCGGACGCAACTGGCGGGGGCGCCACTGTTGGGCAAGATCAACGGCGCGGTCGGCAACTACAACGCCCATCTGGTCGCCTATCCCGATGTGGATTGGGAAGAGTTTGCCCGCCGCTTCGTCAGCGAGGATCTGGGGCTGGACTGGAACCCCTACACCATCCAGATCGAACCGCACGATTACATGGCGGAATTTTTCCACACGGTAATGCGGGCCAACACCGTGCTGTTGGATTTCTGCCGCGATGTCTGGAGTTACATCGCCATCGGGTATTTCCGGCAGCGGACCGTGGCCGGCGAAATCGGCTCCTCGACCATGCCGCACAAGGTCAACCCCATCGATTTCGAAAACGCCGAGGGCAATTTGGGCGTGGCCAACGCGCTGCTGGATCATCTGGCCGCCAAGTTGCCGGTGTCGCGCTGGCAGCGGGATCTGACCGACTCGACCGTGTTGCGCACGCTGGGGGTTGGGTTGGCGCATGGACTGGTGGCCTATCAGTCCTGTCTAAAAGGGATTGGCAAGCTGGAGGTGGACGCGGCGACGCTGGACGCCGACCTCGACGCCAACTGGGAGGTGCTGGCCGAGCCGATCCAGACCGTGATGCGCCGCCATGGCATCGAGCAGCCCTACGAGCAGCTCAAGGCGTTGACCCGCGGCCAGCGGGTGGATCGGGAGACGTTGCGCGCCTTTATCGCCGATCTGGCGATTCCCGAGGAGGCCCGACAGCGGTTGCTGGCGCTGACACCGGCTGGTTACATCGGCAACGCCGCCGACCAGGCACGCCGGATCTGAAGTCGCCATGACGCCGAAGGTGTTGGGGGAACTCAGTCCGGCGCGATTTCTGGCCGAGTACTGGCAAAAGCAGCCGCTGCTCGTGCGCGGCGCTTGGCCAGGTTTTCAGGATCCGCTGACGCCGGAGGAACTGGCGGGGCTGGCCTGCGAGGAAGAGGTGGAGTCGCGGCTGGTGCTGGAGCGGGGTGGGGAAAAACCGTGGGCAGTGCGCCACGGGCCGTTCGCGGACGAGGATTTTCTCAAGCTGCCGGATAGCCACTGGACCCTGCTGGTGCAGGATGTCGAGAAGCACGCGCCGGATCTGGCGGCGCTGCTGGAGCCGTTCCGGTTCATCCCCGACTGGCGCATCGACGACCTGATGATCAGCTACGCACCGCCAGAGGGTTCGGTCGGGCCGCATGTGGACGATTACGACGTATTCCTGCTGCAAGGGCGGGGGCGGCGGCGCTGGTCGATCAACCGCCGGCCGGTGGCGGAGGGGAATTTTCTGCCCGATACCGAGTTGCGCATCCTGCGCGAGTTCGTACCGGAACAGGAGTGGGTGCTGGAGCCGGGCGACTTGCTGTACCTGCCGCCCCGAGTCGCCCATCACGGGGTGGCGTTGGAGCCGTGCCTGACTTATTCGGTCGGCTTTCGCGCGCCCAGCCATCGGGAGTTGATCGGCGGATTTCTGGAGTTCCTGCTGGACGGCATCGATCCCGAGGCGCGCTACGCCGATCCCGATCTGAGCGTGCAGGAGCATCCCGGCGAGATCGCTCTCGCCGCGCTGGCCAGGGTGCGGAATCTGCTGCGCCGGACCATCGCCCTGGACGACGAAACCCTCGCGGTCTGGCTGGGCCGCTACCTGAGCGAACCCAAGCCGGGCTCTCGCGCCGAGCCGGAGACCGAACCCTACACCGAGGAGGAACTGCGGGAACATCTGCGCGGCGGCGGTTCGCTGGAGCGCAATCCCGGCTCGCGTTTCCACTTTATCGCCGAGCCGGAAGGGGAAACGATATTGTTCGCCGACGGGCAGGAATTCGCGCTGGGGCCGGCGGTGGCCTTCATGGCGCCGCTGTTGTGCCGGTATCGCACCTTGACGCCAGCGCGGTTGCGCGAGGCGTTGAAGCAGCCCGAGGCCCGGCAACTGCTGCTGGATCTGCTGAACGAGGGCTTGCTGGCGATCTATGAGGAAGAGGATTGAGCGGTCCGTCTTTGTCAATGGCAATCAATGGACCGAAAGACCATTCTTTATCAGCGGCTTTGCTTGTCCGGCCGGACCCGATGCCGGACAATGTGGCTCAGTCATGGCGATAACGACACACTCACAACCCGCGAGGTGAATTTAAGGTGAAACGGCAAGTGCGCAAGGCGGTATTCCCCGTGGCCGGTCTTGGAACCCGATTCCTGCCGGCGACCAAGGCCAGCCCCAAGGAAATGCTTCCGATCGTCGATAAGCCGCTGATTCAGTATGGAGTCGAGGAGGCGGTGGCGGCAGGAGTGGAAACCCTGGTTTTCATTATCGGGCGCACCAAGAACGCCATCGCCGATCATTTCGACAAGGCCTACGAACTGGAAGCGGAACTGGAAGCTCGCCACAAGACCGACCTGCTGCAAGTGGTGCGCGGCATCGTGCCGCATGGGGTGGAATGCGTCTACGTCCGCCAGGCCGAGGCGCTGGGTCTGGGGCATGCGGTGTTGTGCGCCCGGCCGGTGGTCGGCGACGAACCGTTCGCCGTGATTCTCGCCGACGATCTGATCGAGGAAGACGCCCGCGAAGGCGGGACGATGAGCCAGATGGCCAGGCATTTCAATAAGTACCAGTGCTCGATCCTGGGAGTGGAACGGGTGCCCAAGACGGAAACCAACAAGTACGGCATCGTCCATCCCCTGCCGTTCGCCAACCGGATCAGCAACGTGGACGGCATCGTCGAGAAGCCGAAGCCCGAGGACGCTCCGTCCGATCTGGCGGTGGTGGGCCGCTACATCCTCACGCCACGCATCTTCGACCTGCTGACCCGCGTCCAGCGTGGGGCCGGCAACGAGATTCAGTTGACCGACGGCATCGCCGCCTTGCTGGCCGAGGAGCAGGTGTTGGCCTACGAGTTCTCCGGCCGACGCCACGATTGCGGCAGCAAGCTCGGCTATCTGATCGCGACGGTCGAGTACGGCCTGCGCCATCCAGAGTTGGGCGATCGGTTCCGCGATTATTTGCACGCGTTCGGTTGCCGGTTCGACGAGCCGGCGTCAGTCGGCGATTGAGTTCGGGTTATCAATTCCCCGAGGAGGAAACCGCGATGCCACAGGGCCTGCTCGTTTTGAACGCCGGATCGTCCAGCATCAAGTTTTCGGTGTTCGCCCTGCCGGCGGGCGGCGGCGATCTGGTGCTGGTCTGCCGGGGTTTGCAGGAGAACATCGGCGAGGATAACCCGCATTTCAAGGCGTTCGATCAAGCGGGCAAGGTGGTGATCGACACCCGGCCGACGCCGCCGGCCGGTGAGGTTTACCACCATCGGGCAGCGCTGCGCGATTTGCTGGCCTGGCTGCGGGATTCGCCGGATTTACCCGACGCGATCGCGGTTGGCCATCGGGTGGTGCATGGTGGCGAGGAATACAGCGATCCGCAAGTGTTGACACCGGAGATCGTCGCGCGCCTGGAGACCTTCGTGCCGCTGGCGCCGTTGCACCAGCCGCACAATCTGGCGGGCATCCGCGCCATCGGCGCGGTACAGCCGGATCTGCCGCAAGTGGCCTGCTTCGATACCGCGTTCCACTTTGGCCAGTCGGAACTGGCGCGGTTGTTCGCCCTGCCGCGCGTTTACCGGGAAGAGGGGGTGCGGCGCTATGGGTTCCACGGTCTGTCTTACGAATACATCGCCGGAGCGCTGGCCGAGGCCATGGGCACGGCGGCGACCGGGCGGGCGGTGGTCGCGCATCTTGGCAACGGCGCCAGCATGTGCGCCATGCGCGACGGCCGGAGCGTGGCCAGCACCATGGGGTTCACCGCCGTGGAGGGGTTGCCGATGGGCACCCGCAGCGGTTCGCTGGACCCCGGCGTGCTGCTCTATCTGATCGAACGGCACGGCATGGGTGTCCGGGATTTGACCAACCTGCTCTACAAGCAGTCCGGGTTGCTGGGATTGTCGGGCGTCAGCAACGACATGCGCGAATTGCTGGCCAGCCCCGATCCCAACGCCAAGCTGGCGGTGGATTACTTCAGCTATCGCATCGCCCGCGAACTCGGCTCGCTGGCGGCGGCGCTGGGCGGGCTGGACGCGCTGGTGTTCACCGGCGGCATCGGCGAGCACGCGGCGGCGGTGCGCGAGCAAGTCTGCGCCCGTTCGACGTGGCTGGGCATCGACCTGGATCCGGCGGCCAATGCCGGTCATGATCGGCGGCGGATCGACCGGTCCGGTAGCCGGGTGGCGTTGTGGGTGCTGCCCACCGACGAGGAACTGGTCATCGCCCGCCATGCCCGGCGGCTGGTGCTGGATCGCTAATCCCCGCGCGGCTTGTCCCCCAAGAGCCAAGCCGTTAGTCTACTTCTTGTGATTGATGAACTCATTGGTTGAAAATCTCATGTGCGGAATCGTGGGCGCCATCGCCGAACGCAACGTAACTCCCATCCTGCTCGAAGGTTTGCGGCGGTTGGAATACCGCGGCTACGATTCGGCGGGAATCGTCACCCTGGACCCCCGCGACCAACGCCTGCACCGGACCCGCACGGTCGGCAAGGTTCAGGCGCTGGCGGAGCGGTTGCGGCGGGAGCCGGTGCGCGGCTCGCTGGGTATCGCTCACACCCGCTGGGCCACTCACGGCGAGCCCAGCGAACGCAACGCCCACCCACACCTGAGCAACGACTCGGTGGCGGTGGTGCATAACGGCATCGTCGAAAACTACCGGGAACTCAAGGAGGAGCTGATCGCCGCCGGCTACCGCTTCGAATCCGATACCGATACCGAGGTCGTCGCCCATCTGATCGACCAGCGGATGCGGGAAACCGGCGATCTGCTGGCGGCGGTGCGACAAGCCGTGGCGCGACTGACCGGCGCCTACAGTCTGGGGGTGATCTGTCGCGACGATCCAGAGCGGCTGATCGCGGCGCGGGTCGGCAGTCCGCTGGTGCTGGGTGTCGGCATCGAGGAACATTTCATCGCCTCGGACGTGTTCGCGCTGGCGCCAGTGACCCAGGCTTTCGTGTTCCTGGAGGAAGGCGACGTCGCCGACGTGCGGCGAGAAGCCTTCACGCTCTACGACCGGGAAGGGCAGGCGGTGGAGCGGCCGTTGTCCTATGCGGGGCAGATGAGCGGCGCGGCCGGAAAAGGTGGTTATCGCCATTTTATGCTCAAGGAAATCTTCGAGCAGCCGGCGGTGGTCGCCGAGACCCTGGAAGGGCGCGTCCATCAGGGCCGCTTGCTGGAAGACGGTTTTGGACCGGAGGCGGCAACCCTGTTCGATCAGGTGCAGGGGGTGCATATCATCGCCTGCGGCACCAGCTATCATGCCGGTCTGGTGGCCCGCTACTGGCTGGAAAATCTGGGTGTGCCCTGCGCGGTCGAAGTGGCCAGCGAGTACCGCTACCGCCGTGGGGTGACGCCGCCGGGCACGCTGTTCGTCAGCATTTCCCAGTCCGGCGAAACCGCCGATACCCTGGCGGCGCTGCGCGCGGCCCGGGAGCGCGGCTATCTGTCCACCCTCGCCATCTGCAACGTCGCCGAAAGCTCGCTGGTGCGGGAGTCGGCGTTGACCCTGCTGACCCGAGCCGGGCGGGAGGTCGGCGTGGCGTCCACCAAAGCGTTCACAACCCAACTGGTGGCGCTGCGCCTGCTCGCCTTGATGCTGGGCCGGCGACGCGGCCTAAGCCAGCCGGCCGAGGCGGCGCTGGTCCGCGATCTGGAGCGGCTGCCGCGAGCGTTGGAGGAAGCCCTGCTGTTGGATGGCGCCATCGAACGGCTGGCCGAGCATTTCGCCGAGAAACACCACGCGCTGTTTCTGGGGCGCGGCCCGCAGTATCCGATCGCCATGGAAGGCGCGCTGAAGCTCAAGGAAATCTCCTACATCCATGCCGAAGCCTATCCGGCCGGCGAACTCAAGCATGGGCCGCTGGCGCTGGTGGACGCCGACATGCCGGTGGTCTGCGTGCTGCCCAAGGACGACTTGTTGGAGAAGGTGCTTTCCAACCTGCAGGAGGTGCGGGCGCGCGGCGGCGAGTTGTTCCTGTTCGCCGACCGCGAGGTGGATACCCATCTCAGCAGCGTCAGCACGCATGTGTTGTCGCTGGGCGCGGTGCCCGAGTCCATCGCCCCCATCGTGTTCGCCGTGCCGCTGCAACTGCTGGCCTATCACGCGGCGGTGCTCAAGGGCACCGATGTGGACCAGCCGCGCAACCTGGCCAAGTCGGTCACGGTCGAATAGGGCGGCTCCAAGTCCACATAACAGCAATCGAGCAAAGAACAAGCGAATGGCATACAAGGGCATCATTCTCGCCGGCGGTTCCGGCACCCGGCTGCACCCGCTGACGGTTTCGGTCAGCAAGCAGCTCATGCCGGTTTACGACAAGCCAATGATCTACTATCCGATCGCCACGCTGATGCTGGCGGATATCCGCGACATCCTGGTGATCACCACGCCGCGCGATCAGGACGCCTACCGGGTGTTGCTCGGCGACGGTCGCCAGTGGGGCGTGAATTTCCACTATGCCGCGCAGCCCAGTCCCGATGGATTGGCGCAGGCCTTTTTGATCGGCGAAGGCTTCATCGGCGGCGATCCGGCCTGCCTGATTCTCGGCGACAACATCTATTACGGTCAGGGGCTGTCGGCGGTGCTGCGCCGGGCCGCCGCCCGTGAGCGGGGCGCCACGGTGTTCGGCTACTACGTGCGCGACCCGGAGCGTTACGGCGTGGTGAGCTTCGATACCCAGGGTCGGGCGGTGGATATCCAGGAAAAACCCCAGCGACCCAAGTCCAACTATGCGGTCACCGGCCTGTATTTCTACGATAACGAGGTGGTGGAGATCGCCAGGACCATCCGTCCCTCGGCGCGTGGCGAATTGGAAATCACCGACCTCAACAAGGTCTATCTGGAACGGGGCGCACTGAACGTCGAACTGTTGGGGCGCGGCTACGCTTGGCTGGATACCGGCACCCACGAATCTCTACTGGCGGCGGCCAATTTCATGCAAGTGGTCGAGCAACGCCAGGGCTTGAAGATCGCCTGCCTGGAGGAAATCGCTTGGCGGATGGGGTTCATCGACGACGGACAACTGACCCGGCTGGCGGCGCCGCTGGCTAAGAGCGGCTATGGCCAGTATCTACTGGAACTGTTGGAACGGAGGAGCGTGCGATGAATGTGATTGCGACGGAACTGCCCGGGGTGCTGCTGCTGGAGCCGCGGGTATTCGGCGACGCACGCGGTTTTTTCCTGGAAACCTGGCAGGCGGCGCGCTACCGCGAGGCCGGCCTGCCGGAGCGCTTCGTCCAGGATAACCATTCCCGTTCGCGCCGCGGCGTGTTGCGCGGTCTGCACTATCAGTTGACGCAACCGCAGGGCAAGCTGGTGTGGGTGACGCGCGGCGCAGTGTTCGACGTGGCCGTGGACATTCGCCGCGGCTCGCCGGATTTTGGCCGCTGGTACGGTTGTGTGCTGGATGACGCGGATCACCGTCAGCTCTACGTTCCGCCGGGGTTCGCCCACGGGTTCTGCGTGCTGTCGGAGGAAGCGGATTTCTTCTATAAATGCACCGATTATTATCATCCCGCATCGGAACGCGGCATCGCTTGGGACGATCCCGAAATCGGCATCGCCTGGCCCCTGCGGGAAGGGATTGCGCTGTCGGCCAAGGATCAGCGTAACCTACCGCTGGCCGCGCAGCGTCCCGAAGATCTGCCGGTTTACGAGGGTTGAGCCGTGCGCATCGCGATCGTCGGTTCCAAGGGGCAGGTGGGCTGGGAGTTGACCCGCCGCGCGCCCATGTTCGGCCATGAGGTGCTGGCCTGGGATCAGGACGAGCTGGATATCACCGATGCCACCGCCGTGGACCAGACGCTGACCGCCAGCGGCGCGGCCGTGGTCATCAACGCGGCGGCGTACACCGCCGTGGATCGGGCCGAGCAGGAGCCGGACTTGGCGTTCGCCGTCAACCGCGACGGCCCCGCGCATCTGGCCGTCGCCTGCGCCCGGCTGAACATTCCGTTGCTGCATATCTCCACCGATTACGTATTCGACGGCCGCAAGACCAGCCCTTATGTCGAGGACGACCCTGCTTCGCCCTTGGGCGTGTACGGTCGCAGCAAGTGGGAAGGCGACGAGGCGGTGCGCCGCTTGCTGCCCCGGCATGTGATCCTGCGGGTGAGCTGGGTATTCGGGATTCAGGGCCACAATTTCGTCAAGACCATTCTGCGGCTGGCGCGGGAGCGTGAAGAGCTGCGAGTGGTGGCCGATCAGCGCGGCTGTCCGACCTATGCCGGCGACATCGCCGATACCTTGCTGATTCTGGCTGGGCGCGGCGCCGAGATGGATGCCAAGGCCATGTGGGATACCGGGGCCGGTTGGGGCACCTACCATTACTGCGGCGAACCGGCCACCACCTGGCACGGGTTCGCCAGCGCGATCATTGAGAAGGCGCGGGCCCGCGAGTCGCTGCCAGCGCGGACCGTGACCGCCATCGCTACCGCCGACTATCCAACCCCCGTTGCTCGGCCCGCCAATTCGGTACTGGACTGCGCCCGGCTGGCCGCCGGGTTCGGCATCCGGCCGTGCTCGTGGCAGGAAGGATTGACCACCATGCTGTTTGCGCTGTATGCCAGTTGATCTGGGCGAATTGCTGGTCGCGCACCAGAAACTGGCCGATGCCGACCTGCAGCGCGCCCGGCGCGTGCAGGACGGCACCGGTGAGAATCTGGACTCGCTGCTGGTCAAGCTGGGTTTGGTGTCGGAGCGCGACCTGGCCGAAGCGCTATCCGCGCAATTGAATCTGCCGCTGGCGCAGCCCGCCGACTACCCCGACACGCCGGCGACCAATGGCGGTGTGTCCGCGCGCTTTCTCAAGGAGTCTCGGGTCATCCCCTTGTTGGAAGACGAGAAGGGGTTGACGGTGGCGATGGCCAATCCCACCGACGATTATGTGCTGGCGGCGTTGCGCTTGGCGACCGGTAAGGCCATCTTGCCGAGGGTGGCGATTCCGTCGGAGTGGGAAGCGGCTTTCGAACGACTGTACGGCAGCGGTCGCTCGGCCATGGGCCAGATCGTCGATTCCATCGGGCTGGCCGACAACCTGACCGATGAGGAGCAAATCCAGCACCTTAAGGATCTGGCCAGCGAGGCGCCGGTCATCCGGCTGGTCAACCTGATGACCGCCCGCGCGGTCGAGTCGCGTGCCTCCGATATTCATATCGAGCCCTTCGAGAACCGGCTCAAGATCCGTTACCGGGTGGACGGGGTGCTGCGCGAGATGGAATCGCCGCCATCGCGGCTGTCGGCGGCGGTGATCTCGCGCATCAAAATCATGGCCAAGCTGAATATCGCCGAACGGCGTCTGCCGCAGGATGGGCGGATTCAACTGCGGGCGCAGGGCAAGGAAATCGACCTGCGCGTGTCCACCGTGCCGACTCTATACGGCGAAAGCGTGGTGATGCGCATCCTTGACAAGGCCAGCGTGGTGCTGGATTTTGCCAAGCTGGGTTTTAGCGCGCGCACGCTTGATCGCTTCCTGGGCGTACTGCACCAGCCGCACGGCATCATCCTGGTCACCGGTCCCACCGGCAGCGGCAAGACCACCACCCTCTACACCGCCCTGCAGACCATCAATACTCCGGAACGCAAGATCCTCACCGTCGAAGATCCGGTGGAGTATCAACTGGAAGGCGTCAACCAGATCCAGGTCAAGCCGCAAATCAACCTGACCTTCGCCAATGCCCTGCGCGCCATCGTCCGCCAGGATCCGGACGTCATCATGATCGGTGAAATGCGCGATGTGGAAACCGCCGGCATCGCCGTGCAATCGGCCCTGACCGGCCACTTGGTGCTGTCCACCCTGCACACCAACGACGCCGCCGGCAGCATCACCCGGCTGCTCGACATGGGGGTGGAGGATTATCTGCTGACCTCGACCATCAACGGCATTCTGGCCCAACGCCTGGTGCGGGTGCTCTGCACCCAGTGCCGCCAGCCGTATCCCGCCTTACCGGAACTGGCGGATGAATTGCGGCTGCACCGCTTTTCCGAGGGCCGCGACATCGCCTTATACAAGCCGGTCGGCTGCGAGCAATGCAACGGCGCCGGCTATCGCGGGCGGGCGGCGATCATGGAATTCCTGGTGATGAGCGATCCGCTGCGTCGGATGGTGCTCAAGCACGTCGATGCCGGCGAGTTGCAGGCGGCGGCGCAAAAGGAGGGCATGGACACCATGTACGAAGACGGGTTGCGCAAGGCGGTGGCGGGATTGACCACCATCGAGGAGGTGCTGCGGGTGACCAGCCAGCACGAGCAGGAGGCGTAGCCATGCCCCGTTATCGCTATGAGGCGGTGGATGCCGCGGGCGAGGTGGTGCGCGATGAGTTGGAGGCGGCAACCTTGGACGCGGCGGTGGCGCGGTTGCGCGATCGGGGGCTGCTGCCGCTGACGGTGAACGAAGCCAAGAGCGGGTTCCTGCGCGGTGGTTTCGGTCAGCCGTTGTTCAGCAAGCGGCGGACATTATCCCGTAAGGCGATCATGCTGCTGACCCAGCAACTGGCCAGCCTGTTGCACGCCGGTATGCCGCTGGATCGGGCGCTGACCATTCTCATCGGCGTGACCGAGGACGAGCAGGCCAAGCCCGTGCTGGAGCGGGTGCAGGAAAAAGTGCGCGGCGGTTCGTCCCTGGCCGACGCCCTGGAAGCGCAGGGCGTGTTTTCGCGTTTCTACCTGAACATGGTCCGCGCCGGCGAGGCGGGTGGGGCGCTGGACGTGGTGCTGAAGCGTCTGACCGAGTTCCTGGAGCGAGCGCAGGCGCTGCGGGAGACGGTGGCTTCGGCGCTGATCTACCCGGTCATCCTGCTGTCGGTATCGGTGCTGTCGGTCATTATTCTGCTCGCGTTCGTGGTGCCGCAGTTTCAGCGCCTGTTCGCCGACGCCGGCAAGGCGTTGCCGTTGGCGACTCAGATCGTCATCGCCGCTGGCGACGGGTTCCGCTATTACTGGTGGGTCGGGGCAATTTTGTTCGTGCTGCTGTCGGCGGTCGCGCGTCGGCAATTGAGCCAGCCGGAGAGCCGCGCTCGCTGGGATGAGCGGTTTCTACGGCTGCCGCTGTTTGGCGATCTGATCGCCAAGGTGGAGACCGCGCGGCTGTCGCGGACCCTGGGAACCCTGCTCGGCAACGGTGTCTCGATGTTGAACGCCCTGACCATCGTCCGCGAGACCTTGAGCAATCAGGTGCTGGCGGGTGCGTTGGGCGAGGTGGCCGAGCATGTCAAGACCGGCCGGGGGCTGGCCGATCCGCTGCTGGAGGCGGGTCGTTTCCCCAAGCTGGCGGTGCAGATGATCCGGGTCGGCGAGGAAACCGGCCAGTTGCAGGAGATGCTGTTGCAAGTGGCCGATGCCTACGATGGCGAGGTGCAGACCGCCGTCAAGCGGTTGCTGACCCTGCTGGAGCCGGCGCTGATTCTCGGCCTGGGCGCGATCATCGCCGGCATCATCATGTCCATCCTGGTCGCGATCCTCAGTTTGAACGAGCTGGCTTTTTGAACCCGATTTATCCCTTGGTTAGGCGTATGGAACAAGATAGGAAAAACCTCATGAGCCAACGAGTTTTCAGGTCTTTTAATGAGCCTAAGAGAGATGGGCTTTCGTGGGATGAACGTTGGAAGGGCAATGACAGAGGATTGATTGCTTGCTGGGAAGTTGGGAGAGAAATACGAGAGAAAGAGCCAGAAATTGCTAGGCGGGCCGAAAATGGGGAATTACCTGTATTGGGTTGGAAAGGTGGCGTAGAAAACAAGACCAAGAAAGGCGAAAAGTACGGAACGCTATTTTACCTAGCGCAATGGCAGGGGCTAAGGGGTGAAGATTTAGACATAGATCTATCGCAAGAGCCAGAGCTTACCTGTTCTAAAACTGGTATGCGGGTTATCTATACCGGTGACCTTAAGAAGTATGGTAATGCTTGAGGCAACAAAATGGACTTCGTAGCCATTGATGTTGAAACTGCAAACGCAGATATGGCTTCAATCTGCCAGATTGGGGTGGCAAAATATATTAGTGGAGAATTGGCCGAAGAATGGTCGTCACTAGTCGATCCCAAAGATTATTTTGATTCCATCAACATAACTATACACGGGATTACGGAAGAGGATGTAGTTGGAAAGCCAACATTTCCTGAGTTAGTTGGTCAATTGGGCAGTTTCTTAAATGGCTCAGTTTCCGTCAGTCATACTCACTTTGACCGAGTCTCCATTAGCCGTGCTTTAACAAAATATGGGCTGTCCGATTTTGATACTACTTGGCTAGATTCCGCCTTGGTAGCACGTAGAGCGTGGCAAGAATTTGCACGGAGTGGCTATGGCCTTGCCAATGTATGCAACAAAATTGGGCATGAGTTTAAACATCATGATGCACTTGAAGATGCCAAAGCATCTGGCCGCGTACTTCTAGCAGCTATAGAGAAAACCGGGCTAGACGTTGATGCTTGGTTGAAACGCATAAAAAAACCGATTGACCCAGCAAGTATATCAAGCGGAGCAGCTATAAAAAGAGCGGCTATAAAAAGGGATGGAAATCCTGAAGGTGAGTTGTATGGAGAAGTAATCGTGTTTACAGGTTCTTTGGAAATACCCCGTAAAGAAGCTGCTGACCTAGCTGCAAGTATCGGTTGCATGGTGGCAGAAAGTGTTACAAAGAAAACCACAATGTTGGTCGTCGGAGACCAAGATATTTCCAGATTGGCAGGGAAAGAAAAAAGCTCCAAGCATCTAAAGGCAGAACAATTTATACAGAAAGGCCAAAATATACGAATAATTAAAGAAAGTGATTTTAAGGAGTTAGTAAGGTATGCGGAGATATACGCCTAACAATGAAATAGGGGATAAACCATGTTTTTTCAGAGAAAAAAGCCGAGATTGATTCCGATAGTCCTAACCAACGCATGCAGCCGACGCGCTACGCGCGCGGCTGATGCTGAGCGATATTGTGATTCGATGAAACGTCAAGACAATCTTTTTCTCTCGCGTGGCTTTACCCTGATCGAACTGCTGGTGGTGTTGGTCATTCTCGGCCTGCTGGCCGGACTGGTCGGACCGCAGGTCATGAAGTATCTGGGCGGCGCCAACACCAAGACCGCCAAGTTGCAAATCGAGGACTTTAGCACCGCGCTGGATGCATTCCGTCTGGATATGGGGCGCTATCCCACCACCGCCGAAGGCTTGCAGGCGCTGGTCGCGCAACCGGCGGGCGCGACCCGCTGGAACGGCCCCTATTTACGTAAGAACCTCGTCCCCAAGGATCCTTGGGGTAACGACTATCACTATCGCTCGCCCGGCCAGCACGGCGGGGCCTTCGATGTATATGCGCTGGGAGCCGATAACGCCGAGGGCGGCGATGGCGAAAATCAGGATGTGGTGAGCTGGCAGTAAGCGGCTCGAACGCGGCGACGATATGAGGGTACGGGCCGAGCAGCACGGGTTCACCCTGCTGGAAATTCTGATCGTGCTGGTGATCGGCGTGTTGCTGGTGGCGCTGGCGCCGCCGCTGCTCTCGGGTATGAGCGGCGCCACCGAGCTGCGCGGCGCGGCGCGGCAACTGGCGGCCGGTCTGCGCAACGCCCGCAACGAAGCGGTTGCCCGCCAACAGGAGGCGGTGTTGACCCTCGATCTGGAGCGGCGCCGTTTTGGCGTGACCGGCGACCCGCGCGAGATCGCGCTGCCGGAAGGAGTAATGCTCAAGTTGCACACCGCTCAGTCGGAGTTGCTTGACGGCAACACCGGCAGTATCCGTTTTTTTTCGGACGGGGGCTCCACCGGGGGCTCCATCACCGTCAGTGGTCCGAAACTGGCTTATCGCATCAATGTGGACTGGCTGACCGGCGCCGTCGCCATCGTCGAGCAGGACGCGCGACCGTGAGTCGGCGGCAGAGCGGCTTTTCGCTGCTGGAGGTGCTGGTGGCCTTTGCGATTCTTTCGGTTTCTCTGGGCGTGTTGTTGCAAATCTTCGCCACCGGGCTGCGCAACGCCGGCGTTTCCGAAGACTACACCCGGGCAACCCTGTACGCCGAATCGATCCTGGCCGCGATCGGTCGGGAAGCGCCTTTGACCGAGGGCGTGCGCGATGGACCAATCAACGACCAATTTTCTTGGCGCGGCACGGTCGACGCCTACGCCGAGAATATGCCGGACCCGGAGAAAACCCGGGTTCGGGCCTACCGGGTTCGAGTCGAGGTGTTCTGGCAAGGTCTGCTGCAAACGCGTTCGGTTGCGCTGGAAACCTTGCGGCTGGCGCCGCTCGAACCACCGGATGGGCGCCGATGAAGGCGGCATTGCGTGGCGCGGACCGACGGCAGAGCGGATTCACTTTGCTGGAACTGTTGGTCGCCATCACCCTGATGGGTTTGGTGTTGGTGGTGCTGTACAGCGGCCTGCGGCTGGGATTGAACGGCTGGGACAGCGGCGAGCGGCGTGCCGAGGCCACCAACCGGCTACGGTCGGTGCAGGAATTCCTGCGCCGCCAACTGGCGCAATCGATGACCGTTTACGAGATCAACAACGAGCGATGGGAACGGTTCGCGGTCTTCAGCGGCCGGGCGGAGGAAATCGAATTCGTGGCGCCGATGCCCGCCCGCCTGGGTCGAGGCGGGCTGTACCGGATGCGGATCGGTATGGCGGACGGCCAGTTGCGACTGCGTTGGCGCCCGTACCTGCCGGGCGATCCGGCCGCTGGCGAAGAAAAGGAAACCGTTTTGCTGGATGGGGTGTCCGCCATGGAATGGGCGTATTTCGGCCCGGAACGGGACGGCGATCAGGAGCCGTCGCGTTGGCGTGCCGATTGGGTCAGCGTCGCGCGGCGGCCACTGCTGGTGCGGCTGAATTTGACGCTGCGGAGTGAATCCTGGCCTGACTTGGTCGTCGCGCTGGCCGAGGGGCCGCGCTAATGCTTGCCGGTCGCGGAGGGTGCGTCGGGCGGTTCGACGCCTGCGAAAGCGGCATGGTGCTGGTCATCGTGCTGTGGATCATGGCCCTTTTAGCGGTGATGGCCGGCAGTTTCGCCTATTCCATGCGGATCGAAACCCGCTTGGCGACCGACACGGTCGAGCGCGCGCAAGCCCGGGCTTTGGCCGAGGCGGGCGTTGCCTATGCGCTGGCCTGGCAATTGGATCCGGAGGCGCAAAAACAATGGCCGCCGAACGGTGATTTACGAGAGTGGTCCTTTGGGGGCGGCCGGCTGCGAATCCAGGTGGTGGATGCTGGCGGTCTGGTAAATCTCAACACGGCCAACACCGAGTTGCTCAAGGCCCTGCTGGCTTCGGCCGGTGTCGATGCCCAGGATCAGGATCGCTTGGCGGATGCCATCCAGGACTGGCGTGATCCGGACGACCAGTCGCTGCCGCACGGCGCCGAAGGCGGCGACTATCGTTCCGCTGGCCGGCCCGGACCCAAGAATGCGCCGTTTGAGAGTATCGAGGAATTGGGGGAGGTGTTGGGGGTGACCCAGGCGATCTACGAACGGATCGCCGATGTGGAAACGGTTTTTTCCTACCACTCCGGCGTGAATCCGGAATTGGCGCCCGCCCGGCTGCTGCAAGCCCTGGGTTTGGACGAGCGGACCGTGGCCGATTATCTGAGGACGCGCACCAGTGCCGCCGTCGATGGATTGCCCGCGCCACCGTTGCAATTTGGCGACGATCAATCCTTTTTTTCTCCGAGTCGTGCGAGTGTTTATCATATTGCCGTGACGGCCGAGACGCAGACCGGAACGCCAGTGATCATAAAAGCCGTTATCGATGGGCGGGAAGTGGCCACCGGGCAGAACCCGCGGGTGTTGGCGTGGCGCGTGGGGCGTTGAAAGAGGATGATTTGTTGGACGCTATATACAAGCGCTTTTTGTCCCTCTGACGGAGAAAGAATATAGGGGCGTCGGGTTTGGGGAGGAGTAAGGTGTTGGATAGTTTTGGACTGGATCATGCGTCATAAAATTATATTTTTATACAATATGTTATGTCGGATAATGGGCATTCGCGCATGGCTTTGTCGCTGAGTTCGTCACGCTTGCGGGTTTTGACGATCAGTCCTCGCTGGATCTGGAATGCATTCTGGTGCTGGTGGCGCGATGGTCTATTGGCTTGGTTGCCCGCCGGCGTTCGCCGCTGGCTGACTGGTTCATCACGGCGATTGGTTATCGCGGTGGATGCGGACGGGTGTGTGCTGTCGCGCGAGGAAGTCGAACAGAATCAGGTGCTGGAGCGGTTGGATTGGGCGTCGCTTGACGATCGGACCGTGGCGGGGTGGTTTAGGACGGAGAAAGCCAGACAACTGGTGTTGCGCTTTCCGGCCGATCGGGCGTTGGCGCGGACCCTGTCGTTGCCTTTGGCCGCCGAGAAGAACCTGCGTCAAGTGGCGGGGTTCGAGATGGATCGCTTGACGCCGTTTAGCGTCGATCAGGTGTATTACCATGCGCGCGTGTTACAGCGTCAGCCCGAGCAGCGTCGCCTGCGGATCGGATTGACCGTGCTGCCGCGTGTTGCGGTGGAGCCGATACTGTCCCGGTTGCGGCAACAAGGGTTATCGCCGGATGTGCTGGATGTGATGGGGGCCGGGGGTTCCGACCTCAATCTGCTGCCGCCGGAGCAGCGGGTGCGCCGTGGTCTTTGGGGGCAGCGGTTGCGAGCGATGGCGATTGCCGTCAGCCTGTTGCTGGTCGCGGTGGCCTCGGTGCTACCGATTTGGCAACAGCGCTCGCTGTTGCTCGAAGCGATCGCCAAGAGCGACCGCATCCATGCCGCGGCGAATCAGTCCCTGACCTTGCGCGACCAACTGGATCGAACCTTGCTGACATCCCGGATGTTGACGGAGAAAAAACAGGCCACCCCCGCCCGGGTGGATCTACTGCGAGAATTGACCTTGATCCTACCGATGGATACCTGGGTGGAACGGCTGCAGATTAAGGGGGATAGCTTGCAGATCAATGGGCAGTCCGCCAAGGCATCGGCGCTGGTCGGCATTATTGAAGCCTCGGATTTGCTGGACGGCGCCGGATTTCTGTCACCGGTCACCACGGATCCAAGAACCAACAAGGAGCGTTTCCTGCTGGGCGCGCATATTGGCAGGGGATCGCAATGACCGCCGTGACAGCGCCAGGTTGGGGGCAGCGCTTGGGGGCATTGGCGCTGTTGTTGTTGGTTGTGGCGGGCATCCTTTACTTTGTGGTAGGGCGGGGCTTGATCGTCAGCTACCGCTTCTATGAAGAGCGTCTGGAACAGCAGCAGGTTCGATTGGAGCAGTTCGAACGGATGGCCGCCAGCCGTGAACCGATCCAGCAGTTGATCGCCAGCATTCGACAGGATCGCAATATTACCGCTCAGTACTTGCCGCAATCCGCGCCACCGCTGGCCGCCGCCGATCTGCAGCAGCGCGTCAAGGCCGTTGTTGAAGCCGTCGGCGGCACCCTGCGCAGCACTCAGGCGCTGCCGCCGGTCGAGGAAGGAAACGCCGTGAAGGTGGCTGTCAACGTGACCGTAAGCGGCGATACCGAAAGCTTGCAGAAAATCCTGTATGACCTCGAATCGCAGACGCCGCTACTGTTTGTCGATAATCTGGACGTATCGGCGCGGGAAATCCGTCAACGCCTGCCCAGCGGCCGGTTGACCGACTATACCCGGGTACAGCTGAATATTCAGTTTGAAGTCTCGGGTTATCTGCGCAAGGAGGGTGGCTAAATGACCGCCAGAAATGCTGGCTTGTTGCTGTGGTTGCTGATTGGTGGAGCCGCCGTCGCCGCGGTGTGCTGGCAACTCGCGTGGCCGCCGCACCCGCCGGTGGTCGCCACGCGGCAGCCCCCGGGTTTGCCGTCATGGGAGTCCATACGGCCATTTCAATTGCCGCCGCTGGATCGGTATGGCGAGATTGCCTTGCATCCGCTGTTTATTGCGGCCCGTGAGCCGGAACCTCCTCCCCCGGATGAAGCGTTGCCGGAAAAGCCGCCCGCTCCCCCGGGGCCGGAGCAGAAGCTGACGCTGCTCGGTGTGATGATTACGTCCGAGACCAGCAAGGCTTTATTGCGATCCGAAGAGCCCAATGTCAAAACGGTGACGGCACGGATTGGTCCGGGCGAAACAGTAGGCGAGTGGCGGTTGGAGGCGGTTTTCTCCGACCGGGTCGTGTTGCGCAAGGGCCAGTCAACCCAGGAATTGCCGTTGATACGCTTGCAAAAGCCGGTTGAACGGCGTGGCCGAAATGCACGACCGGTTGGCCAGCCCGGAGTTATGCCAGGGTCCGGTATGCTCCCTCCGCCGCTTGTTCCTCCGCCGCCACAAAATAATGGATAAGGCTGTATTTTCATGAAAAAAGCATTTTTCACGTCGGCCTGCGCAGGGTTCGCGTTACTGCTCGGCGCCTGCGCAACGGCGCCCGCCGACCAGAACGTTCAAGATGTGGCGGAGCAGCCTGCCGCGCCGGCCGCTCACGAAGCGCTTCGGCTCACTTCGGCGCCCTTGCCCGCCGCGCCGCCGGCGAGGCTTGACCAGGACAGCGCCACGAAGACCACCGAAGCCACGATGATCCTGCCGGGCACGGGCAACTTCATTAACGGGAAGGCCGCCGCCAAGCCGACACCGGTGATCCGTACCGCGGCCGGCGAGATTACTCTCAACTTCGAAGAGGCCAGTATCCGCGATGTCGTTAAAGTCATTTTCGATACCCTCAAGGAAAACTATACGATCGACCCACAGGTGCAGGGTGAATTGACCGTGCAAACCGGCCGGCCGCTCGCGCGGGATCAGTTGCTGCCGACGCTGGAGACGCTGCTGCGCGCCAACAACGCGGTGCTGGTTCGCGAGGGAGGGGTGTACCGGATCGTTCCGGCGGCTGGCGCCGCGCAGAGAGGCAATCTGGTTCTACGGTTGGGGCAGGGCGGCGCGGGGTATGGCGTGCGAATCGTGCCCTTACGTTACGTCAGCGCCACCGAGATGCAAACGATCATCACGCCGTTTTTGCCTGAAGGGGGAGTTTTGCGGGCGGATTCCATCCGGAACCTGCTAATTCTGGGTGGTACCTCGCAAGAGTTGGCCAACGCGCAAACCACCATTGATACCTTCGATGTGAATTGGCTCAAGGGTATGTCCATCGGCATGTTTCGGTTGCGCAATGTGGACAGTCAAGCGGTGGCCAGCGAGTTGAATCAATTTTTGGGCGAGGGTTCCGGGACGCCGATCGCGGGGATGCTGAAATTCGTGCCGCTCAGCAAGCTGAATGCGGTGCTGGTAATCACGCCGCAGTTGGAATACCTCAAGGAAGCGGCGGTTTGGATCGAGCGGCTGGATGGCATCGGTGGCGAACGGTTGTATGTTTATTCCGTACAAAACAGCCGGGCCGATTACGTGGCCGAATTGCTCAACGGTCTGTTCAACCTTAGCGGTGGTGGCGGCACAAGCCGAGGGGGCGATTTGGCCCCGGGTCTGAAATCGGCGCAGCTGTCGAGCGGCGGCGGCTCGGGGTTGTCGAGCAGCGGTTCGGGCGCGGGGTTGAGTGGGGGAGGCAGCGGAACGTCAACCCTTTCTGGCTCATCGTCCTCCGGTCTCGGGGGTTCGAGCGCGTCGGGTGCGGGAACATCCGGCCTCGGGGGTTCCGCATCGTCGATTGGCGGCCGCGCGGGCGGGCGTTCCGGCGGCACGGCCGGCGCTGGGGGCGGGAGTAGCGCCATTGGTTCCGGCGGACCCAGCGCGGGCATGGAAGAAGTCCGCATTGTTGCCGATACCGAAAACAACTCCTTGCTGATTTGGGCCACCAATCAGAATTACGAGCGGATTATTAGTACATTGCAAAAACTGGACGTCACGCCCCGCCAAGTCTTGATCGAGGCAACCATCGCCGAGGTGACCCTGACTGGCAGGTTGCAGTACGGCCTCCAATGGTTTTTTACCAATGATGTTGGCGGGAGTCATACGGGTACGGGTTCGCTCGGGATCAACGCGGACGATCTCACGATCAACGACGTGCTCGCGGGTCGGTCGGCCGGCGCTTTCTCCTATGCGATCACCGACAGCGCCGGGCTGGTGCGCGCACTGCTGAATACCTTGGCCAGCGATTCCAAGGTCAAGGTGCTGTCAGCTCCCCATGTGATGGTGGTGGATAACCAGCAGGCGGTGATCCGGGTGGGAACCCAGCAACCGATTCCATCCGGCACGACCACCACGAATAACGTGACTACTTCGGGCGGAGTACAGTATAAGGATACAGGCGTGCTGCTGGAGGTATTGCCCCGGGTCAACTCCGGCGGCATGGTGAATATGGAAATCAAGCAGGAAACCATCGACTTGGGACCGTTGGTGGAAACCACCCAGATTAGCAATCAATCCAGCTCGTCGCGCTCGTTCCTGCAGCGCAGCGTGACCAGCAAAGTGGTGGTCAAGAGCGGCCAAACGCTGGTGCTGGGGGGGTTGATTCGCGACAATCGTTCCGAAGGACAGAGCGGTTTTCCGATACTATACAAAATCCCGGTGTTGGGGGCGTTGTTCGGCAACACCGACGAACAGGTGGACCGCACCGAGTTGATTGTGCTGATCACTCCACGGGTGGTCGAGAACAGCCAGGAGGCCGATCAGGTGACCGAGGAGATCAAGCGTAGGATGCGGGAACTTGCGCCGATGATTCCAACGTCCTGATGAAGAGAAATCTGGTTGTTGTATTTACGCAACGATACAGTCCTTGGTTTTGGAAAGGCGCAAGAGAATCCTTGCATTCCATGGCTGTTCTATTTATAAATACCCCAACCTCTTTATTTTGTTCAAAGGATAAAAGCTGTTGCGCAAACAACAAAATTATGTTGTTATGTTGACACCGGCTTGATTCCCATGTAGTCTTTCCTCTGTGGTCAGACTTAGTGTATTTGTTAAGCGCTCGTGCGAAGCAACCTATAGGAGTTACGACATGTTGGCGAATTTCAAAAAAATTGGCGTAGCGGCGGCGGTAGCCACTGCCATCGGCGCCTCCGGTGCTGCCCAAGCAATCGTCCTGGGTGAGCCTGGTGGCGCGCTGTTGGTACCCCACGTTGTTTACGATTCCAAAGCCCAAGTCAACACCATGATTGGTGTGACGGTTGGAGACGCTGTTCCCGCGGGCCAGTTCCCGACGGTGCAAGGGACGGGCAGTGAATGCAGCAGCTCGGGTTCGAAGCAGCTCCATTGGTACTTCTTTAGCACCAAGAGCGTGCATTTGGCCGACGGTTTCGTGAAGATCAGTTGTAATGATTTTTCGCGGTTCGACTGGGGCTATGTGATCACCAACCCGAATCGTCCCTTCCCGTCCTTGGATGGCGTATCGGGCTATCTTGTCCTGTCCAGCAACGATGCTCGCAGCGATTCCGTTGCCAGCAACTACACCCTGTACGGCTCCGCCTACCTGATCCAGGGCGACTGGGCGTCCGAGGCCTATATTCCCGTGCTGCCTTTGCGGGATGCGGTGGGTTCGGGTGACGAGGTCACCTATAAGGGTGGTATTCCGAGCGATGTGAACCCCCTGCTGGCGGGTATCCCCCTAGCGTATAGTAACTCCGTGGCGGCGAGATTCAGCCTGCGTTATTTCGTGGATCCGACTCCTCTGAATGGCAGCACTCGGTTTGTGCTCTGGTTCCCGGATAACAGTGGCGAAACCCACGGCAACGGAAAAATCGACCGCAGTGCTGTGGCGATCGATGTCTACGATGCCGATGAGATCGCTGTTTCCAGCACCCTTTCCTTGCCGAATGAGCTGAACATCATCGATGCGAGCAAGATCGATGGGACGACCAACAATCCCGGCAGCCATGCGATTCCCGATCTGGCCAGCGGCCAGCCAGCCCTCAATTCGGGTTTCGTACTGTTCCATCTCGCGGATACCAGCAACACGTTGACTGGGCCTCAGTATTCCCGCGCGGGTATTTCTTTCAGCTTGATTGGTCTCGGCACCTCGGCGAATTCGGTTCAGGTGCAGACCGACTTGGCGCATGAACGGGGTATCGTGCCCAGCTTTTAAGAGCGGTTGTTGCTGATTGCATGGCACAGGACGCCTCGGCGTCCGAAGAAGAACGGCGCACTCGGTGCGCCGTTCTTCTTTTCAGAAAACCAATATTGCCATACTAATTGAGGAGATAGGATGAGTCGATGGATTCTTGTCGTAGCGCTGTGGATAGCGGGCATCGTGGTGGCGGAAGAAGCGACAACACCGTCGGCGAGCGTTCCTCCCGTCGCCCAATCTCTGTTACCGACCCAGGGTGCCGTTCATGTGCTGGCGGACGACATGACGGGCGATGGCCGGCTTGATTTGGTGTTTACCTCGCACAACAATAACGAAATTCAGGTATACCAGCAGGTGACGCCGCGCCATTTCGAAGCTCGCGACCCGCAAACAATCGCCGGGTTTCATCCAAACGACACCATCGTATTGCCGGGTTCTCCCAAACGGTATTTGATCAATGCGGAAGGGGAAGGCAAGTTGAGAGTGGCCAAGGCGCAACCGGATGGTCGCCTTGAATGGGTCAGCGAACGCGTGCAGCCAGCTCCCAGAGCGAGCACTCCCTTTTTTTGGCCCGGTTGGGATCTGAGCTTGGCGGTAGCGCCATTTTCCGGTAGAACCTTGACCTTGCTGCGCGGCTTTAATCCGGAAACCGGTGAAGCTAATGCGGTTTATCCCTTGACGCTCGGTGATGAGCCCAAACATGTGCGTTTGGCCGATCTGAATGGCGATGGCATCGATGAACTGGTGCTTGCCTCACGTCTCAGTAATGATGTATGGGTGATCGATTACCCGGGTTCCGATAAAGAACCGGTTCCTCGCCGGCTGTGGTCCTTCAAGCAGAGCTGGCCGCGGCATGTGCTTCCCTTTGATGTAGACCGGAACGGCACGGTGGATCTGTTGGTGCCTATGGCGGTGCGGCAAGAGATAGCGGTGCTCTTGAACGACGGCAAGGGCCACTTTACGGAGGGTACGGCGATTCCGTATCCAGGAAAGGCGGGTATCCATGTTATGGCCACGGGGCAAGACCGGGACGGCACACGGTATTTACTGGCGGGAGGAATCCACGCTCTGGTGCTTTACCGGGAAGTTAAGGATAGGCCGGGAGCTTTTGAGAATATCCGGTTGCCGTTGGCGAGGTGGCCTAACTGGGTGGAGCTGAAGGATATGGACGGCGATGGTTGGCTGGATGCCGTGACCGCCATCCAGGATACCGAACCGTCGGCCGTTATCTACGGTCCATTGTGGGAGGCATTCACGATGCTCGCGGCCAGCAAAAAAGCGGGCTAGGCTAAAACTGTAGCGCCAGCTTTGCATCAATATATCGCGGATTCGCATTACATCTTTACATCCGATTCATCAATTTTAAAAAGGCCGACATGATTCACAGAGTGGCGATGGGTTTCGTCTTGGCGGTTATATTTGAACTTGCGCCGTTTTGGGTTCAACAACAGGCCCGGGCGGCGGAACAGGGTAGTGTGCCGGTGGCGGGGAATGGCGGTGCGCCACCCTCCCCAGTAGTGGCGACTCCGCAGGCCACCGCGCCGACGCCCGGAGAGGACGTGACGAAACCGCTGCGACGAGAGGTAGTCATGGCGCGGATCGGCGACGAAAAGATCACTGTCGACGACTTTATGAAGTACGTCTCCCAGGATAGCCGATTGCTCAAAATGGCGACTACTGACCAAGGTAAAGCACAGGTGCTTCGTGAGATGATTCTTGATCGTCTGATCGAGATAGGGATGCGTCGGGAAGGATTCCTCCCCACGGATCATCCTCCAAATCAAACGGATTACCTGCGCGGCTATAATTTGTTGGCCGCCAAATACTTCCCGGATGCAAACAAAACGCCTGATGAGGAAAAAATTCATCAATACTATCTGGAACATCGGGAAGCGTTCGGAATTCCCGCCATGGTCAGAGTTGGGCAAATTCAGTTCCGTGTACCTGCCAGCGCCAGTCCTCAAGAGATCGAGGCTGTCAAGGCGCGCGCCGATGCAACCTTGAAACGACTTCGCGCCGGTGAATCCTTTGCGGTCTTGGCGGGGGCACTGACTGAAAATCCCCAAGGCAGGGTGGCCGAAGGCGATCTTGGGTTTCTGCCCGTCAATCAAGACGCCTGGTTGCGGAAAGCAGTCGCTGATCTGGCGCCGGGACAATACTCCGAAGTACTAGAGTCTCCAGTTGGTTACGAAATTATCCAGTTGAAGGATAAACGTGATGCTTTGGTAACGCCCTATGCGAATGCGCGCGGAACGGTGCTTGCTCAAATGCGTCGAGAGGCCATGCGTCAAGGCAGCGAAGCCTATGCTTGGCGACTGGCAAAGGAGGTTGGCGTGACCGTAGAGATCAATGAGCTCAAAAGTGCGTTACCCCAGACGACACCATGAAGGTAGGAATATCATGTTAAATCCGCGTCGGATTTGCCAGCTAGTTTTGTTGATCGCGGGATTCGTTGGAATTGGAGCCGTGCTGGCTGAGAAGGCTGACGCTCCAGCAGCGCCAAGCGCGAACAAAATCGAGGTGACACCGTCCACTTCGGGTGGCGCGAGCCAACCGACCGCCACATCGGAGGAACTCAAAGCCGCATTACGGCAACAAGTCGAACGTTACTGGGCGGCACGCCAGGCGCGCGATGTGAGAACGATGTACGAAATGGAATCGGCGGCACGGCCGGGCGGTTGGCTGAAGCTGGAAAACGCCATGTCGCTGCAGGGCTTGGCGGTGCGCAAAGTCCGAGTCGAAGAAGTCAACATCGAAGCTGAGCAAGGCAAGGCGCGTATCCGTGGAGAGGTACTGATTGGCGCCATGGGCTGGGTGCCCCAGACCTTGGAGCAAACCTGGGTTCTGATTGATGGTCAATGGTACCACGAGACTCAACGTTAATATCCCGGACGTGTTGCATCCCCGATGATCGAAACCCTGATGATGCAGGCGGATCGGCTAGCCGACGAAGGGCAATTCGAACAAGCCAAGGAACTGTATATTCGGATCTGCCATTTCGCGCCCCACCGTGCCCATTGTTGGTATCGACTGGCGGAATTGCAATCCCGGCTCGGGCGGTTTGAGGACTGTCAACAGGCGCTTGAATTGTCCCTGCGCTTGAAGCCGAACGACACCGCCGCGCTGTTGTTGGCGTTAGCCAATCTGCTGGAGATCGGGAGCTATGCACAAGCCGTTCAACTGGCCGATAGGCTCCTGACCGCACATGCTGGAAACCGGCTGGTGGTGCTGGCCAACAAGAGCACGGCCCTGCTGCGATTGGGTCGATTTGCCGAGGCTCTGGCGGTGGCCGATGCGGCTCTGGAATTGGATAGGTGTCAAGCCACAATTCATGCCAACCGAGGGTCGGCATTATTCGGCCTAGAGAGGCATGAAGAGGCGCTATCCGCCTTTGAGCGGGCGTTGCAACTGCGGCCGGAGTATGGGATAGCCCTGATCAACAAGTCAGCCGTGCTCCGGGCGCTGCGACGCCCGGCGGAAGCGCTGACGGCGGTCGATGCGGCGCTGGCAACCCATCCCACATCTCCTGCCGCCTTGTTGAATCGCGCGGCTGCCTTGATGGACCTGGAACAATTTGAGGAAGCGCTGACAACGCTCGATCGTTTATTGGCTCAGCAACCGGGCCACGCCAAGGCGCTGTTGAACCGCGGTCTTGCACTGCTGTGGATGGAGCGATATCAGGATGTCCTGACAGCGATCCATGCGCTGCGGGCGCTTGGGCAGCCGGCGGATGAGGTTTTATTGGCTGCTGGAGAGAGTCTGTTTCGGCGAGGGCGACTGGATCAGGCGCTGGCCTGGATCGAGCAAGGAGTGCACTGGTCTCCGGATCACATAGGCCTGCTACGCGCTCGGGTTGCGATCCTGCTAGCGAGGGAGTGCTATCGGGATGCACTGTCGGCGGCGGAACGGCTGCTGGTTTTGACCGGGCCCGATCAAATTTCAGCCCGATTGGCCGTGGCGGCGGCTTTGAATGCCACGGGCCAGTTCGAGAAATCGTTGTCGTTGCTGGAGGCAATGCCTCCGGTCGCCAAGGACGAGTGGCAATTCCACGCCAAGCACGGCGAAGCATTGGCTGGCTTGGATCGCTTTGCCGAGGCACGGGTGGCCTTTGCCGCCGCCGATCGCTTGGCCGAGCAGCCATTTCGGGCCAACTATTACGATGGCCTCTTCCAAGTCCGGCCAGCGGATTCTCCGGCGCCACCCGTTACTCCGGAATTAGTCCGGGTGAGTTACGAGTTTCGTCGCTTGGAGCATGGGGATTGGCGAGATTACGAATGTCGCGTCGCCACCATTCGACGGTTGACCGAGGAGTGTTTGGAGCGGAGCGAATTGTCTCCGTTGCTGCCTTTCAGATCGTTGTTTCTGCCATTATCCCAAGAATTACGGTTAGCGATTGCTCGGCGCGAATCCGAGCGGTTGGTGGAGATAGCGGCGGTTTCTGGCATGGCTCGTAAATCTAGCCAGTCTATTGACAGGGAAGCGGGGCGCATCAAGATCGGCTATCTGTCGGCGGATTTTCATGAGCATCCGACCGCACATTTAATGCGCGGTTTTTTTCATTGCCATGACCGAAGGCGTTTTGAAATTTACGGCTATGCTTTACGTGGTGAAACGGATAATGCCTACTACCAGCGCATCAAAGGCGATTGCGATCATTTTGTGGATCTTTCCAACAGGGATAACGCTGCCGCCATTCAGCAAATCCAAGCGGATGGTATTCATGTGCTGATCGACCTAATGGTTTTTACCAATTATTCCCGCCCGGAGATTTTCAGCCACCGACCCGCTCCGATACAAGTGAATTGGCTTGGGTTTCCAGGGAGCAGCGGAGCAGACTATCTGGATTATGTGCTTGTGGATCCAGTAGTGTTACCGCCGGAACAAGCGGTTTTCTGCACCGAGCAACCGGTTTATCTACCCGAGTGCTACCAGATCAACGACCGCTGGCAAGAGGTCGCCGAGACCGATATCCAACGAGTGGACCAGAGCTTGCCAGAACAAGGTTTCGTGTTTTGTTGCTTTAACCAGATTCAGAAGCTCGAACCGGTCATGTTCGCGGTCTGGATGCGCATCCTTCGCCGCGTGCCGGATTCGATACTGTGGCTATATTCCGAAAGCGAAGAAGCCCAGGATAATTTGCGAAGGAGCGCCTCCGCTTGCGGGGTTGCCGACGAGCGGCTGGTGTTTGCCAAGCGTTTATCCAAGGATCGTCATCTTGAACGGCACCGTTTGGCCGACCTCTTTCTCGATACGCGCATTTATGGCGCCCACACCACTGCCAGTGATGCGCTGTGGGCGGGGTTGCCGGTATTGACCTGTCTGGGCGAGGCGTTCCCGGCGCGGGTGGCCGCCAGTTTGTTGCGGTCGGTGGGGATGCCGGAATTGATTACCCATTCGTTGGAAGAATACGAGGAGCAAGCGGTAGGGTTGGCAACTCGACCGGCGGATTTGGCGCTGCTGCGGGAAAAGCTGGCATACAATCGCTTACGAAGGCCGCTGTTCGATACCGAGCGCTTTACCCGACATCTCGAATGTGCCTACGAATTGATGTGGGAGCGTCATGCGCGGGGATTGCCGCCCGCTCCGTTGCATGTGCCGGCGCTGCCAACCGTGAACTCACGGTAGAAACTTATTACTCCAGTCGTGAAATCCTCAACTGACGTTGTCTGAAGACGTGTCGATTTTCAATCTCAGCCTCCCGGCACATTCCAAATCCAAATCTGGGCAGGATAGGCTACTTTGCCGGCTTTTGCGTGATTCTTGGCTGCAACGCCAGTTATTTCTGAAGCTGCTGAAGCGGGATTTCGCCGAACGCTATCGGGGCTCCTATCTGGGGTTGCTCTGGTCCTTATTGCTGCCGCTACTGTCGCTATTGGTATTCACCTTCTTTTTCGGCGTAATTTTTAAACTCCGTTGGGGCGAACAGGACAGCAGTTCGCTGAGCGAATTGGCGCTGATCCTGTTTGTCGGCATGGCCCTCTATAACTTTCTTGCCGAATGTCTCAGCCGTGCCCCTGGCCTGATTCTGGCCCACCAGAATTATGTCAAAAACGTCATTTTCCCTTTGGAGATGCTGCCGGTTGTGATGGCTGTATCGGCCTTACTGACACTGATCGCCACCTTGTCTGTAATATTGTTACTGCAAGAGATCTTGGGTAGCGGCCTGACTTGGACGGTGTTGTTGTTGCCGGCGATGGTATTGCCGCTGCTATTGTTCGCGTTGGGGCTAAGCTGGTTTTTGGCTGCCTTGGGAGTATACATCCGTGATATCCAGCAGTTGACCGTACCGCTGGTGCAACTACTGATGTTTATGAGCCCGGTGTTTTATCCGATCGGCGCCCTGCCGGAGTCCGCCCAATACTGGTTCCAGTTCAATCCGCTGGCGCTGGCGATCGAACAGACTCGGGGAATTATTCTATTTAACCAACCGCCGGCTTGGACGCCCTACCTGCTTTGCCTTGGATTGGGATTACTGGCGGCGTTGCTAGGGGCCTACTGGTTTGCCCGAACGCGCAGGGGATTCGCCGATGTCCTCTGAGTCGGCCGGCGATTGCTCGACCGAAGAGCGGGCCGTGATCGAGGTGAATGAGGTTGGCAAGTGCTACCAGATCTACGAACGACCACAAGATCGCCTGAAGCAGATGCTGTGGCGCGGCCGACGCCGCTACTATCACGAGTTCTGGGCCTTGCGGAACGTATCGTTCACGGTTCGGCGCGGCCAGACGGTTGGGGTGATCGGCCGTAATGGTTCTGGCAAGTCTACCCTGCTCAAGATGCTCTGTAACACCTTGACACCTACCGCCGGTGCGCTGGCGGTACGGGGTCGAGTGGCGGCGCTGCTGGAACTGGGCACCGGTTTCAATCCAGAGTTTAGCGGTCGCGAGAATGTCTATCTTAACGCCGCGATCCTCGGCCTCGACGATGCGGAAATCGAACGTTACCTGCCCGAGATTCTGGCCTTCGCCGACATCGGCGAATTTATCGACCAGCCGGTCAAAACCTATTCCAGCGGCATGGCGGTGCGACTGGCTTTCGCCGTCGCCGCTCATGTTCGCGCCGATATTCTGGTGATTGACGAGGCGCTGGCGGTCGGTGACATGTTTTTCGTGCAGAAATGCATGCGCTTTCTCCGCAAGTTTCAAGAGCATGGCACCCTGTTTTTCGTTAGCCACGATACCGCGGCGGTGGTCAATCTCTGCGATCGGGTATTGTGGTTGGAACAGGGGCAGGTGCGCGAATGGGGTCCGGCCAAGGAGGTCTGCGAGCATTACGTGGCGACCTTGCGCGAAACTCGGGGGACGAGCATCTCAATGGCGTCGCCGTCGCGGCAAGCGACCGCCGGGGCCGTCACGGATGCTCCGGTGGAGCGGGTGGATCAGCGTTTGGCGTTTCTGAATCAGACCCGTTTTCGCAACGATCTGGAATTATTAAATTTTCGTCGCGAGGTCGAGGGCTACGGCACCGGCGCCATTCGCATCCTGGATGCCGAGTTCGAGGACGGGCAGGGACATCCTCTACGCTGGATCGTTGGTGGCGAGCTGGTTACCTTGGTCGTGCGCGCCCTGATGCTGGCGGATCTTGAAAACCCGATCGTCGGCTTTTTCGTCAAGGATCGGCTGGGGCAGAATCTGTTCGGCGATAACACGCATTTGACCTACGCCGCCGCGCCGCGCTGGGCGACCGCCGGCCAGCATCTAACAGCACGCTTTACCTTCCACATGCCGGTACTGCCGGTCGGGGATTACTCGGTGGACATCGCCGCGGCTTCGGGCACCCAACAGGAGCACGTCACCCACTGTTGGTGTAACGACATGCTGATTTTCAAGT
This sequence comes from Candidatus Competibacter sp., assembly GCA_029624815.1. Taxonomy (GTDB): domain Bacteria; phylum Pseudomonadota; class Gammaproteobacteria; order Competibacterales; family Competibacteraceae; genus Competibacter. The sequence goes on from JARSSH010000060.1 coordinate 124,988, forward strand.
CCCACACTAGCAGCGTTCACCAGGGATTGGTGGGCATCCCGATGCTGGATATCGAATTGCGGGTTGACAATGACGCTTCGGAGCCTGTTCGGGAGCGGTTTGCGTGACCACCGACATGGAGTCCACCACAGTTACATTACCTTTGGTGGATGTGATCATCCCGGTTTATCGGGGGCTGGATGAAACCCGGCATTGCCTGGAGAGTGTGCTGGCTTTCCCCCAGCAGACCGCCCATGAAATCGTGGTGATCAACGATTGCAGCCCGGAACCGGAACTGACGGTTCTTCTACGGCAGTGGGCGGCAAGCGGCGCGTTCACTCTGCTGGAAAATCCGGTCAACACCGGCTTCGTCAACGCCGTGAACCGTGGCATGGTGTTGCATCCCGATCGCGATGTGGTGCTGCTCAACAGCGACACGGAGGTGTATGGCGACTGGCTGGATCGTTTGCGCCGCCATGCGGGTAGCGATCCGCCGATTGGAACGGTGACCCCGTTTTCCAACAATGCCACGATTTGCAGCTATCCTCGTTTCATGCAAGACAATCCGCTTCCGGCGGACTGGCCGTTGGCCGCATTGGATGCCTTGTGTGCGAAGATCAATGCCGGGCAGTCCGTGGAGGTGCCGACCGCGGTCGGATTCTGCATGTACATTACCCGGCGTTGCCTGGACCAGGTTGGTTATTTCGACGCCACTCTGTTCGCGCGTGGCTACGGTGAGGAAAACGATTTCTCGATGCGGGCGCTGGAAATCGGATTCCGCCATCTACATGCCGCCGATGTGTTTGTTTATCATCGCGGCGGGATCTCCTTTGCTACCGAGAGCACCGATCTATCCGCGCAAGCCCAGCGCATTCTGGAGCAGCGGCATCCCCGCTATTTCCCGTTGGTCGGTGATTATTGTGCTCGCGATCCGGCCCGTTTTCTGCGGCGGCGTATCGACAACGCCCGGTTGGCGCGCTCTCCTAAACCTCGGCTGTTGTTTGTCATGCACAAGGGCGGCGGCGGCACCGAGAAACATGTGCGGGAGTTGGCGATACTGCTGGAACCGGATTATGAGGTCTTTATTTTACGGGCCTACGATACCTCAACCGCAGTGTTGGAATGGGCGCGGCGCGGGGAAGAATTCAGTGCTTGGTTTCCATTGCCGCACGCCTATCCGGACTTACTGGATTTTCTCCGACAACTGCCGGTGACCCGCATCCATTTCCATCATGTTCTCGATCTACAGCAGCAATTGCTGCGGTTGCCCGAGGATTTGACGGTACCTTACGACTTCACCTTGCACGATTATTACCCGATTTGCCCACAATATAATCTGGCGCGAGCAGATGGCCGCTATTGCGGCGAGCCGGACACGGTAGGCTGCACCGCCTGTTTGGCGGAGCGCCCCGCGCCTTGGGGCTTGGATATTTTGTCTTGGCGTAGCTATTTTAGGCGTTTACTGGTCGGCGCCGAGCGAATAATCGTGCCATCACGGGATATGCTGAGCCGAATGCAGCGTTATATCCCTGCGGCGCACTACCTCTGTCTTCCACATCCGGAGTTGATGTTGGATAACGTAACTGTCCCGCCATCGCTTGGTGGGGGCAGTGAGCTTAAGGTGGTCGTGTTGGGCCGACTGACTCCAGCCAAGGGATTGCATCTGCTGGAGCGTTGCGCTGGCGATGCCAGGATACGGAGACTGCCACTGTTTTTCCAAGTGATTGGCCATGCGGATCGCGAGCCACGACAGGGATCCGAGTTGCCATTGTCTTTTTCCGGGCCTTATAAGGATGAACGCCTATCGCTGCTGGTCGCTCGAGAGCGCCCTGATGTCATTTTCTTCCCGGCACAGTGGCCGGAAACTTACTCCTATACCCTCAGCATTGCCTTGCAAACCGGATTGCCGGTCGTTGCCCCCCGATTGGGCGCTTTCATCGAGCGACTGGCGGATTACCCACAGGCCTGGTTATTAGACTGGGATACGCCCGCCGGGGTTTGGAACGATCTTTTCATGAGTCTACGGCATATTTCGGAATCAACCGAATGTCATCCACTAGATAAATAATTCTTCATGACGGAGCGAAATTATGGTTTGGATGTGCTTCGAGCAGTAGCGATTCTACTCGTTTTGGCTTCCCATGCCATTTTTTTTATTATTCAGGCTATTCCAGAGTCCAATATTATTAAGCTGATCAGTTATTTTTGTGGTTTTTGGGGAGTGGAGCTGTTTTTTGTTCTTAGTGGATTTTTGATCGGGACAATAATTAAAAAATTGGTGGTCGCAAATTCGAGATATTGGATTTTTTCTTTCTGGATCAGGAGATGGTTTAGAACGCTTCCGTGTTATTTTTTATTCCTATTATTAAATGTGCTATGGTTTTATTATTTAAGTGGCGCACTACCTAAGGGATTGTATTATTATCCAATTTTTTCGCAAAATTTAGCTTGGGCGCATCCAGATTTTTTTCCTGAGGCTTGGAGTCTTTCGGTGGAGGAGTATTTTTATTTGGTATTTCCTCTAATAATAACAATTCTGATAAGATGTAAAATAAAACCAGAAAATTCTTATTTGTACAGCGGGGCTTTTTTACTAATTTTTTCAACAGCGCTAAGATTTTATTATGCTTTTGTTGAGCCTTCATTAGTTTGGGATGCGGATATTAGAAAAGTTGTTGTTTTCCGGTTCGATTCACTGATGTCCGGAATATATCTGTCTTGGTTTATCGACCATATCCATTCTGCCAATCTGAAAAAAAATCTTTTTTTGCTGGGACTAAGCGCTTTGTCGGTATCTATGGTGGCATACTTCAGTCTCGATCATGATCGCAGCTATTTTCTTAAGACTATCGAATTCAGCATTACGGCCATTGGGTTTGCATTGATCATACCCTGCATGCTTGATTTTCGGTTGGCCAAAAAAAATATTGTTGGTGTTTTCTTTAAGAAAACGGCACTCTGGTCATATTCAATATATCTTTCAAATTTCCTTCTTTATACTTTAACTCAAAAATTTATTTTCTCGGAATACTTTTCTGAAAACAAGTGGGATGGCGTTTTACTCTGCATCCCGGTACTGATTTTTTCATGTTATCTGGTTTCTGCTACTGTCTATAGAGCCTATGAACTGCCAGTCATGAATTTACGGGAACATATTGTTACTTGGATCTCGTATAGGATAAAAGCAACCGATCGGTGCAAGGTTTAAACAGGATATTGCCGTAGCGACGTTCCCATCCGGGCCAGAAGAGCAGTCTCCCAGCCTGCTCGATGAGTTGTACAATCGCGGTCGTCACGCCTCTTGCTTTCAGATAGTCCCGGCGGATGCGAATTGGGCAATCTCGGTTTCAGAAAACCCCCATTCCGCCAGCCAGTCGCTTGAAGCGTCGATAGGCGACCCCGGTGCGCTCTGAATTGTGGCGGGAGTGCGGCTGAAGCGTGGGGCGGGAGCCGGTTGCACGAGACCGGCGAACTCGACGAAGGTTTGCCGGGCCTGGTTATGCGGGTGGGTGGGCGCTTCGTCCAGGCCGAGAACCGGCGTGACGCAGGCGTCGCTGCCCTCGAACAGCGCGCACCACTCATCGCGGGTTTTGGTCCGCAGCGCCGCCCGCAGGCGCTCTTTCATGGCTGGCCAGGATGTCGCCCGCCATTGCTGCCGGGGGTCGGGGTCGGCAACGCCGCAGCCTTCGAGCAGAATCCGGTAAAAGTGGGGTTCGATGGAGCCCACCGCCAGCCATTTGCCGTCGGCGCATTGGTAAGTGTCGTAGAAATGCGCGCCCCCATCGAGAAAGTTGCTTTCCCGATTGTCAGTCCAGTGTCCCATTGCCTTCAGGCTGTAGATGGCGGCCATCAGCAGGGCGGAACCATCGGTCATGGCCGCGTCCACTACCTGCCCCTGCCCGGATTTCCCCGCTTCGAGCAAGGCGGCCAGGATGCCGACGACCAGCAGCATGGCCCCGCCGCCATAGTCGGCGATCAGATTCAGCGGCGGCGTCGGCCCGCCGTCCGCGCGGCCGATGGCGTGTAGCGCGCCGGACAGCGCCAGATAATTGATGTCGTGTCCGGCCGTTTGCGCCAGCGGCCCGGTTTGGCCCCAGCCGGTCATTCGGCCGTAGACCAGCCGCCGGTTGCGCGCCATGCAAACCTCCGGTCCCAGTCCCAACCGCTCCATGACGCCGGGCCGAAAGCCCTCGATCAGTGCGTCGGCCCGTTCGATCAGACGCAATGCCGTCGCCATGCCGGCGGGGGTTTTCAGGTCGAGTCGGATAATTCGTCGTCCCCGGTCGGGAATATTCTTTTCCGGCGCAAACAAGTTGGCTTCCGGGGCGTTGGCCTCACGGTTGATTTGCACGACCTCCGCGCCCAGGTCGGACAGCAGCATGCCGGAAAAGGGCACCGGACCGAGTCCGGCGAATTCGACGACCTTGACGCCTTGTAATGGTCCCATCGTCAATCTCCAAACGGTCAACCGGTCGCCACCGCTCGACCGATCACCAAACGTTGAATATCGGAAGCGCCTTCGTAGATCTGGGTCACCCGGACATCCCGATAGATACGTTCCACTGGAAAATCGGTGCTGTAGCCGTAGCCGCCATGGATTTGGATGGCATCCGAGCACACCCGCTCGGCCATTTCGGAAGCGAACAGCTTGGCCATGGAGGCTTCTTTCAAACAAGGACGGCCGGCGTCCCGCAAGCTGGCGGCATGCCAGACCATTTGTCGGGCGGCCTCGATTTGGGTCGCCATGTCGGCCAGGCGGAATAGCACCGCCTGATGTTGAATGATGGGCACGCCAAACGCTTCCCGTTCCCTGGCGTAGCCCACTGCCGCCTCGAAAGCGGCCCGGGCCATGCCCACGGCCTGGGCGCCGATGCCGATCCGCCCGGCTTCGAGATTCGATAGGGCGATCTTGTAACCTTCTCCCTCCCTCCCGAGCAGGTTTTCGAGCGGCACCCGACAATTCTCGAACAGGATCTGCGCCGTATCGGAGGCGTGCTGTCCCATTTTTTCCTCCAGTCGGGCCACGATGTAACCCGGCGTGTCGGTCGGAACCAGGAAGCAGGAGATGCCTTTCTTGCCGGCGGAGGGGTCGGTTACGGCAAAGACAATCGCGAGTTGGCTTTCCTTGCCGGTGGTGATGAATTGTTTGGCGCCGTTCAGCACCCAATTGGCGCCATCCCGCCGCGCCGTGGCGCGCAGGGCGGCGGCATCGGAGCCAGTGTGGGGTTCGGTGAGGCAGAAGCATCCCAGCCATTCTCCCCGCGCCAGCCGAGTGAGATAACGTTCCTTTTGCAACTCGGTGCCGTAGTTCAGCGTAATTGCACAGGCGAGCGAGTTTTGCACGCAGACGATGGTGGAGGTGGCCCCGTGGCCGGCGGCGATTTCCTCGATGGCCAGCACCATGGATAGATAATCCAGGCCGGCGCCGCCCCATTGTTCCGGCGCCACCATGCCCATGACGCCCAGTTCGGCCAGTTCGGCCAGGGCTGCCCGGGGGAAGGTGCGGGTGCGCTCCCATTCGGCCGCGTTCGGCGCGAGCCGCTCCTGGGCGAACTGGCGCAAGGTGTCGCGGATCATTTCCTGTTCCTGGGTCAGGATCATCGCTCCATCCCTTTTTGAATGCGGAACCTATTTCGCGCCCATGCGGATGGCGCCATCGAGGCGAATAACTTCCCCATTGAGATAGGTATTTTCAAGGATATGGCGGACCAGGCTGGCAAACTCGTCCGGTTTGCCGAGGCGGGAGGGAAACGGCACCATTTTACCGAGAGAGTCCCGCACTTCCTGGGGCATGCCCAGTAACATGGGGGTTTCCATGACGCCCGGTGCGATGGTCATCGCCCGGATGCCGCTGCGGCTGAGTTCACGGGCAATCGGCAGAGTCATTGCTATCATGCCCCCCTTGGAGGCCGCATAGGCCGCTTGCCCGATTTGGCCCTCGAAAGCGGCCACCGACGCCGTATTGACGATGACGCCACGCTCGCCGGTTTCATTGGCTTCGTTGCGCGCCATGGCGGTGGCCGCGTGACGAATCATGTTGAACGCGCCGATCAGGTTGATTTGTATCGCCTTGGCGAAAGTAGTGAGCCCGGACGGTTCGTTTCTGCCCAGGACTTTTTCGGCCGGAGCGATGCCCGCGCAATTGACGAGTCCGTGCAGGGCGCCGAACGCGCTCGTGGCCGTATCGACCGCCGCCCGGCCGCTCGCCTCGTCGGCCACATCGGTGAGAATGAACCGGACGGCTGGGCCGAGTTCGGCGGCAAGCGCTTCGCCCGCTTCCTGGCTTATATCGGCGATGGCCACCCGGCCGCCGTCGGCGACGAGCATTCGCGCGGTGGCCGCGCCGAGACCGGAAGCGCCGCCGGTCACGAGAAAAACGTGGTTATCGATGTTCATGGCCGCACCCGCATGATGTATTGATTTCTTCACTGGCGCCGAAGTAAGTCTAGAGAGGATTTGGGTAACCCTCCAGGCGAAAGTTGCCCACATTGTTTGGGGTTTTTTGCAACTGGCGCCGACCGGTGGGTGATAACCGTATAATGGATTTCCCAAAAATCCTATCGACGCCAAAGGAGACCGATGTGAGTCACGCCGTTATCGTATCGTTCGACCGCAACAGAGAATACGAGATCATGCTGCACGATGGCGATATTCGGGGCATGGACAAGGAACGGGCGCGCGCTTGGCTGGCCGGAGAATTCGAGGAGAGGGGGTGCGTACCATCCAACCCGACGGGTAAGATCCTGCTGCTCGATATGATCCTGAATGTCGCCATGGAAGGTGGTGAGGAGCGCTTCGAGGCAGGTGGCGAGTGGGCCAGGAACTATGCGATAGCGGTTGCGGTGTCTCTGGAGCGTCCGGTAATCAGGGTGGATGTCGCGAACTTCGTCGTCGGTTGATCTCACGTCCAAGGTTCTGGGCTGGATCGGTCGATTGAGCGTGAGGTAGTGCTTCAGACGTGGATATTGAGTTCAATAACTACTTTATTAGTTGATGGTCATTATATCCACGTCAGGAACACCACCCGGGCGTGGATCAGTACCGTCGCCGCCCGCTGCCCGGTGTGAATCCACTCCTTCAGTTGGGTGCGTTCACCAGCGGTCAGGCGGACGATGTATTTGGGCAACGGCCTGCTCGGGCTCCAGGTCGGGGGTTACCCTCACAGGAAAACCCTTGCGTTATTTGAAGTCAACTTAGATCGGGTTGGACCACTAGAAAAAAACAGCCTGCCGAAAAGTGCGGCAGGCTGTCGATTGAATTTGGTGGCCAGGGACGGAATCGAACCATCGACACGCGGATTTTCAGTCCGCTGCTCTACCAACTGAGCTACCTGGCCTTGGGTGCGCGGTGCGAAGGAAGCGCGTATTTAAGCAGCTTGTCATGAGAGCGTCAAGATCGTTACGCCTGCGGCGGAACATAGCCCTCGGGCGGTGCGGCGCCTTCGCCGAAGAAAAACCGCTCCATCTGTTCTTCCAGAAACTGGCGAGCCTTGGGCTCGAACGGGGTCAGTCGGTACTCGTTGATCAGCATGGTTTGATGGCGCAGCCACTGCTGCCAGGCCGCTTTCGAAACGTGTTCGAAGAGCCGCTTGCCCATTTCCCCAGGATAGGGTGGGCGATCCAGACCCTCGGTTTCGATACCGAGCTTGATGCATTTCACCATTCGAGCCATCGTTGATTCCCGTCGTTCCGTAGTTCGTTTACCAATGCCGCCAGCAGCCGCCGTACTGGCGCGGCCACCCCGCGGCCGTCAGGATGGCGGGTGTTATACCAGACAAAACGTTCCCCTTCCATGGCCAGTCCGCCCTGAACGCTCACCCGTACGGGTACTGGTGTGATATCGAGATGAAAGTGGCTGAAGCTGTGCCGCATCACGGTCCACGGTCGCTCGACAGCCACCGATAACCCCAGCTTCTCTCGACACCAGTCCGCGATATCGCATTCCAATGCACATTCGGGAAAGCTCCACAACCCGCCCCAAATTCCCAGCGGCGGCCGGTGTTCCAGCAGTACCGCGCCATCCCCCGCGCACAACAATAGCATCCGGATGGCTCGCACCGGCAGATCCCGTCGCGGTCGAGACGCGGGTAGATCCACTGTGCGCCCTTGTTGGCGCGCGGCGCAGGCATCCGTCAACGGACAATCGCGACAACGCGGCCGGCGCGGCGTGCAGACCATCGCGCCGAGATCCATCATTGCCTGGGTATAGTCGGCTACCCGCTCGACGGGCGTGTAGCGCTCGGCCAGATCCCACAACGCCTTCAGGACGCGCGACCGACCGGGCCAGCCCTCGACCGCCGCGAACCGAGCCAGCAGGCGCTTGACGTTGCCATCCAATATAGGCTGGCGCTGCCCGGTCGCCAGGGCGAGAATGGCCCCCGCCGTCGAGCGGCCGATCCCCGGCAGTTCTTGCAGGATCGCGTTGTCCAGCGGCAGCGCCCCGCCATGCTGGTCGCACAGGATTCGCGCCGCCTGGTGCAGGTGGCGGGCACGGGCGTAGTACCCCAGCCCGGCCCACATCCGTAACACCTCGTCCGGTTCGGCGGCCGCCAAAGTTCGGATATCGGGAAACCGCGCCATGAAGCGCGAGTAATAGGGAATCGCCGTTGCTACCTGGGTTTGCTGAAGCATGATCTCCGACACCCAAACCCGATACGGCGTGGGATCGGCTTTCCAGGGCAACTGTTTGCGGCCGTGCGCATCGAACCATTCCAACACGCGCCGGCCAAACTCCGCAGATTCCATCATTCACCTTCGTGATCAGCAATGGGGAGTTCGAGATGGCGCGCATTCTGATCGCCGGCTGCGGCGATATCGGTACAACGCTGGGCCTGAGCTTGCACGCCGCCGGACATCGGGTGTGGGGGATGAAACGCCACCCTGACGATTTGCCGTCGGGACTCCAGCCATTGGCCGCCGACCTCGCCGACCCGGCGACCCTGACCGCGCTGCCGCCGGCCCTGGATTACCTTGTCTACAGCGCCGCCGCCGCTGGTTTCAGCGAAGCCTCGTATCAAGCGGCTTATGTCACCGGGATCCACAATCTGCTGAGCGCCTTGCGTCAGGCCGGACAACGGCCCAAGCGCGTGCTGTTGACCTCCAGCACCTCGGTTTACGCGCAGCATCGGGGTGAGTGGGTGGACGAGGATTCGCCGGCCGTCGCTGAAGGCTTCCCAGGCCGTTGCATCCGCGCGGGCGAACAACTGCTATGGGATAGTGCTTGGCCGGCGGTGGTGGTCCGCTTCGGCGGGATCTACGGTCCCGGTCGTACCCGCCTGATCGACAGCGTCCGCGATGGGATCGCCACCCATTCCGCCGGACCGCCGGTGTTCACCAATCGCATCCATCGCGACGACTGCGCCCGGGTGCTCGAACATCTGCTGTTTCTGCCGAATCCGGCGCCGTTGTACCTTGCCGTCGACGACGACCCGGCGCCATTGACCGAAGTGCTCGACTGGCTAGCGGTCCAACTCGGCGTGCCGGAACCGCCAACGGCGGCCGATCCTCCACTGAAGCCGGGTTCCGGAAACCGGCCCAACCTCGCGTTGCGCCAGCGCGCCAGCAAACGCTGCCGCAACGCCCGGCTGCGGGCCAGCGGCTTCCGGTTTCGCTATCCGAGCTACCGGGACGGTTACGGCGCCCTGCTGCGCGCGGCGGCGGCCCGTCCGTCCGATCAGAATGTCGCGTCGGCGAAATCGTAGCTCATCTCGCGGTCGGGGCGCTGCAGGAAAAAGCCCTGAATCAGATCGACGCCCAGCGACCACAGAATCGGCATGGTTTTCACATCCTCCACCCCGCCGACCACGGTGGCCGCGCCCAGTACTTCCAACTCCTCCACCAATGCCCGAAGCTGCGCCTGTTTCTTGGTGTCCTTGGCCAAGCCGTTGACAAAATGCATGTCCAGCTTAACGTAGTCGGCGCCCAGATTCTTGAGCAGCCCCAGCGAATCCGTTCCCCGGCCAAAGCGGTCCAGGCAGAATCCGCAACCCAGCAGCTTGATGCCGCCCAGAAAACCGAACATGTCGCGCAGGCTGCGTTCGGCGGTCGATTCGGCCACCGCGAAAACGAGGCGTTGCGCCTCGACGCCAGTCTGTTCCAGTCGCTCCCGCAACCAGCCGCCGAGCGTCCGATCCTGCATCGTGATTGGCAGGATTTTGATAAACAGCACGGTCGTTTGCTGCCGATGTTGCAGCATTTCCAGGGCGTGATCGATAATCCAGCGATCCAGCGCTTGACCTATTTTATGGTTGTGCACCACGCCGAACACGCTTCCCGGCACCACTTCCTGCCCCTCGCTGTCGCGCAGGCGCAGTAACACTTCGTAGCGCTCGTTGGTGTCGCCGCGCATGCTGATGATAGGTTGAAACAGCAGCCAGAGCCGTTCGTGCTCGATGATTTCCTCGACCTGCTGGAGCATTCGCATCCGCGACGAAGCTTCGTGATCGTGCTTGGCTACGCTGGGATCCTGCTGCACATACAGGCGCTCGCCCTTGGTCTCTCGCGCCAGACCGCAGGCCGAATCGGCGCGTTGGATCAGCATCAGATGGTCCAGACTGCGGTCGGTGGCCATTGCCACGCCGATGCTGGTTCGTAGCAATAGCGCGTGCTCGCCGACCTTGTAGAATCCGGTTTCCAGCGTGTCGCGAATGCGTCGGACCAAATTGAGCAGCGGTTCGCCGAGCAGATTGGGAATCAGCACCGCCAGAATGGCGTCGCTGAATCGCGCCGCCTGCTGTTCGTGGGTCAGCAGTTGCCGCAAGCGGCTGGCTGCCTGTCCGACCACTTCGTCGGCGGTCGCCACCCCAGCGGAATCGCGAATGGAGCGCAGGTTGTCCATCATCACGAATACCAGCGCCAGCGATTGCGTCCGCAGGCCCAGGGTCTCGGTCGCCCGCTCCAGTAGATTCAGGAACCGCTGGCGGTTGAACAGGCCACTGACCGCATCGTTATCGGTCAGCAGGTTCAGCTTGACGCGGGTGGCCCGTGCTCGATGCAATCGCTGCTTGACTTCCCAGCACAGATAACCGAGCGGTACCGGCTTGGCCAGCAGGCTGGCGCCCGGGGCATCCAGATTCATCAGGTAATGGGCCGTGTCCGCCGGAAAGCACAGCAGGATCATCGGCAAAATGTCGAATTCCCGGTGTTGAGCGATCACCTGCGCCAGTTCGGAGCCGCTGGTTTCCTTGATATCCAAGTCGATCAGTAAGAGATCTGGCCGGAAGTGCTGGATTTCCTGGAGGATTTGCAATGGCTGGATCACAACCCGTGGCGTGATGCCCTGTTCCTCCAGCGCGCCCACCATCTCCCAGGCTTCGGCGGGCCGGTCGTTGACGATCAGAACCCGGAAGTAGCCCTGCGCGGTCTGAGGCAGCAACTGTTCCCGCAGCACTCCGAGAACCTCGTCGCTGTCGTAGGGCTTGTTGAAATACGCGGCGCCGCCGGCCCGGATCGCATCCAGGCGCGCGGCCATATCGTTGCGCTCGGCCAGAAACAAAATCGGCATCCGCAGCCGGATCTGGCCGCGCAGCGTCGCGATCAGCTTGACCACCGTCTCCGACCCCTCGGGGAAATCCACATCCACGATGACGGCGCCGGGTATGCGTTCCTGCAGGCGCTGTTCGGCTTCGGCCAGACTGGTTATTTTCCGTACCCGGTACGCGGAATCCTCAAGCCTGGCCACCAAATGAGGGTTTTCATCCGGTGCGATGACGAAAATTTCCGGTTGTGGCGCTAGCAGAGGGCGGGTGCGCGGGTCTTCGCCCGCTCCGGGGGTATGTTCCGTCGCCAGCAGATAACGCAGGGCGTCGAGCAACGCCCTCAGCCGCTGCCGCTCCGTCTCATGGGGAGGAGCGCCGGTGCTGGCGCAAATCTTGACGTGGTGTTCCAGTTGCGCGGCCAGGTTGATCAGGCGATTGTCCTCGCTGGCTTGCGCGCTCTGCAGCATTTCCTGCGCCAAGCGCGCCAGCATGGCGAACGACTTGGGATTCCATTTGACGTAGTACAGCTTTTGCCACAAATCTTCGGTCAATTTCAGGTGATTGACCAACTTGAGGCGCTGGCTGTCCCGATCTTTAGCCTGATTCATGGCGGATCTCCCTAATTCCAATAACGATTCCGAATCGGGTCATCGAAGGTGCTTTTATGGGGACGCTTGCCTTTCGTATCGCGCCGCCGACGGTTGGTTTTGCCCCGCGCCGCCGGTGGCGCGAGCCGTCAACGCTCGATTTGGCCGACATCCCGCACCGCGCCACGGGCGGCGCTGGTGGTCATGGCGGCGTAGGCGCGCAGCGCGGCGGATACCGGTCGTTGGCGCTCGGCCGGTTTCCAAGCCGCCGCGCCGCGCGCTTGCATCGCCGCCCGTCGCCGCTCCAGTTCCCCGTCGCCGACCGCCAGGCGGATGCGGCGGCTGGGGATGTCGATCTCGATGACATCCCCTTCTTCCACCAAAGCGATCATCCCCCCTTCGGCCGCTTCGGGAGAGACATGGCCGATGGACAAGCCGGAGGTGCCGCCGGAGAAGCGGCCGTCGGTGATCAGCGCGCAGACCTTGCCCAGCCCCTTGGATTTCAGATAGCTGGTTGGATAGAGCATTTCCTGCATGCCGGGGCCGCCGCGCGGACCCTCGTAACGGATCAGCACCACGTCGCCCGCCTGAATTCGCCCGTCCAGAATCGCCGCCACCGCGTCTTCCTGGCTTTCCAGCACTCGCGCCGGTCCCTGGAACACCAGGCTGCTCTCGTCCACTCCGGCGGTCTTGACGATGCAGCCCTCTTCGGCCAGGTTGCCGTACAGCACCGCCAGGCCGCCATCCTGCGAATAGGCGTGCGCCTTATCGCGGATGCAGCCGCTTTGCCGGTCCAGATCCAGACTGGGCCAGCGCGTATCCTGACTGAAGGCCTGCTGGGTGGGGATGCCGGCCGGACCGGCGGAGTAGCGCGTCCGCGCCTCGTCCCAGGAGGTTGGCCGGGCGATGTCCCAGCGCTCCAGGGCCTCGGCCAGCGTTGCGCTGTGAACCGTGCGGGCGTCGCGGTGCAGCAGTCCGGCGCGGTCCAGCTCGCCGAGAATGGCGATCACGCCGCCGGCCCGATGGACATCCTCCATGTGATATTGCTGGGTGGCGGGCGCGACCTTGCACAGATTCGGCACTTGCCGCGACATCCGGTCGATGTCGCGCATGGTGAACGCCACCCCACCTTCCTGAGCCGCGGCCAGCAGGTGCAGCACGGTGTTGGTGGAGCCGCCCATGGCGATGTCGAGACTGATGGCGTTCTCGAAGGCTTCGAAGGTGGCGATGCCGCGCGGCAGCACCGAGGCGTCGCCCTGCTCGTAATAACGCCGGGTCAGCTCGACGATGCGCCGGCCGGCTTCCAGAAACAGCTCCCGGCGATCGGCGTGGGTGGCGAGCAGCGAGCCGTTGCCGGGCAGGCTCAGACCCAGAGCCTCGGTCAGGCAGTTCATGGAGTTGGCGGTGAACATGCCGGAGCAGGAGCCGCAGGTTGGGCAGGCCGAGCGTTCCATGTCCGCCACCGTAGCCTCGTCGATGCGGTCGTCGGCGGCGGCGACCATGGCGTCCACCAGATCCAGCTTGTGCGTCGCCAGTCGGGTCTTGCCCGCTTCCATCGGTCCGCCGGACACGAAAATGGCCGGGATATTGAGCCGCATCGCCGCCATCAACATGCCGGGGGTGATCTTGTCGCAATTGGAGATGCAGACCAGGGCGTCGGCGCAGTGGGCGTTGACCATGTATTCCACCGAATCGGCGATCAGCTCGCGCGAGGGCAGCGAGTACAGCATCCCGCCGTGCCCCATGGCGATGCCGTCATCGACCGCGATGGTGTTGAATTCCTTGGCGATGCCGCCGGCCCGTTCGATCTCGCTCGCTGCCAGTTGCCCCAGATCCTTGAGGTGGACATGGCCGGGCACGAACTGGGTGAAGGAGTTGGCGACGGCGATGATCGGTTTGCCAAAGTCGCCGTCCTTGACGCCAGTGGCCCGCCACAGGGCGCGGGCACCCGCCATGTTGCGGCCGTGGGTGGTGGTGCGAGAACGATAATCGGGCATGAAGGAACTCCACTAAGGCTGGAAACGGGGCCGGAGCCATCGGGAAAGACCGCCGAGTGTCTGGAAAATTCTACGTCAATTTCCTGCTCTTGTGACGTCAATCAGCGAGCGGCGGTCCGGCAACGGGTCAGGTCCGAGGGGCGATGGCCGGCAGCGTCGATTGATCCGCCAAGCGGTGGTTGCCGTTGCTCGTCGCGACGGCGTTGGCGCTGGCATTGCCGGTCGCCATTAACGCATCGAGCGCCGCCACCAGCGCCGGTGTCGGCCGGTCGTGAAACACGCCGCGGTCGGATCCCGAAGCCGGATCCATGCCGCGCAGAAACAGGTAAAACACGCCGCCGAAATGCCGCTCGTAGTCATAGTCCGGCAGTCGCAACCGCAAATAGCGGTGCAGCGCCACGGTATAGATCAGGTATTGCAGCAGGTAGGTTTCGCGGGCCATGGCCTCCTCCAGGCGCTCGCGCCGGTAGGCCGCCGGCTCCGCGCCGAGCCAGTTGGATTTGTAATCCACCAGCCAGAACCGTCCCTCGGCCTCGAACACCAGGTCGATAAAGCCCTTCATGTAGCCGCGCAGAGGGCTGAACTCCAGGGTTTCGATCCTCTCCTGGAACGGACCGACGGCATAGCCGTGCCGCTCCAGCACCTGTCGGACGGCATCGGCGCGCAACTCGGCGAGCGGATAGGTGAACTCCAGTTCGTTCAGCCGCCGATCCGACGCCACGGTCGCCAGCCGCAGCCCGGCGGAATTCAAGGGCGTCGCCAGCACCCGTCGCGTCAGTTCCACCACCACCGGCGTCCATTCCGCCGCATCCAGCCCGTGGCTCTCCAATGTCCGACCGACCAGCGCCTCCAGGCGTTGGTCTTCGCTCTGGGTGAAATCCAGTCGTTCGAACAGGGCGTGCAGGCAGACCCCGGCCCGGGCGCCGCGCGGAAATTCGAAGATGCCCTTGCCGGGCGCGGCAACGGGGGTTTCCGCCACCGCTTCGGGAATCGTGGCGGTCATGTCGTAATCGGGCGCTTCGACCGCATGGCCGGCGGTCAGCGCGGTAAAGCTGCCGATCCGCCAGAACTCCGGCGGCGGTCCGGCGAACTCGCGCGCTTGCAACTCCGGCTCCGCAACGGCGGGCGGCCGATAGCGCTGGCCGGATTCCATCGGCAGCGGCCCGATGGCGACCGTTTCGCCCGCCGCGGCGAATGCGGTTTGCAAGTCGCCGCGCAGCGCCGTCGCCGTCAAGTCCTTAAAGCGCCGCCGGGCCACTTCCAGCCGGTCCTGGGACGGTCCGACCACCGGCGGGTGGTGCAGCAGCCAGGCCGGCGGCGCGGTTTCGGCCTCCTTGATCTTGCCCCAGACCAGGGTGCAGCGTTGCTTGGCGCGGGTGAGGGCGACGTAGAACAGCCGCAGGCTCTCGGCCATTTCCTCGCGGCGGGCGTGTTGTCGGGCCGGGTGCTCTTCGTCCGCGCCGACCGCGAGGATGGCGCGGTCCTCGTCGTTGGGATCGTGATACAACAGCAGGGCCGCGTCGCCTTTCCCGTCGGCGCGCAGGCGGCCATCCCACAGAAACGGGCAGAACACCACCTCGTACTCCAGCCCCTTGCTTTTGTGGACGGTAACGATCCGCACCAGATTTTCATCGCTCTCCAGCCGCAACTGCTGTTCCTCGTCCCGACTGGCCGGGGCGCGGCGGCGGTCGCCCAGCCACTTGAGCAGGCCCATCATGCCGGGATGGGTCCGGTCGGCGACGTGCAGCAGTTCGGCCAGATGCAGCAGGTTGGTCAAACGCCGCTCGCCGTCGCGGAAGGCCAGCAGCCGTTGCGGCACGCCCTCGCCGGTCAGCCAGGCGCGGAAAAAGCGCATGAAGCCATGCTCGCGCCACAACTGCCGATAGTCCTGGAACTGTTCCAGCCATTCCGTCCAGGACTGCTCCGCCTCGCGCAAGCGATGCAGATCCTCGCCGCTTAGGCCGAACAGATCGGAGGCCAGCGCCGTGCGCACCCGACCCTCGTTGCCCGGCTCCGCGATCGCCGCCAGCAGCCATTCCAGTTGCAGCGCTTCGTCGGAGGCGAACACGCTGTCGTCGGCGTGCTGGACGCTGGGCACGCCCAGCCGCAGCAATTCGTTGCGGATCAAGCGCCCCTGCCAGTGGTTGCGCACCAGCACGGCGATGTCGCCGCCGGTCAGCGGCCGGTCGCCGATATGGGCCTGATCGCGCGCGCCCAGATTCAGCAGGCGGGCGATTTCGGCGGCGGTGGCCCGCGCGGCCTGGCGGCCGGCGTCGCTCTTATCCGCCGGTTTATCGCCATTCGGTTCCAGCAGCCAAAGGTGTAGCGGCGGCTCCTGCCGTCCCTGAATCCAAAGCGGTTCCCGCTGCTTGCCGTCGGCCGGAATCGCGGGATGGAAGGGGATGCCGTCGAACAGGAACGGCTGGTTCCCGACCGCGCCGAATACGGCGTTCAGGGCGGTCAGCAGGCGTGGATCGGAGCGCCAGTTCACGTCGAGGGTATGGCGGTTGGCGTCAGGCGTGTCGTTTCGGGCAGCCAGGTAGGCGAAGATGTCCGCGCCGCGAAAGCTGTAGATGGCCTGTTTGGGATCGCCGACCAGGAATACCGGTTTGCCGGCGTCGGTGTAGATATCGCGGAAGATCGCGTATTGCACCGGGTCGGTGTCCTGAAATTCGTCGATCAGGGCGGCGGCGTAGCGGCGGCGCAGGGTGTCCACCAGCACCGCGCCCTGCCGGGGATGACGTAGCGCCGCGTGCAGATCGAGCAGCAGGTCGTCGTAGGATTGCAGTTGTTGCCGGCGCTTGCGGACGGCCAGTTCGGTATTGCAGTAGGCCAGCAATTTGACCGGAATTTGGTGCCGACAGTAATCCACCAGCGCCTCGCAGGCGGTTTGCAGCGTTGCGCAGGCGTCGAAAAACGGATGTTGGGGGGTCGTCTTGCCCTTGTTGGTCGAGGCGTGCAGTTTGGTGGCGGTGAATTGCGCAAACTTGTCGAACAGGACGAGCTTGGGGGTTTCCGCCGCCAGGTAGGCGTCCATCGCTTCCAGCCAGCCGGGGATGTGTTTCAAGCCATATTTCTGCCGGTTGAGGCTGGATGATTCGAGTAGCAGTTTGGCGATGGCGGCGCGATCTTGCAGCCAGAGGGCGCGGGCCTGCCGGAACGCGGCGACGAAGGCGTGTTCGAGCGCCGAGCCGTCCGCCTCTCCACCGGGCGTGGTCACGCGCAGGTACGGCTTGCCCAAGTGGCGTTCGATCTGACCCAGCAGTTTGTCCGGGCTATAGCGCTTATCCAGGAAATAGTGCACCACCAGCGGCGAGCCGGCGTAAAACTCCCGCCGCCAGAAATCCTCGACGATTTCTTGCAGCAGGTCGCCGGTGTCGGCCATCAACTCGGTCTCGAACGACAGCCCGCTTTCGAAGGCGTTGTCGCCAAGCGCGCGTTTGCAGAAGCCGTGAATGGTGAAGATCGCGGCCTCGTCGAAACCGCGCACGGCGTTGCTTAGCCGGCGGATGGCGATCTCCCGGTCCGGCGACAGATCGAGCAGGCGGGTGGCGAGTTCGTCGTGCTCGGCGGCGCGGCCGCGCAGGAAGGCGGCGCGAATGGCGCTCAACCGGGCGCGGATGCGGTCGCGCAATTCCTTGGTAGCGGCGTTGGTGTAGGTCACCACCAGGATGCGGCTGACCGGAATGCCGGCCTCGACCACCAATCGCGCGTACAGCGCGGTGATGGTGTAGGTTTTACCGGTGCCGGCGCTGGCTTCGATCAGATTGAAGCCGGCCAACGGGGTGTAAAGCGGGTCCAGGCGTTGCATGTTGGATGTCGCGAACGAAAATTGCCGGGCGGCATAGCTGCTTGGGTTCCATCGCGCTCTGGTGGGGAGGCGTTGGGACATGAAAAATTCTCGGGATCGGAGCCTTGGCGATGATCATCGGATCTCGATATGAGCAGGATAGTCGCAATGAATGAAAACGCCAATTCAAAGAATGTCTTGCCGACGCCGAGCGCGGGCGGTGGCGATGGTTCGGCCCTGTCGCTTTTGTACGAACGGGGCTTGTTGAGCGACCTGGACGTGCATTTCGCCCGCTTCATGAATCGGCTGGCTGATGGGGGCTCGTCGGATCTGGCGCTGGCCGCGGCGCTGGCCAGCCACGCCAGCGGTCGGGGCGATATCTGCATCAACCTGCGCCAGTGGGCGCGGCGACGGTCATGGGGCGTCGGGGCGGAATCGGTCGAATCGCCGCCGGTCGCGCCGCCGCCGGTCGGCGACTGGCTGGCGAGCTTGCGGGCCAGTTCGGTGGTGGGCCGTCCGGGAGAGCGCCAGCCGCTGGTGCTCGACCGGCGCGGCCGGCTGTATCTGTACCGCTATTGGGAATACGAACGGCGTTTGGCCGACGATTTGCTGCGACGGTCCCAAACGGCGTTGCCGGTCGTGGACGAAGCGCGGCTGCGGGCCGATCTGGAACAACTGTTTCCGCGCCATCCGCAATTGAACGGCCCGGACTGGCAAAAGGTAGCGGCGGCGGTGGCGGCGTTGAAGCAGGTTTGCGTGATTTCCGGCGGACCCGGCACCGGCAAGACCAGCACGGTGTTGCGCATCCTGGCGCTGCTGGCCGGGCAGGCGGGCGAGCGGCCGTTGCGCATCGCCCTGGCCGCGCCGACCGGCAAGGCGGCGGCCCGTTTGCAGGAGTCGATCCGCGCCGCCAAGCCGCTGCTGGATCTGGAGGCGGAGCGGCTGGCGCTGATTCCCGAAGAGGCATCCACCCTGCACCGCCTGCTCGGCGCCCGGCCGGATTCGGTCTATTTCCGCCACGACCGCGATCACCCGTTGCCGCTGGACGTGCTGGTGGTGGACGAGGTATCGATGGTGGGTTTGGCGCTGCTGGCCAAGACCGTGAATGCCCTGCCGGCGGAGGCGCGGCTGATTCTGTTGGGCGATAAGGATCAGTTGGCTTCGGTGGAAGCGGGGGCGGTGCTGGGCGATCTGTGCGCCGGGGCCGGGCGGTTTTCCCCGGAGTTCCGGGAGCGGCTGGCGGCGCTGACCGGCGAGCCGTTGCCGCGTGGCCGGGATTCTTCGTCGCCGCTGGTCGATGCCATCGTACTGCTGCGCCACAGTTATCGTTTCGGCGCGGACAGCGGCATCGGCGCGCTGGCGCGGGCGGTGAATAGAGGAAAGCCGGCGGAGGCGCTGGCCCTGCTGGCGGGTGCGCCGCACGAGGATATCGTTTGGCGGGAGCTGGCCGATCCCGCTGGTTTGCCGGAGCAGTTGGCGGAACCGGTCGCGGCGGGGTTCACACCCTATCTGCGGGCGGTGCGGGAAGGGGCCGGACCAGCGGCGGTGTTCGAGCAGTTTAACCGGTTCCGGGTATTGGCGGCGCTGCGCGGTGGGCCGTTTGGGGTGGAGGCGCTGAACCGCTTGTGCGAGGCGGCGCTGTCCGCCCAGGGGCTGATCGATACCCACTCGACCTGGTACGCGGGCCGGCCGGTGATGGTGACCCGCAACGATTACAATCTGCGGCTGTTCAACGGCGACATCGGGATGACCCTGCCGGACCCGGACGCGCCGGAGCGGCTGAAGGTGTTTTTTCTGGGTAACGATGGGGCGCTGCGGAGTTTCGCGCCGGCCCGGTTGCCGGAGCATGAGACCGTGTACGCGATGACGGTGCACAAGAGCCAGGGGTCGGAGTTCGAGCGGGTGCTGGTGGTGACCCCGAATGAGCCGTCGCCGGTGCTGAGTCGCGAGTTGGTATATACGGCTCTGACGCGCGCGAAGCGGGAGGCGATGTTTTACGGCGTGCCCGAGGTGTTCGCGGCGGCGGTTGGGCGGCGGTTGCGGCGCTCGTCGGGCCTGCGGGATCGGCTGTGGGTGGAACCGAGGTAACCCATGATTCTGGATTTGCGAACGCTGACCCGAAGCCCTGCTTCCCGATAACAGCGCCACGGTAAGCCCAGTCGTTTGATTTCCTCGTCGAAACAACGCTCGATAAGTTTGGCGATATCGAAGTGGGAGATCAGTGGGGGCGTCATGGCAACCAGCACTCCACCGACCAATTCGTAACGATTATCGGTGTCGTCGCCATAGGCGAGGCACTCTTCAAAACTCAGCAGGCGATGAGAGAGATTGGCGACCATGTGAATTTTCCCGTCAGTCTTGTGACTATTTGGCGCACTCATCGGCGCAGGCCCGGTAATTTTCGTCCAGTTCCGGGCGTAGCAGGACGAGCGCCGCAATTCGGCGAGCCATGCCGCTGAACTCCAGCGCTTCATCGGTGGATAGCGGCCGGTTCAACAATTCAAACTCCCGGTAGGAGAGCCATTTTTTCAGCACTTGATAGCCGCCGAGAGTGTATTCCCACACCGGGCGCGGCAGGTTCTTCCAGTAGCAACCCGCGTTCAAATACACGTCCAACGTTTCCTCGCCCAGAGCAGGTTGTTCCAGTTCCGTGAACGGACGGCTTTCGGTTTTGCCTTTGCCGGGCATGGTGACGCCGCCCTTGCCGGCGTGGCCCCAGCCGGCGGTGAGTTTGAGATGTTCCGGGGCGAGCGGGGTGGAGTCGGCGACGGTCAGCAGGGCGATCTTGGCCAGTTCCGGGCGCGGTTTGCCTTGAGTGACGCCGGGCAGCGGGGTTTCGGTGTCGAGCAGGGCGGTGATTTGCCGGCCCAGTTCGGCGGAGGCCAGCAACCGCTCTCGCGTGGTGGGCAGCGGGATGCGCGGCCAGTCCTGTTTCAGCGCCCCGGCGTTTTCGGTGCGATAGGCTGGGGCGTGCAGCACGGCGACGATGTGATGAAACAGGGCCGGCGCATCGGCGTCGAGGTGGGTGAGATAAGCGGTGGTGGCGCTGCTAAGATTGGGTTGGTATTCGTCGCGATGATGAAACGGTTTAATGTACACGGGAAAAAGGTTGGCGCCTCTTTCAATCAGATGCAGAGAGCCAAGCCACTTGGTTATCACGGGAGGATCAAAATCGCGTCGTTGTTTTTGTGCGGCAGCGATCCAAATATTTTCCGCGATGATTTGTGGGAAATATTCGCTGCGATTTCGATCCAGCAATTTGGTTTCGGATTCCCAGTAAAGCCAACGAATATCGAAGGGTCGATAAGCATAACGGACGATATTTTCGGGCCGGAATCCACGTTTTTGCAGCAATGCCCGTGTCTGTTGAGGGTCAAAGCCACTAGTCTTTTCCATCAAGCTTGGCGCAATCCGGCGCATCTCTTCATCGCTAACCTTCGGATCGAAATACTGCCGCATCCGCTGTTCCAACGCCGCGCGGTCGATGTCCACCAAGGCATCGTCGCGGCTGGTTTTCACGCCGGGGAAGGAGGCCGGAAGCAAATCCGGCAAGAGCGGCCAAGCGAGATAATGGGCTTGCACCTGCATCGGCATGAACGGCAGGCCCAATTCCAGCGGCGGTTGCAACGATTGGTAATGCAGCGCTGTTGGCGGGTCGAGGCTTTTCAGTAAATCCTCGCGCTTGGATTTCCCCCAGCAGTGACGAAAATGGAGGAGGGGACTGCTGTTTTTCGGATTCCTCGCCAGCAAGGCAATCGCGGTTCCGACCTGGATGCCTTCCAGGTTGAAATCGGTGGAAAACACGCTGGGATCGGGCAGACCTTCGGGCGTGAGCTTGCCGGTTTTGTATTTGTCGCCGTTCAGGCAATCGATCCAAATCCGATCGAACTTCTCCAGATAGCGTTCCCGCATTCCGGTGAACGACAGCCCATCCAACCAGGAATAATTGGAGATGAAGCAGATCACACCGCGCCCGCTGTGCTCGACGATGTGTCGCTCCGCCATCCGGTAAAACCGCACGTACAGATCGTTCAAACCCTGACCTTGCGGGGGTGGCGCGCGGCGGGTCTGGCGGTAGGCGCGGGTCAATTCCTGTTCCTCGTCGATCGCCACCCCGGCGAAGCCGTTGTACGGCGGATTGCCCAGAATTACCAGAATCCGCCGCTCCTGCTTTACCGCCCGCGCCGCGCTGTTCTCGGCCATCAATTCCGGGAAGTTGAGCGCCAGTTGCGCCATGCGCTTTTTGCCGTCCTCGTCCGGCGGCTGCCAGCCGGTCAACGCATTGGTCAGATACACGCCCAGCCGTTCCGTCCGCCCGGTCGCTTCGTCCAAAAGCAGCGCCGCGCCCCACTGATGCAGCAACAAACCCAATTGCAGATGCGCCACCACATACGGCGCGGGCAACAGTTCGAAGCCAAACACCCGCGCCAGCGCCGCCTGTTTCAGCCTGGCCCCGGCCGCATCGCCCAAGCCTTGTTCATCCAGCCGCGCCTTGATCTGCCGCAACACCTCGGTCAAATACGCGCCGGTCCCGCAACAGGGATCGAGCACGAGCACATTCGGATCGGCCAGCCCGTCGGCGATATCCAATTCCTCCCGCAACACCGTGTCCACCCGCGCCACCATGTAGCGGACGATTTCCGGCGGCGTGTACCACACGCCCAATTGCTTGCGCAGTTCCGGGTCGAAGGCGTGCAGGAACGGCTCGTAGAAATACTGCACCGCGCCGGCGGCCGCGAACTGACCGAAAAACGCCGCGCGATCCACCCGGTTCAATACATCGTTGACCCGATCCAGCACCTCGGCCAAGCCCAGCGGCAACAATCGCGACGGTTGCGACAATTGCTCGAACAGGGCGCGGATCATCGGCACCCGCAGCGTCCAGCTCGCCAGCCTCCAGTCGAACCGCCTGCTCCCCTCGCCCTCTGGGAGAGGGGCTGGGGGTGAGGGCCGAGGGGAGCAAGGCGCGGTTTCCTGATGCCACAGCACCCAGGCCGAAAACACCCCATAGAACAAGGTCTGAATCAATGTGGAGCGGAAAAAATGCTCGCCGTCCTCGGCCTCGAAACGCAGACCCAGCGCGTTTTCCAACGCCCCGCGCAGCGTCGCCAGCGCCGGCAAATCCGGCTTGTCCGCCAGCCGGGTTCGCGCATCGCGAGCATACGAGGCGAGGAACCAGGCCACGTCGCGAGGATTGTTCAGCGGCGCGGCGCACAGCAACGCCCGCTGGAGAAATTCCAGCAGTCGTTCGCCGTGAGTCCGGGCGAAGGCGCGCGGCTGTTGCAGCCGGAACCAGAAATCCTCCGCCGAATCGGCCAGCCGCAGCGTTTCCAGCACTATCGGCCGACCGGTGCGATCTTCGCCGACCAGCAGAAAATCCCGGTAGTTGGCGACCAGCACCAACCGATATTTCTCCCAATATTTCCCCACCTGCGCGCCCGCGGCGGTCAGCCAACCATCCTCCGCCACGCTTTTGACCTCGACCACGCCGCGTTCCGGCAACTGTCCCGGCAGTGGTTCGGACGCGCCCTTGGAAAACTGGCTGGCGGTGTACAAACCGGCATCCGGATTGCCGGCTCCGGTATTTTTCAATTGCGACACCGCCAGCACGCGGGGTTTCAAAGTCTGCCCGACCGCGTTCAACAGGTTGATCAGCGCCGGGTAGTAGGAGGTTTCCCGCACGCCACCGCCGGTGGCGCGGATCTCGGTCAGAGCGGCGAAGTAGGCTTCGGCGGGAGATGGCATGGGGTTTCGCGCGTTGGAGAAATTACAAAGACGATACAGAATAGTGGCATGTTGGCGCTTCGTCAGTGGCCGAGGCGTGAGCTTGGCGCGGGTTCATGCGCGGCCATGACCGAACTTGACATAAGTGGCCTCCCTGCCTATAGTTCCGCCTCTTTGTGGGCTTGGGTGTCCGATCGACGCAGGCCCGCCGCTAGATTGAGTGAATTTCAAAGCCTTATCTGGAGTAAGGGGCAATGGCCACAATCAACCAGTTGGTAAGCAAGCCGCGCGTCAGGGACAAAACCAAGAGCACGGTCCCGGCGCTCGAAGGCTGCCCGCAGAAGCGCGGGGTTTGCACGCGTGTCTACACGACGACGCCGAAAAAGCCGAATTCCGCGCTGCGTAAGGTAGCACGCGTGCGTCTGACCAACAGCCAGGAAGTGACCAGTTACATCGGTGGCGAAGGCCACAACCTGCAGGAGCACTCGGTGGTGCTGATCCGCGGCGGTCGCGTCAAGGATCTGCCCGGCGTGCGCTACCACATCGTGCGCGGCAGCTTGGATACCTCGGGTGTCGCCAAGCGGCGCCAAGGGCGCTCCAAGTACGGCGCCAAGCGGCCCAAATCCTGAATTTTGCCTTAGCGGATTGCGATTGAGGCGGTTATGCCGAGAAGAAGAGAAGTTCCCAAACGCGTCATCCTCCCCGATCCCAAGCATGGGAGCGAGATGCTGGCCAAGTTCGTCAACATGATGATGGAGCGCGGCAAGAAGTCCGTGGCCGAGAAAATCGTCTACGGCGCGCTCGATGCCATGGCCGAAAAAGGCAAGGACGACCCGATGGGCTTGCTGGAGCAGGCGTTGGATAACGTCCGACCGGTGGTCGAGGTCAAATCCCGCCGGGTCGGCGGCGCCACCTACCAGGTTCCCGTGGAGGTGCGCTCGGTGCGGCGGACCGCCTTGGCCATGCGCTGGCTCATCGACGCTTCCCGCAAGCGCAGCGAGAAATCCATGGCCCGCCGCCTGGCCGGCGAGCTGCTGGATGCCGCCGAGAGTCGCGGCACCGCCGTCAAGAAGCGGGAAGACGTACACCGCATGGCGGAAGCCAACAAGGCTTTCGCCCATTATCGCTGGTAAGTCGCGAGGATTGAGTTGTGGCCCGCAAAACCCCCATCGAGCGCTATCGCAATCTCGGCATCATGGCCCATATCGATGCCGGCAAGACGACCGTGACCGAGCGCATCCTGTTCTACACAGGCATCTCCCATAAGCTGGGCGAAGTGCACGATGGCGCCGCCACCATGGATTGGATGGTGCAGGAACAGGAGCGCGGCATCACCATTACCTCCGCCGCGACCACTTGCTTCTGGGGCGGCATGGCCGGCCAGTTCGAAGAGCATCGCGTCAATATCATCGATACGCCCGGCCACGTCGATTTCACCATCGAGGTCGAGCGCTCGCTGCGGGTGCTGGACGGCGCCTGCGCGGTGTTCTGCGCGGTGGGCGGGGTGGAGCCGCAGTCCGAAACCGTCTGGCGGCAGGCTAACAAGTACGGCGTGCCGCGGCTGGCGTTCGTCAACAAGATGGACCGCGCCGGCGCCGATTTCCTGCGGGTGGTGCAGCAACTCCAGGATCGCCTCGGCGCCTATCCGGTGCCGCTCCAACTCCCGATCGGCGCCGAGGACAAATTCAAGGGCGTGGTCGATCTGGTCAAGATGCAGGCCATCTGGTGGGACGAGGACAGCCTCGGCATGAAGTTCGAGTACGGCGACATTCCCGCCGAGCTGCGAGCCGACTGCGAGGCGTGGCGCGAGAAAATGGTCGAGGCCGCCGCCGAATCCTCCGATGAGTTGATGGAAAAATATCTGGAAGGCGAACCGCTGGGCGAGGACGAGATCCACGCCGGGTTACGCGCCCGCACCATCAAGGGCGAGATCGTGCCGGCCCTGTGCGGGTCGGCCTTCAAGAACAAGGGCGTGCAGGCGATGCTGGACGCGGCGGTGCGCTACCTGCCGTCGCCGATCGACAAGCCGCCGGTCAAGGGCGTGCTGGACGACGCCGCCGAGAGCGAGGGCGCACGGCAGGCCGACGACAGCGCTCCATTCGCGGCGCTGGCCTTCAAGATCGCCACCGACCCCTTCGTTGGCACCCTGACCTTCATCCGTTGCTACTCCGGCGTGGTCAACTCCGGCGATTCGGTTTACAACCCGGTCAAGAGCCGGCGCGAACGCATCGGTCGTCTGGTGCAGATGCATGCCAATAGCCGCGAGGAAATCAAGGAAATCCGCGCCGGCGACATTGCCGCCTGTGTCGGTCTGAAGGACGTGACCACCGGCGATACCCTGTGCGATGCCGATAAGGTCATCACCCTGGAGCGAATGGAATTTCCCGAGCCGGTGATCGCGGTGGCGGTCGAGCCCAAGACCAAGGCCGACCAGGAAAAGATGGGCATCGCCCTGAGCAAGCTGGCGCAGGAAGACCCCTCGTTTCGGGTTCACACCGACCCCGAGTCGGGTCAGACCATCATTTCCGGCATGGGCGAGTTGCATCTGGAGATCATCGTCGACCGTCTCAAGCGCGAGTTCAAGGTGGACGCCAACGTCGGCAAGCCGCGCGTCGCCTACCGCGAAACCATCCGCAAGGCGGTGGAGCAGGAAGGCAAGTTCGTGCGCCAGTCGGGCGGGCGCGGTCAGTACGGCCATGTCTGGCTGCGGCTGGAACCGCGCGAGCCCGGTGAAGGCTACGAGTTCGTCAACGCCATCGTTGGCGGCGTGGTGCCTCGCGAATACGTCCCGGCGGTGGACAAGGGCGTGCAGGAGCAGATGGAGAAGGGCGTGCTGGCCGGCTATCCCGTGGTGGACGTCAAGGTCACCATCTTCGACGGTTCCTACCATGAGGTCGATTCCAGCGAAATGGCCTTCAAGATCGCCGGATCGATGGGTTTCAAGGAGGGTGCGCTGAAGGCTGGGGCCGTGCTGCTGGAGCCGATCATGAAGGTCGAGGTGGTCACTCCCGAGGATTACATGGGCGATGTGATGGGCGATCTCAACCGCCGCCGCGGCATCCTTCAGGGCATGGACGACTCGCCGTCGGGCAAGGTCATCCGCGCCGAGGTGCCGCTGGCCGAGATGTTCGGCTACGCGACCGACCTGCGTTCGGCGACCCAGGGCCGGGCGACCTATTCCATGGAATTTGCCAAGTACAACGAAGCCCCCGCCAATATCGCGGAGGCCGTCGTTAAGAAAGCTTCCTGAAGCGCTTTGCTGAAGACGGTTGTTGAAGATTTGAATCGGATGGAGTGAGTACGGTGTCCAAAGAAAAGTTTGAGCGCAACAAGCCGCATGTCAACGTGGGGACGATAGGCCACGTGGACCACGGCAAGACCACGCTGACGGCGGCGATCACGCGGGTGATGGCGGCGCAATTCGGCGGGGAATTCAAAGCCTACGACCAGATTGACTCCGCGCCGGAAGAAAAGGCGCGCGGCATCACCATCGCCACCGCCCACGTCGAATACCAATCGCCCAAGCGGCACTACGCCCACGTTGACTGTCCGGGGCATGCCGACTACATCAAGAACATGATCACCGGGGCCGCGCAGATGGACGGGGCCGTGCTGGTGGTCTCGGCCGCCGACGGGCCGATGCCGCAGACCCGCGAGCACATTCTGCTGGCCCGTCAGGTCGGGGTGCCGTGCATCGTGGTCTACCTCAACAAGGCCGACATGGTTGACGACGCCGAGCTGCTGGAGCTGGTGGAAATGGAAGTGCGCGAGCTGCTCAGCAGCTACGACTTCCCCGGCGACGACGTTCCCATCGTCACCGGCAGCGCGCTCAAGGCGCTGGAAGGCGACCCCAGCGACATTGGCGAACCCTCGATCATCAAGCTGGTGGACGCCATGGACGCCTACATCCCGCAACCGCAGCGCGAGATCGACAAACCCTTCCTGATGCCGATCGAGGACGTGTTCTCGATCTCCGGGCGCGGCACCGTGGTCACCGGCCGGATCGAGCGCGGCAAGATCAAGGTCGGCGAGGAAGTGGCCATCGTCGGCATCCGGCCCACGGTCAAGACCATCTGCACCGGCGTCGAAATGTTCCGCAAGCTGCTGGACCAGGGCGAAGCCGGCGACAACGTCGGCGTCCTGTTGCGCGGCACCAAGCGGGACGACGTCGAGCGCGGTCAGGTGCTGGCCAAGCCCGGCACCATCACCCCGCACACCCGCTTCGAGGCCGAAGTGTACGTATTGGGCAAGGAAGAAGGCGGGCGGCACACGCCGTTCTTCAAGGGCTACCGGCCGCAGTTCTACTTCCGCACCACCGACGTCACCGGCTCGGTGGACCTGCCCGAAGGGGTCGAGATGGTGATGCCCGGCGACAACGTGCGGGTCATGGTCGGCCTGATCGCGCCGATCGCCATGGACGAGGGTTTGCGCTTCGCCATCCGCGAGGGTGGCCGCACCGTCGGCGCCGGCGTCGTCGCTAAAGTGATCGAGTGAGCGTCATGACCACCACCAGCCAACGTATTCGCATCCGCCTCAAGGCGTTCGACCACCGGTTGATCGATCAGTCGGCGCGGGAAATCGTCGAGACCGCTCGGCGCACCGGCGCCCAAGTCCGCGGTCCCATCCCGCTGCCGACCAAGATCGAGCGCTTTACGGTGCTGGTCTCGCCGCACGTCAATAAGGATGCCCGCGATCAGTACGAGCTGCGCACCCACAAGCGGTTGATGGATATTGTCGATCCCACCGACAAGACGGTTGACGCGCTGATGAAGCTCGATCTTGCCGCCGGTGTGGACGTGCAAATCAAGCTCAATTAGACGTTCGAGTCCGGGTCATGAGGGGCGGCCTTCCCCTCCTCTGACCTGTAGTCGTGATTAGGTAGAGGAAATAAAAATGGCAATTGGACTCATCGGCCGCAAGGCCGGTATGACTCGTGTCTTCACGGAAGAAGGCGTGTCGATTCCCGTCACCCTGATTGAAGTCGAGCCCAACCGCGTCGCGCAGGTCAAGACCGAGGAAAGCAATGGGTACCGCGCCCTGCAAGTGACGGTCGGTAGCCGCCGCGCCAGCCGGGTAACCAAGCCCATGGCCGGTCATTTCGCCAAGGCCGGCGTCGCGGCGGGTCGCGGTCTGTGGGAATTTCGTCTGGCCGAGGGCGAGGGCGCCGGGATCGAGGTGGGCGCGGAACTCAAGGTGGATCTATTTCAAGCCGGCCAGAAGGTGGATGTGACCGGCACCACCATCGGCAAGGGTTTCGCCGGCGCCATCAAGCGTCACCATTTCCGCAGCCAGCGCGCCAGCCACGGCAATTCGCTGTCCCATCGCGCGCCCGGCTCCATCGGGCAGAACCAGAGCCCCGGCCGGGTGTTCAAGGGCAAAAAGATGGCCGGTCACTTGGGCGCGGCGCGGCGCTGCACGCAAAACCTGGAAGTGGTCCGGGTGGATGTGGAGCGCAACCTGTTGGCGCTCAAGGGTGCGGTACCCGGCGCCAAGGGTGGCGATGTGATGATTCGACCCGCCGTGAAGGCGCGCCGGTAAGGAGGCGATATGGAACTTCAGGTCAAGAACGCGAGCGGCGCGGCGTCCGGTCAGCTCACGGTTGCCGATGAAACTTTTGCGCGGCCGTTTAACGAAACGCTGGTGCATCAGGTGGTGGTGGCCTATTTGGCCGGTGCTCGCTCCGGTACCCGCGCGCAGAAAAACCGTGCCCAGGTCAGCGGTGGCGGCGCCAAGCCGTTTCGGCAGAAAGGGACCGGTCGCGCCCGCGCCGGCACCACTCGCGGTCCGTTGTGGCGAGGTGGCGGCGTGACCTTCGCGGCCAGGCCGCAGGATCACTCGCAGAAAGTCAACCGGAAAATGTACCGCGCCGCCATGCGCGCCATTTTTTCCGAACTGCTGCGCCAGGATCGGTTGCTGGTCGTGGATGCGCTGGATGTTCCGGAAATCAAAACCAAGCATATGCTTGCGCGGATGCGGGCGCTGGATTTGGTCGATCAAGGCCGCGTATTGGTGGTGACCGAAAGCGTCGATCTCAATCTGTATTTGTCGGCGCGCAACCTGCCCGACGTGGCGGTGAGCGATGTGGTTGGCCTGGATCCGGTCAGCCTGGTGGGTTCCGAGAAGGTCTTGATGACGGCGGGCGCGTTGCAGCGCGTCGGGGAGTGGTTGGCATGAACCAGGAACGGCTGCTGAAGATTCTGCTGGCCCCGCATGTCTCGGAAAAAAGCAACCGGGTCGCCGAGCGCTACAACCAAGTGGTGTTCAAGGTGACCCCGGATGCCACCAAACCGGAAATCCGGGATGCGGTGGAGTTGCTGTTCAAGGTCAAGGTCAAGGGCGTCACGGTCGTCAACGTCAAGGGTAAGCGCAAACGTTTCGGGGCTACTTTCGGGCGACGTTCGGATTGGAAGAAAGCGTACGTTTCCCTGGAAGCCGGCAATGAAATCGACTTCATGATGGCGGAGTGATCGAGCGCTCGCCGCCCCGCTATATGAATAAAAGGTGAAACCCCATGCCTATCGTCAAGACCAAACCGACTTCGCCCGGCCGACGCTTTGTAGTCAAAGTAGTCAGTCCGAACTTACACAAGGGTCGGCCCTATGCGCCGTTGCTGGAAAAGCAGACTCGCAATGGCGGCCGCAACAATATGGGTCGCATCACGACCCGGCATCAGGGCGGCGGCCACAAGCAACATTACCGGTTGGTCGATTTCAAGCGGGATAAGGATAATATCCCGGCGCGGGTCGAACGACTTGAATACGATCCAAACCGCAGCGCGCATATCGCGCTGCTGCTGTATGCCGATGGCGAGCGTCGCTACATCGTTGCTCCACGCGAGGTCGATGTCGGTGCGACGCTGATGTCTGGGCCGGCGGCGGCGATCAAGCCGGGCAATGCGCTGCCGTTGCGGAATATTCCGGTCGGCAGTCAAGTGCATTGCGTGGAGCTGCGGCCCGGCAAGGGTGCGCAATTGGCTCGCAGCGCCGGCGCGTCGGTGCAGTTGGTCGCCCGCGAAGGCATCTACGCCACTCTGCGGTTGCGTTCCGGCGAGATTCGCAAGGTCCATGTGGATTGCAAGGCCACCGTCGGTGGAGTTGGCAACGAAGAACATAACCTGCGCTCGTTGGGTAAGGCCGGCGCCAAGCGTTGGGTGGGCGTTCGCCCCACCGTGCGCGGCGTGGCCATGAATCCGGTCGACCATCCGCACGGCGGTGGCGAAGGTCGTACCTCGGGCGGTCGGCATCCGGTATCGCCGTGGGGCGTGCCGACCAAGGGCTACAAGACCCGCTCGAACAAGCGTACCGACAAGCTCATCGTGCGCCGGCGAAAAGCGAAATAATGCAGGGGTCGCCCGGCCCAAAGCCGGACGGCCGCCCCGCCGAACCGGGGGCATGCAACCAAGAGGATAAGTAAGGTGCCACGTTCGATTAAAAAAGGGCCATTTGTCGATCTTCACTTGATCAAGAAAGTGGAGCAGGCGGTTGCCACCAATACCAAGCGGCCGATCAAGACCTGGTCGCGGCGCTCGATGATTTTGCCGGATATGATCGGGCTGACCATCGCTGTGCATAACGGTCGCCAGCATGTGCCGATTTTGGTCAGCGAGAACATGGTGGGCCACAAGCTGGGCGAGTTTGCCGCTACCCGCACCTATCGCGGTCATGCGGCCGACAAGAAGTCCAAGTAGGGAGTCGATCCGATGCAAGCTGTCGCTGTCATGAAGAATGTCCGGATTTCGCCGCAGAAGGCCCGATTGGTGGCCGATCAGATTCGCAGCCTGCCGGTGGATCGAGCGTTGCAAATTCTGAAGTTCAGCAACAAGAAAGCGGCCCAACCGATCAGGAGCGTGCTGGAGTCGGCGATCGCCAACGCCGAGCACAACGAGGGCGCCGATATCGACGAATTGAAGGTGGCTACCATCTGTGTGGATGGAGGCCCGCTGCTGAAGCGAATGCATGCCCGAGCCAAAGGTCGCGGCAACCGTATCGTCAAGCGCACCAGCCACATCACCGTGACCGTAGCCGAGTAGGAGCGAGAACGATATGGGTCAGAAAGTCAACCCCACGGGGATACGACTGGGAATCTCTTCCGACTGGACCTCCAAATGGTACGCCGGCAGCAAAAGCTTCCCCGACCTGCTGGAAACCGATCTGCGGGTGCGTCAGTTCTTGAAGAAGAAGCTGGCCAGCGCCTCGGTCAGCCGGATTCAGATCGAGCGACCGGCCCGCTTGGCGCGCATCACGATTCACACCGCCCGTCCGGGCGTGGTGATTGGCAAGAAGGGCGAGGATATCGAAGCGCTGCGTAAGGCGGTTGCCCGGATGATGGGTTTGGAGGTCAAGGATCTGCAGATCAACATCGAGGAAATCCGCAAGCCGGAACTGGACGCGCATCTGGTGGCCGAGGGTGTGGCCCAGCAGTTGGAGCGGCGCATCATGTTCCGCCGGGCGATGAAGCGCACGGTTGCCAACGCTATGCGTTTGGGGGCGCTAGGGATTAAAATACAAATTTCCGGTCGGCTGAACGGGGCCGAGATCGCTCGTGGCGAATGGACCCGTGAAGGGCGGGTGCCGCTGCATACCCTGCGTGCCAACATCGATTATGGCCTCGCCGAAGCCAGGACCACCTACGGGGTGATCGGCATCAAGGTCTGGATCTTTAAGGGCGAAGTGTTCGGTTTCGAGCGGCAGGGTGAGGCGAAACTCGAGAAGGCCGCGGCCGGTTGAACGTCTGGGGTTGTTGCGGAACTCCGCGCCGCGCCGCGGAGTTCCTTGTTTATAAACGAGACAGAACATGTTACAGCCGAAAAGAACCAAATTTCGCAAGCAGCGCAAGGGGCGCAACACCGGCGTTGCCACCAGCGGCACCCATGTCAGTTTCGGTGAGTACGGGCTGAAATGCACGACCCGCGGGATGTTGACCGCTCGCCAGATCGAAGCTGCTCGCCGGGCCATCAATCGCTATATCAAGCGTGGCGGCAAGGTGTGGATCCGTATTTTTCCGGATAAGCCCATCACCAAAAAACCGCTGGAAGTGCGCATGGGCAGCGGCAAGGGCAACGTCGAGTACTGGGTGGCCCGGATTAAGCCCGGTCGCGTGCTGTATGAAGTGGAAGGGGTGTCCGAAGCCATCGCCCGCGAGGCATTCCGCCTGGCGGCGGCCAAGCTCCCCGTGCGGACGGTCTTCGTGACCCGGACGGTGATGTGATGAATGTGAGCGAGTTGCGGCACAAGAGCGCGGACGAACTGAAACAGGAACTGCTGGCGCTGCTGCGCGAGCAGTTCAACCTGCGGATGCAAAAGGCCACCGGCCAAGCGAGTAAATCCCACCTGTTCAAGCAGGTGCGACGCAGTATCGCGCGGGTCAAAATGGTGTTGAGCGAAAAGGCGGGCCAGGCATGACGGCGGAAAAACAGGTGGAGCGCACCCTGACTGGGCGCGTGACGAGCAACAAGATGGACAAGACCATCACCGTGGCCATCGAACGGTTGGTCAAACATCCCGTTTACGGCAAGTATATCCGCCGAACCACCAAGCTCCACGCGCACGACGAGCACAATCAGTGCCGTGAGGGTGATATGGTGGCTATCAAACAATGCCGGCCTTTGTCCAAATCCAAATCCTGGATGTTGGTCGATGTGGTCCGGCGCGCGCAATAGCCGCCGCGGCCGGGCCGGTGGTGCCCGACACGGCCGTCTTTTCCAAAATCCGTGAACGGAATGTAGAACCATGATTCAGATGCAAACGATGTTGGATGTCGCCGACAACAGCGGCGCCCGCCGGCTGATGTGCATCAAGGTGCTGGGAGGATCCCACCGCCGGTACGCGCATGTTGGCGACGTTATCAAGGTCAGCGTCAAGGACGCGATCCCTCGCGGCAAGGTCGGCAAGGGCGAAGTTTATAACGCTGTGGTGGTTCGCACTCGCAAGGGCGTGCGCCGGCCGGACGGATCGCTGATTCGTTTCGATGGTAATGCCGCGGTATTGCTCAACAACAAGTTGGAGCCGATCGGCACCCGTATCTTCGGACCAGTGACCCGCGAGCTGCGTGGCGAACGGTTCATGAAAATTATTTCCCTGGCGCCGGAAGTGCTGTGAAGCAGGAGGAAGGCGGTAATGCGCAGAATTCGAAAAGACGATGAGGTGATCGTCATTGCCGGCAAGGACAAGGGCCGGCACGGCAAGGTGATGCGAGTGGTGAACGACGACCGCGTGCTTGTGGCCGGTGTGAACCTGATCAAGCGGCACACCAAACCCAACCCGGCTCGTGGCGTGGCCGGTGGCATCGTCGAGCGCGAAGCGGCGATTCACAGTTCCAACGTGCTGTTGTTCAACCCGGCCACCAGGAAAGGCGATCGGATCGGGTTCCGGATCCTGGAGGACGGCCGCAAGGTCCGCTACTTCAAATCCAATAATGAAGTCGTGGATGCCTGAGGAGACGGTTATGGCCCGGCTGCAACATTATTATCGTGAAACAGTGATGCCGCGGTTGCGCGAGCAGTTCAGTTACCAGAATGTCATGGAAGTGCCACGCATCACCAAGATCACCCTGAATATGGGGGTGGGTGAGGCGGTTGCCGACAAAAAGGTGATGGAACACGCGACTAGTCACTTGACCCAGATCGCAGGCCAGAAGCCAATAGTTACCCTGTCGCGCAAGTCTATCGCCGGCTTCAAGATTCGAGCCGGCTGGCCGATCGGCTGCAAGGTGACGCTGCGACGCGAACGGATGTACGAGTTCCTGGACCGGTTGGTGAATGTGGCTATCCCGCGCATCCGAGACTTTCGCGGATTCAGTGCCCGCGCCTTCGACGGTCGCGGTAACTATAGCTTGGGCGTGCGTGAGCAGATCATTTTTCCCGAGATCGACTACGACAAGATCGACGCGATCCGCGGTCTGGATATCACGATCACCACGACCGCGCGGACCGACGAAGAGGGGCGCGCGCTGCTGGCCGCGTTCAATTTCCCGTTCCGAAACTGAGGATGAGTCTGTGGCAAAACAAAGCATGATCAATCGCGAGGCGAAGCGGGCCCGTACCGTCGAGCAGTATGCCGCCAGGCGCGCCGCGCTCAAGGAAGCGATTCGCGATCCCGCCAGCAGCGACGAGCAACGGCGGGAAGCGCAAAAACGGCTGCAGGTCTTGCCGCGCGATGCAAGCCCGGTTCGGATGCACAACCGTTGTCGCTTGACCGGCCGGTCGCATGGTTTCTATCGCAAGTTTGGTTTGGGGCGTAATAAATTGCGGGAAGCCACGATGCGTGGCGACGTGCCGGGTTTGCGCAAGGCCAGTTGGTGAGTGTTTCGACACCGGATGGCCGGAGAAGACGCTTAAGTTCAGGGTTGGCTCCACTGCTGGTGGGGGAACCCGATACTGACTATGTGGAGTTGTTTTAGAATATGAGCATGACAGATCCTATCGCGGATATGCTGACACGCATCCGTAACGCCCAGCGCGCCGCCAAGGCACAGGTCGGCATGCCTGCTTCCAAGTTGAAGGCAGCGATTGCCCGAGTGCTGCGGGACGAGGGTTACATCGCCGATTTCGCGATCACGCAGACCACTCCCAGCAAGGCGGAGTTGACCATTGTCCTTAAGTATTTCGAGGGCCGGCCAGTCATCGAGCGGATCGAACGAGTCAGCCGCGCCAGCCGACGGGTGTTTCGCGGCAAGGGCGAGTTACCCAAGGTGATGGGCGGTTGGGGTGTGGCCATTGTGTCCACCTCCAAGGGCTTGATGAGCGACCGCGCGGCCCGCGCCGCTGGCCACGGCGGCGAAGTATTGTGCCTCGTGGCGTAAAGGAGCGGTATTCATGACAACCGAAATCAAGGAAAAGCAAATTCGCGTCTCGCGCGTCGGTAAACAGCCGGTCGTCGTGCAGGCTGGGGTCAGTGTGGCCATTGATGGCCAACACGTCACTCTCAAAGGTAAAAAGGGTTCGGCCGATCTCCGGGTGCATCCATGGGTGACGGTCCGGCAGCACGGCGATGCCTTGGTGGTCAATCCTCACCAGATCACCAATGATCCCAAGCATCGGGCGATGACCGGCACCATGCGAGCCCTGCTCAACAACATGATGATCGGAGTTACCCAGGGGTTCGAACGCAAGCTGCAACTGGTCGGTGTCGGCTACCGTGCTCAAGCGCAAGGCAAGGTGCTGAATTTGACCCTCGGCTTTTCTCATCCGGTCGAGTTTAAGATACCGGAAGGTATCGTCATCGAAACGCCTACCCAGACCGAGGTGGTCGTTCGCGGAATGGACAAGCAGCAGGTCGGCGAAGTCGCCGCCAAGATCCGCGCCTACCGACCACCGGAGCCTTACAAGGGCAAGGGGGTGCGCTACGCGAACGAAACTATCATCCTGAAAGAAGCCAAGAAGAAGTAAGGACTTGCCATGGATAAGAAAGCAGCCGACAAAAAGACCACGCGCCTGCGGCGTGGGTTGCGGACTCGGCTTAAGATCCGCGAACTGGGTGTTTGCCGGTTGTGTGTGCACCGCACACCCCGCCACATCTACGCTCAGTTGATCGACCCGGCTCCGACCGGCGATCGGACTTTGGCGGCCGCATCCACCTTGGAGTCGGCGCTGCGCCAGACGCTGAAGAGCACGGGCGATGTCAATGCGGCCAAGGCGGTGGGCAAGGCGATTGCCGAGAAGGCCAAGGCCATCGGCATCGCCCGGGTCGCGTTCGACCGCTCCGGTTTCAAGTACCACGGCCGGATCAAGGCGTTGGCTGAAGCCGCCCGCGAAAACGGTTTGGAGTTTTAAGAGATAAACAGCATGGCGACGAATGTAGAAAGCACCCAGAATTCCGACGGCTTGCAGGAAAAGCTGATTGCCGTCAACCGTGTGGCCAAGGTCGTCAAAGGCGGTCGCCAGTTCGGTTTCACGGCGCTGACCGTGGTGGGCGATGGCAATGGCCGGGTTGGTTTGGGCTATGGCAAGGCCCGCGAGGTGCCCATGGCCATCCAGAAAGCGATGGACAAGGCGCGTAAGAGCATGTGCAGCGTGCCGCTGAACGGGGTCACCTTGCAATATCCCATCACGGCGGAGCACGGTGCGGCGCGAGTGTTCATGCAGCCGGCTTCCGAAGGCACCGGCATCATCGCCGGCGGCGCCATGCGTGCTGTGTTCGATGTGGTGGGGGTTAAGGATGTGTTGGCCAAATGCATCGGTTCGCGCAATCCGATCAATGTGGTGCGGGCGACCATCCGTGGACTGAGCACCATGAAGGCGCCCGATTATCAGGCTGCCAAGCGTGGCAAGAACGTGGACGAAATTCGGAGTTGAGGGACATGGCCGACAAGCTGAAAGTCACTCTGGTCAAGAGTGTGCATGGCCGTCTGGCTGCCCATAAGGCCTGCGTGCGCGGGCTGGGGCTACGACGGTTGCATGGGAGTTCGATGGTCATCGATACCCCGGAAAATCGCGGTATGATCCGCAAAGTTTCCTATCTGCTGAAAGTCGAGGAGGCCTGAAGCCATGCGACTTAATACCCTCAAGCCGGCGCCCGGCAGCCGGCCTGACAAGCAGCGGCTCGGACGAGGTATCGGTTCTGGGCTCGGCAAGACCGGTGGCCGCGGTCACAAGGGTCAGCACGCCCGAGCCGGAGGCTACCACAAGGTCGGTTTCGAGGGTGGTCAAATGCCTTTGCAGCGACGGTTGCCCAAGCGTGGTTTCCGCTCGATGACCGCCCAGTACACCGCGGAAGTGCGGTTGCGCGACCTTGCCAGGGTTGCGGCCGACGTGATCGATCTGGCGGCGCTCAAGGCAGCGAATCTCGTGCCGGCTTTTGCTAGGCAAGCCAAGGTTATTCTTTCCGGAACGGTGGATAAGCCGCTGACCTTGCGCGGTTTGGCGCTGACACGGGGCGCCAGGGCCGCACTACTGGCGACCGGCGGAACGATCCACGAGTAGCGACGATGGCGACTGCCCTGCCGGATCTCGGCAAGATGACCGAACTGCGCCAGCGCCTGTTGTTTTTGCTGGGGGCGTTGATGGTGTTCCGTGTCGGCGCGCATATTCCGGTGCCGGGCATCGATCCGAATGCCATGGCACAGTTATTCAGCCAGCAGCGTGGCACCATCCTCGACATGTTCAACATGTTCTCAGGCGGCGCCTTGGGCCGGTTGAGCCTGTTCGCGCTCGGGGTGATGCCCTATATCTCGGCCTCGATCATCCTGCAGCTTATGTCCATGGTGGTGCCATCGCTGGAACAGTTGCGCAAAGAGGGAGGGGCCGCCGGCCGCCATGCGCTGACCCGCTACACGC
Source organism: Candidatus Competibacter sp. (assembly GCA_029624815.1). GTDB lineage: Bacteria > Pseudomonadota > Gammaproteobacteria > Competibacterales > Competibacteraceae > Competibacter. The sequence continues at coordinate 162,813 of JARSSH010000060.1, forward strand.
GCTACCTGACGGTGGTGTTGGCGGCCTTTCAGGCGGTCGGCGTCGGCATCGCGCTGCAGAGTCAGACGGTGGGCAGCACCTCGGTGGTGATCGCACCCGGCATCGGCTTCCTTATGACCGCCACGATTACGCTGGTGGCCGGCACCATGTTCCTGGTGTGGCTGGGCGAGCAGGTGACCGAGCGCGGCATCGGGAACGGTATTTCCATGCTGATTTTCGCCGGTATCGTCGCGGGCTTGCCGCAGGCGGTGGGCGGTACTCTGGAATTGGCGCGCACGGGTGAATTGCATGTCATGTTGGTGCTGTTCCTGCTGGCGCTCACGGTCGTGGTGACCGGCTTCGTGGTATTCGTCGAGCGGGGGCAAAGGCGCATCACGGTTAATTACGCCAAGCGCCAGCAGGGCCGGCGGATGTACGCCGCCCAGACGACCCATCTGCCGTTGAAGCTGAACATGTCCGGGGTGATACCACCGATCTTTGCGTCCAGCCTGATTCTATTTCCGGCGACGCTGGGCAGTTGGTTTGGCAATGCGCCCAACATGGAGTGGCTGCGCGACATCAGTTCGACCTTGTCGCCGGGACAGCCGCTGTACGTGCTGATTTATGCCAGTCTGATTATTTTCTTCTGTTTTTTCTACACGGCGCTGGTTTTCAATTCCAAGGAAACCGCCGACAACCTGAAAAAATCCGGAGCGTTCATTCCCGGTATTCGGCCAGGCGCGCAGACGGCAACGTATATCGACAAGGTACTGACCCGGCTGACGCTAGTTGGAGCCGTCTATATCACTGTGGTTTGTCTGCTGCCGGAGTTCCTGATTCTGTACTGGCGGGTACCGTTCTATTTTGGCGGCACCTCGCTGTTGATTATCGTGGTGGTGGTTATGGATTTCATGGCCCAAGTCCAGGCGCATCTGATGTCGCATCAGTATGAAAGCCTGTTGAAAAAGAACAGCTTCAAGGGTCAAAGCCTGCTGCGTTGAGCGGAAACCGCCCGCCGTTGTCCCCACGATATTTGCCGATTTTGGAGAACGATCATGAAAGTACGCGCCTCGGTCAAAAAAATTTGCCGTAATTGCAAAATCGTCCGCCGCGATCGCGTGGTGCGGGTGATTTGCAAGGACGCCCGCCACAAGCAACGGCAGGGATAAAACCGATTCATTGATATTGATCTACATCGCCGAGTGGGGTAGATTTCCGCTTCTTTGCGTAGCGAACACCCGGCACGAGGGGAGGAGCTTCAAGGCATGGCCCGTATTGCAGGTATCAATATCCCGGTCAACAAACATGCGGTGATCGCGCTGCAGGCTATCTACGGGATCGGTAAGACCCGTGCTGGCCGGATCTGTGCGGCAGCCAACGTCGCCCCGGACATCAAGGTCCGTGACCTGGATGAGGCTCAGGTGGATGCGTTACGTGCCGAAGTCACCAAGCACGTCGTGGAAGGCGATCTACGCCGTGAAGTATCCATGAGCATTAAGCGGTTGATGGACTTGGGGTGCTATCGCGGCGTGCGCCACCGGCGCGGCTTGCCGGTGCGCGGCCAGCGCACCCGAACCAATGCACGAACCCGTAAGGGTCCGCGCCGTGCGGTTCGCAAGTAGGTCGGCGGTACTTTTTGGAATTTCATCGGCATAGGTTGGAGCATGGCAAAACCGGTTACCAAAACGCGCAAGCGCGTCAAAAAGAATGTCGTGGATGGCATCGCGCATATTCACGCATCGTTCAACAATACCATCATCACGATCACGGATCGTCAGGGCAACGCGTTGGCGTGGGCCACGTCGGGAGGTTCGGGTTTTCGTGGGTCGCGCAAAAGCACCCCGTTCGCGGCGCAGGTTGCCGCCGAGCGGGTTGGAAATATGGTGAAGGAATTCGGCCTCAAGAACTTGGAAGTCAATGTCAAGGGACCTGGACCCGGTCGGGAATCCGCCGTGCGCGCGCTGAATGCCGCTGGTTTCAAGGTCATGAGTATTATGGACGTAACGCCTATTCCGCATAACGGTTGTCGTCCCCCGAAACGCCGTCGCGTTTAGTTCAGGAGTTATACCGTGGCGAGATATCTCGGTCCCAAGTGCAAGCTGAGTCGTCGGGAAGGTGTGGATCTATTTCTGAAGTCTACCGCCCGTCCACTGGAATCCAAGTGCAACCTGGAGCGGTTACCGGGCCAGCATGGCGCACGGCGTCCCCGTCTTTCCGATTACGGAATGCAGTTACGCGAAAAACAGAAATTGCGGCGCATCTACGGAGTGCTGGAGCGGCAATTTCTAAATTACTACAAGAAAGCGGCCAGCGGTAAAGGTTCCACGGGTGAAAACCTGCTGAAGCTGCTGGAATGCCGGCTGGATAATGTTGTGTACCGCATGGGTTTTGGCAGTACTCGCGCCGAGGCCCGCCAGTTGGTTTCCCACCGAGCGATCACCGTTAATGGCCAGCGGGTCAATATTCCTTCTTATCAGGTTAGGCCGGAAGACGTTGTCGCGATTCATGAAAAAAGTCGTACTCAGACTCGCATTCAGTATGCGCTGCAACTGGCCCAAGGTCATGGCTTTGTGGATTGGGTCGAAGTGGATGCCAGCAAAATGAGCGGGGTGTTCAAGCGGATTCCCGATCGTGGCGATCTGCCGCCGGATATCAACGAATCCCTGGTTGTAGAGCTGTACTCCAAGTGATCGACCCCGAGGGGGAACGGATGGTGGGTGCTTTTGATTTGCTGAAACCGACCCGCGTCGAGGTGGAAAAACTAACGCCGCGATTGGCGCGGGTGAGTGTGGAGCCGCTGGAACGTGGGTTTGGCTATACCCTCGGTAACGCACTGCGGCGGATTTTGCTCTCATCCATACCGGGCGCCGCGATTGTCGAGTGTGAGATTGAGCAGGTGCTGCACGAGTATTCCACCATTGAGGGTGTGCAGGAAGATGTGATCGATATTCTTCTTAACCTCAAGGGCGTGGCGGTGACCTTGCAGGAAGGCGTCGGTGAGGCGAGTCTGACGTTAACCAAAAAAGGCCCAGGGCCAGTCACGGCGGGTGATATTGAGAAGAGCCATGCCGTGGAGATCATTAACCCGGAACATGTCATCGCCCATCTGACCAAGAGTGGCGAGTTGAGCATGCGGCTCAAGATCGAGCAAGGTCGTGGTTACTGGCCGGCGGCCCAGCGGGAGGGGTCCGACGGCGAATCGCGGCCGATCGGCCGGTTGCGCTTGGATGCTTCGTTTAGCCCGATTGAGCGGATCAGCTATCGGGTTGAGAGCGCTCGCGTCGAACAGCGCACCAACTTGGATAAGCTGATTCTGAATCTGGAGACCAACGGCACCATCGATCCGGAAGAAGCGATTCGCACGGCGGCTCGAATCCTGTTGGACCAACTGTCTGTATTTGTGGATCTTAAGGGTAAAAGAGACGAGCCTCTGCCACCGCCGCCAGTGGATATCGATCCGGTTCTAATGCAGCCGGTGGATGATTTGGAACTCACCGTGCGATCAGCCAATTGCTTGAAGGCAGAGAATATTTACTATATTGGCGATCTAGTCCAACGGACCGAAGCGGAGCTTCTCAAGACCCCCAATCTTGGTAAGAAATCGCTGACCGAGATTAAGGATGTGCTGGCCAAATATAAGCTGGTTTTGGGGATGAAGGTTGATAATTGGCCACCACCAAATCTGAGCGTGGAAGCGGAGGAGCGCGCGGCCGCGCGGCGCGCGGCGGCTGAAGCGGATAGATCCTTGCAGGAAGAGGGTTCAAAACCTGTGGTTAGCGATGCCGATGCCGATGCCGATGCCGATGCCGAGTAGGATCGACTTTGGGTTTTCCCTGAATTCAATGATTATTGATTACCCGATTTTAAGTCTCAAGGAATAATTGTCATGCGCCATCGCAAAGCCGGCCGCAAGCTAAACCGTACTAGCAGCCATCGTAAAGCCATGTTGCGTAATATGGCTACTTCGTTATTTACCCACGAGCTGATCCGTACCACCTTGCCTAAGGCCAAGGAGTTGCGTCAGGTGGCTGAGCCGCTGATCACACTGTCGAAACAAGATAGTGTGGTCCATCGTCGGCTGGCGTTTGACCGATTGCGCGACCGGGATGTGGTGACCAAACTGTTCAATCAGTTGGGGCCACGCTATCAGTCGCGTCCAGGCGGTTATCTGCGTATTCTGAAATGCGGGTTTCGAGCTGGCGACAATGCGCCGATGGCTTATGTGGAGTTGATGGATCGCCCCGATGCGGCGGGCGAATGAGCCAAGCCACATATCCAGTTGCAAAACCGAGCCGGGTCTAAGCCCGGCTTTTTCATTGCGGGGCTAGGATGATCGTTTCGAAACCAAATTGCCCGTGGGCGACACCAGACGGGCGACCCAACTTATGGGTCGATTGCTGAAATCCGTGGCAAATGAGAATGAGACTCCTGACGGACGTCCCGTTATTTGGCGATGGCTTGGTGCAGTTGTTGGCTCAACCCTTGAATCACCAAAAGGTTGTAGCGCGCTTCGGGCAACTCCGAGTAAGGCCCGAAACACTCGCCAAATACCTTGAACCACCAGCCGCTTTCCTCGAACCACACGAATGGGTGCTGAGATTTGTAGACGCCGCGCATGATTTTAACCTCTCACCTGTAACAAAAAATACTGGCCGATTGCTTGGCCAAACTGTTTCGTCCTTTAGGATCTTATCGTGCTAATCCTCACCTGGCCCGCGAGAGGCGCTGGGAGATATTAGGTAACCGAAGAACGGGTACCGATGCTGGCTGCGCCGCGACTTGGGCGACCCGGAACAACCAGATCACTATGACAGTATAGATATTATTTTGTTGCAATGCAGGATATTTGTTTGCCGCAATCGTTTGATTGCATTTTCGTGGGCACGGTATCCCTTCTTTGCCTGCTGCCAAGCGGTCGTGCTGGGTTAGGGTGAGGGCAGCTAGCGGGTTGGGGCCAGCAATTCGTCAAACCTGCAATAAAATCTTGCCGACGTGGCGGTTGGACTCCATCAGCATGTGGGCAGCGGCGGCCTCGGTAAAAGGGAAAACCCGGTCGATGATCGGCCGAATCGCGCTGCTGGCGAGTAGCGGCCAGACCGTCTTTTGCAGGGCTGCGGCGATGGGTGCCTTGTCTGTGATGGGCCGAGCGCGCAAGGTCGATCCGGTGATGGTCAGCCGCTTCATCATCACCGGCGCTAGATTCAATTCGACTTTGGCGCCGCGCAGGAAGGCGATGAAAACCAATCGACCTTCAACCGCCAGCGCGCTTAGATTGCGCTGCATGTAGTCTCCGCCAACCATATCCAGGATTACATCCACGCCCCGGTTGCGCGTGATCTCCTTGACCGTTTGGACAAAATCCTGCTCGCGGTAGTTAATGACACGCTCGGCGCCCAAGTCCAGGCACGCCTGGATCTTTTCGACGCCGCCCACCGTGGCGAATACCCGCGAACCCAGTGCCTTGGCCAGTTGGATCGCGGTGGTGCCGATGCCGCTGGCGCCGCCATGAACCAGCAGAATTTCACCGGCTTGCAGTCGCGCGCGGTCGAAGACGTTGCTCCAAACGGTAAAGAAGGTTTCCGGTAGGGCGGCGGCTTGTTGCAGGGTCAATCCAGTGGGGACCGGTAGGCACTGAGGCGCGGGCGCGGTGCAATATTCGGCATAGCCACCGCCGGTCAGCAGGGCGCAGACCTCGTCGCCGATCCGCCAGTTGTTCACGCCTTCGCCGAGCGCGGCTAGGGTGCCGGCGACTTCCAGTCCGGGGATGTCGGAGGCACCCGGTGGCGGCGGGTAACTGCCCTGGCGTTGCAGGCAGTCGGGACGGTTGACGCCCGCGGTGGCTACTTTGATCAGAACCTCGCCGGCGGCGGGTTGTGGGACCGGGCGTTGTTTGGGTGCCAACCTGTCGGGACCACCGGGTTCCGTGATTTCGATGGCTGTCATCAGATCAGGTATTTGGGGATGCATGGGGCTATCTCGGATTTAAGGCTGAAGGAATGACCTTTGCGCTGCTTGGGCTCGTCAGGAACATTTTGAGTCACCGCAGTTCAGACAGGTCAAGCATCCGTCCATGACGATGACCGCTTTGGTCTGGCATTTGCCGCAGAGGGTGGCTTCCGGTGGAAAGCCGCTGGCGCCGGCATCCTCGACCGCCTTCATACTGGCTTCGTACTTGTTGCGATGTTCCTCGATCAACTGGCGCTGGCGTTCGTCGGGACCGTTTTCCTTGAGCATGCCGATCGAGCGCAGGTGAGATTCGATGACGTCGCCGATCTCCGCGACCAGGGAGGGCATGTATTTGCCGCCCTTTTTGAAGTAGCCGCCTTTCGGATCAAACACTGAGCGTAGTTCTTCCACTAGGAACGTCACGTCGCCGCCCTTGCGGAATACCGCCGAGATAATGCGGGTCAGGGCGACGATCCATTGGAAATGCTCCATCGCCTTGGAATTGATGAAGATTTCGAACGGGCGGCGGATTTCGTCCGAGGTGCCCTGATTGAGCACGATGTCGTTGATGGTGATGTACAGCGCGTGATCCGACAATGGCGTCTTCACCTTGTAGGTGGCGCCGGGGAGGATCTCGGGGCGGGCCAGGCTCTCGTGCATGTGTTGCAAGGCGGCCGGCGAATGATCCATTGGAGTGGGCAGTGTGTCGTTGGGTTTGACGACACTGTAGGCGACGATTTTTTTGTCGATTTTGATGGCCATGATCAGGTCTCCAGAGCCAAGCCGTACCCGGCGGTGTTACCACTTTCCATAATAGCCTTCCTTCAGAGCATCGTATAAGTTGGCGGCGCTGTGGGCTTCGCCGTCGTACTCGATCTCCTCGTTGCCCTTGACCTCCAGCACGCTGCCATCTTCGAGTTCGAAGCGGTACACGGTGTTTTCCAGATCCTTTTCCTTGACCAGCACCCCCTGGAATGCCTCAGGGTTGAAGCGGAAGGTGGTGCAGCCTTTCAGCCCCTGTTCGTAGGCGTATCGATAAATATCCTTGAAATCTTCGTAGGGGAAGTCGGGGGGCACGTTGGCCGTTTTGGAAATGCTGGAATCGATCCACTTCTGGGCGGCGGCCTGGATATCCACATGCTGTTTAGGGGTCACGTCGTCGGCGGTGACGAAGTAAGGAGGCAATTGCTCTTCGGGGGATTCTGCTTCGGGCAGGGCCTTGGGATTGATGAGGTGTCGGTAGGCCAGTAGCTCGAAGGAGAAGACATCCACCTTTTCCTTGGATTTCTTGCCGGGGCGGATCACATTGCGAAAATAGTGGTGAGCGAAGCTGGGCTCGATGCCATTGCTGGCGTTGTTAGCCAGCGACAGCGCGATTGTTCCAGTCGGCGCGATGGAGCTGTGGTGGGTAAAACGCGCGCCCACCTCGGCCAGTTCGTTCACGAGATCTGGATCGATTGCGGCGATTTGCTGCATGTAGCGGCTGTAGCGGGCGTGCAGGATGCGGCCAGGAACCAAGTCGCCTTCCTTAAGCCCGTCGCGGACCATTTCCGGGCGCTTGTGCAACATTTCGGCGGTGACGGTGAACTCCTGTTCGAGGATGGGGGCCGCGCCCTTTTCCCGAGCGAGTTCCAGCGCGACGCGCCAACCGCTCAGGGCCATTTCGCGGGTAACATCCTCGGTAAAGGCCAGCGACTCCGGCGATCCATAGCGGATGCCGAGCAGGGTCAGCGTGGAACCCAGGCCCAGGTAGCCCATGCCGTGCCGGCGCTTGCTGAAAATCTCCTGTCGCTGTAGATCCAGCGGCAGGCCGTTGATTTCCACGACGTTGTCGAGCATTCGGGTGAAGATGGCCACCACGCTCCGGTAAGTTTCCCAGTCGAACCGGGCTTTTGGGGTGCAGGGGTTCTGGACGAACTGCGTCAAATTGATCGAGCCGAGCAGGCACGAGCCGTAGGGAGGCAGCGCTTGCTCGCCGCAAGGATTGGTCGCCCGGATGTTTTCGCAGAACCAGTTGTTGTTCATCTCGTTGACCCGATCGATGAGAATGAACCCAGGTTCGGCGTAATCGTAGGTGGAGGACATGATCATGTCCCACAGGCGGCGGGCACGGATGCTTCGGTAAATTTTGCAGGCGACCTGGCCATTGTCGTTGACGATCAAGCCATTTGTGGTCGGCCACTCGCGCCAGACGATCTGACCGGCATCGTTGAGGTCGGCCCGATCCTGCTCGGCTTCCTTGGCGAGCAGCGGGAACGCCAGTAGCCAATCGGCATCCTGCTGGACGGCATCCATGAATTCCCGGGTGATCAGTAGCGACAGGTTGAACTGCCGCAATCGGCCGGCCTCGCGTTTGGCGCGGATGAATTCCATCACATCCGGGTGGCCGATATCGAAGGTTCCCATCTGCGCGCCCCGCCGTCCGCCCGCCGACGAGACGGTGAAACACATCTTGTCGTAGATATCCATGAAGGACAGCGGCCCGGAGGTGTAGGCCCCAGCGCCCGAGACGTAGGCGCCGCGCGGGCGCAGCGTGGAGAACTCATAGCCAATTCCACAGCCGGCTTTCAGCGTCAACCCCGCTTCATGCACCTTGCGCAAGATATCGTCCATGGAATCCTGAACGATCCCGGATACCGTGCAGTTGATGGTGGACGTGGCGGGTTTGTGTTCCCAGGCGCCGGCATTCGAAATGATGCGTCCCGCCGGAATGGCGCCATGCCGCAAGGCCCACAGAAACTTCTCGTTCCAGTACGCGCGCAGTTCCGGCGTGGCTTCCACCTCGGCCAGCGCCAAGGCGACCCGTTGATAGGTGTTATCGATCGTCTCGTCGATCATTTGCCCATCCTTGGCCGTGAGGCGGTATTTTTTGTCCCAGATATCCCAGGACGCCGGTTGCATCGGTACGTCGGCGGCGGCGGTTGGGCGGTCAACGGGCTTGAGGTAAGCAGTCTTCATGAGCCGGGAATCTCCGGGAGCAGTTTCTTGAGCGTGAGCTGGAAGCGATGTCTGTTATGATCGGGTGCCGCTGTTCGGTTGGCGATTGCGGGCGCGCTTCACGATCCAGGCGATCAAATTCTAGAGGGTACAAGATGAGATTCCTACATGATGTGTTATTTTGAATATAAAATACTATATGATGTGTTATAACTCAGAATGTGCATATTTTGACGACAAACGGCTGGCAAGACACGTATTGGCGGTCAGCCCGCGAAGCGGCGGTGGGTGGAAACCTTAGTTGTCAAGGGATGGCGCCGGTGGTATAACCGGCTAAAATCTAATGGGTGCCGTTGATAACGGATATAAAAACCGAGGGAGAAACCATGAAGATCTCTAACGTCCTTCTTGTCATCCTCTGCCTCGGGCTGGGGGCTTGTACGACTCCGATGCCCGCCGAGACAGGTTATCCGCTTACATACCAGCAAAAGATGCAGTCGGCGCATCACTGGGATGTGATGGCGATCGATGTAGCCGACTGGATCCATGATGCGTTGATCGGTCCTGCTCCCAAGCAGGTTGAGGGTCAATCGGCGACCGTTCAGGACGACCGTCCGATTGTCACGTTATACATCCAACAGCCTCAATATCAAAGCAGTGCGGGTGGGGCGTTCTACAATCTGCTGACCACGCATCTGGTGGAGCGGGGGTTTGTCGTTACCACCAACCCATCGGCGGGTTATCCGGTTTCCTACGACATGCAGGTGGTGACGGATCGTTTGCCGGGAACCACGAAATATGAAGTCATCCTGAATGTTTCGGTGATGAACGCCGAACGTTATCTCATTCGGTATAGCAATGTTTATTACATCGGCGACAAGAGCCAGTACATTGCCATGCAACCATCGGCTAGCCGCATCATAGAGGTGGTCGGACCATGAACTGGAATACGATCTTGCGCGGCGCGGTTGTGCTGGGGGCCATCCTTGGCTTGGGCATCGTGGGGTGCGCTTCCACGGATGACGCTCCGGTGCGGCAGATCATTCGGGATGCGAACCTGGTCGATCAGAACTATAGCGCGGCCGATGCCCTGCTGACACGAACGCCTTGGCTCAAGGAAAGGAACGAACCGCTGTTGGCGGCTACGTTTGTGGATATTAATAATCTCGAAATATCGTCCGGTCTCGGGCGGGTTATCGGTGAGCAGATTGGTTCCCGGTTCGCGCAGCAAGGCTTCACGGTGATGGAGATCAAGATGCGCAACAACATCTACGTCGCCGAAGGCGCGGGTGAGTTTGCGTTGTCGCGCTCGGTCAAGGAAATCAGCCAGTCGCATAATGCAGCGGCGGTGATTGCCGGCACCTATGCGGTCGGGCGGCAGTCGGTGTTCGTGAACGCCCGCCTGATTCGGGCGACGGACAACCAGGTGTTGGCTGCGTATGATTATGTACTGCCGCTCGGGCCGGATGCCAAGGCGCTGGTGGCTGCTCAATAGGCCAGGAAGCGGAAAATCCACTTTTCGTTCTTCCCTTCGGCCCCTCTCGCGGCAAACGCCCTTTCTCTCTCGGGAAAAGGGCGTTTCCGTTTCCCCGGATCAAATCGTGCGCTGCGCGGCGGTGGCTAGCCCCAGGCGTTCGCAGATTGCCAGCGTCGGCCCGGCTTGATTCATCGTGTAGAAATGCAGGCCCGGCGCGCCCCCGTCCAACAGGCGCTGGCATAGGTCGGTGACTACATCCAAGCCAAAAGTACGGATCGCATCGCGGTCATCGCCATGGCTTTCCAGCCGCTTGCGAATCCAGCGCGGAATTTCCGCGCCACAGTTGTCCGAGAATCGGGCCAGTTGGGTGAAATTGGTGATTGGCATGATGCCGGGTACGATGGGTAAATCCAGCCCCAGTTTCTCGCAATCGTCCACAAAGCGGAAATAGGATTCTGCATTGTAGAAGTACTGAGTGATGGCCCCGTTGGCGCCAGCTTTGACTTTACGTTTGAAATTCAGCAAGTCATGCTCGATGTTCAAGGCTTGCGGATGGAATTCCGGATAGGCGGCGACTTCGATGTGGAAGTGGTCGCCGGTTTCGGCGCGGATGAATGCCACCAATTCGTTGGCGTAGCGGAATTCGCCGAATTCGCGCATCCCGGACGGCAAATCGCCCCGCAAGGCGACGAGGCGGTGGATGCCCTGAGCGCGGTAGTGATCCAAAATCTCCCGAATTCCCGTGCGGGTCGAAGCCACGCAAGTTAGGTGCGGCGCGGCGTCCACGCCGCTGTGGGCCTGAATTGCCTGGATTGCCTGGAAGGTGCGTTCGCGAGTGGAGCCGCCGGCGCCGTAGGTGACCGAGAAGAACGCCGGTCGCATCCGCATCAGCGCTTCGCGGGCGGCGAACAACTTGTGCATCCCTTCATCAGTGTTGGGGGGAAAGAATTCGCAACTGAATACAGGAGGGTGTAGTTGAGATTGCATATTCATTCAGTCAGTAGAGTTAACTTGAAGTTTTGAAGCTATCTAAGTGGTTAGAAATTTCTAAAGGAACCCTTTTGTTTCTTTTGATTGCAGCGGCAAGATGAAATCGAATTTCATGGCTAATATTATGCTGTCGCTTGATGCGGCTTAACAATGCTTTTCCACAAATGATTCGTAATAGCTTATCCAGCCGTTCCTCATTAGATGTACCGGGGGTATCGAATGCTTGCACTTTGGCTATATTAATTAGGTAATCTTGCTGGCAATTAATATATTTTTGAAATCGCTGTTGTATATCTTTGTCTACCCAATTTTTGTCATTGCTATTTGTAAAACCGTCAGTAAATCCCTTTATCCGCTCGTTATGACAAGCGGCATTGCCAGCTGCGTGGAGAGTTAGTACATCACAATGCTCTAGTAGCTCTTTAACGACATCCTGAGTGCTACGCGGCTTTCTTCCGATATGATTTGCTAAATATTCCTCAATCGCTTGAGAATCAACCAAGTAGTTCTCCAACTCCCAACGATTGAGTACCTTGATATAAGGCCCGAAAGGCATGGCTTGTGCAAAACGAGAATTATCGGTTTCCCAAACCAAGTACCAGTGATCATCCGCCATCACAATATCTCTGTCGACAATGCCGAAAGACTTGATACCGTTAGTGCGGTCATGGTTGACGCTTTCCCGGACCGCTTGGCATCCTCCATAAGTTGCAGCTCCCTTATTAGCCGGTTTAAACAAAAACTCCATAAGACGATCTCCAAACCAAATATTGCTATAAATATTATTGTCATCACTAGATTCAAGGTAAACGATTATTTGCCCTGCATAGCGATTGAACAGTGACTCGCTGTCCGAGAGGTTATTTTTCAGATTCCCCATTGTCTATACTCCGTGCTTCTGCAACGATACGCCCCGCTTTCTCTTCTTCTTCTGGTGTTTCGATGATATGTCCGCCTTTGCGTAGATTCTCTTCAACTAATTCGAGAGCGAAAGCCTTCATGATCTCGTAGGCGTGGCTAGTGACGATAATAGTTAAGCTAGGATAGTATTCTTTTGCCAGTTTCTTGAGGTCATAAAGTAATCGATACCGCCATTGAGTATGAAGATGCACGTCGACTTCGTCAATCAATAACAGCGTATTTCGAGTCATGTGCGCGCCGATGCGTAGAAACATCTGAACTAGGCTCTTTTCTCCGCTGCTCAATCGATCAAGGCGGTGTTCATAATTTTCAGTAACGATGACGGCTTCTGGCGGATCCTTACGCACACCTTTCAAATAGGTGCTAGATCCATGGAATACACGTTGGTTTACAATCTTAACCGCTTTATCGAAGCGACCATCATCCAACCATTTAAGCCAAATCAACAAATTGTCTAAAGACTCATTCCATACGCGACCTTCTACAGCAAAGTTATGCACTGGATAGTAACCCCAACCTTTTGGGGTAGTGATAGAGCGTTCCATGTCTCGCACCGGTATGATGTCACGGTAAGCCGAAAAATAGAGCAGTGTAGGGTAAGTCAATGGATCGCCTTCAAAAATTTGCTGGCGTTCTCCGATACCGTAGCCAATCAGCGCGGTGAAATCCTTTATCCATTCACTGCTAATACCAATGGCTTCCATACGACCAGAAGCTAAACGGCGGAAACCACCACGCTGCCAAACACTAGCTCCAATACGCTTTAGATCGCTTTCACCCCAAGCCCGCAAGGCAGTATCTTCTCCCAAACGGCCTGCCAGCAACGAAAGCAAGACAGTTTCCTTGCGGCCATTGTGGTTCAGCTTGACCCGAATATCCCATTGTGCCCGACCAGAACCATGATCCAAATCTTCAAAGCCAAACTCATCTAATTCGGTTTGACCGAGCATATTCATCATGGCGACTAAAATTTCTAAAACTGTAGTTTTGCCGCGTCCGTTTTTGGATACCATCAAAAACAGATTACAAGGCTCATCTTCAGCATCAGTAAAATCAAACTCTTCTAATCGATACTGAAAGGGACCAATACGATCCAAGGTAAGGCGAATCGGGGCGAACTCTTCTATGAGGGTATTTTCTATCACTGCCACATCACGTTCTCCCCTTTACAGTTTTTACAGCCAGCGCGATGTCGTCTATCGTGACGTAAACGCCATGTACCCGTTTGATGGGTTGTCCAATAAGGCGAACCAACATGTCACCACGCCCCAGCAAAAGTTCAGCGCCATGATCATCAAGGATGATGCGCGATTCAGAGGCTTTCTGAACAGTGAGGGCAATACGTGAGGGAATATTACTGCGTAAAAGCCCGCTGAATGTTTCAGCATCGGGGCGTTGAGTAGCCAGTACCAGATGAATGCCTGCTGATCGAGCTTTTTGCGCCAGTCTGACCAATAAAGATTCGATCTCTTCATTCTGCATCACCAAGTCAGCCATTTCTTCAACAAAAATAACGATGCGGGGTAGGTTTAATCGGTGTGAGCGTCGCGCTTCGTCTATATCACGGACGCCAGCTTTGACTAACTGTTCTTCCCTGATTCCCATTTCAGCCACTAAATGACCCAGGATTTCCGCAGCATCGCCAGCATTGGTTACAACCTGATTGGCGTAAAGGTGTGGAATACCTTGATAGCTGTTGAATTCCACTCGCTTGGGATCGATCAAGCAGACTTGTAAATCAGCGGGTGAGCAACTATGCAACAATGAGATCAGTAGTGCATGAAGAGTAACGCTTTTGCCACTACCAGTAGTGCCACCTACTAATAGATGAGGGGCTTCAGCCAGATCAAAGTCAAATGGATCGCCCATAACATCCACGCCTGGATAAACCGGCAATCGCCACTCAGAATTACGGTTTTGCAACCAAGTACGCAACTCTGCTCCAGAAAAACGCTGCCAAGCTTCAGATGAGCGGGGAATATCCAAGTTCATGGTTCTCGACTCGTCAGTACCAGAACTTAACGCTCCTTGGTTGCCAAGGCCCAAAATAAAACCCAGTTTTTGCAACCCTTTATTAAGACGGTCGCGGTCATTAACATCGGCTAGATAGAGTCGGTAGCGGGTCAGCCGCGCTCCTTCCTGGATTTGTCGTATTTCTGCTTGAACACCGATGTCACGTAAGGCGCTCTCAATACTGGACTGGTCTAGCGGTTTATCACTAATCGTTTGTGCAGACTGGCGCAGATCGGAAAGTAATTCCTGGTATAAATATTCGTGAAAATCGTGAGATTCCCTCCAAGATGTGGCGAATTCGCGTAAACCTCGACGGATATGGCGTTGCAGATACTTTGCATAACGCTCGTCATCACCGAACAGGTTTTCATTGTGATAGACGCTTAACAATGCGCAGAATAGATCAGTAAAGTCTTCTGGTTGAGCTTTATTATCTTGGCCGGTAAGCTGCTCGAAACTGTATTCACTACCAATTGAATCCCTTCGATCCAGACCCTCGTCTGGTGGTGTGGAAAACTTTAATGAACGGGTCAGTGCTAGACGTAGTATAGGCCACTTTGGAGTAGAGGTTGATGTACGTAAGCCCAGGCCTTTATTCTGTATGCGTTTGATAATTTCTTCATCGCTAGCACTGGTGTAAACTTTGGCCATTATTACGCTACCTTGGAAAACAGTGATTCGCGTAATGGGTTGGTATTTTCACCACTTGCATTGGCTAATCGGTATTCACAGTACACATGAGGTTTGAGGATTTGATATTTTTCATGATCAAGCTCGGAATCAGTAGGTAAAATAATGACTTGATCACCTGCGTTGGGGTAATAGCGAGTTAATAAATTGATCTGATGTTCGCGGTCAATCCGAGCTAATGGAGTATCAATAACCACTGGAACTGATCTACCAGAGACATCCTTTAACGCCCACAGCAAAGCGGTAGCAATAAGCTGTTTCATTCCAGAAGACATACTTGCCATACCTACCGGTTCATCACTGGCGTTCAAGTAATGAAGATCGAATGATTCTCCAACTTTAATATGCGTAATTTGATGATGAGATGTCATTAATTCTGCAAACCGCCGGTTAATAGCTTCTTCAATATCCTTGCGGCGACGCGATTTAAGCTCTTGCTTATAAGATCGAAATAGGCGCTGTAAGGTTGTAGCAAGATCGACTCTTTTCTGACGCTCTCGATCCAACTGGATTGCAGACTCCTGTTGTTTTATTTCCTGTTGTTTATTATCAATCGCACGTTCTTTTTCTTGTTGCTCCTTTTTTAAATCGCGCAGTCGATCTCGCAACGTATCACGTTGTTGCTCAAGTTCGGTATTTTGTTCTTGTCGAGCTTGATAAGCACGTTGCTCGTCACCCGAAAGGCTACTCATGTCATCTAACTTACTCTGAATACCTTCCAAGTCTCGCTTAAGCTGGCTAATTTGGCGTAAATCGTCGATAGCTCGCTGTCGCTGGTTATCAGCCAGTTGATAGTAATTGAGACGTTTCATTAGGTGGGCAGCTAGAGTTGGGTCCAGTCGCATTAAACCATCACTTATATCTTCAGGATCGCTTTCATAAGAGCGAAGAATACGTAAAAGTTTTTTACGATAGAACTCTCGTTGCTGTTGGCTGAGTGGCAACTGATAATGAGGTGGCTCATCCAGAAGACGTACAGGAAGAGCGTTCAATAAAACCTGAACCTCCTGTGCCAAACCGCCAGCCTGGCTATCAGTGAGCCTACGTAGATCCGTTGCAGCTTTGCTAACCAATCCAGGATTAAAAAGCAGAGGCGCATCAATGGGTAGACGGTTAGCAAGATCGGAGCTTGTAGTTTCTAACTGTTCTGAAATACGCTGCTTATCATTCTTATATATTGCCTCGTTACGCTGATGTACAAAAGCCTGTTGATTTTCCAAATAACGCCGATTTCGACTGATACTTTTTTCCAAAATGGTAAGCTCTTCACTCAATTCATCAATTTTCTGGCTAAACTCCTTTTGTTCCGCTTGCAGTAAATTCAAACTTCCTTGTAGTGCAACCCGTTGTGTTTCTAGGTTGGATTCTGATTTTTCCCGACGCCAAGCGGTAACGGTTTTTCCTATATATTCTTCCAGCACATCAATGTCGGCAATATCAAGAATTTTCTCGACCTGTGCTAACTGGCCTTCCCGATTGGCTTCAGCGAGTCGTTGTACCTGCTCACCGTCGTAAAAGAAAAACGAGATGAAGTCCTTAGGTAGCCGTCGCTCCAGAAAATCATCCGCTTCATCATCTTCTAAAGGGTCAGCGAAGTCTAGCGTAACTCTCAGAACGTCTTCACAGCCACCGCGACCGTCCAAACGCCAACGACGCTGTGCGGTTACCTTACCCTCGGGTTCACGCCAATCAATGGAAATGCCAAATTCCGTTTGGCCTTCACGCCGCGCTTGGCGATTGAATATACCTAACCACTCATCGCCCATGCCTAGCAGATAGTTCATTACGCTTGGCTTTCGACCCACCTGAAGCGCAGACCGTAAACTTTCATGGGGTCCGAGAAACAGGAGTTTCAAGCTGTTGATGAAGCTCGTCTTGCCGAAACCGTTACGCCCCCCAATCAATACAACGTTACGTCCATCGTTAGGCAGCGTCAGATCGAATATCTGTTCACCGTAATACGAAAACAAATTATGGATGCGAATCTGTTCAAAGATCATCGGCCGGATCAGCCTTGTATGCCTGTTTGACTGCTTTATCGATGAGATCACGGACGGCGGTTTGTAGACCGGACTTAGCACCGTGTTTATCCAAAGAAGGAAACTGGTCACGCACCAAGCGTAACAATTCTTTTGGTAAATCAGGATGAACATCACTTTCTACTGCCAGTCGCTCCAGTAAATCCTCATCCGCAGGTATATCAGCAGTGGATTTTTTCATCATGTTGATCTCCCTGCCGTAACGAATTGTTAACTGATAGGCAGTTTGAGAAAAATCGAAGTCTTTAGTCCATTGTTCTTGAATATAGACTAAATCTTCGTCAGAGATTAACTCAAAATTTACATCCCGCTCTTTTTCCAGAAGGCGTTCGAGAATGATTTTACGTGCTTCGGGAGTAAATGGGCCGGGGCCAGTAGTATTATCGCGCCGTACTGAACTACGGTAGCGCGTATCTTCACGAATTTGCTTGAGCCAATCACGAAACTCGCTGAGTGGTTTCATCCAGGTTTCGCCGGATTCAATGAAGCCCTGCATGGATTTGTCCTGTTTGACTACTGTACAAGTCCAGCAGCCAAAGCGGCTGCCGCCACAGGATGGAGTATTCAAATCTAATACGACAGGGCACTCGCCGCCACTGGCCTGCCGGTAAAGTTCCAGCATGTAATTGTGATTACCACCCCACGGCGGAGAGTTGTGGGTAAATAGATATTCCCAGACCTCATCAGTGCTCCAGTCCGCGATTGGCGTCATCACCAAAGCATTAGGAATCTCGTGATGCGGATTCAGTTGCCTGTCATTACCTTCCCTAGCTTGCATGCGTGTGCGGCGGCTATCGCTCTCATCCAAACGAGTACCAAGCAACAGGATAACGCTACCATACTGCCGGGTAATCTCGTCTATGGCACGGCGCGAAGGCTTGATTTTCATATTGCTGGTGCACCATCGAAACCAGCGGGTAGGGGATGGGTAACCCTTACCTATGAGATTACCCCAAAAGCTTTCTTTGGCAGTGGGTTTGACTAAGCGAACGCTTAATGTCAAACCACGAGTAAGTGAGTCGCTCTCAATAAGTTTCAGTGTGTGTTCGATGTATTTCGAAATGTTCGGAGCTTCAACCCGAGTATCCGAGGAGATCACGAAAACAGACTTTCTGGCTCGGCTCTCAAGTTGCAGCAGCATTTCATATACCAACTGCAACACGAGAGTCGAGTCTTTACCGCCAGAATAGGCCACTACCCAAGGACGGTCATCGGCCAGGAATTGCTTGATGAGCAATTCCAACGTGGATGTCCCTAAGCTTGGCTGTAAAACATCCGTGCGGATGGCTTCCATTAATAGCGATAATTCTCCGCCTTATACGGTCCATCTACCGCGACGCCAATATACGCAGCCTGCTCCGGCGTGAGCGTGGTCAGTCTGGCGCCGATCCGATCCAAATGCAGCCGGGCCACCTTTTCGTCCAGATGCTTGGGCAGCACGTAGACTTTGTTTTCGTACTGACCGCCACGAGTGAACAGCTCGATCTGCGCCAGCACCTGATTGGTGAAGGAGTTGGACATCACGAAGCTGGGGTGGCCGGTGGCGCAGCCCAAGTTCACCAGACGCCCCTCGGCCAGCAGGATAATGCGCTTGCCGTCGGGGAAAATGATGTGATCCACCTGCGGCTTGATGTTTTCCCAGCGATGCTGCCTGAGGTTGGCCACTTCGATTTCGGAATCGAAATGGCCGATGTTGCAGACGATGGCCTGATTTTTCATCCGTGCCATGTGATTGTGAGCGATGACGCCGACATTACCGGTGGCGGTGACAAAAATGTCGGCCTTGTCCGCCGCGTCGTCCATCGTGACCACCCGATAACCCTCCATCGCCGCCTGCAGGGCGCAAATCGGGTCGATTTCGGTGATCCACACCGTCGCGCCCAAGCCTTTAAGCGACTGCGCGCAGCCCTTGCCCACGTCGCCGTAGCCCAGCACCACCGCGATCTTGCCGGCGATCATCACATCGGTGGCGCGCTTGATGCCGTCCACCAGCGATTCGCGGCAACCGTAGAGATTATCGAACTTGGATTTGGTGACCGAGTCGTTGACGTTGATGGCGGGGAAGGGCAGCCGGCCCTCTTTCTCCATCGTGTACAGACGATGGACGCCGGTCGTCGTCTCCTCGGTCACCCCCTTGATATTCGCCTGGATCTTTGAGTACCAACCGGGTTGGCTTTCCAACCGTTTGCCGATGGCGGCAAACAGAACCTGCTCTTCCTCGCAGCTTGGATTGGCAATCAGCGAGCGGTCCCGTTCCGCCCGGACGCCGAGCGTGACCAGCAAAGTCGCGTCGCCGCCATCGTCCAGGATCATGTTCGGCGTGCCGCCGTCGTGCCATTCCAGGATGCGATGCGTAAAATCCCAGTACTCGTCCAGCGATTCGCCCTTGTAGGCGAACACCGGAATGCCGTCGGCGGCGATGGCGGCGGCGGCGTGATCCTGAGTCGAGAAAATGTTGCAAGAGGCCCAGCGCACGTCCGCGCCCAGTTCGGCCAGGGTTTCGATCAGAACGGCGGTCTGGATGGTCATGTGCAGCGAGCCGGCGATGCGGGCGCCCTTGAGCGGCTGCCGGTCCCGGTATTCGGCCCGGATCGCCATCAGGCCGGGCATCTCGGTTTCGGCGATGGCGATTTCCTTGCGGCCCCAGTCCGCCAGGGCGATATCGGCGACATGAAAGTCAACGGTGGTTTTTTCGCGCACGACGGCGTTCATAACGTACACTCCATACGGTTTTGAACGGGCGCGGTTGGCTGGTGAAAACCGTGCCATGCCAAGCCTGACGGCAAAAACCGTTGCAGCGCCCCTTGGCATGGGGGCGGAAATTTGGAGAGGCCTTACAATCCGGCCGCGTCCCGCAGCGCTTCGGCCCGATCGGTGCGTTCCCAGGTAAATTCCGGCTCCTCGCGGCCGAAGTGGCCGTAAGCGGCGGTCTTGCGGAAAATCGGCCGGATCAGGTCGAGCATTTTCACCAGTCCGTAGGGCCGCAGATCGAAGTGGCCGCGCACGATTTCCACTAGCCGGTCTTCGTCGATTTTGCCGGTGCCGAAGGTGTTGACGCTGATCGAGGTCGGTTCGGCCACGCCGATCGCGTAGGACACCTGGATCTCGCATTTGTCGGCCAAGCCGGCGGCGACGATGTTCTTGGCGACGTAGCGACCCGCGTAGGCGGCGGAACGGTCGACCTTGGATGGATCCTTGCCGGAGAAAGCGCCGCCGCCGTGATGGGCCGAGCCGCCATAGGTATCGACGATGATCTTGCGCCCGGTCAGCCCGCAGTCGCCCACCGGCCCGCCGATGACGAAGCTGCCGGTCGGGTTGATGTGGTACTGGGTGTGCTTGTCCAGCCATCCGGCCGGTAGCACCGGCAAGATGATATTCTCCATCACCGCCTCGCACAGCAGCTTGTAGCTGATGTCGGCATCGTGTTGGGTGGACAGCACCACCGCCTCGACCCCCACCACGGTGTTGCCTTGGTAGCGGAAGGTGATCTGGCTCTTGGCATCGGGCCGCAGCCAGGGCAGCACGCCGCTCTTGCGCATCTCCGCCTGCCGCTGCACCAGTCGGTGCGCGTAGGTGATTGGGGCCGGCATCAACACGTCGGTTTCGTTGCAGGCATAACCGAACATGAGACCCTGGTCGCCGGCGCCCTGCTCTTCCGGTTTGTCGCGATTCACGCCCTGGGCGATGTCGACCGACTGCTTGCCGATGCAGGACAGCACCGCGCAGGTGGCGCCGTCGAAGCCGACATTGGAGTTGTCGTAACCGATGCCGATCACGGTATCGCGCACGATCCGATCGAAATCCACCCAGGCCGACGTGGTGATTTCGCCGGCCAGCACCACCACGCCGGTTTTGATCAGGGTTTCGCAGGCGACGCGGGCCTTGGGATCCTCGGCGAGCACCGCGTCGAGGACCGCGTCGGAAATCTGGTCGGCGATTTTGTCCGGATGTCCTTCGGAAACGGATTCGGAGGTGAACAGATGAGTTCGGCTCATGGGATAACGTATCCTTCAAACAAGGGCGGCAAGCAGAGTTCCGTTCGTCGAAATGGCGACGGTCACCTAAAAACGGTAAGTCTAACCGGAAAATACTGCATTTTCACCCTAATTCATTATGCAATTTAGTTATTTGATGATTGAAAATCGATAGCATCGCACCAACGGTTTCAAGCGGTCTGTCGACTGTCGCCCCGCGGCTTGGCCGCCATGGAAAAAATCCGGGAGTCCGGGAGTAAAGAAGGCGTGATACCGTTTCTCAATAGATTTTATGATTCAGAGGGGTAGGGCGGGTTAGGGCGTCGGCCCGTAACCCGCCGATTTGATTGTGACTTCGGCGGGTTACGCTGCGCTAACCCGCCCTACGCGGGAAATATAAAACTTACCGGGAATTGGTATGAGTTCGCAACCAACCGTGGCGATGTTGACCTGTGTCGGGCCGGGACGTGAGTCGATGGAAACATTGTCGACGCTGCTGGGACGCTATGGGTTGCGCGTGGAGCGAGTGCCGCCAGAGAGTGAAATTCCTGGCAGCTACTGGGGCGATTCGGAAGCAGGGCTGGTCGGCGATTGTCTGTTCGTGCGCGAGGATACACCGGTGCATTCCGTCCTGCATGAAGCCTGTCACTACATCTGCATGGATGCGGGACGCCGTGCGCAATTACATACCGATGCCGGCGGCGACTGCGTCGAGGAAAACGGTGTTTGTTACCTGCAAATCCTGCTGGCGGATGAGTTGCCGGGGGTCGGGCGGTTGCGAATGTGCGCCGATATGGATGCCTGGGGTTATTCGTTTCGCCTGGGTTCGGCCTGCGCCTGGTTCGAACAGGATGCGGAGGATGCTCGTGGGTGGTTGCTGCAAAATGGCTTGATCGATCTTGGCGGACGCCCTCGCTGGCGGTTGCGGTAGGATGGATCAGGCGATCAAATGATCATCGCTAAGGAGGCCAGCATGACCGTTCGTGTTAAATACTTTGCCAGCCTGTGTGAGCGCGTGGGCCGCGCCGAGGATCGATTGGATGCCGCCAGCGACTTGACGGTCGCCGGGGTTTGGGCGGCCCTGCATCGGGAGATGCCGTTACCGCCGAACACCTTGGCGGCGGTGAACATGGAGTATGCCGGACTGGAGCAGAAGGTGCGCGATGGCGACGAGGTGGCGTTCTTTCCGCCGGTGACCGGAGGGTAGGGCATGCAGATCGAAGTACGGGAAACGCCTTTTGAGCCCTTGGCGGCGCTGGAGCGCTATCAGACACGGGTCGGGCTATCGGGTCGCTGCGGCGCGACGGCGATTTTCATCGGCACAATGCGCGATTTCAACGATGGGGAAGCGGTGCGAGGCATGGTGCTGGAATACTATCCGGGCATGACTGAAAAATATCTTCGGCACATCGTTGAAAGCGCTGGCCGGGAATGGTCGCTGCTGGATGTGCTGGTCGTGCATCGGGTTGGTGAATTGCGGCCCGGCGATCCCATCGTGCTGGTGGCGGTCTGGTCGGAACACCGGGCGGCGGCTTTTTCGGCCTGCCGCTCCATCATGGAAGCACTTAAATCGAAGGCGCCGTTTTGGAAGCGCGAGACCACCGCCGCCGGATCGCGCTGGGTGGAACATAACACGCCGGGCTGAACCGGTCGGACACGGATGCGCCGCCGCCGGCCCTCTTCCGCTATGCTGCCGAAATGAACGAACCTGCTTCCAATTCTCTTATCGCCGGCCGGTTTCGAGGTTTTTTGCCGGTAATCGTGGATGTCGAGACCGGCGGCGTCAATGCCCAGACCGACGCTCTGCTGGAAATCGCCGCCGTGATCGTGCGCATGGACTGGCAGGGCTATCTGCGCCCGGTCGGAACGCTGGCCCATCATGTGCAGCCGTTCCCCGGCGCGCGGCTGGACCCGGCCTCGATGGCGGTCAACGGCATCGACCCCGACCATCCCTTTCGCTTCGCGGTGCCGGAGAGCGAGGCGCTGGACGCGATCTTTCGGGAGGTGCGGCGGGAAATTCGGGAAACCGGTTGTACCCGCGCCATTCTGGTCGGCCATAACGCCTTCTTCGATCTGGCGTTTCTGAACGCGGCGGCGGCGCGCGCCCGGATCAAGCGCAACCCTTTCCACCCCTTCAGCAGCTTCGATACGGTGTCGCTGGCGGGTCTGGCCTACGGGCAGACGGTGCTGGCCCGGGCCTTGCGGGCGGCGGGCATTCCCTGGGATGAGCGCGAGGCGCATTCGGCCATTTACGACGCCGAGCGCACGGCCGAGCTGTTCTGCCGGATCGTCAACCGTTGGCGGGACATGGGAGGGTGGGCGCCGGTAGACGATTAGGCATTGTCGAAGTTGCCGGCGCCGCAGGGTGCGTACTAATTTTTTCAGCCGTTCTTGATTTCGTTCCCATACTGAGCTAGCTCAAACCATGAGTATCGTCGTGATCGGTTTTAGCTCCATATGCCCATATTTTCTTAGTGTTAATATGCTCTAGCGGGTATTTTGGAACGGTTTGCTGGCGATGTGCGGATCACGCTTAAAATTGCGTGAGGCAGGTCAGTCCGTTCGTTTGAGTAAAGTGCTGGAGGGTCTATGCGTCACTTCACAGCCAATGTCCTGTGTACCGTCGTCTTGCTCTTGGTTTCGCCATGGGTATGGGCGGTTTCCCCCGATACTTCGACCCATTCCGATCGGGTGGCGTTGTCGGGCCATGTGTTGCCGGCGCTGTCGATGGCCCAACCGGTGGCGGCGCCTTCCACGACGCTCAAGCGTGTTTTAGAACCCCTGACGCTCACTGTCGTGCTGCGGCGTTCCGACCCGGCGGGTTTCGAGGACTATCTGCGCGGTATCTACGATCCGCACTCCCTCCAGTATCGCAAGTTCCTGAGTCCAGAGGAGGTCTCCGATCGGTTCGGACCCAGCCAGGATGATTACGGCGCCGTTCGGGCGTATTTCGAGCAACAAGGCTTCACAGTCACCGAAGGCTCGGCGAACCGAATGACGCTCACGGTCACGGGTAGCCGTTCAACGGCGGAAAGCGCGCTGAGCGTCAAGATCGATGACTACGTGATCGGCGAGCGCCAGTTCTTTGCGAATATCGATGAGCCGATGTTGCCTGCTGAAATCGCGAGGCGCGTGCGGGCGGTGTCGGGATTATCGAGCTTGGCTGTACCGCGTCCGCAAATAATCAGAACGATAAGAATTATTTTTGGCGCCGTGATTTGCGATTTGGAATACGCTGTGATTTATGGTGGCTTGATTGTCGCCGCATCCAATGCGGCTAATGGTAAACCTTTAACTCAGGAGCAACTCAAGAAAATTCAGGAAGAGGCTCAGAAGTGGTTGGATAAGTGTGTGCGTAATGCGTTTTTTGCGGCCTATGGATTACCGATAGGTAACGATCCGCCACCTCCAGCCTGGCAGGGTACGGATGGTACCGGTCAGACCATCGGTTTGCTCGAGTTCGACACTTTTAATCCCAACGATGTGTCGGATTTCATCCACTTGATCGGATTGCCCGCAAGCACTTTCAATAATGTCAGCCAAGTCCATGTAAACGGTGGCGCTGGCCCTTCGCCTGGACCGGATCAGGATGAGGTGCTAATGGACATCAACGCGGTATTGTTGATTGCCCCCGGGGCGAAGATTGTCGTTTACGACGGGCCTTTTTCCGGTGCGAATGTAAGTTTTCAAGCTCTGTTCAATGCCATGATCAACGGTGGCGTGAATATCATCAGCAACAGTTGGTCGTACTGTGAGGATCAGACCACGCTGGCCGATGTACAGAGCATTGATGCTATTTTGCAGAGCGCGGCCGCGTCCGGTATCAGCGTGTTCAACGGTTCCGGCGATACCGGCAGTACCTGTCTCGATGGCGCCCCGAATACGATCGGTGTGCCATCCAATTCGCCAAGTGCGACGGCCGTCGGCGGCACCTCGTTGACCGTCGGACCGGGCAACACCTATGTCAGCGAAACTTGGTGGAATGGAACAAACGATACTCCGCCTTCTGGGCAAGGCGGATACGGTGTCAGCAAGTTCTTTCCACGTCCAAGCTACCAGGATGGATTCAATCCTTCGGTGATGCGTTCCGTGCCCGATGTGGCGGCTAATGCGGATCCTGCGCGCGGTATTCTAATTTGCAAGGCCAGTGAAGGAGGGTGCCCGACCGGCGCCTTGAATGGTGGAACCAGTTTGTCTGCCCCAGCATGGGCGGCATTCACTGCGTTGCTGAACCAATCGCAGGGCAGCAATTTGGGTATGCTCAACCCACAACTCTATCCATTGGGCAACACGGATGCCTTTCACGATGCGTCATCGATGGGAAGCGATTTTGCGCATGTCGGTTTGGGTTCACCCAATCTTCCGAATCTACATCGGCATCTTACCAATCAGACGGTTGGTCCCACGAGTAGCTCGGTTTCGGAGGTGCGTGTATTTAGTGATCGCAATTCCACCATGCCTGCCGGCAGCGATTTTCCTTTGCCGATTTACGCCGACGGATCAACCAAAGGCAGCATTGTGGTGAGACTGGCCGATGCATTTGGCAACATTGTCAGTGGCAAGAACGTCGCGCTCGCAGCCAATGCCGGTAGCCACGCAGTGATTACTCCAGCCAGTGGCGTGTCCGATGTGGACAATGGCGCCGTCGTTTTTACGGTGACCAATTTATCCTTTGAAGAGGTCACGTTTACCGCTACCAATACCAGCGACGGAATCGTGATCTCCCAAACCGCGAAGGTTGCCTTTATCCAGCCGCCAGCCGCCAGCGCCAGCATCAGCGCGAATCCGACCAGCGTCCCCAACAACGGCACGAGCACGACCACTATTACGGTGACGCTCAAGGATGTACTGAATCGCCCTTCGCCAGGTAAATTGATCACCTTGTCGCAGGGGAATGGCCATTCGATCGTTACCGGGCCGAGTCCGAGCGTGACCGATGCCAACGGCCAAATCCAGTTCGCCGCAACCAACCAGTTCAGCGAGACCGTGACTTACACTGCCGTGGATGTGACCGATGGCGACTTACCGGTTCCCGGTAATGCGACCGTGACGTTCAGTGGTTCCGCCAATTTGTCCTGTGTGGGCAATCCGCCGACGGCCGCGAACGGTTTCACCCTGACGCCTTTCGCCAACGGGTTCGCCGCGCGAGCCTTTTTCTTCGGCAACGTCAACTGGGGTTGCGCAGGGGCTTCCAATCCGGCGTTTGGCGCCACGGGCTCGGTGTACGCCGCCAATTTCAGCAGCGGCGATCTGTTCGTGTTCGGGCTCGGTGGCGGAGTCGCCTCCGACGGCAACAAGCTATCGAATCTGGGACTCACCCTCGGACAGCCAACCTTCGGTAAGGATGGCCGGCTGTACGCCACGCACGGCGCGACGACCGGCAATTTCACGACCGGTGACATCGTCGAAATCGATCCGGCGACCGGCGCCCAACTGCGGGTTGTCGCCGCCAACCTGACCTGCCCCAACGGACTCTCCGTCGATCCGCTGAGCGGCGATTTGTTCTTCGACGACGCTTGCACCGGGGCGGGTTCCGACAACCCCTCGCTCTTCCGAGTGCGTCATCCGGGCGGCGCCACGCCGACCGTGGAAGTTTATGCCACATTGCCCACCACGATGGGGAACGGCGCCATTTCGTTCGCGCCGGATGGTTCGATCTATGTGGTCATCAACTATTTTGGCAATCCGAGCGCGCCCATCGTGCGAGTGTCCGGTACCGACCAGCCGTCGCCGACCATCACGACACTCCCTGGCATTACCTCGAATTATTGGGTCACCGTCGGCGAGGCGAACCCGGATGGATCGGCCAAGTCATTAATCGTGCTGCTTCCCGGTGGTCTCGCCTTGGTGGATTTGACCACCAATACATCGACGCCCCTGACCAACGGAGGCATCGGGTCCGGGGTGATCGGTCCGGATGGCTGTCTCTATGCCACTGCTACCGACACCATTTACAAATTGGCCCCCGGCAGTGGCGGTTGCGGGTTCGCTGCAACCAACCCAGCACCCGCGCTGATCTTGTCGCCGGCGACGGTTTCACCCGACCCCGAGCAGGGATCGCTGCAAGCATTTACCGCCCGGTTCGCCAACTTGGCCGTGCCCGCGGACACGCCGGTATACTTCCACGTAGGAGGGGCGAATGCGCAAAGCAAACTCGGCCGCACCGATGCCAACGGCCAAGCGACCATAACTTATAGGGGTGATTTTGCCGGCAGCGACACCGTGACCGCCAACGCGACCGTGAATGCGGCGAGCTTTACTTCAAATGCGGCGCGTTTGAGCTGGGGGGCTGGCAAGCACACCACCTTCCTGAGCTTAAATACCAGCCCGACGAGTTCCACCGCCGGTATGTCGGTGACGCTGGTGGCGGGCTTGATTGATGCTTCAGCCAACCCCGCCGCTGCGATTGCCGGAGCCGCTATTCAGTTCTCGGTCGGTGGCCAGTCGTGCAGCGGCGCCACCGATGCTAGCGGTGTCGCAAGCTGCAATGTGACCTTGCCCACGGTGGGATCTTTCACGCTGACGGCCAACTATGTTGGAACCGCCCAGTTCGTACCGTCTTCCGCCTCGCAATCCTTCTCCGTGGTTGCTCCAATCGCGTCCCCGCCGATCTGCTTCACCGGAGCGTTGACGAGCGGCGGCCAGGCCACCGCCTGCCTCCCCGGCGGCGTGCCGCCGACCTGCCAATTCGTCAACCCGGCTTTCGTTCCGGTTGCCAGCATCGGGGTCGCGCCGCCAGCGGGAATCCAAATTCCCTACGACCTGTTCCAGTTCACGGCGACCGGCTGCGGGAACTCGATCTCGCTGTCGCTGACCTACCCGGCCGCGCTGCCGGCTAGCGCCAGCTATTGGAAATTCGGTCCCACCACCGGCCAGCCGGCCCACTGGTACGCGCTACCAGCGGTGGTCAACGGCAGCACGCTCACGGTCGTACTGACCGACGGCGGCGTTGGCGACAGCGACCTGCAACAAAATGGCAGCATCGTCGATCCTGGCGGTGCGGGTTTTGCGGTCGGGGCAGACGGAGCGCCCATCCCGACACTCGACGAGTGGCGGTTGGCGTTGTTGGTGCTGCTCATGGCGAGCATTCTTGGCATGGCGGCGTCACGGCTGCGGCGAACTGGGCGTTTTTAGGCGGAGTGTTCCCGTTTTGAACCCGCCGCGTAGCCGCGATTGGATAGCGCGGCTACGCGGCGCGGCCCTAAGCCACTACTTCACGACCATAATGCAGCGGTTGCAGTTGTAGCGCCGGCCCGCTGGCATCGCCCATTTGCAGCATGCCATGCTCGGCGCATTCGATCAGCGCCACCGCCAGCACCGCATAACCGCCATCCGGGTGTCGGGCGGCATCAACCAGCCGGCCCGCGCTCTGGCTGGCATCGCTCTGTGGCGAGAACAGGGGATCGCCGGGTCGGGGTGGGCTTGGGCTGTCCACCCGCGCCAAATACATCCGCCGTTTCAGTTTGCCGAGGTGGTGAGTGCGCGCGACCACTTCCTGCCCGGTGTAGCAACCCTTCTGAAAACTGATGCCCTCCAGCAACTGCAAGTTGAGCATCTGCGGCACGAACGCTTCCGCGGTTTCCGGATAGATCGTCGGAATGCCGGCCAGGATATCCAGCAACCGCCATGGTTCGGCCCCCACCGGGACGAATGCGGATCCCAATGCCTCCCACATCGTTCGCATTTCCCGTATCGCTCCATGCAGTTCGAAACGGGGGGTTGGACCGGGCAGGCGGATCAGGGTGATGCTCGTCGATTCCGAAACAGTGGCTTGAATGACTTCATTTACGACCGCCGGCGCCTTGCCCAGAATCTCGGTGAGCCGGGCAGTGGCGTTCGGTCCGGCGACACCGATTCCAACCTGCGCGTCGCTGGCGTCCGTCAGCGTGGCCCTGGCGCGCAGCAGGTATCTACGTAAACGCGCCAAAGTGGATTCCAGCAATTCCCCAGGCAGCTCCAGATAAAGAGCCCCGTCGCGTCGGAACAGCCGGAAACTGGCCAGCGCCCGGCCCTTGGGGTTGCAATATGCGCCGATCAGGCTGCGCTCCAACGTGACTTGTCGAACATCGCAGGTGAGTTGCCCTTGCAGAAAACTTTCGTTGTCGGAGTCGGCGGCGGCGATCAATCCCAAGTGCGACAGATCGCAACGGAGATTGCCGTCCAGCGCCGCGCGCAACTCGGATTCCGGTCGGTCGAAGTGCGATACCCGGCCCGCCGCCGGCACGGCGCCGGCCTGCTGCAAAAAAGCGCTCCATTCGGCGTTCATTTTATGGAATCCTAATATCGTCAAATAGTTAATGAAGGCATAATTTGAAAGTCGTTATTAGTGTCGCGCCGCCGGCTCGTTGCGTTCGGGGGTCATGGCTGGCATAATAACCCGACGAAATATAGACTAAAACAACCCCGTTGCCGCAAGAGCACAATTCCTGGGATTTTCAGGAATTCCGTTGGCGGGTGGGGCCAGGATGGTCGGCCGCCGCCATCCCTTAATCCTATAGCGAGCTGTCATGAACAAGAACGATGAGCAGACGACGCTGCCGCCGCAGCCAGCCGTAACCTCCGACCGATCGCAGGACGCTGAAAAGCTCGGGAAGCCCAAGGAATATGGCGGTCCCAAAGGCCCCGAACCCACGCGTTATGGCGATTGGGAAAAAGCCGGGCGCTGCATCGACTTCTAGCCAACCCCCGTTTCGGCGGGCGCGCACGCTTCCCGTGCCGTCCGGATCGGGCATTCCGCCCGCGAACCCCACGCCATGTTTCTGGAACCCCGGCCAGGGTTTGGTGATTATTTATTGCGCCGCACAATAATGCTGTTTTACTTCGCCACGATATGTTAACCGCGTGTTAACGAGGAGAGCTGTAATGCTAGCTGACAAGAGGCCGCTGTCGCCGTTCATGATCGGCCCCTATTACAAACCGCAAATGACCTCGATTCTGTCCATCACCCACCGCGCCACCGGCGCGGCGCTGGCGGTGGGCACCCTGCTGCTGGTGTACTGGCTGGCCGCCGCCGCGCTCGGCCCCGAGGCTTACAAACACGCTCAAGCCGTATTGGGATCGATGCTGGGTCAACTGCTGCTGTTCCTATGGACTTGGGCGCTGTTCTACCACATGGCCAACGGTATCCGCCATCTGTTCTGGGATGCCGGCTATGGCTTCGAGATGGAGGATGCCACCAAATCCGGCTGGTGGGTCGTGTGGTCTTCCATCATTCTGACCTTCCTGTGCTGGTTGATCGCCGCGCCCTGAGGAGAGACATCATGAGCATTCGTACCCCGCTCGCCCGCGCTCGCGGTTTGGGCGCCGCCAAGGACGGCACCCACCACTGGTGGTTGCAGCGCGCCACCTCCGTCGCCTTGGCGCCGCTGGTGTTGTGGTTTGCCTTTTCCCTACTGTCGGTGTCACACGCCGACTATGAAGGGTTTCGACATTGGTTGAGCAATCCCATCAACGCTGGTCTGATGATTGCCTTGGTTCTCACGGCGTTCTATCACGCCAGCTTGGGCATGCAGGTTATCTACGAGGATTATGTCCAGCCGGAGTGGGCCAAATACACCGCGTTGCTGGTCACGCAATTCGTATTGTTCCTGCTGGGCATCATCGCCGTCGTCGCCGTGCTCAAAGTCGCACTGGCCTGATGCCCACCACCGGAGGCTGAGGTTTCATGTCCAACGCATACAAACTGATTCACCATAATTACGATGTGGTGGTGGTCGGCGCCGGCGGCGCCGGGCTGCGCGCCACCTTCGGCATGGCGCAGAAGGGATTGAAGACCGCCTGCCTGACCAAGGTATTCCCCACTCGCAGCCACACCGTGGCCGCCCAGGGCGGCATGTCGGCCGCGCTCGGCAACATGGGCCAGGATCTGTGGCAATGGCACATGTACGACACCGTCAAGGGCTCGGACTGGCTCGGCGATCAGGACGCCATCGAATACATGTGCCGCGAGGCGGTCCCGGCGGTCATCGAACTCGAACATTACGGCGTGCCGTTCTCCCGCACCGAGGAAGGCAAGATCTACCAGCGCCCGTTCGGAGGCATGACCACCAACTACGGCGAAGGCACCGCCCAGCGCACCTGCGCCGCCGCCGACCGCACCGGTCACGCTATTCTGCACACCCTGTACCAGCAGGCACTCAGGCACGATGCCGAATTCTTCATCGAATACTTCGCGCTCGACCTGATCATGGACGGCGAGGGTGCCTGTCGCGGCGTGGTGGCCTGGGATCTGTCCGACGGCTCGCTGCATGTATTTAACGCCCACCAGACCGTGCTGGCCACCGGCGGTTACGGCCGCGCCTACTTCTCGGCGACTTCCGCCCACACCTGCACCGGCGACGGCAATGGCATGGTGCTGCGCGCCGGACTGCCGTTGCAGGACATGGAGTTCACCCAGTTCCACCCGACCGGCATCTACGGCTCCGGCTGCCTGATGACCGAAGGCTGCCGCGGCGAGGGCGGCTATCTAACCAACTCGCTGGGCGAGCGGTTCATGGAACGCTATGCGCCGAACGCCAAGGATCTCGCGTCCCGCGACGTGGTCAGCCGCTCCATGACCATCGAAATTCGCGAAGGGCGTGGCGTCGGCGAGCACAAGGACCACATTTACCTGCATCTGGAGCATTTGGGCGCCGACGTCATCAACGAGCGGCTGCCGGGCATCGCCGAGACCGCCCACATTTTCGCCGGGGTCGATGTGACCAAGGAGCCGGCACCGGTGCTGCCGACCGTGCATTACAACATGGGCGGCATTCCGACCAACTATCGTGGCGAGGTGGTCATCCTCAAGGATGGCAACCCGGATCACATCATTCCCGGTCTGATGGCCATCGGCGAGGCAGCCTGTGTGTCGGTGCACGGCGCCAATCGCCTGGGCTCCAACTCGCTGCTCGATATCGTGGTGTTTGGTCGCGCCGCCGCCAACCGCTGCGCCGAGCTGACCCCGCCCAACAGTCCGCACAAGGCCACGCCGCAAGACTCCGTTGATCGGATCGTTACCCGCTTCGACCGCCTGCGCCATGCCAAGGGTGAAAACCCGACCGCCGCCCTACGGATGAGGATGCAGCGGACCATGCAGAACCATGCCGCGGTATTTCGCACCGGCGAATCCATGGCCGAGGGCATCGAGCTGTTGGAAGACGTGTACGCCGGCTTCGAGCACATCGGCGTGAGCGATCGCGGTTTGGTGTGGAATTCCGACCTGGTGGAAACGCTGGAACTGGAAAATCTGCTGCAATGCGCGATGGTTTCCATCAAGTCGGCGATCAATCGTCCGGAGAGCCGTGGCGCCCACGCCCGCGAGGACTATCCGGATCGCGACGACGAGAATTGGATGAAGCACACCTTGTCTTGGCTGGATCCCAAAGGTCAAGTCACCATCGACTACCGGCCGGTACACACTTATACCCTGACCGATGAGGTGGAATACATTCCGCCCAAGAAGCGCACTTATTAAGGGGACGATGCCATGGCTCAATTCAAACTTCCGGCCAATTCCATCATCGGCAAGGGTAAAACCTACTATGCCGGCGCTGGCGCCAAGAGCGTCAGGCGCTTCCAGATCTATCGTTGGGATCCGGACAGCGGCGAAAACCCGCGCATGGATACCTACGAGGTGGATATGGCGACCTGCGGTCCGATGGTGTTGGACGCGCTGCTCAAGATCAAGAACGAAATGGACCCGACCCTGACGCTGCGCCGCTCCTGCCGCGAAGGGGTGTGTGGATCCTGCGCGATGAATATCGACGGAACCAACACCTTGGCCTGCACCAAAGCCATCGGCGACGTTTCCGGCGACGTGAAGGTTTATCCCTTGCCGCACATGCCGGTGATCAAGGATCTGGTGCCGGATTTGACCCATTTCTACGCTCAGTACGCCTCGATCAAGCCTTGGCTGCAATCGATCACTCCGCCGCCGGAGCGGGAGCGCCTGCAATCCAAGGAAGACCGCGCCAAGCTGGACGGTCTGTACGAGTGCATTCTGTGCGCGTGCTGTTCGACCAGTTGCCCCAGTTACTGGTGGAACGGCGACCGTTACCTCGGTCCTTCGATTCTGCTGCAAGCCTACCGCTGGATCGTGGATAGTCGCGACGAGTTTACCGGCGAGCGGCTGGACGATCTCGAAGACCCGTTCCGGCTTTATCGTTGCCACACCATCATGAACTGCACCAAGACTTGCCCGAAGAGTCTGAATCCCGCGAAGGCCATCGCGGAAATCAAGAAGCTGATGGTGGAACGGCGATAAACGTTAATTTAACCTGACTCGCAGCCCCTCTCCCTCACCCCCGACCCCTCTCCCCGAGGGAGAGGGGAGCGGATGGACGAGGGGCGTTTTTTTGAGGAGAACCGGACGGTGGAAGAGCAGATGGGTAAATTGCGCTGGCGGTGCCGGCGCGGCATGAAGGAGCTGGACCTGCTGACGCTGGGCTATCTGGAGCGGCATTACCCGACCGCGCCGGTGGAGGAGCAGCAGGCGTTCGCGGAGTTGCTGGAACTGCAAGATCCGTTGTTGATGCGCTACATGGTCGGGCGGGACACCCCGGCGGATGCGACGACGGCGAAGGTAGTGGGCGTGATGCGGATGTTACTGAATGAACCGACTGAATGAATCGAATGTCTCCCCCTTGCCCGCCGGCTAAAGGTTGAGCTAGCCGTCGTAGTGAAAGCGGCAGGCGATAACAATTAATTCGTCATCGGTTGCCCGATAGACCAGCCGGTGAGTGTCGTCGATTCGCCTCGACCAATAGCCGGACAGACTGCCGCGCAGCGGTTCGGGCTTGCCGATGCCAGCGAATGGGTTACGCGCCGCCGCGGTAATCAAGGCATTGATGCGTTTCAGCGTTTTTCTGTCCTGCTCGTGCCAGTAAAGATAGGCATCCCAAGCCTCTGAAACGAAGCGAATGCCACGCATTAGGAGTCACTGGCAAGTAATTGTCGAACTTGGGATTGTCCAGCCCGGTCCTGCTCGATGGCCCGCGCTAACGCTCCGGCGTTGGCCGGCGTTGACAGCAAGTGCAGGGTTTCCATGAGGCTATTGTAGTAATCAAGGGACATCACCACCGCATCGCCCTCGGCATCGCGGCGACTGATGATGGTCACGTCGGCATTTTGCAGCACGTCATCCAGCACCGATTTGAGGGCATTGCGCGCATGGGAATAAGTCACGACCTTCATCGCGTTTTCCGATTGTTCAATTAATTGAACAAGTATAAGCCCCGCAGCGAGTGCGAGGCAATCCAGAGGCCATGCGGCGTCAGTCGGTGGTGAAGATCGAGCGTGGACTTGGATTCACTCTGAGCCAACTGGGCATTCGTTCAGCCGGAACTCCACTTCATACGGAGCTATAGTCAAATCTAGTGTATGGCTGGTCTGAATCAGGCGGCGATTTTCTGCTGATTGTTTTCCGCGTCATTGGGTGGGTCGACGATGGCGATACCATCCTGAAACCGGACGCCCCGCACCAGCTCGGGCAAGCGCTTGAAGCCCCCGGCCTGCGCCAGCTTTTCTCCGCCGTCAGCGCCAATTGGAACACCAAGCCCAGTAAGGTATTGAACTGGACATTAAGGCTGACACCCGCCTGGAATGGAGCAAGAGTCGGAACGGCGAGTTTACGGGTCCGGCCGTTGCCCGGTCGGGGTGATCAGGCCCGTCGCTTAAGCGGCATCGGACGAGACTGGCTGCCGGCTGGCGCCGATCTGATTGAGGATTTGATCCGGGAGCGCATGGCCGAGGATTAAAGAGAACCACCAGCCGCTTGCCCAGCATTGACACGCGCTGATCGCCGCCGCGGCTTCCCTGCATAAGGCACCGCTCGTCCATCGCGACCCGTATTTTCAGGCAATACCGATGGATTGGCTCAAATAGGAAATGATGGTCGGTGTCCGATCAAATGAATAAGTTGATCCCTACGCTTCAGGAGGCGATCCCATGTCATCGTTGCTGATTTCCCCGCCACCTCCTCCGCTCGCGGCGGCCGATTTACCGGCCATGCCTCCCACCCAAGACGAGTTGCCCTATGACGATGGAGTTCCCATGGAAACCCAGCGCCATCAATTTCAGATGGATTTATTGATCGACGTCATGGACCTCTGGCTGGAAGCGAGGGGCGAGGGTTTCGCCGGCGGCAACATGTTCCTTTATTACAGCTTGGAACAGGTGCGCCACAATACTTTCGTCGGCCCGGATTTCTTCGTGGCGTTGGACGTGCCGCGCGGCGAGCGCAAAAGTTGGGTGGTCTGGGAACAGGGCAAGGGGCCCGATGTGGTGGTGGAACTGCTCTCGGCCAGCACCGCTAGCCACGACAAGACCGCCAAGAAAACCCTCTATGCTCGTCAAGTGCGGGTACCGGAATATTACTGGTACGATCCCTTCAACCCCGAGGACTTCGCCGGCTTTACCTTGCACGGCCCCGACTACCAGCGGCTGGTTCCCGATTTCCAGGGCCACATTCGCAGCCCGATTTTGAACCTGGATTTGGGGCGTTGGTTGGGAACCTTCCGGGGGGTCAATGCGGTGTGGCTACGCTGGTTCACCCCATCGGGCGAGATGCTGCCCACCGAAGCCGAGGCCGCCCAGCAGCGCGCCGAGGCCGCCCAGCAGCGTGCCGAAGCCGCCCAGCAGCGTGCCGAGGCCGCCCAGCAGCGCACCGAGCGACTGGCGGAACGGTTGCGACAGTTGGGGGTAGACCCAGATTCGCTCTGAGTTAATCCCACTCCCGATTTTTCATACATCGGACGAATGCGCGACCTCGCCGTCCTGAACATCGCGCCACGCCCCTCGCGGATGCTGTTGGCTAGCAGCGGCATCCTGCATGGCGTGGCGGGTATCGCCGCGATCGTTGCGAGCGTGCCGTTATGGGTCAAGACGGGGTTACTCGCCGGCATCGGCCTGTCGCTGGCCTGGACCGGCTATCGCTACGGCTGGCGGCGCGGCGGTGGTTTCATCACCCGCGTTGAACTGCTTGACGGACGTTGGCGCTTGGAAACCGGCGATGGGGTTCGACACCCGGCTTGGTTCATTGGCGGCTACGCTCATCCCAGCCTCGTCATCCTGAACTTTCGCTTGGGAAACCGACGGCGGCGATCACTAGCCCTGTTGCCGGATTCCGTCGATCCCGAAACGCTG
Organism: Candidatus Competibacter sp.; assembly: GCA_029624815.1. Lineage (GTDB taxonomy): Bacteria > Pseudomonadota > Gammaproteobacteria > Competibacterales > Competibacteraceae > Competibacter. The sequence continues at coordinate 198,902 of JARSSH010000060.1, forward strand.
CGGCGCCTGCGAGTCTGGCTGCGCACCCGGCGAGCCGAAGATGAATCGGAACATCCCTGATGTCACGTTCCCCAAGACGGCGGTGTTTCGGCCCCGGCGAAATTACCCGGTACCAGCACCGTGTCCCGCGCCGGCATGGACTCGTTGGCTTTGGGGTAATCAAGGGTATAGTGCAGTCCCCGGCTTTCCCGTCGCGCCAAGGCGCAGCGAATAATCAAATCCGCCACCTGCGCCAGATTACGCAGTTCGATCAAGTTGCCGCTGATGCGGAAATTACCGTAATACTCGTCGATCTCCCGCAACAAGAGATCCACTCGATGCTGGGCGCGTTGCAAGCGCTTGTCGGTGCGGACGATGCCCACGTAGTCCCACATAAACTGGCGCAATTCCGCCCAGTTGTGACTGACCACCACCTCTTCGTCGGAATCGGTCACCCGGCTTTCGTCCCAGTCCGGTAGCGGGGGCGGCTCCGGAGCGTGTTTCAAGCGCGAGTGGATATCGTCCGCCGCCGCCGCCGCAAACACCAGGCATTCCAACAACGAATTGCTGGCCATGCGGTTCGCGCCGTGCAGGCCGGTGAAGGCAACCTCGCCGATGGCGTACAACCCTTCCAGATCGGTGCGGGCGGACCGATCGGTCATTACCCCACCGCAGGTGTAGTGGGCCGCCGGAACCACTGGGATGGGTTTCCGGGTCATGTCGAAGCCGTATTCCAGACACTTGGCGTAAATGTTGGGAAAGTGCGAACGGATGAAATCGGCCGGTTTGTGGCTAATATCCAAATACACGCATTCCGCGCCCAGTCGCTTCATCTCATGGTCGATGGCGCGGGCCACGATGTCGCGCGGAGCCAATTCCAGCCTGGGGTCGAAATGGTGCATGAAGCGGTTGCCATCGGGTAGCAGTAGCGTGCCGCCCTCGCCACGCACCGCTTCGGAAATCAGAAAATTCTTGGCTTGCGGATGGTACAGGCAGGTGGGATGAAACTGGATGAACTCCATGTTGGCCACCCGGCAACCGGCTCGCCAGGCCATGGCGATGCCGTCGCCGGTGGAGCCGTCCGGGTTGCTGGAATAGAGGTAAACCCGGTTGGCGCCGCCGGTCGCCAGCACCACGAACCGGGCGGCGAATACCTCGACCCGGCCGGTATGTCGGTTCAGTACGTAAGCCCCCAGGCAGCGGTTGCCGCTCAAACTCAGCTTGCGGCTGGTGATCAGATCGACGGCGCTGCATTGTTCGTGGAGGGTGATGTTGGGGTGTTGGCGCGCGCGCTGTTCCAGCGTGCTCTGGATGGCGCGACCGGTGGCATCGGCGGCGTGAACGATCCGCCGATGGCTGTGGCCGCCTTCGCGATGCAGGTGGTAGTCCGTGCCGCCTTCGGCATTGGATTCCCGGGTGAAAGGGGTTCCTTGCGCACTAAGCCATTCGATCACTGCTCGACCCTGTTCCACTGTAAAGCGGACTGCGTCGGCGTGGCACAGGTCCGCGCCGGCGATCAGGGTGTCTTGCACATGCGACTCGATGGAGTCGTCGGCATCCAGCACCGCCGATATGCCGCCCTGCGCATAATAGGTGCTGCCCTCGTGCAGCTCGCCCTTGGCGAGTGTTGCGACACGCACGGTGTCGGCCAGCCGCAGCGCCAGACTGAGGCCGGCGGCGCCACTGCCGATAATTAGGACATCGGTAAAAATGGGTGAAGCGGCCATGGCTTGTGAGCGGCTCCATGAATGGGGTATCGTTGCGTGAAAGGGCACCGTCAACGGGGTGGTCGACGGTCCCGCGATTTCATTCCGCTACTGCGATTCACACTATAACCATATCCCGGCAGGTCTGCGAACTAACGGGGCGGGCTTTTGTCTACCGTCATGCTCGCATGGAGATTGCCATTGATTCGAAAGGGGTCTGCCCGGATGGGCGAGGGGCATCTGGACCGCGATCTGGTCCAAAGAGTACAGAAAGGCGACAAAAATGCATTCGATCTGCTGGTGCGCAAGTACCAATACAAGATCATCAAACTAATTTCCCGCTATGTGCACGATCCCAGCGAAGCCCTGGATGTTTCCCAGGAGGCATTCCTTAAAGCCTACCGGGCGCTGCCCGGCTTCCGGGGCGACAGCGCGTTCTACACCTGGCTTTATCGAATCGCCATCAACACAGCCAAAAATTACCTGGTTGCCCAAGGCCGGCGTCCGCCTGGCTCCGACATCGACGCCCAGGAAGCCGAGCAATACGAGGGCCAATCCCTGCTGAAAGAATACGAAACCCCCGAGCGGTTGCTGCTCAAGGACGAAATCGAAGCCACCGTGTTCAGGGCGATCGAGGATTTGCCAGAGGATCTGCGCACGGCGATCACCCTGCGGGAACTCGAAGGAATGAGTTATGAGGAAATTGCCCAAACCATGGGGTGTCCGATCGGCACGGTGCGTTCCCGGATTTTTCGTGCGCGGGAATCGATCGACACCAAATTGCGTCCACTACTAAGCTAGTTTTTCGGGATAGAATCATGGCGGATAAGACGGCTGAACAACGATCGGCGCGAGCCGCGGATGATATGAACGTCGCGGCGAGCCAACTTTCGGCAATGGTCGATGACGAACTCGACCGCCTGGAAATCGACCTGGTGTTGCGTCGGCTGTGTCGGGATGATGATTTGCAGTCCTGTTGGTCCCGCTATCACCTGATCAGCGATGTGATGCAAAGTCATTTGCCCGATGTGCTCGCCCCCGATTTCACCGCGCGCATTCGCCAAGCGGTCGCGGTCGAGCCTCTGCCGTTGCAGACCGGCAAGGCGCTGCCAGCCTGGTATAAACCGGCCACCGGGTTCGGGCTGGCCGCATCGGTCGTGCTCGTTGCCTTGTTCGGATTCAAGCTGATTCAGACCGACGCTCCGCTTGCTCCCACCACCCTGTCGGTTGCCAGTAACCCATCCCCCTCCATTCCCGCGCCCTTCGCGGTTCGGGCCGCCGCCCGGCAGACGGACGCTCCCAACGAGCCGGTGGAAGCCCGGCTGAGCCGTTATCTGGTCAACCATAACGGTTATGCTTCCCTGAGCAGCATGCACGGCATGCTGCCTTATGTTCGCATGGTTGGTTACCAGCAGCCCAGTCGCTAAGACTTTACGTAATGAAGCGCAAGCTATCGCACTGCGCCGCCCTGGTGTTCGCGGCCGGGTCTCTGCCACTCGCTGGATGGTCCCAACCGGCGGCCGAGGAGGCGAGGCACTGGCTGGAACGAATGATTCAGGCGACCCAAACCTTGAATTACGAAGGAACCTTCATCTACGTTCAGGGACCGCATGTGGAAGCCATGCGGGTTATTCACGGTGGTGGCCCCAAGGGCGAGCGACAGCGCTTGTTTTCCCTGAATGGCCCGCTGCGGGAAATTCTGGTGACCGATAACAGCGTGACCTGCCTATTGCCCAAACAGCATGCGACGTTCGGCGGCGATGGCTACGGAGGTTCCCGCTTTCCGCTGTCCGTGCCCCGCGAACTTGGACGATTGGAAGGTCATTACGAATTTGAAACGCTCGGCAAGGATCGCATCGCTGGTCTGGAAACGCAGGTGATCGCTATCAAGCCGCGGGATGCCTGGCGGTTCGGTTATCGGTTATGGCTGGACCGGCACAATGGCATGTTGCTGCGTTCGATCCTGCTGGATGGCCAAGGCTTCCCGGTCGAGCAGATCATGTTCACCGACTTTCAGATCAAGCCGCGGATCGATGACGAAGCCTTTAAATCGCCATCGCTGTCTTCGGAGGATGCGAGTCCGCCCGAAGCCGATCGGAATTCCAGCGATGGGCAGCCACCTTCCACCGTCGAACCGGTGACGCGGTCAGCGTGGCGCGTGAGCCAGTTGCCGGATGGTTTTGTCAAGGTGTTGCACAACCGTTTTATCAAAGACCCCAGCCGTCATGTCACCGAGCATATGGTGTTCGCCGATGGGTTGGCGACCATTTCGGTGTTCCTGGAGCGCTTGGATGGGGCGCCGGCGCTGCTGCAAGGCGGTTCGCAACTGGGGTCGATGAACGCCTTTGGCAAGTTGCTGGACGGCCATCAGATTTTGGTGGTCGGAGAAGTGCCGGCGGAAACCGTGCAGCGTATCGCCGCCGCGATTCAATACATTCCCGAGGCAGTCAAACCATGATTGAAGAGCGCGCGATGGTGGTGCAAGCTGGCGATGGCTACGCCTGGATCGAAATCCAGCGGCGTTCGGCCTGTGGCGCATGCGCCGCCAGCGAGGGTTGCGGCACGGCGGTGTTGGGAAAACTCTGGAGCGGTCGCCGGATCCAAGTGCGGGCGATTGCCGAAGAGCCGTTGCGGGCGGGCGATGAAGTGTGTGTCGGTTTGGCCGAAGGGGTGTTGCTAAGAGGAGCGTTGCTAGCCTACTCGTTGCCGCTACTCCTGCTTTTGGCGGGAGCGCTGTTGGGGCAAGCGGCGTTCGCCGGCGCGGGCGAGGAGCCCGTGGTGCTGTCGGGAGCGCTGGGTTTGGGATTGGGGTTTCTGGCGGTGCGGGTTCTGTCGAAGCGCTTTCGGGACGATATCCGGTTCCAGCCCCGGGTGTTGCGCCGGACCGCCGAGGCGCCGGTGGCGATGGGTGTACTTTCCCTGCCGTGATGTCGCTATAATCGCTTCCCTGTTCGATAAGCATACTCGCAAGCCTCCGTGCCCGAGCGGCAGCGGGGGCTTTTGCGCATCTACCCCAAACATTCGCTGGCCGGGATGGTGCGCCGGTGAGCGGGGTGCAGTGGAGCTACATGGATCATATTCGTAATTTTTCAATCATCGCGCACATCGACCACGGTAAATCCACGCTGGCCGATCGTTTCATCCAGATTTGCGGCGGGCTGAGCGCGCGGGAAATGGCCGAGCAGGTGCTCGATTCGATGGATCTGGAGCGGGAGCGCGGCATCACCATCAAGGCGCAAAGCGTGTCGCTGCGCTACGTGGCCCGCGACGGCCAAACCTACCAGCTCAACATCATCGATACGCCGGGGCATGTGGATTTCTCCTACGAGGTGTCGCGTTCGCTGGCCGCCTGCGAGGGTGCGCTACTGGTGGTGGACGTTGCGCAGGGGGTCGAGGCGCAGAGCGTCGCCAACTGCTACACCGCCATCGAGCAGGGCTTGGAAGTCCTGCCGGTGCTCAACAAGATCGACCTGCCAGCCGCCGACCCGGAGCGGGTGACGCGCGAGATCGGCGACATCATCGGGTTGGACGCCAGCCAGGCTCTGCGGGTCAGCGCCAAGACCGGATTGGCGGTGGCCGATCTGCTGGAAGCGATCGTCGCGCATATCCCGCCGCCGAAAGGCGATCCGGACGGACCACTTAAGGCGCTGATCATCGATTCCTGGTTCGATAACTTCGTCGGCGTCATTTCCCTGGTGCGGGTCGTGGACGGCCGGATCGCGCCCAAGCAGAAAATCCAGGTGATGTCCACCGGCCGGACCTTCCAGGTCGAATCGGTTGGTATCTTTACCCCCAAGCGCGGCGAGCGGCCGGTCCTGAACGCGGGCGAGGTCGGCTATATCATCGCCGGCATCAAGGAGATCGACGGCGCACCGGTGGGCGACACCCTGACCGGCGCGGATCGGCCGGCGGCGGCGGCGCTGCCGGGGTTCCAGCGCGTGCAGCCGCGCGTGTTCGCCGGGTTGTTTCCGGTCGATTCGGACGACTTCGGCAATCTGCGCGAGGCGCTGCAGAAGCTGCGATTGAACGATGCCTCGCTGTATTTCGAGCCGGAAACCTCGCAGGCCATGGGTTTCGGTTTTCGCTGCGGTTTCCTGGGCCTGCTGCACATGGAGATCGTCCAGGAGCGGCTGGAGCGGGAGTACAATCTCGATCTGGTCACCACCGCGCCAACCGTCGTTTACGAGGTGCTGGCCGCGGGCGATGAGCTTCTGAAAATCGACAATCCCGCCAGATTGCCGCCGGCCAACGAAATCGTCGAGATTCGCGAGCCGATCATCGTCGCCCATATACTGACCCCGCAAGATTATCTCGGTGCAATCATCACGCTATGTATCGAAAAACGCGGTGTGCAACGCGGCCTGCACTATGCCGGCGGCCAGGTGCAACTGAGCTTCGAACTGCCATTGAGCGAGGTGGTGCTGGATTTTTTCGATCGTCTAAAATCGGTCAGTCGCGGTTTCGCCTCGTTCGAATACGGTTTCGACCGATTCCAGGTTGCGCCACTGGTGAAGCTGGATGTGCTGATCAACGGCGAACGAGTGGATTCGCTGTCGGTCATCGTCCACCGCGACCAGGCCCAATACCGGGGTCGTGATCTGGCGGTCAAACTTAAGGAGCTGATTCCGCGACAGATGTTCGAGGTCGCGATCCAGGCCGCCATCGGTAATCAGGTCATCGCCCGCACCACCGTCAAGGCGCTGCGCAAGAACGTGCTGGCCAAGTGCTACGGAGGCGACGTGAGCCGCAAGCGCAAGTTGCTGGAGAAGCAGAAAGCCGGCAAGAAGCGGATGAAGCAGGTCGGTAAGGTGGAAATCCCCCAGGAAGCGTTTCTAGCCGTGCTGCAGGTGGATAAAAACTCATGAGACACATAGTCTCGTCGTATGGATTTTTATGCTCATGAATATTGATTTTGCTGCCGTTCTGGTAGCGCTGACCGTATTGACCGGTGGCATCTGGTTGCTGGATGCCCTGGTGTTGGCGCCACGCCGAACCCGTAGTCTCCTAATGGTGGGCGGTGGCGGTCGGGCGCGGTCGATGGTGGAGAGGCTGCCATGGTACGTGGATTTGTCGAAATCGTTCTTCCCGGTCATCCTGGCGGTGCTGGTGCTGCGCTCGTTCGTGGTCGAGCCGTTCCGCATTCCTTCGGAATCCATGTTGCCCACCTTGCTCAAGGGCGACTTTATCCTGGTTAGCAAATTTGCGTATGGCTTGCGGTTGCCGGTGCTCAACACCAAAATCGTCGGCAACGGTCAACCGGAACGGGGGGACGTGGCCGTATTCCGTTATCCGCGCGAGCCGACGGTGGCTTACATCAAGCGGGTGGTCGGCCTGCCCGGCGATGTATTGGAATATCATGGCAAGCACTTGTGGATCAACGGCCAACCGGTCCCGCTGACGCCGATCCCGGATAACCCCGGCGAACCGGGGTATCAACAATTCGACGAGCGACTGGGTCGAATCACCCATCGCATTCAAGCGCTGGCCGACAGTCGCTGGGGGCTAACCGGATTCTGGCCCGAGATCCAGGCCCGCCGCGAGCCGGACGGCGAGGTCGACTGGAAATACCAAGTGCCGGCCGGACATTATTTCGTCATGGGCGATAACCGGGACAACAGCAGCGACAGCCGAGTTTGGGGGCCATTGCCGGAAGAAAATCTGATCGGCAAGGCATTCTTTATCTGGATGAATTGGGATTGTGTAACCTTGAATGGTCAGTGCGGCCGAATCGGCAGTGGGATCAAGTAGGCGAACTTGGGAGATACGAACGATGCGCGCGAAACAGTTGGCGAAAAGCGGACGGGCTGGGAAACAGTATGGCATGACCGTCATCGGTATGCTGTTGCTGATCATTGTGATCGCGTTTGTCGCGTTGATCGGCATGAAGGTGGTGCCGATGTACATCCAGGTGTTCACGGTCAAGTCGACGATCGATAGTATCCGCAAGGAGCCGCAGTTGGCGCAGATGAGTCCGATCGAAATTCAAAACGCCATCCAAAAGCGGTTCGACATCGGCTATGTCAACAACATCTCGGCCCGGGATCTGAAGATCCGCAACGACCGCGGCGGCCGGGTGCTCGACCTGGTCTATCAGGATGAGCGGGATCTGTTCTACGGCTTGTCCGTGGTGCTGAAGGTCAACGAAGTGATCCCGCTGACTCCGAAGCCGTGAGCCTGCCGCTATCTCGTCTGAGCGCCGCCCTGGGCCATACGTTCCGCCAGCCCGAGTTGCTGGAAGAGGCGTTGACCCACCGCAGCGCCTCGCCGCATAACAACGAGCGATTGGAGTTTCTGGGCGATGCGCTCCTGAACCTGATCGTGGCCGAGCACGTATTCCGAAATTACCCCAAGGCTAGCGAAGGCGAATTGAGTCGGCTGCGGTCCAGCCTGGTCAAGGGCGAAACCCTGGCGGAGTTGGCGCGCGATCTGCGGTTGGGCGACTGGCTGCGCTTGGGTCTGGGCGAACTTAAAAGCGGGGGCTTTCGCCGCGAATCGATTCTGTCGGACACGCTGGAGGCGATTTTCGGCGCGGTTTATTTGGATGGCGGTCTGGCGGCTTGCCGCGATTTGGTGTTGCGCATCTACCAAGACAGCCTGGAACGGTTGGCCGACGCCAACGACCTGAAGGATCCGAAAACCCGCCTGCAAGAGTACCTGCAAGCCCGGCAGCAGCCACTGCCGGTCTACAACGTGCTGGAGATCGGCGGCGAACCGCACGCGCAAAGTTTTACGGTAGAGTGCGCGGTCGCCGAGCTGCGCGCGGTCGCGGCGGGAAGCAGTCGCCGCAAAGCCGAGCAGGAAGCCGCTCGCCGGCTGCTGGAGCAGATGCGATGACCACTGTCCGCGCCGGTTACGCCGCTTTGCTGGGCCGACCCAACGTGGGGAAATCCACCCTGTTGAATCGGCTGATCGGTCAGAAGCTCAGTATCACCGCTCCCAAGCCGCAAACCACCCGGCACGTCATTCTCGGCATCCAGACCTTGCCGGACGCCCAGATCGTCTATGTGGATACCCCAGGTCTGCACCGTCGAGGCCAGCGGGCCCTGAATCGTTACCTGAACCGGGCGGCGGCCAGCGTGTTGGGCTATGTGGATGTAGTGGTATGGCTGGTCGAGGCGCTGCGCTGGACCGAGGAGGACGAAGACGTCCTGCGACGGTTGACGGATTTTGCGGGGCCGGTGGTGCTGGCGGTCAACAAGGTGGACCGGATCGCCGACAAGAGCCGCTTGTTGCCGTTTTTGCAGGATCTGGCCGCGAAACGACCGTTCAGCGAAGTGGTGCCGCTGGCGGCGATCGACGGCGACAACGTGGCGGCGCTGGAGCAGGTGATCGCCCGCTTGTTGCCGGCCGGCGACCTGCTGTTCCCGGCCGATCAGATGACTACCGCCAGCGAGCGTTTCCTGGCGGCCGAACTGATCCGGGAGAAGCTGACCCGACTCCTGCGCGAAGAGTTGCCCTACGCACTGACCGTCGAAATCGAACGGTTTGTCGACGAAGGTCGGCTGGCGCGCATCCATGCGCTGATCTGGGTGGAGCGCGAGACTCAAAAGGGGATCGTCATCGGGGAGAAAGGGGCGACGCTACGCGAGGTTGGCCGGCAGGCCCGCGAGGACATGGAACGCCTGTTCGGCCGCAAGGTGTTCCTGCAAACCTGGGTCAAGGTGCGCGAGGGCTGGTCCGACGACGAACGGGCGCTGCGCGGTTTGGGGTACGCCGACCCGGCATCTTGATCTCCCGCATCGATTGCCGGTTTTCCTCGCACCATGCGCGTGTTGTTGCAACCCGCCTTTATCCTGCACCGCCGTCCTTATCGCGATACCAGTCTATTGCTTGAGGCGTTCAGCCACGAGCACGGACGGCTGGGTCTGGTGGCGCGCGGCGCGGCGTCCGTCCGCTCGCGGCTGAAAAGCGTGTTGCAACCGTTTGTGCCCTTGCTGTTGTCCTGGAGCGGAACCGGCGATCTGGCGGCCTTGACGGCGGCCGAGGAAACGGGACGCCCCGCGCCGCTGCCGCCCGGCCAGGTGCTGGCCGGACTTTATGTCAACGAACTGTTGGTGCGTCTGCTGCCGCGACAGGATCCGCTGCCCCGGTTGTTCATCGCCTATCGGATGCTGCTGGTGGAACTGGCGGCGGCCGACGCGGAGCCGCCGTTACGGCGGTTCGAAAAGCGCCTGCTGGAAGCGTTGGGCTACGGGCTGAGCCTGGATCGCGACGCAGCCAGCGGGACGCCGATCGTTGCCGAGCAGCACTACTGCTACGTGCTGGATCGGGGTCCGCTGGTCGCCGATTCAGGAGTGTCCGGCGTGCCGATTTCCGGTCGGGGACTGCTGGCGTTACGCGACGGAATGCTGACCGACCCTGCCGTGCTGCGGGAGGTCAAGCGTCTGACCCGCGCCGCCTTGGCCGAGCAGTTGCGGGGGCGGGTGCTGAAGACGCGAGAACTGTATCGAGTCAAGCGTGAGCCGGAGTCGGAATGACGCGATTTCGAGGATTCGCCCGCCGCTCGATAGTGCTGCTGGCGACAGTCCTACGGAAAGCCGTGCAGAATCGCCCGGGCTTCCGTCGCCGGCATGCGCGGCCCCAGGCGAGTCACCAGCCTGGCCGATGCCGCTGAAGCCAGGGCCCCGGCGCGTCGGTGGTCCCAACCCTGGCCCCGGCCATAGAGGAAAGCCCCGGCGAACATGTCCCCGGCACCGACCGTGTCCACGGCTTCCACTTTGACTGGGTCGATGTCGATCAGGGTCCGACCATCCCAAACCAGCGCGCCCTTGGAACCCCGAGTGATCGCGAACTCTTGGCTGAGGGTCTTGAGATAGTCGAGTGTGCTGCTCAGGTCCGCGGCGCCCGCCACGCCCTTGGCCTCGTCCTCATTGGCGAAGAGCAGATCCACGCCCGAGCCGATCATCTCCAGCAACCCCGTCTTGAAAAACCGGACCATGTTGGGGTCGGACAGGGAAATGGCGGTCTTGACCCCGGCTGCTTCAGCGACGCGCTTGGCCGCGATGCACGCCTGGCGGGCGGTCTCCGAGGTGACCAGATAGCCTTCCATGTAGAAATATCCCGAGTCGCGCAGGGCGTCCTCGACCAACTCCTTGGTGGACAAACCGCCGCTGATCCCCAGGAAAGTGCAGAGGGTGCGATCGCTATCCGGCGTGACCAGCACCACGCAACGGCCGGTGTGCCCCGGCTCTTTCTCGGTATGGTGATTGGTGTCCACCCCGCCATCGCGTAGATCCTTCATGTAAAAATGGCCGAGATCGTCTCCCGCGACCTTGCAGGAATAGAAGCTGGACCCGCCGAACTGGCGGATCGCGATCATCGAATTGGCCGCCGATCCCCCCGAGCTGCGCTGATGGGGGTGCGCGGCCAGATGATCCATCATCCGCAACTGAGCTTCTTCATCCACCAGGGTCATCACGCCCTTGTCGATGCCCAGCGCTTCCAGATCGGCAACCTCGACCTCATACTCCATGTCCACCAGGGCGTTGCCGATCCCGTACACGTCATATTTCGCCATAATGCCTCCGTCATCGATGGTTAAGGTTGTCGAGTCATGCGCTTTCCGTATTGGCTTTTCGCGGGAGCCGTTGGCCGGCGATTCGAGTAGTTGCCGTGCACGATCGGATTCCGGCAGATCCGGGTTCGATACTACATCGCCGCCGCGATCGCCGTGCGTAGCCGCTCCACATCGGTGTCGCCATCGGTTCGCAGCGGGTTTTCGTCAGTCGCCGGCGGTTCATCGTAGCGGCGTTGCCGTTCCAGCACTTCGACGTCGGCCTCGGCGGCGTCGTCGCCGCGCGCGCGCCGGGCCGCGACCCGCGCTCGTAACGTTTCGGGATCGGCGACGCAATCGAGCAGGATGAACGGGACGCCATGCCGGGCCGCCAGATCGCGGAAAGGTTGCCGGTGCGCCCGCTTCATGAAGGTGGCGTCCACCAGTACCGGAAGGCTGGCGGCGAGCAAACCGTCCGCCAGATCGTACAGGCGCTGATAGGTGCGGGCGCTGGCTTCCGGCGTGTAGAGTCCCCCGCCCGGAGTGGAGCCGCTGTCGTCCAGGGGACCGAGGCCGAACAGTCGCTTGCGTTCCACGTCGGAGCGGAGGCGGATGGCGCCGGGGAGTATTTCCAGCAATTGTCCGGTCCGACGTGATTTGCCGGACCCGGAGACGCCATGGGTGATCAACAGAAACGGCGTTGGTTCCCGAGTCAGCACCAGCGCCAGCCGCAAATAATCGCGGCACAGGGCGCGGGCGGCGGCACGATCGGGTTCTGGGATACGATGATCCTGGCTGGCCTGGATGGCGTTGACCTTGGCGCGCACCATGGCCCGGTAGACCTGGTAATAGGACAGCAGCGCCGCTCCCGCGAAGTCGCCGCCGTATTCCAGGTAGGTATTGAGCAGCCGCTGGGCGAAGCCGCCAGCGCCGCGGAAGCGCAGATCCATGAGCAAAAAAGCCAGATCGTTGATGACATCGATCCAGCGCAGATCGTCGTTGAACTCGATGCAATCGAAGATCGTGACCTGCCCGGTGTCGGTTAGCACCAGGTTGCCAAGATGCAGGTCGCCGTGGCATTCGCGGACCCAGCCGCCGGCCTTGCGTTCCGCCAGTCGTGGCCACAGCCGCTCGGTGGTCGTCAGAGTCCAGCGCTCCACGGCGGTCAGGACGTCGAGATCGTCGGGGTCGTCCAGCAGCGGCCGGGTGTGGGTAAAATCGTCCAGCATCGGTCCGCGAACCCGTTCCGGAGCGCCGAACGGCGCGGCGAGGTCGGCCGTGGCGATGGAGCGGTGAAAAGCGGCCAGCCGTCGGGCCAGGGTGTCCATATGCCGGTTTTCCAGCCGGCCGGCGGCCAGCACCCGATACAGCAGCGCTTCCTGTGGAAAGCGGCGCATGCGCACGGCGTATTCGATGGCTCCCTCGGTGGCGCCCAGAACCGGTTGGGCGGCGTTGCCGCCGATCGGCACGCAATCGAGGTAAAGATCCGGCGCCAGTCGGTTGTTCAGGCGCAATTCCTGCTCGCAGTAGTATTTCCTTCGGGCCAGACTGGTAAAATCCAGGAATCCCAGATTCAGGGGTTTTTTGATCTTGTAGGCGTAGTCCCCGGCCAGCAGGATATGCGAAATATGTGTCTGCAAGTGCTCGACGGCGTCCACCGGATGCGGGTAGCGGTCCGGTTGCAGGAGTGCCGCGATCAGGGTGGTCTGGTCAAGAGTTTCGTTGGCGGGATGCACGCGCCAGACTCCGAAGCGGAAAAACGAGGCCGTAGGATAAGACAGAAACACCGCATCGCGCCAAGTGGATTGAAAGGCGTGGTGCGTCCGAACTGGAACAGGCATGGCTAAAGGCAAACCTTCCCGCAAACCCAAAACGAACTCCGGGCCGAGCCCCCGCCGGGCCGGCCCGAACGTGCTGCGATCCTTGTCGTCGCTATTTTTTTCGCTGCTGCTCGGCAGCCTGCTGCTGGGCGTGCTCGGGCTAAGCCTGTACATGCTGTATCTGGATGCGGTCATCCGCGCCGAATTCGATCAGAAACGCTGGGCCATGCCCGCCAAGGTCTACGCCCGGCCGCTGGAACTGTTCGAAACCATGCCGCTCGGCGCCGAGGCCTTCGCTCAGGAACTTAAGCTGCTGAATTATCGCGATGTGAACTGCCCGGAAACGCCGCCGCCGGCCCCGAGCGGCAAACGCCCGCTCCGCCGCAAGTCGCAGCCTCCGCCGCCGGCAAGCTGCGTGCCGCCGCCTGGGGGCGGCGCGGCGCCGGATCGCGCGGGCACCTTCGCCCGACGGGGGGAAACCTTCGAGGTGATGACTCGTGAATTCGCGTTCTGGGACGGCACGGAGCCGTCGCGCCAGATCCGTCTGGTATTCGCGGGCGGCATCCTGGTCGAACTGGCCAGGATGGACGGGCAGGAAACGCCGGGCCTGCTGCGATTGGACCCGCCGGAGATCGCCGGCATCTACCCCACGCACTATGAAGATCGCATCTTGCTCAAGGGCAAGGATTTGCCGCCGGCCCTGGTGGATACCTTGCTGGCGGTCGAGGATCGCTCGTTTTTCGAGCACTCCGGCATCAATCCCAAGGGCATTTTTCGCGCCATGCTGGCCAACCTGCGCGCCGGGCGAACGGTGCAGGGTGGCAGCACCCTGACCCAACAGTTGGTCAAGAATCTGTTTCTGAGCAACGAGCGAACCTTCACGCGCAAGATCAACGAAATCCTCATGGCGATTTTGATCGACGCGCGCTACGGCAAGGACGACATTCTCGAAGCCTACAGCAACGCCATCTATCTAGGGCAGGATGGCAGCCGAGCGATTCACGGTTTCGGACTCGCCAGCCAGTTCTATTTCGGCGAGTCGATGGAGGATCTGGATCTGCATCAGATTGCCCTGTTGGTGGGTATGATCAAGGGGCCCTCGTACTACGACCCGCGCCGCCATCCAGACCGCGCCAGGGAGCGCCGCGCCCTGGTGTTGGATGTCATGATCGAACAGAACCTGATCAGCGCCGAGGATGCCGCCATCGCCAAGAACATGCCGCTGGAAGTAACGGACAAGGTGGCCAGTGGCATCACCGCCTATCCGGCCTTTCTGGATCTGGTGCGGCGGCAACTGCGGCAGTATTACAACGCCGAGGATTTGGTGTCGGAAGGATTGCGGGTATTTACCACGCTCGACCCACGGGTGCAGGCGGTGGCGGAAAATACGCTGATCAACAGCTTGCCGACGCTGGAGAAAAGCCAACGCAAGGCCCGACCGCTGCAGGGCGCCGCCGTGGTGACCGACACCCAGACGGGCGAGGTATTGGCGATGGTGGGGGATCGCGAGCCGAAGACGGTCGGTTTCAACCGGGCGTTCGACGCCAAGCGGCCGGCGGGCTCGCTGGTCAAGCCGGTGGTGTATCTGACCGCGTTGGAGCAGCCCGAGCGCTATACCCTGATGACGCTGTTGAACGACAGCCCCTTGGTGTACACCTCGGGCGGCCAGCGTTGGACCCCAGCCAACTACGACAAGCGTTACCACGGTCGGGTCACCCTGCGGGACGCGCTGGCCCGTTCCTACAACATTCCGGTGGTGCGGGTCGGTCTGGACGTGGATGTGATCAACGTGGTGAAAATGTTTCAGCGATTGGGATTGGAGCGCGATCTCAAGCCGTATCCGTCTCTGCTGCTGGGCGCGCTGGACGCATCGCCTTTTGAAGTCGCGCAGGTCTACGCATCCATCGCCGGCAATGGGTTTCGCATCCCGCTGCGCGCCATCCGCGAAGTGACCGATACCACTGGCAAGTCGTTGCAGCACTACACGCTGGAGGTGGAGAAAGTGGTCGAGCCGGGGCCGGTTTACCTGGCGATCAACGCCATGCAGCAGGTGGTGAAGGCGGGTACCGCCAGCGCCATGAAAAGCAAGCTATCGCCGGATTTGAACATCGCGGGCAAGACCGGCACCACCGACGACTACCGCGATAGTTGGTTCGCCGGTTTTAGCGGCAACCGGTTGGCGGTGGTTTGGCTGGGCCGCGACGACAACAAGCCCACCGGCCTGAGCGGCTCCAGCGGCGCGCTGCGGGTTTGGATGGATTTGATGGCGGGCTTGAATCTGGAGCCGCTGGACCCGCCGTTGCCGGCGGGGGTCGAGGAAATCCAGGTGGAGCCGCGCAGCGGTTTGCAGGTCAGCCAGGGGTGCCGGGGTGGCCAGCCGGTGCCGTTCCTGGCCGGTTCCGGGCCGCGCGGATCGACCTCCTGCGGCGGTCAGTCCGCCGCCCGGCGCTCCAGACCGCGCGAGACGGATCCGGATGTTTCCGGAGATGCGGAGCGTTCGGGGGGGATGAGCGATTTTTTCCGGCGGCTGATGCAATGAAACACAGCCGCCTGGCTGACCAAGGCCGCTTGGCCGTACATGGCGGTAGGAATGACGAATAGGGTACAGTGAAGTCTAACGATGGATTTGATTGAGGTGCGGGGATGTCTTATCGGGATCGCCGGACCGGTGAGGAGAATCGATGAATAAAGGGTTTCAGTCTTCTCTTGGAATGCTGGCGCTGGCATTGGCGCTGGGGACGGTCGGCTGTGCGCCGCCGCCATACTCGCAACAACCGTACAGGGCGCCGGTGGTGAATCGCAGCACGCGCCCGCCACAGACCTATGCCCAGCCACGACCGGTCCCGCCGGCGGCTACAGGACGGGCATTCGAACAGGATCCTCTCCTGCCGCGAGAGTACTCCTCCAGCTATCCGGCGGCGCCGGATCCCTACACTACGCCGCCGGCCAACCCGAATGCCTACTATGGCAGCGTGCCAGCCCAACCTTATGCGCCGGAATCGGGCGGTGGCTCCTATCAGCAACCGCCGACCTATCCGCCGAGCGGTGGCTCCTATCAGCAACCGCCGGCCTATCCGCCGAGCGGTGGCTCCTATCAGCAACCGTCGGCCTATCCGCCGGGCGGTGGCTCCTATCAGCAACCGCCGGCCTATCCGCCAGGCGCGTCCGCGTCCTCTCCGGCATACCCAGCCTATCCCGCGCCACGAGCCGACGATTACGGCAGAGCGGCCCCACCGCCGGAACCGGTCTATCCATCCTCCCAGCGGGGTACGGACGATCTTTACGAAACGGCGCCGTCGTCGGGTTTGTTGCCCGAACCACAGCCGGTCGTGCCGCAGACGCCGCCGGTGGCCCCGGCGCGGCCAGTACCGGTGGCCCCTAGCCCGCCGCCCGCCCCGGAATCGACGGTTGCCATGGCGACGCCGCCGGTCGCTCCGGCCGCTCCGGCCGCTCCCGTCCAAGCGATGCCCGCTCCGGCCGCTCCCGCCGCTCCCGCGCCGCCGCCTGCCCGCCCGACGCCGCCGGCCGATCTGCCCCCAGCCGAAATTACCCGCGAGGGCAACCAGGCAGTGGTCGCGCTGTTGGACAGCGCCGACAAGTACGTTCGAAGCAAACAGTTGGACAAGGCGGGCGCCGCGTTGGAACGAGCATTGCGCATCGAGCCGCGCAATGCCGGAATTTGGTACGATCTGGCCCAAATCCGCTTGCATCAGGGCGAATACCAGCAGGCTGAGTCCTTGGCGAGCAAATCCAACAACCTGGCCAGCGGCAATCGGGCGCTGCAAGCCCGCAACTGGAAGTTGATCGCCGTTGCTCGCAAGGCAACCGGCAACACCGCCGGCGCCGAGGAAGCGGAAGCACAAGCGTCGCAGTTGCGCTGAAAACCCGCCTGCGCGGAGAGGTCGCCGTGGATACGGCCGAACTGCTGGGTCCGAGCGGCCTGTTGTCCCGGCAGGTGCCGGGGTTCGCGCCGCGCCTGCCGCAGCAGCGGATGGCCGAAGCGGTTGCCGCCGCGCTGGAGGAGGGCGGTACGCTGGTGGTCGAGGCCGGCACCGGCACCGGAAAAACCTACGCCTATTTGATTCCCGCGCTGCTGTCCGGAGCGCGAGTGATCGTTTCCACCGGCACCCGCCACCTGCAAGATCAGCTTTACCACCAGGATCTGCCGGTGGTCCGACAGGCCCTGAACGCGCCGGTGCGGACGGCCTTGCTGAAGGGCCGCGGCAATTATCTTTGCCTGTATCGCCTACAAGCGACCGAGCAGGCTGGACGCCTGAGCACGCGCGAGCAGGCGGCTGAACTGCATCGCATCCGCGCTTGGGCGGGCCGCACTCGTCGCGGCGACATCGCCGAAATCCCCGACGTGCCGGAAACGTCCCCGATCTGGCCGCGCGTGACCTCCACCGTGGACAACTGCCTGGGACAGGATTGCCCGCAACTGACCGACTGCTTTCTGGCCAGGGCGCGGCGCGAGGCGCTGGTAGCGGACGTGCTGGTGATCAACCATCACCTGTTCTGCGCCGACATGGCGATCAAGGAAACCGGATTCGCCGAACTGCTGCCGGGGGCGGAAGCGTTCATCCTGGATGAGGCGCATCAGTTGCCCGAGATCGCCACCCAGTTTCTCGGTCGATCGTTGAGCGGTCGCCAGTTGAGCGAGCTGGGACGGGATACCGTGGTGGAACAGGCACGGGACGCGGTGGACTTCGCCGACCTGCGCCGGCGGGCCGAAGCGCTGGAGCCGGCGATCCTGACGCTGCGGCAGGCGCTGGGAACGGCGGAGCGCCGTGCGTTGTGGCGGGAGGTCGCCGCCCTGCCGGCGGTGGTGGAAGCGATCAAGCAGTTGCACGAGGCACTGGATCACCTGCGCGAGGCGCTCAAGGAAGGCGCGCCGCGAGGCAAGGGCCTGGAGAATTGCCAGCGGCGCGGCGAGGATCTGGCGCTGCGGCTGGCGGCGCTGACCGGCGAAGAGAGCAGCCCCGATAACGTGCGCTGGTTCGAGACCCGGGGGCGTGGCTTTACCCTGAGTTTGACCCCGCTTGATATCGCGCCGAAGTTTCAGGAACGGTTGGCGGCGCAGCCGGGGGCCTGGATCTTTACCTCGGCGACGCTGGCGGTGGGGCAGGCGTTCGAGCATTTCGCGGCGCGGCTGGGGTTGCGGGAGTATGCGGCGTTGCGCCTGGACAGCCCGTTCGATTTCGCCCGCAACACCCTGCTGTATCATCCACCGGGCCTGCCCGATCCGGCGGCGCCGCACTACACGGCGGCGTTGCTGGATGCGGCGTTGCCGGTGCTGGCGGCCAGCCGGGGGCGGGCGTTTTTGCTGTTCACCAGTTTTCGGGCCTTGCGCGAGGCGGCGGAGTGGTTGGCGGGGCGGCTGGACTTTCCGCTGCTGGTGCAGGGCGAGGCGCCAAAAGGGGAGCTGTTGCGCCGGTTCCGGGCCTCGGGCAACGCGGTGCTGCTGGGCACCGCCAGCTTTTGGGAAGGCGTGGACGTGCGCGGCGAGGCGTTGTCCTGCGTGATCATCGACCGCCTGCCGTTCGCCGCGCCCGGCGATCCGGTGGTGCAAGCACGCATCGAGTCCCTGCGCCAGCGCGGTGAGGATCCATTTCTAAATTATCAGCTTCCCCATGCGGTGATTACCCTGAAACAAGGGGTAGGTCGGTTGATTCGCGACGTGAGCGACCGGGGCGTGCTGGTGCTCTGCGACCCGCGCCTGCTGACCAAATCCTACGGGCGAGTGTTTCTGGACAGCCTGCCGCCGATGCCACGCACGCGAAAATTGGAGCGGGTGCGAGCGTTTTTCGCGGGTGGCGATAGTTAAAAGCCAGGATCGTTCATGGATGACGGATTCTTGGAACTCGTGACCCCGCGCCGCCGCTGCTCCAACCAGAACGTCAAAGCCAGTGCGCCGCCGCCCGCCACCAGCAAGCTGAGCAAGAACCCCAGATCCTCGGCCAGGTGGGCGAAGTACAACGTATAGATTTGGATGATCAGGAAGGTCGCGCCGTAGCCGGTCAGCATCCGCATCGCCAGCCGCGCGCCCAGCACGATCAGCGTTCCGTTCAGACCCGCCCACAGCAGGTTGAACAGCAACAGTTCGGCGGTGCCGACCAAATGCCAGCGATGGTTTTCCAGATCAAAATTGCCGAACAGCGACAGCAGCCACAGCGCCATTTCGGCGAAGAACAGCCCCCCGGACAGCCAGATCTTGAAAAATCCCCGATAGGGCGCCAGCGGACCCCGTTCGCTCTGCTGGTGAATGACGGCGACAGCGATGATTGCCAGCGCCGCCGCCAGGAAGCGCAGCGGATAGCTCATCCCGAACCAGTAGGCACCCCAGCCGGAGGCGTAGCCGGTAAAGCCGCCGAACCAGGTGAAGAACACCACGGCGGCGAGCACCAGCAGCAGCGGGTTGTGGAGCGCATAGCTAAGGGCGAGCAAGATCAGCAGGTCGATCAGCAGCAGGGCGGGCCAGTTGCCGGAGCCGGTGGAAAAAATCGCGCCCAGATTGAAGGTCAGGCCGATCAGCAGCAAACCGCCCAGCAACTCCAGGCTGGAGGCGGTCAGCACCAGGCCGGGACGGGCGCGCTTGAGCCATTGCGCGCCGCCGAAGCTGGCGACAGTCGCCACGCCCAACAACGCCGCCAGTTTTTCCAGGGTGAAATCGAACAGAGTCCGGCCGAGAATGACCAGCCCCGCCATGACGCCGATCGCGCCAAAAAGCAGGAACCAGCGTCCCAGCGAACGCCAGTCCCAGCCTTCGAGCGGGTAGCGCGCGCTCAGTTGGGCGTGTTTCGCGGCGTCCAGCAGTCCTTCGCGGAATAGTGCGTCCAGTTCCCGGCGAACCCGGCGGTTACGGGATCGCGGGTTCATGAACGCCGCTCCAGTGGAGCGGCTTGGCTCCAACGCTCGCAGGCGTAGCCGAACGCCATCGCCAGCGCGCCGCCGAGCAGGAAAAACAGGCCGAGCGAGAGTGAATCCCAGAAGCGTTCGTAGTAGCGGGTGTACAAGTCGATGGCCAGAAACACGATGCCGAAGCCAGTGAAGCGCGCGTCGCGCAGGCGGGCGCCGGCGATGATTTGAGCGATGCCGGCGGCGGTGAATACCAGCACCCAATCCAGCGGTCCGCGCGGCAGGGTGAGGAACCACAAGGACAGGTTCAGGTACAGCAGTCCGAAGATCAGATACAGCCCACCGAAGCCGATACAGCGCCGCAGAGGATCCAGTTCCAGTCGCCGTTCGTGCCAGAGGCCCAGCAGAATCGCGATCAGGGCGGCGACCGCCATCAAGCGTTCGTCCTGGATGTGGGCGAAATAGGCGCCGTGGCCGCCATAGGCGTGCCAAGCGCCCAAGCCGTGAAAGAACAACAGCAAGCCCAGCAGCAGCGGCCAGCGCAGGTGATAGCGGTAGGCGGTGAGGGTGGCCAGTACCCCGGTGAGCAGCAGGATCAGCGGGACGTTTTGTTCGGCGCTATTCTCACCCAGCAGGGCGATCTGGAGCAGCACGAAAACGCCGAACGCCGCCGCCAGACTGGCGGTGATCAGCACCGAACCGGTGAAGGGGCGCGCTTGCCGGGGATCGGTGGCGAATCGCACCCCGAAGTACCAGAGCCCCGCGCCGACCGCCGCCAATAGCACCGTCGCCACCAGGGCCGATTCCGAGGCCATGGCAATGAAGGCGAGGACCGCCAGCCCCAGTTGGAAAATGGCGAACAGGCCCAGCCATTTCAACAGCGCGGCCAGGAAGCGGCCACGAGATTCGTAGCGCGGCAGCAGGATTTCCAGCAGCGGCCGGTCGATGAGTCCCTGCTGATGCCAGTCGGTCACTTCGCGGGTGAGCAGGTCGTGGATGCTTGGGCGCATGGCGGGGGCTCCAGGAAAAGTGCCTGCTTGCAGTATATGCTTCTGATGGCAAGATGTTCCGACCCGAGCCGTTCAAGCCAATCTGGTGACAAATTACGATTGTTGGGGGTTGGTATCATCGCCGAGGGTGTTGGTGCAGCCGACGGGGTCATTGATTCGGAGTTGGGGTGAAAAAGCGCCTTTTGCGTGAATGCTGAGATGTTATACAGAGATCGCCGCTTTCACCGTTGGCTGCGGACTCCGATAGATGGCTGGAGCCAGCCCTGTAAAGGTGTTATAACTTATTGTAAAATAATATATTTTAAATTTCAA
>JARSSH010000061.1 GCA_029624815.1 Candidatus Competibacter sp.
ATGGAAAGCCTTTGAAGCAATAACTGCTTAACAGATCGTAAACAGGCTCTAAGCTACGCACCAGCGGCGATTTGTCGCTGGCGCTGGACGAGTTCATTCCCGGTTTGCGGCAGGCGGATTTCCGCATTGGCGTGGTGGTGGATGAAGCTCATCACGGTTTTACCAGCGCCACCGAAGCGGTACGTTTCTATCGGGAGGTCATGTGCCCCGATTTCACCCTGCTCATTACCGCCACGCCGGATGACGCCGACGTGGAAAAATTCCGAAAAGCGGCGGGCATCGGCGAATTGCACCGCCATCGTGTCTCGCGCAAGGACGCCGTGGACGCCGGCCTGATCAAGGAAGGCGTGCAGTGCATCGCCTATCTGGCTCCCAATCACCAGGAAACCTTGGGCGACATTCCCGCAACCGCATTGGCGGAAGGCTGGCGCACCCACAACGCCATTAAAAAACAACTGGCGGAAATAGGAGTCAACTTGACGCCCTTGATGCTGGTCCAGGTCGGCAACAAGGGCAACGCCGGAACATCCGCCATTCAGGAAGCGAAAGCCCGCCTGCTGGAATTGGGCGTGCCGGAAGACGCGATCGCGTGGTACACCGCCGACGAACCCAACGATGATTTGCTGGCGGTCGCGCTGGACGAAAGCAAGGAAGTGTTGCTGTTCAAAATGGCGGTGGCGCTGGGATTCGACGCGCCGCGCGCGTTTACCGTGGTTTCCATGCGTGGGGCGAAAGATACCGATTTTGGCGTTCAAGTGGTTGGACGCATTCTGCGTGTGCATCGCCGATTGCAATCCAGGGTTCTGGATCAATCCCTGCCCGCATTATTGCGGTGCGGTTATGTCTTTCTGGCCGAGGCGGAAAGTCAAGGCGGCTTGATCGGCGCGGGCGAGAAAATCAATGCCATTCAGACCGAACTGTCCGGGATCAGTCCCTACACGATGCTGGTGCGCGTCGCGGGAGAAGCACAGATTCAGGTGATCAAAAACGGGCAAACCACTTTATTGCCGCAACCGTATACACCGCCGTCTTGGAAACCCGCGGATAGCAATGAATCTGCATCCACGACGGCGCATATTCATGATCCGTGGGATTCAGCAATTATACAAACCTTACCCGGTTTTAATTTTCCCTTACCGAATCAGCTTGCCGCCTCAAAGCCAAGCGAACCTCATCAACCCGCAACGCCTTTACCCGGCAATGTGCGTCACTCGCTGCGCGCGGGGATGCCGACCCGGTTTCAAACCGAACGCTTGCCGTTATCCACCGATGCTCTGTTAAAAGGGATTGGAGCGCATCTCAAACTGAATGCGGAAGTGTTGAACGCCGGATTGCGCAAGAGTGTCAAAATCACTCGCAAGACGATCACCGATATTTTCAGCCATCATGAGGAAGTGGTGGATACGGTGCAGGCGAAATTGTCCCGTGCGCAATTGGCGCGGCGAGCGCAGCGCGTTTTATACGACGCGCAATATTACAGTCCGCGCGATTTGGAAGAAATACTGCTGTCGCGGCTGCGGCTGGAATACAACGACCATCAGGGCATCGGGCTGTCCGATGAAGAATTGCGGGATGTCCTGAATGTGATTCTGGCGAATTATCCCAACCTGGTGCGCGACGCGGCCCGAGCCAGTGCGGCGCGCAACAAGGAAATCGTGGAAACCGCGCCCTTGCCCGAGTCCGTGGAAATGGCGCCGGGCGCGCAGCGGTCCCGCCTGAATGTCTACGGCGTCATGCCGCCGGATTTGAACGAACACGAACGGAAATTCGCCGAACTGCTCGACGCCGACACCACGGGAACGGTGTTGTGGTGGCATCGCAACGAGCCGCGCAAGCCGTGGTCCATCGGCATCGTGCTGCCCGACGGCGACCGCTATTTCCCCGATTTCGCCGTGGGCGTGAAGGACCGGACGCGCGGCGACGGCGTGTTGCTGCTGGAAACCAAGGGCGGGTATCTTCTGAACAGCGAAGAAACCTTGGAGAAAGTCGTCGCCGCGCATAAAACCCATGGCCCGCCGGTGATGCTCAAACGGCGTGACGATGGGAGCTTTTGGATCGTGCGTTACATCGAACGCAGGAACCGTGTTGAGGAAGATCAAGCTTTTCGCGTGGAAAACATGGCGCAGTATTGAACAAACAATCGATCAAAAGTGATTTCATGCCCTTACTGAGCATCGACAACCTCTCCATCGCCTTTGGCGCCGAAAAGCTGCTCGATAGCGCCAGCTTCCAGTTGGACGCCGGCGAGCGGGTCTGCCTGATCGGCCGCAACGGCGCGGGTAAAACCACCCTGCTGCGGCTGCTGGCCGGCGAAATCCAGCCCGATGGCGGCGAACTCTGGCGGCAACCCGGCTTGCGCGTCGCCACGCTGGCGCAGGAGTTGCCCGCCGATACCGCGGCCACCGTGTTCGAAATCGTGGCCGGCGGGCTGGAAGGACTAGGGGCGCTGCTGGCCGAATATCATGAAGCCGCCCACCGACTCGCCGATGCTTCCACGCCTGAACATCTGCGGCGCATGGATCGATTGCAACACGAGCTGGAGGCGCGCGACGGCTGGCGCTGGCAACAGCGGGTCGAAACCGTCATCAGCCGCCTGCAACTGCCCGCCGATACGCCGCTGGCGGAACTGTCGGGTGGCTGGCGGCGACGGGTGTTGCTGGGCCGGGCGCTGGTCCGCGATCCCGACGTGCTGTTGCTGGACGAGCCGACCAACCATCTCGACCTGGAAACCATCCAGTGGTTGGAGGACGAACTGCTGGAATTTCGCGGCGGATTACTGTTCGTCACCCATGATCGCGCCCTGTTGCAACGCTTGGCGACCCGCTTGCTGGAACTGGATCGCGGCGCGCTAACCTCCTGGCCGGGCGACTACGCCAATTTCCTGGAAAAAAAGGCGGCGCTGCTGGACGTCGAAGCCCGGCACCACGCCAAATTCGACAAGAATTTGGCTCAGGAAGAAACCTGGATTCGTCAAGGGATCAAGGCGCGACGCACCCGCAACGAGGGCCGGGTGCGGGCCTTACTGGCCTTGCGCGAGGAGCGCCGCCAGCGCCGCGAGCAACTCGGCAAGTCCAGTTTCGCCCTGGAACAGGCGGAAATGTCCGGCAAGCGGGCCATCGAGGCGCAAAACGTTGGCTACGCCTGGCAGGGCGAACCGCTGATCCGCGATTTCTCCACGCGGATCATGCGCGGCGACCGCATCGGCCTGATCGGTCCCAACGGCTCCGGCAAAACCACACTGTTGAACCTCCTGCTCGGACGCCTGCAACCGGACGCCGGCCAGGTCCGGCACGGGACCAAGCTGGAAATCGCCTATTTCGATCAACTGCGCGAACAACTGGACCCCGAGCAAACCGTGTTGGACAGCGTCGCGGGCGGGCGGGAAACCCTCGAAATCAACGGTCAGCGCCGCCATGTCATCGGCTATCTGGGCGATTTCCTGTTCACCGCCCAACGGGCGCGTTCCCCAGTCAAATCCCTGTCCGGTGGCGAACGCAACCGGCTGTTGCTGGCGCGGCTGTTCACCCAGCCGGCCAACCTGTTGGTCATGGACGAGCCAACCAACGATCTCGACCTGGAAACGCTGGAACTGCTGGAAGAGTTGTTGCTGGATTACACCGGAACCTTGCTGCTGGTCAGTCACGACCGGGCGTTTCTGGACAACGTGGTGACCAGTTGCCTGGTGTTCGAGAGCGACGGCGGCATCCGCGAATACGTCGGCGGTTACGCCGATTGGCTGCGGCAGCGGCCCGCGCCGGAACCGGTTCCCGCCGTCAAGTCCAAGCCCGCCGCCCCGCCCGCGCCGAAACCGCCGCGACCGGCCACGCCGGGCAAGCTGAGCTACAACGAGCGGCGGGAACTGGAGCGGTTGCCGGCGCGCATCGAGGAGTTGGAACAACGTCAGCGGGAGTTGCAGGCCGCGACCGCCGATCCCGCCTTTTACAAGCAGGAAGCAGCGGTTGTTACGCGGCGATTGGAGGAATTGCGGGCGCTGGAAACGGAATTGGAAGCGGCTTACGGACGCTGGGAGGAGTTGGAGACGCGGGAGCGAGCGAGATGAAGTGCGGCGTCACGCAGCGCAATTGGCAAAGCCGGAGGCCGGATCACCACGCTGTCCGCACGGGGTAGGCTTGAATATGGCTGTCTGGCGTTAGCAAGGTCAGACCGTGAGCAATCGCTTGGCAAATCAGCATCCGGTCGAACGGATCTTGGTGATGATTGGGCAGTCGCCGCAGTTCGAGCACGGCAGTTTCACTCAGATCAAGCGACAGAATGTCGTGTTTGTCCCGCTCGGTCGGGATATATCGGTGTGGCGGTTCGGCCAGCGGCAGCCGGCCCAAGCCATGCTTGACCGTGATTTCCCACGCCGAGACCGCGCTCAGGTAAATCGTGTGAGCCGGATCGCTGAAGATCGCGCGAGCGGCGGCGGAAAGTTGTGGGGAGTCGCGCACGATCCAAAGGAACGCGCAAGTATCGAGCAGGATATTCATTCGGTTTCCCCGCCGAAGGCGGCCAGCAGTTCGGCGGGCAGGGGTTCGAAGAACTCGGGTGGCAGCTCGACGCCGCGATCCGCCGCGAGGCCGATGGGGCGGGGCAAAGCACGCGGTTTGGGCAGGGGGCGGATTTCGGCGATGGGGATATTGCGCTTGCACAGGATGAGGGTCTCGCCCCGCTCCAGGGCAGGCAGATAACGGGATAAGTGGGTTTTGGCTTCGTGGATATTGAGCTTCAACATGGGCTAATACATAGTTTATTACTTGGTTTACAGTATCCGCCAAGGTTAGGAAATTCGCAAGCACGGTCCCCTTTCGGACCTCGACTCGCCAATAGGAATTATTGATTGACCCTATAGAACATATGAATTCTTAATTTTCAGCGGGCGCGCTTATAGTCGGTTGGCACACTGTGCTTCCCGCCATAAGGAGACCCGCGATGCGTAATAAAAAAATCCCGTTACTTGCTGCCTTGGCGATAGCCCTATCGCCGTTCGCGACAACCAGCGTTGCCCATGCTCAAAGTAAACCGATGTCGAACCAGGAATGGTGGCCCGAGCAACTGAATCTACAGCCACTTCGCCAGCACAACGCCACGTCCAACCCGATGGGGAAGGACTTCAACTACGCCGAGGAGTTTAAAAAACTCGATCTCGCTGCCGTGAAGAAAGACCTCGCGGCACTGATGACCGCATCGCAGGACTGGTGGCCGGCGGATTACGGTCACTATGGACCCTTCTTCATCCGCATGGCCTGGCACAGCGCGGGCACCTACCGCGTGGCCGACGGCCGCGGCGGCGCCGATGGCGGCCAACAGCGTTTCGAGCCGCTCAACAGTTGGCCCGACAACGCCAGCCTCGACAAAGCGCGCCGTCTGCTGTGGCCGATCAAGCAAAAGTACGGCAGCCAGATTTCGTGGGCCGATCTGATGGTCCTGACCGGCAATGTCGCGCTGGAATCGATGGGCTTCAAGACCTTTGGCTTTGCCGGCGGCCGTCAAGACGACTGGGAGGCCGATCTGGTCTATTGGGGCCCCGAAAAAGAGTGGCTTGGCGACAAGCGCTACAGCGGTGATCGCAAACTCGAAAATCCCCTCGCCGCCGTGCAAATGGGCCTCATCTACGTGAATCCGGAAGGGCCGAACGGTAACCCGGACCCGCTGTTGGCGGCCAAGGATATTCGCGAAACCTTCGCTCGCATGGCGATGAACGACGAAGAGACCGTTGCGCTGATTGCCGGTGGCCACACCTTCGGTAAAGCGCACGGCGCGCACAAACCGTCCGACTGCGTGGGGCCGGAGCCCGCGGCCGCGGGTATCGAGGAGCAAGGCTTCGGCTGGAAGAACCAGTGCGGCAAGGGCAATGCGGAAGACACCGTCACCAGCGGTCTGGAAGGCGCGTGGACCGTCAATCCGGTCGCCTGGACCACGCAGTATTTGGATAACCTGTTTGCCTTCGAGTGGGTGCAAACGAAGAGCCCTGCCGGTGCGATCCAATGGATTCCCGCGAACGGTCAGGCGGCCAATGCCGTCCCGGACGCGCACGACAAGACCAAGCGTCATGCGCCGTTCATGCTCACCACGGATCTTTCGCTGAAGTTCGACCCGAGCTATCGCCAGATCGCGGAGCGTTTCAGGAAGGATCCGAAGCAATTCGAGCTGGCGTTCGCCAAGGCGTGGTTCAAGCTGACGCATCGCGATTTGGGTCCGCGCACGCGCTACATCGGCGCCGACGCTCCCAAGGACGTGTTGATTTGGCAAGATCCAGTGCCCGCGGTCGATCACCCCTTGATCGACGCGAACGACATCGCGGCGCTCAAGGCCAAGATTCTCGCGTCCGGCTTGACCACCTCCGAACTGGTGAGAACCGCTTGGGCATCGGCCGCTTCCTTCCGTGGCTCGGACCTGCGCGGTGGCGCGAACGGCGCGCGCGTCCGCCTTGCCCCGCAAAAGGACTGGGCGGCGAACAATCCGGCGGAGTTGGCCAAGGTGTTGAAGAGTTTGGAAGGCATTCAACGGGACTTTAACGGCGCGCAATCCGGCGGCAAGAAAGTGTCGCTGGCCGACGTGATCGTGTTGGGCGGAGCGGCGGCCGTCGAGCAGGCCGCGAAGCAGGGCGGATATGACGTCAAGGTACCCTTCGCGCCAGGACGCGCGGATGCGTCGCAGGAACAAACCGATGCGGCTTCGTTTGCCGCGCTCGAACCGACCGCCGACGGTTTCCGCAACTATTTCGGCGACAACAACCCGCGATCGCCGGCGGAAATGCTGGTGGATCGGGCCAGTCTGCTGAATCTCACCGTTCCCGAAATGACCGTTCTGGTGGGCGGTATGCGCGCCTTGAACGCCAACACGGGCCAGTCCGCGCATGGCGTGTTCACCGACCGGCCCGGCGCGCTGAGCAACGATTTCTTCGTGAATCTGCTCGACCTGTCGACGCAGTGGTCCAAGTCGCCCAAGACCGACGGCCTTTACGAAGGTCGAGAGCGCAAGACGGGCAACGTCAAGTGGACGGCAACCCCTGTCGATCTGGTGTTTGGTTCGAACTCCGAGCTGCGCGCGGTCGCGGAATTTTATGCGGCCAACGACGCAAGCGAGAAGTTTGTGCAGGACTTTGTCGCGGCTTGGACGAAGGTCATGAACCTCGACCGGTTTGACCTGTGATGCCGGCGGAATAAGGCGCTCGAACGTCGCTGAAAATCAGTTTAATTCGAGCGCCGTTGCCTTCGGGCAAAAGGGCCGTCCAACCTCGGGCGGCCCTTTTTCGTTTGGCCGCATGTACTGGTCTGCACACCCTATTATTCCTCGCGCGATGCCGACCGCAACCCGCCGTAATATTTACGTATAATCACTCAGGAGGTGCGCCATGAAACTCCGCGAAATCCTGATTGATATTCATGCCTTAGAAGAAGAACTGCTCGCATTTGAGCGTAAGTATGGTGTCCGTTCCGAGACGTTTTACCCCGCCTATATGAGCGGCGAGGAGCCGGAAGATGATGGCTGGGTATTGGACTTTGGCGAATGGGCGAGCGTTTACAGCACTTGGTTATCCAGACAAGCTGAGTATCGCAACGAAAGTTGCACGCTTTGGCC
Source organism: Candidatus Competibacter sp. (assembly GCA_029624815.1). Classification (GTDB taxonomy): domain Bacteria; phylum Pseudomonadota; class Gammaproteobacteria; order Competibacterales; family Competibacteraceae; genus Competibacter. Next base: position 7,585 of record JARSSH010000061.1, read on the forward strand.
ACCGATCCAGCGTTTTATAAGCAGGATGCGGTGGTTGTTGCTCGGCGGCTGGAGGAGTTGCGGGCTTTGGAGGCGGAACAGGAAGCGGCTTATGGACTCTGGGAGGATCTGGAGGCACGCCTCCGGTTGACATGTATCTACGACGATCTTCTTCATAATAGGCTAAGCTGTAATATCAAAGTTTCGGTGGGTTTTTACTGTACCACCCGGCCTTGTAGCGATGGGCTAAATCCGGGGGAGCGGCGAACATGTCGGAATTTCGGGACCAGAAGGCTTGTGATGGAGTTATGCCGCTGGGAAAATTAACAAAATCAAATGAATATTATCAATCGTGGCGGATTGTGGTAGATAAGCCGAAACCACATAATCATTTGTTGTCGCGGGCGCGAAGCGCTGGCTCTTACCCACAAGTCTAGTGGAACTGTGAT
>JARSSH010000062.1 GCA_029624815.1 Candidatus Competibacter sp.
TCTTAATGAGACTCCAAGCTATCACAGTTCCACTAGACTTGTGGGTAAGAGCCAGTGCTCGCCGTTCCCGGTTTTCCGGGCTTAGCGTGTTCCAGTAGGTTGCGGTTGTTTTCGTCATGTGTTGCTCCAGTGAAGTCATGCGCCACTAGCTGATGCGGTGTGCGTCAGGGAATGCCACGCGGGTGGCGGTGTAAAGAGCCCCCGTAAGCGGTTGAGAGTCTCAATTGCCATATCTGGGCGCGTGGGGCGAGCCAATCATCTCGAATGTCCCGCCCTTCCTCGCGAATGTAGATTCCTGAAAACCTTCTCGAAGATTCAGGTCTTTCGATCAGATTTTCTTGTTCGCCTTGACGTCCCAGCCCGACTTACCGGCTGATTTGGTCGCACCGCTCTTGGTGTCTTGGGTGAAATATTCCTGGGTCATGTTGGTGAAGTTCAGCGACAGGTTTTCGACCGGCAGACCCTCACCGGACCCCCCGGTCTGATAGCTACTGACCATCACTTCCTTGAACTTGAATTCCAGGAATTTCTTCTGCCCACCGTCCTTGCCGGTCGGCTTGCGCATCACCAGGGTAGCCTCGGGGTAGTGGTGGCCCGAGCAGCACGACAGCAGCAGTTCGGGCGAAGCGGCGCAGAAGTGCATGGTGAAGCTGAAATCGTTCAGGCTCACCTTGCTGGCGCCCAAGCCGATACCATGCCCGGCGGTGCCCAATTGGCGAGCACCCCAAGACCAACTCAGCACTTCGATCCACTCCTTGTACTCGCTATCCGCGCACTCGCCCTTGACATCACCAATCTTCAGGAATGCATCAGCCATCCTCGTATCCTCTATAAAGTCGCTTTGGAAATGGCAACGGGTTATTACCCAATCGCTTGTCGATGAGTTGCTGACAGTAATTGACTGGAAGTACCATCACAAATCATTCGCCCATATATAAGCAAGCACTTTGCCAAATCCAACAAGACAGCTTAACGTAAATCATAATCAACTGTTTATATTGAATTATTAATGAAAATTCTCATTTCTGATGACTGTATTGATGTGGGAATTGAAAGTCTGCACTCACAAAATATTGGGAAATACACACTATATTGGGATGTGCCGAAACAACCTTAAAAGTGCTTGATTTGATAACCGCGACGATTGTAGATGGATCATCCAATCCGCTATACCTCCTTAATAAGCAGCGCTCGGGTGGTTGATGAAGAGAAAAGGCTAACGCAATCCTTTCGCGATGCATTGAAGCCGGCAGCGACGGATTCCCCGCGGATAGGCTATATTTCCCTATTCCCGAGCGAGCTCGCAAGAGAGAGCCGTACCCATGACCACCTCCTCCACAACGGATTGACGCCCGCACCATGCGCATCAAGTCCTATTGGCAAACCCTGGTCGGCAAGACCCTGCTTAAAATCGCGATCGGCGTCACCCTGATCGTCGCCCTGGCCAGCGGGGTCAGCTACATGCTGATTTTCCGGGAAATCGAAGGACGTGCGCTCGATCGGTTGCGCGAATACGCCATCCAGCGTGCCAAGTTTCACGAAGCGCATTTCGCGTTGGCACGCCAATTTCATCAGGTCATCAAGCAAGAGTTCCTACGACGCTATCGGGAACCCTCTCCCGATTTCGAACGGCGTTTCGATCAACTGATGATGCGTTATCCCGATGGCGCCATCCGCAACCGGCCGGAATACGCCGACATTGTTCGTTACTCGACCGGCTGGATTCACAAAGACGTGCACCCCGACCGAGAATTCAAACGACTATGGTTGCTGTTTTTCGATCTTTCCGAACAGTTTGCCAAGCTGACTACCACCCGGTTCGTCAACCTGTATTTCCTGCATCCCACCAAGTCCGCCAACATGGGTTACGACGACCCGGTACGCTCCAACTACGTGCAATGGGCCGCCGATACTGTGGCGAACTGGGCGCTGAACGAGCAGGAATCCTTCCTCGCCGCCACGCCGGCCCGCAATCCGGGGCGCGAAACCGCTTGGGCCGGCCCGGAGTACGAACCCGCCTACCATCAATTGCTGGTGCCGGCGGTGACACCCATCGATCTCGACGGCGCTCACATCGCCACCGTCGCCAGCGACACCCTGCTCGACGACTTGGAGACCAGTATTCTGCACGCCGACATTCCGGGCGCTGTCCATACCGTGTTTCGGCACGATGGACGGTTGATCGTCGACCGAACCTACAAGGCCAAAATCGTCGAGCACGAGGGCGCCTACTTCATCGGCCAGACCGGCGATGCCCGCCTGCGCGCCCTCCTGGCGCTGGCTACCCACGCAACGGCTTTGCCGCGTTACGGCTACGATTCGGATGCCGACCAGTACTACGCCATCAGTCGGTTGCAGGGGCCGGGCTGGTATTTCGCTTCGACCCTGCCGGGCGGCGTGATCCGGATGGAAGCGTTCAAAGCCGCGCAATGGGTGCTGTGGACCGGTTTCGTCTCGCTTGCCTTGGTGCTGGGCGTGTTGGCGATGTTGCTGGAACGGCAGATCGCCGCGCCGCTCCGCCAACTGCTGTTGGCCGTTCGGCAGATGGGCGAACGGCGAGTGCTGGCGCCGCTGGACACCGCACGCCGGGACGAGATCGGCCAACTCGCCGTCGCCTTCGCCGCCACCGCGCGGTCGGTGACGGAAGAAATCCACCGGCGCGACCAGGATCTCCAGCAGGAAAGCTCCGGCCGCATCCAAATCTACGAAGCGCTACAGGCCAGCGAGATCCGTTATCGAGTCGTGGCGGAACAGACCGGCCATCTCGTGTACGATTACGATCTCGCCAGCGGCCGGATCGACTGGGCCGGTCCCATCGCCCAAGTCACCGGCTACAACCCCGACGAGTTCGCGCGGGACGACATCCGGGGTTGGGAAGAGCGAATTCACCCCGAAGATCGCCCCCGGACCTTGCAAGCCTTGCGGCAAGCCCGTGCGACGCTGCGCAAATACCAAATCGAATATCGGTTTCGGCGCGCGAACGGCGGCTATGCGTACATGGAGGAAGAAGGCGTTTTTATGGCCGACTCCGCGGGTCGGGCCCACCGAATGCTCGGCACCATGAAGGACATCAGCGAGCGCAAGCGCGCCGAACAGGCGCTGCGCGAAGCCAAGGAAGAAGCGGACAAGGCCAATCGCGCCAAGAGCCAGTTTTTGGCCGACATCAGCCACGAGTTGCGCACGCCCCTGAACGCTATCCTGGGTTACGCCCAGATCCTGTTGCGCGACGCCGCGCTACCCGACAAGGCCTGCAACGGCGTCACCATCATTCAGCAATCCGGCGATCATCTGCTGGGCCTGATCAACGACATTCTGGATCTAGCCAAGATCGAGTCGGACAAGTTGGAAGTCGATGTTCGACCGTTCGACCTGCGGCATTTCCTGCAAGGCATCGCGGGGGCCTTCACGGTCCGGGCCAAACAGAAGGATCTGGATTTCCACATGAACGCCGATCCCCAACTGCCGATTCAGGTACGGGGCGACGAACGGAAACTGCGGCAAATCCTCTTCAACCTGATCGGCAACGCCATCAAGTTTACCGACGCGGGCGAGGTCGTGTTCGCCATCGACCGGGACGCAGAACAAATTCGCTTCGCCGTGACCGATACCGGTTGTGGCATCCGAACCGAGGAGATGGGGCAGTTGTTTCAACCGTTCCAGCGAGTGGGCGACCGCAATCGAGCCATCGAAGGCGCCGGCCTGGGTCTGGTCATCAGCCGCCGACTGGTCGAGTTGCTCGGTGGCGCGCTGCACGTCGAAAGCGTCTTCGGCCAGGGGAGCCAGTTTTGGTTCGAACTGTCCTTGCCGGCGGTCGATGTACCGGAACGTGCGCCAAACGCGCCGGTCGCGCCGGTCATCGGCTATCGCGGACCGCGCCGCCGGGTGCTGGTCGCCGACGACAAGCGCGAGAATCGCGCCGTGCTGGTCGACATGCTGGCGCCGCTCGGCTTCAGGATCGCCGAGGCTGGCAACGGCCAGGAGGCGCTGGACGTGGCGGCCCGATTCCAACCGGACGTGGTGCTGATGGACATGCGGATGCCGGTGCTGGACGGGCTGGAGGCCACCCGCCGGCTGCGCCAGTCCGAGGCGTTGCGCGACGTGATCGTAATCGCCGTATCCGCCAGCGCTTACGGCCATCACCGCGAGCAATATCTGGCTGCCGGCGCCGACGATTTCCTGTCCAAGCCGTTCCGGCAGGAGGAGTTGTTGGAGTTGCTGCGCGTTCGACTGGGCCTGGAACTGGTTTGCGCCAGCAACGCCGCCGGTTCGCCGGCATCCGATAACGCGCCAGACGGAGAAATCGTCGCTCCGCCCGGCACCGAACTGGCGATTTTGCGGGAGTTGGCCCAGCGCGGCGATCTCCGCAATCTGTTGGCGCAGGTCGAGCGGTTGGAGCGCGCCGACGGGCGTTACGCGCCTTTCGCGGCGCGGTTGCGCGGTCTGGCCGAGCGTTTTCAGCTCAAGAAAATCAACGAACTGCTAGCTGGCGCGAGTTCGTCGTCATGAACGAATCCACGACTCGGCGAGATCGTTTGGCACGGCATTACAACCGGCTGATCGCTTGGAGCGCGGTGCCGCTGACCCTCATCATCGCCGCGCTGGCCGCGCAACAATTCTTTAAGCAGCGGGAAACCGAACTCGGCCGACTGCACAATATCGCCATCGAGCAGCGTGTGATGTTGAACGCCCTGGTCAGAATCGCCAACCTGCACGTCGGCGCCATGCGGCGCCAGGCCGAGGATTATCTCGCAACCGCTCCCGAGCGCCATCCGAGCGAATGGCGTGCCTGGTTGGCGCCGAGCCAGATCGAAGTGGAGAGTGGCGTCATCGCGAGCCTCAGCCTCAATCCCGCGCAACAGACTTCCTTCAAGGACTTGACCGGCACCATCATGGGCCGGGTCGAACTTTTGCGGGGAGCCGACGAGCGATGGACCGAACTGGACATGGCGTTTTCCCTGTTCCCTCTCCAGCGCTCGGCTCATGCGGCTACCCCTTTCTTGCGCTGGAGTTATTACTTTTCCGGGAAGGAAGATTTCGTCACGGCCTTTCCCTGGCAGGACAACACCGTGAACGTCAAATCCGCGAATGCCGCCACGATGGAGGGCGTGCTCGCGTACTGGTTCGGGTTTGACGTGTATCGGCTGGCGACCCCGGAACGCAATCCGGACGGACGCGGCTATTGGACGGAAGCCTACCTGGATACCGCCGGCGCTGGTTTGATGGTCTCGCACGCCGCGCCGGTGTACTGGCAAGGCCGCTACATGGGCATGGTGGGAACCGACGTGTTGCTGGGTTTTCTCACCGATCTGTTGCAAGCCTTCACCGAACGCTGGGGGCCGGTCTGGATCGTCAACGAAACCGGCCAGGTGCTGGCCGATCCCGATCACCCTTACACCGCCGCCGACCAACGGGTCAGGACTCTGGCGGACGTCCTGCCCGAATCGTTGCGATCCGTGCCCGTCGACCAGTTGTTGCAACCCTCCGACGAGTTTCGGCGCATCGCCGACCAATACGTTCACGCGCAGCGCATCAAGTCGGCGCCTTGGTATCTCTTGCACGCCATCCCGTCCACCGCGATTGCTACCCGTCTGCTGCCGCGCCTTTATCCCGCCCTGATCGTGCTGGCCGGTCTGGCTCTGACACTGGTTGCCATCCACGCTCTGCTGCGCTGGCGCTTTATCAAACCGGCTCTGGCGCTGGTCGATTATCTGCGCGACGAAGCGGCTGGCCACCCGCCCGCGCCGCCCGCCGTTCCCGCGCTGTGGCAACCCTGGTTCGATGTGGTCACGACCACTTTTCGGGACAATCGCGACCATTTGCGCACCATCGAGAACCTCAACGCCGACCTCGAACGCCGGGTCGAGGAGCGGACCGAACAGTTGGAAACCGCTAACCAGGAACTGCGCCTGGAAATGGAGGTGCGTCAGCGCGTTCAGGACGCGCTGCACGCAGCCAAGGTGGAAGTGGAACTGGCCAATCGGGTCAAGAGCGCGTTCATGGCGAACATGAGCCACGAGTTGCGCACCCCGCTCAATAGCATTCTGGGCTACGCGCAAATCCTGTTGCGCAACCCCGGCCTGACCGCCAAACAGCGGGCGGGTCTTGAAACCGTCCGCGAGTCCGGCGAGCATCTGTCGGCTCTGATCAGCGAGTTGCTCGATCTTTCCAAGCTCGAAGCGCCGGACGTGGAAGCGTTCGTGGCGCGGCGCACGGCTCGGGCAGCGGCGGACGACACGGCGTCGGCTTTCGCTCTGAATCAATGCTTTTTGCCGCCCGCCTCGAAAATCGCCGCGCTGCGAGAACTGGCCCAGCGCGGCGACCTCAAGAACCTGCTGGCTCAGGCCGATGAGCTGGAGCAGTGCGACCCCGATTACCGGCCGTTCCTGGAGGAACTCCGCGTTCTGGCCAAGTCTTTCCAAGTCAACCAAATCGTGCGGCTGCTGAGCGATCCACGAATCCGGCCTTGACCGGCGATCTGCAACGCTCGAACCGAATGCCGGTTTGAGTGGCTCGTCTACCGTCCTTCAGATACGCAAATCCCCTTTTCAGCCTATCCGAGAGACTCCCAACAAATTGGGCTTTTCCCAATATGTTGGGAAAGGCGGTTTGCGTTTCCCAAGCTAGCTTCGGTTTTTGCAGCGGTATTTTTAATAAATAAATTAATATAAAACAATTGCCTGTGATTTAACTGGGTTGTTTTTGCAGATTTGGCAAAATGCTTGCTTATGTTAGCAATATGGTCCAATCACTAATCAATTGAATCGGAGGAAATGACAATGCGACTCGTCGACCCGTTTGGAGTTAATCGCAAATCAAATAATGAAAGTTATATCGATATTAATGCCAAAGTGCAAATATTCGAAGGTGGTGGAGGACCTCCTCGAACTCATATTTTTACAGATAAAAAAATTGGAGGTTATCAACAACCTAGTTTTATCCCTTTAGTAGTCGAAGTTCAATGGGGAAAAACTGACAGAATAAGAATAGAAATTGAAACTATATACAACTTTAAGCATGACACATTTTTTTCTTCCACCAAAAAGCTTAAAGGTAATGGATCTGGACGCCTGCATTGGTTCGAAGAGTGGACCATCACATATCCAGAAGAAGGATTGCTGGTCGACCATCTAAAAAGTAGATCCGGTACTGGCATAATACAGCATAAAGGAGAGCTAGCAATTGCGGCTTCTTACAACAAAAGTCAATCCCCCCAAGGAATTACAGGTCCATTCATAGCGATTGATGCTGAGTTGGCAATAACCAAGCCTGAAAAAAGTGGCCAACCAGTTGCAATTGACGGAAACCTCGGTCCCATTAATATTTCTTCAGAAATTGAAATAGGAGGCAGTCCCAGTGAATCTGGATCCGTCAGTTACGAGCTTAAAGCTTTCCTCTCGGTCGTAGGTCGACCTAAAACCGAGTCCGCTCCCAAACCTTTGGAAGTTCCCGAGGATTTACTGACTCATAACGTGTACTTTGAAGAGGAAAATCAGAAACACCTAAGCCACCTAGAGTCGAGGCGGTTGGAAGATCAGTGGACCAAGCCACTATTTCGTCAGTCTCCCAAACTGTATAACGCAATCAAGAGTGGCAAATGTCAAATTTGGCTCTCGGGTTACACGAGCACGACCGGAAAGGAAGCGAATAACAAGAATCTGAGCAAGGATCGAATTACTTCGGTGGAGGAAGCACTCAAAACCGATTTATTTAAAAGCAAAAACGTCAAATTTGTTCGATTGCCTCAAGGAGAAAAAAGCTCTACCCAGAAGGGAGCCGTTGCGAGGGAAAGGAGAGTTGAGATACAAATCCAGCAATGGGAAGCCATAATGGCTATGGTGTAATCGCTTGTCTTTTGAGCCGCCGCGCCTCCAGCGTGGTCGGTTTCAAGTGGAACAAGCGCACCGCAACTCCCGACCGTTGACCGGTCAACCAAATAGCTATGCCATGCGTAGTCCCCGTTTACCGGGCCGTTCGCAGCGTTACCACGCGCTCCGGCCCGGTCTTTTTCTGGCCGCCGGTTTGATCGATCTCGCTTTCGGAGCCGCTTTCGCGGTCGCTTATCGCGCAACGCGAAGCGGATAACCCAAAGTCCCGCTTTCAACCTTCCGAACCACCGCGCTTCCGCTCGATGCCGAGCTTCTTCATCCGCGCCTCCAGCGTGGTCGCTTTCAACCCCAGCAAGCGCGCCGCGCCGTTCTCCCCGCTGACCCGCCAGCCGGTGATCTCCAGCATCTTGACGATGTGCTCGCGCTCCATCTCCTCCAGGGTCGTGACCGACGCCTTGCCGAGGCCGATCTCGGCGGTCGGCTCCCGCAGCCAGTCGCCGAACTCCAGCGTCGCGCCCCGGCTCACGATCACCGCCCGCTCGATGACGTGCTGCAACTCCCGCACGTTGCCCGGCCAGGAATAGGCTTGCAGCCGGGCCAGCGTCGCCAGCGGCACCGTTTCGATGGTCTTGCCCAAGCTGGCCGCGTATTTCTGCACGAAGTGGCGCACCAGCAGCGGAATGTCCTCGCGCCGATCCCGCAACGCCGGCGACTGGATCGGAAACACGTTCAAGCGGTAGTACAGATCGGGACGGAACTGCCCTTCCCGACAGCGCTGCTCCAAATCCCGGTTGGTCGCGGCGATCACCCGCACGTCGGTCTTGAGCGTCTGCGACCCCCCGACCCGTTCGAACTCGCCTTCCTGCAACACCCGCAATAGCTTGGCTTGCAGGTCCAGCGGCAGTTCGCCCACCTCGTCGAGAAACAGCGTGCCGCCGTTGGCCAGCTCGAACCGACCGGGCTTGCGCGCCAGCGCCCCGGTGAACGCGCCCTTTTCGTGGCCGAACAACTCGCTTTCGGCCAGATTCGCCGGGATCGTCGCGCAATTCAGTTTGATCAACGGCTTGGCCTGGCGGGTGCCGCGATTGTGGATCGCCCGCGCGATCAGCTCCTTGCCGGTGCCGGTTTCGCCGGTCACCAGCACGGTGGCCTGAGTGCTCGCCACGGTCTCCACTTCCCGCAGCACGGCGCGCAACGCCGCCGAAGCGCCAACCATTTCCTCGAAATCGTGTTCGGCCTGGATCTCGTCCCGCAAATACAGGTTCAGGCCGTGCAAGCGATTGAATTCCGCCTCCGCCTGCTTGCGGGCCTCGATGTCGCGCAGAATCATCGTGTACAACGATTGCTCGGCGGTCGTCGCCCGCGACAGTGTCGCCTCGACCGGAAACGGTTTGCCGCCAGCGCGCAGCGCGTGCAATCCCTCCGGCACCCACAACCTGGGTTCGCCCCGCTGCTGATAGTCGCGCACTACCTTCCGCAGCGGCTCCGACAGCAAGGAATCCAGCGGCTGGCCCAGTATCTCGGCGGCGGCACGGCCAAACACGGTTTCGGCGGCGGGATTGAACAGGGTGACACAGCCATCCGCGCCGAAGGTCAGAATCGCGTCCATCGCGCTGGTCACGATGGCGGTCATCCGCGCCTCACGTTCGGCCAACTCGTGCTTGAGCCGCTGCACCGTGAGGTGGGTATGGACGCGGGCCAGCACTTCCTCATGCTGGAAGGGTTTGGTGATGTAGTCCACCGCACCCAGCCGCAAGCCTTTGACCTTGTCCACGGTGTCGCTCAAGGCGCTCATGAAGATGACCGGAATCTCCCGAGTATCCGGCCGTTCCTTGAGAAGCCGGCAGGTCTCGAATCCGTCGATGCCCGGCATCATCACGTCCAGCAGGATCAGATCGGGTCGGGCGTAGGCGGCCCGTTCCAGGGCGCTCTCGCCGTCTTCGGCGACCAGCACGTCGTAACCGGCCTCGCTCAGCAACTCGTACAAGACGCCGAGATTGGCCGGGGTGTCGTCCACCATTAAGACGACTGAGGTTGACTGAGACACTTCGGTCATTGTTCAAAGGTATCCTGGCTGGGGTTGGTTCTATGAGTCGACCACAACTCATTGAGGAGAGCCAACCATATTGCCGCCTAGACTCGGCCGGTCAATTCGGCTTAAGCGCCGCTGTGTTGCACCAGACTGGCCGTCTCTCTTAGCGCCACCGACAGCATCGCCAGATCCGGTTGGCCCGCCGCTCGCAAGTCAGCGAATACCCCCCGGCAGCGCTCGACCCCGGCTTGATTGTGCGCCAGCCAGCTTTCAAGGCGTTCATCCGGGGCTTGCGCGCTGGCGGTGGTTTGCAGCACGTCCAGGGTCAACGCCCGGCCCTGATCATAGAGAATGTCCAGCAGGGCCGCCCGCGAGCGGTTCTGCCAATGATTGGCCACCGGCAAATCGAGAATGCTTTGCCGCAGCCAGTTCAGGGCCAGCCGGTTGGCCAGACCGAAATACACCGTCGCCACCACGGTTTCTGGCAGGGCCGTCTGCGTCGCTACCTCGACTAGGTCCAGCGCCGAGAACAGCCCGTCCAGGCTCGCCGCCCAGTGCGCCAACTCGGCCGGCGCCCCCGCCGCCGTCAGTTCCCGACAAGCCGACTGAAAGGCGTCCTGTTCATCCGCTTGCAGCAGGTTCGGCAGTTCGGCCATCAAGGTTGTCGCCCCAGGATTGAACTGCTTGACCACGGCCTCGATGGCCAGCGGCGGCCGGCGATGCCGCAACAACCATAGGCTGGCGCGTTCCAGCAGGCGCTGACTGTAGCCAATCATGGTGATCTGCACGGGCGCGGGCACCTGATTGTCCAAGGCCTCGATGGCGCTCCATAGCCGCCGGATCTCGAAGATTTCCCGCGCGGCGCTGTAGGCGCGGGCGATGGTCGGATAACTCTCGCCGGTTTCCTCCCACAGCCGGAATGCGAAGGTGCTGCCCATGCGGTTTAGCGTGCTGTTGGTGATGTAGGTGGCGATGATCTCGCGCCGCAGCGGATGATCCCGCATCTGCTCGACAAAACCCGCTTGCAGCGGCCGGGGAAAGTACATCAGCAGCTCGTTCTGCAAGTAAGCGTCTTCCGGCACGTCGGAGGCCAACAACTCCTCGTACAGCGCGATCTTGCCGTAGGCCAGCAGCACCGCGAGTTCCGGTGGCGTCAGCCCCTCGCGGGCCGTTTCCCGCTCCGCCAGATCCTCGTCGCCGGGCAGGAATTCCAGGGCGCGGTTCAGCTTTCCGGCTTTTTCCAGGGAACGCATGACCCGGATGTGGTCGCCCAGCGACTCCGCCGCCTGGGCGCGGGTCAGGCTGATGGCCTGGGGTTGCAGATAGTTCTGCCGCAGTACCAGTTCTCCGACTTCGTCGGTCATGTCGGCCAGCAACTGGTTGCGTTGCTTCTCGGTCATGTCGCCGTTGACGACCACCTGATTCAACAGGATTTTGATGTTGACCTCGTGGTCCGAACAATTGACGCCGCCGGAGTTGTCGATGGCGTCGGTGAGCACCCGACCCCCACGGCGGGCGAATTCGATCCGCCCCAATTGAGTCAGGCCCAGATTGCCGCCTTCCCCCACGACCTTGCAGCGCAGTTCGTCGCCGTTGATGCGCACCGCGTCGTTGGCGCGATCGCCGACTTCGGAATCGTTTTCCCGCCGGGCCTTGACGTAGGTGCCGATACCGCCGTTCCACAGCAAATCCACCGGCGCTTTCAACAGGCCGCGAATCAGTTCGTTGGGGGTCAGCCGCTCGGCCCGGATGTCGAACGCCGCGCGCGCTTCCGGGCTGAGCACGATGGACTTGGCGGCGCGGGGGTATACCGCTCCACCTGGCGACAGCAGGGACTTATCGTAGTCGTCCCAGGAGGAGCGGGGCAGGGCGAACAGCCGTTCCCGCTCGCGGAAACTGGTTTCGGGATCGGGGTTCGGATCGACGAACACATGCAGGTGATTGAAGGCGGCCAGCAGCTTGATGTGGCGCGACAGCAGCATGCCGTTGCCGAACACGTCGCCGGACATGTCGCCGATGCCGATCACGGTGAAATCGTCGCGGGCCTGGATGTCCTGGCCCATCTCGCGGAAATGGCGCTTGACCGACTCCCAGGCGCCGCGCGCGGTGATGCCCATTTTCTTGTGGTCGTAGCCGGCGGAGCCGCCGGAGGCGAAGGCGTCGCCCAACCAGAAGCCGTAATCGGCGGAAATGCCGTTGGCGATGTCGGAAAACGTGGCGGTGCCCTTGTCCGCCGCGACCACCAGATAGGGATCGTCGCGGTCGTAGCGCACCACTCGCGGCGGGGCGACGATATGGCCGGCGACCCGGTTGTCGCTGATGTCGAGCAAGCCGCGGATGAAGGTTTGGTAACAGGCGATGCCTTCCCGCTGCAAGTCTTCCCGCTTGGCCGGGGCTTGCTTGAGCACGAACCCGCCCTTGGCGCCGACCGGCACGATGACGGCGTTTTTCACCATCTGCGCCTTCATCAGGCCCAGCACCTCGGTGCGGAAATCCTCGCGCCGGTCCGACCAGCGCAGACCGCCACGCGCCACCGGCCCGCCGCGCAGGTGCACCGCTTCCACCCGAGGCGAGTACACGAAAATCTCGAACATCGGGCGCGGTAGCGGCAGTTCGTCGATGCGGGTGGGATCGAATTTGAAGGACAGATAATCCTTGGGTCGTCCCTGAGGGTCGGTCTGGAAGAAGTTGGTGCGCAAGGTGGCCTGGATGATGTTCAGGAAGCGTCGCAGGATGCGGTCTTCGTCCAGACTGCTGACCTTTTCCAGCGCTTCCTCGATGGTCACCAGCAGCGCGGTGGCGTGCCGTTCGGCGCCGTCGCGGGCCTCGGGCGCGAAACGGGCGTGGAACAGATCCACCAGCATACGGGCGATCGCCGGATGATCGTTCAGGGTGCGTTCCATGTACGCCTGGCTGAAGGGAATGCGGGTTTGCAGCAAGTACCGGCAATAGGCGCGCAAGATCGTCACGTCGCGCCACGGTAGCCGCGCCGCCAGCACCAGCCGGTTGAAACCGTCGTTTTCCGCTTCGCCGGTCCAGAGCTTGGCGAAGGCCTCCTGAAAAATGTCCTTGACCTGGGGGGCATCCACCTGAATGCCGACATCCTCGCGCATGTTGAAATCCAGCACCCACAGTCGGGCGCCGTCGCGGGTGGCGATTTCGTAGGGGCGCGCGGTCAGCACCCGCAGGCCCATCCGTTCCAGCATGGGCAACACGTCGGACAGCGGAATCGGCTGCTCGGGACCGAAGACCTTGAAGCGCAAGAGTCCTTCCGGGTCTTCCAGCGGCCGGTACAACCGCATGTCCAGCGGACAGGCCGCGCAAATCCGGTCCAGCCGCAGAATGTCGCTCACCGCGGTGCGAGCGGTGAAGTCTTCCTTGTAGGCGGCGGGAAAAGACTGACCGTAGCGTTGGAACAGGGTGTTGCCCTGTTCCTCGCCGCATTGTTCCAGCAGGGCGCGCTGCAGTTCTTCCTCCCAGGATTGCGTGGCCTCGCGCAACTGGGCTTCCAATTCCGGTATCGAATACTCGGGAATCTTGCCGGGCTGGGTGCGGATGGAAAACCATAACTGCGCCATGACCGATTCGGTGAACTGGGTGGTGAAGGTGGAGGATTCACCGTTAAAGGCCTGCATCAGAATGGCTTGTACCCGCAACCGCACTTCGGTATTGTATTTTTCTCGATGCACATAAACCAGACAGGAGACAAAGCGGTCGAACATATCCTTGCGGGCGAACAGCCGCAGCCGCTGCCGCTCCTTGAGATGCAGGATACCCGTGGCGATGTCGAGCAACTCGTCGTCCGTGGCCTGAAACAGATCGTCGCGGGGAAAAGTCTCCAAAATGTTCTGCAGGGCCTTGCCGGCGTGGCCCTTGGGCGAAATGCCGGAGCGGGTCAATACCCGTCCGATCTTGCCGCGCAGCAACGGGATGCGCCGCGGGTTGGTGTTGTAGACCTGCGCGGTGAACAGGCCCAGGATAAGCTGCTCGCCGACGATTTGGCCATCCGCGTTGAAGCGTTTGATTCCCAGGTAATCCAGCGGCACCGGGCGGTGGACCGTGGAGCGGGCGCCGGCCTTGGAGATGATCAGCAGTTTGGCGCTCTGGGGTAGCCGGCTGGGTTCGAGCGGCAGAATGGCCAAATCGCGGGAAATATCGCTGTCGTCGCTGCGCAGCAAGCCGAGACCGGAACGGGGCACGGCGCACAGCGACAGTTGGCCGCCCTTCTCCAGCAGATCGTAATCGCGGTAGCCCAGGAAGGTGAAATGCTCGTTCGCCACCCAGCGCAGGAATTCCTGAATGTCGCCGACTTCCGAGGCATGCAGGGGCAAGCTGGCGCCGTCCAGACCGGCGGCAATGGCCGCTAGCCGCTCGCGCATCGACGGCCAGTCCTCGACGGCGGCGCGCACGTCGCCCAGCACGCGCAGCAGCCCGGCCCGCAGGTCGGCGATCAGCGTGGGATCGGTGATTCGGTCCACCTCGAAATGCATGGTGGCTTCGCTGATGCCTTCGTCGGCCCCGCCGGTGAGCACCCGTTGCAAATGACCGTCGGAGTCGCGCGTCACGCGCAGAACCGGGTGGATGACCTGGTGTACCGTGAGACCGTGCCGGTTGAGCTCCATTGTCATGGAGTCCACCAGGAACGGCATGTCGTCGGTGATGATCTCCACCACGGTATGGGTGCACTGCCAGCCGTGCTCCTCGAAACCGGGATTGTAGACCCGGATGATCGGGATGCCCGGTCGCCGCTGACGGCTGAGATTCCAATGAGACAAGACCGCTCCGTACAGGTCTTCCGGATCTCTTTCAGCCAAATCCTCGGCCGTCACCCAAGCGTAATAGTGGCGCACGAAGGATTGCGCCATTTCCACCGCGGATTCGGGTAAACGCTCTTGTAGTAGTTCGGCCACGCGCTCGATCAGTTGGGTCGCTTTATCGGTGAGTTTGTCGGTCATCCACGCTACCTCGCTGGGTTGTTATCGTTGTCGGATCGGCGCGCTACCGTTACGGGTTCGGCGGTTCGGTTTTTGAACGGTCGGTACGCGTCAAGGGGCCAATTTCCGCTGGTAACGGTTTGGCGTCGTGACCCGAATCGCCGCGCGCTCGATTCCTTTCAGGCTGCCTTGCGTCTAAATTTTCCAAGAGGGATGTTTTCATGATAGTCGCTGGCGACGGCGCGAGTGATGAGAGATGGCTGGTTCAAGGGCCGGAAGCGCCGTCGGCGACCTTGCGAGAATCTGGAGGAAAGCGCATGACGCATTCCGAAAAGAACGCCAGCGTCGCGGAGGCGCCGGCGTTCTGGTTCGCGGCCACACCGGAGGCTTGTGGGTTGGATTGGATTATGGGTCGCAACCCAATACTTTGATCTTGTTGGGTTACACGCCACGCACGAACCCACCTGCGTCCATGGCTGATCCAGGATCGCTATATGGCGGGGATCGTTCGCTTTCGGTTTGTCCAAACTGAACCAGTTGCGCAAGTCGAAATGAGCCGGTGAAAGGTTCGCCGTGAGCGATTTTTCAACGCCGAGGGCTTGGCCTGGAACCTTCGAGAACTTCCAGTTTTCCTTCTAGATATAAGGAGATCATCGGCGTTATGGCGTTAAATACCGAGCGTTCCTTTTGGTTTTGGCAAGTCATGTGCTCCGTCGGTGTCCTAAACTCGGAATGAGTAACTCCAACAGGAGAGAAAGATGGCAAATCCAACAGTAACATTCTGGATTTCGGCGTTTATCCCAAAAACGGTGAAGGGTTATACCCAGACCATTACCACAGGTGTGCACTTAAGCAAAACGGCCGTGCCCTTGCCGGCCATCGCCCGAACCTGGCCGGGCAACTGGACTAAGGATTGGGATGCAGGCTACCTCACCGACCAGCGGGGCTTCAGCGATTCGCAAAGCGCCAGCCATCGCATGCAGTCGTCCGCCACCGTCGATCTAGTCACCAAGCGCATGCTCCATTCGGCGCATACGACATCCGGAACGACGGAAGTGAACCTCGTATCCGGGGTGCAAACGGGTTTCAAGAACGCCGACATGTCGCGGTGTTCGATGACCCAAAAGGCTCCGACGTTCCGCGGTCCGCCTCCCTTTGGGGGCGTTGGCGCGCATCTGCGAGCGACTCAGGGTGGCACCGCGTTTCCCGGTCAGACGCGACCGGATCCACCCGCGACCGGTCCGGCCGAGCTGCACCTCGTGGCGAAAGCGGGTGATCCATTGGTCGGCATGGCCGCGGACATCGACTTCGTTGGTGTGTTTACCGTGTCGCCGACGAGTAGCGGCAAATTCAGTGTGTCGTTTAACGGGAAGATAGATGATTTTCCAGCCTACGAGTGCTATGCGACCTTCAATGGCGTGACCAAGACCCTGTTTACCAATTCGCCGCCCGCCGGGAATACGGTCGTCGATCTGCTGGGCTTCGCGAAGAGAAGCGTCTCGGGTTCGGTGTCGTTTCCTTGAAACGTATTGGCACGGCATCGGCCGTGGAATGGCCAAGCTGGCCGGCGGATGGTTGGACGCCGACGGCGGCTTGAGCAATGCCCTGGAAAATATAATGGAGGAAAGCGCATGACGCATTCCGAAAAGAACGCCAGTGTCGCGGAGATGCTGGCGTTCTGATCTCGGTCGAGGCGGCGCTCAGGCCGCCGGTCGGGTTTGGTCCAGCCAGTAGTCCAAACCCTGAGCGTTAAGTTCGATATCCGATTCCAGCACCGCGCGCCACTGCTCGGGGGGGAGCGTCCAGCCTTGCCGCACCGACTCGGCGTCCATCAGCGCCCATAAACCCGCCAGAATGCGCGCCTCGCGCTCCGGGCCGGCGTCCCGCTCGCGTTCGGCCACCGCCACATGGGCGTCGATCAGCCGGTGCAGGTCGGCGCCCAGGCGCGGGATGTCCTCGACTCGGGAAAAATGGGTGAGATAGAGCGCTTCCGGCCGGCAGGCCAGAATCCGATCCACCGATTCATGCATGACGTCCGGTTCGAACTGGGTCGGAGTGGTGGTGGGGATGATCGAAGGCCGCCCATCCACATCCAGCTCGCGGAAGGATAGGCCGAAGATGTCGCCGGTGAATAGGCTGCCGCCGCGCGTATCGTGCAGGGCCAGATGATGGCGGGCGTGTCCGGGCGTATCCAGACAGACCAGGGTCCGGCCGCCGAGATCGAAGCTGAAGCCCTCGCCGGCGGAAAGAATGCGGTCCGGGCTGACCGGAATCGGATCGCCGTACAGGCGACCGGCTTCCGCCTCGCCGTACACCGCCTGCACGGCGGCGAACAGTTTGGCCGGTTCGGCCATGTGCCGCGCCCCGCGCGGATGCACGACCAGGCGCGCTTCGGGAAAGGCCCGCATCATGGCGCCGGCGCCGCCGGCATGATCCAGGTGAACATGGGTCAGAAAGACGTAGGCGACGCTGGCCGGGGTCAGGCCAAGCTGGCCCAGGGCGTTCAGCGTGTTCGGCAGGGCGGCGTTGTTGGCGGTGTCCACCACCGCGGCCTGGCCACTTTCAACGATAAGATGAATGGCGGCGAGTCGAGGCCGGATATAGCCGGAATCGAAGGCGTAAATGCCGTGCTCGTAGGGCAGAAGGTCAACCATGAGATTCTCGTTTTCGGGGTTCGTGATCGAGGTGAAGCGGGTCGCGCGCCGCGGGTCGGCGCAAATGCGCTAAACCGACCCGCCCACCGTGAGTCTACACTGTTATCGCGCGCCGCCCACTGACCCCGAAATCCCTTTCCTTCCCACGGAGGCCGTCATGCGTTTTGAAGAATTACCCCTGGAAACCCGTCATCAGGCCGAGCGGACCGCCTGCCGCTTCCTGCTCCAACAGGGCTACGTGAGCCTGGACGAAGCCTGTCAGGCGCTGGATCTCACCCTGCCGGAACTGTGGCTGCGCATCCAGCATGGCGCCGCCTTGCCGGAAAGCGATCCGCCGGTGTTCGCGCCCTTCGTCTGAAAGCGCTGTCCGGGGATCGCGATACTTGCCCGGTGGGCTCGACCACCATGATGCCGGCGTCCTCCGGCCGGCCGTCATAATCCGTGAAGCGTCGATTCCCCACCTGGACCGAAGCTGAGCAGCACTTGCTTCACGCCCACCGCTTCCGCCGCCGCCGCCGCGAAAGTTTCCAGCGAAGTCTGGCGCGGGCGGCCCTCCCGATAGTAACGCGCCGCCGCGCCGCCGAGCTGATCCAGGCAGGTGATGGCCAGACCAGCGTTCACGGTCAACGCCGGATGGGCGGCGGCGTCGCTCAAATCCTCGCGGACGGCACGCCCCAGCAGATCCAGATCCAGCCAGGCGAACCGCAATGCGCCCTGATATGCATTGGGCCGATTGGTCTCATCGACGATCCCCGGATAGGGTTTTTCCGGCAGCTCGCGCGGCAGCGGGCCGGCGCCGTGCCGGGTCAGATAGGCGCGCGTGGCATAGGTGACGTCCAGCCGTTCCAAACCCCATTCGTTGGCCAAGGTAAGTACGTTGCGCAGCCCGGTGTTGGAGCGGGTGACGTGGGGAAAGCAGCCGCGATCCTGATCGAGCAGCAGACCCTGGGCGCCTTCGAAAACGAGGGGTCGATTCCCGATCGCCGTCCGCGCCTCGGCCGTGATCGTGGCGTCCAGAAAGCGCTCCGCGTCCTCGACGTACCGCGCCAGAATGGCATCCGACCGGAACAGGTCGGCGTTGGGTCCAAACGTGTGCGCGAAACCCAGCCGGGCAAGCCGGGCGGGCGCGTACTCGCGACGGATGGCATCGAGCCGGCGTGTCAGCGCCGACGGGTCGGCCAAATCGGCGACGGTCAGCGCGAAACGGCCATCCAGGTTGCGTTCCAGGGTTTCGCCGAAGCCGATGCCGCAACTGCCGTGCCGGCCGTCGCCCCGCTCCCGTTCGACGATTTGGTTGATCATCATGTCGTAGGGCGTGGTCACCGGGCTGGCGGGATCGGCGTAGACCACGGGTCGCGCGTCCAGGGTCGCCAGCGTGTCCACCTCCTTCAGGAACAGGATGGGATTGGCGACGAAAAAGCGCGACAGATAGGTAGCGGCGCCGGCCAGCGTACCGCTGCCGATGTGGCTGAACACATGGCGCCGGCCATCCGGCGCGACCACCGTATGGCCGGCTTGCGCCCCGCCGTTGAATCGCACCACGAGCGCGTCGCCGCCGGTTTGCGCGGCGCGATAATCGGTCAGCCGGCCCTTGCCCTCGTCGCCGAACTGCGCGCCGATTACAACATGGGCGGTTTTGGTGGGGTGCATGATGGGGGTCTCCTTCGCGCCCGCTCGTTAAAACCGCAGCACGCCGGACGTCGGGCTGACGGTCGGCGTCAATCCGCCCACGGCGCGCCGCACCACCAGGGCGGTTTGCCTCGACGGCCAGCTTTTTACCACCCGATCCCGGTCGCGACCCTCGTTGACCTCGATCGCCGACACGATGACTTCCGCCAGCTTGGTGTGATCGGACAGGCCGATGACCCGCTGTCCGAGCAGATCGGTCCAGCGGCTCCGCACTCCGTTCGGGTCGTGGCGGGCGTGCGCGCCTTCCTCGACGATGACGTGAAAGACGTGGTACATGCGCCCGACCATCGTCAGCAGTTCGCGGGAGCTGAAGTCGCGTTGCGGCCGGTCGCCGATGAAGCGGGCGATGGCCTTGGCCGGCAGATCGCGCGGCGGCTCCTCGTCGCCGACCGTGAACAGATAGCCTTTTTTACCGCGTTTCTCGAAGCAGTCGATCGAGGTATGCAGGGCCGCGAAATACCACGGCAGGTTGTAGGACTCGCACGAATTTCCACCGCCGCCTTTTTCCAGCCAGATTTTTTCCAACTGTCGGGCGATGCGGATATCGGCCTCGAACTGGGTTACTTGCAGCGGCGCCCGATCGTACAGCACATCGCCAATGCCGGCGCACAGGATATGGGGATCGGACACCGGCTTGCGGGCCAGGATCTCCTCGACCATGGTCCCCAGCCCCTTACGGGCCAGGGCGTCGGCGATCATGCCCATCGAGCCGGTGACGTCCAGCCCGACCACGATGGCGGTCGATGCCGGGTTCAGATCCGAATCCCGCGATTCGCGCATGACCACCCCCAGGGGGTCGAGATCCTTGTCCATGCCGCGCGAGGCGAACACGGCATCGGTGGTTTTATGGGCGGTTGAGGTGGCGTAATGAGTCCAATCGGTTGGATTCCAGCGAGCGGTTCCCATGGCATTCTCCTTCTCGGTTTAGTACAGGTCTTGGCGGGTCAAATCCAGCTTGACGAAACGGCGTTCGCCGAAGCTGTCGGGCAACACCTGGCGTTGCCAGGTCTGGTAATCGTCGAGGGCGCAAGCGCCGGCCGGCAGCCGCAGCCAGTCGATCATCGGCGGCGGGGCGGCCCTGTCGCGCGCCAGCCGTGGTCCGGCGATATCGCCCAGCAGTTCCCGGCCCAGCGCCCGAATCGATTCCAGATCGGTGCGGTGGTCGCCTCGACGGCGGGTCATAACCTCGAATGGGGCGTACTGGACGGTGAGAGCGGGCGCGGCGCGCAGCGGCTCTCCCCGCCGGACCGCGTACCACCAGCCGCCGAGCAGGGCGCCGCCGTGCGTTTGCGGCGAGATGAAATAGGTGTCGGTCGAAATGGCGTTGTGGACGATGCCGGCGTAATCGAGATAACAGGCCAGGTTGAGCAGCGAGCTGAGAATCCAGGCTACATGGCGGGGGTCCATCCGGCCGCCGTGGTGGTCGAGCACATCCCGCAGCGACAGCAGATCCGGTGTCTTGCGCACGACCAGCACCGGACCGGCGCCGGTTTCGAAGTGCCGAACGATTTCGGGCAGGCAGCGCCCGATTTCCGCCGCCATGCCGGCGTCGGCGCAGGGCAGGCGATCGATGACGGCGAGCGCGTTCCGAAACAGATCGGAATACGCGGGTTCCAGCAGGGCGGTCACGATGCCGTCGCCGATGAACAGTCGGCCCAGTTCGAATTGCCGTTCCCTGTAATGGCGGACTCGGAACTCCGTCCCGTCGAGGGCACGCAGACGTAGCTGGCCGGGCGTTTGCCAGATCCCGTCGCGCAGCTTCCCGAGCGCACGGTCGTACAACCGGCCAAGATGCTGGAACACCTCGGTGGCCTCGGGTCGGGAGCATCGATCCGGATGCCAGACCGAAGCCAGCGCCCGAAACTCCTGGCGGGCAGTCTCCGGATCGCCGCTGAATAGCCGCTCCGGTTCGGTCGGCGGGATCGCCAGCAGCATCGCGGCGGATTGGGTGGGGTCAATCATCGTGCTCATCGCTTACCTCCATCTCCATGAGCACGGAGCTTATCATTGTTATTTGTATTTTACAAATAACATCTAAAATATTTTCGACGCAACGCCAATGGCGATATCGCCGATCGATGCCTCAGGGGTTTGCCGATGCAAAAGCCCGCTTTGCGCGATGCGGGCCTTCTACAACCCGCAAGGCGGAAGCGCCCTTCTGGTCCGGCGGAGCGCTAGCGCGTGGAATAGGCGCGGGCGTAAGCCCCCGCTTTGCTTAACGGGCCGCTTCCATCACTACGACAAGCCGCGGTTCGGGCGCCGGTCATGTGGAACGATTCGGATCCGGCGCTCTACGGTTTTGGCGCGAATTCCACCACGTAGGCCCATCCCAGGGTTTCGATGTTGTCGTATACGATCCATAGCTCTTGTCCATCCCGCCGTTGTATTTCCCGGTAACCGAATTTGCCGGCCTGGACATCGGCAACGATTTCAGGATGAGGGTACAGGGGACGCTCCTGGTTATCGAGCGCCGCGGCCTCGGCGGGATCGCGGTCCTTGTCGCTGGAGCGGATCACGATGCGGCCTTCCGGATCGAGCAGAAAGCTTTCCACCATCCGTGAGTTGGGAATGATCATCAGCCGATCAATGACATAGTTCAGGGCAATATCGATACCGGCCACGCCCAGCAACTGCCCCGTCCCATCGAACAGGGACATGCTGCAAGACAGCAGCAAGCCTTGTCCGAGTAAATCCCGGTACGGATTCCCCCAGAACTTGCCGTTTTTGCCCGCCGCGCTCCGATACCAGGGATGCTGCTGGGGGTCGTATCCCACCGGCAGCGTGGCCAGGGCATGGCCGGGATACACCGCAAGCAAACCCTCCCGCAGCGCGAAGTAGGCCCAGACCAGCGGTACGCCTTCCTCGCCGATGATTCGGTGCATATCGGCCGGCGGAAGATGATAAGGAGTCCGCGCGTTCCGGCTCAGCAGGAACATGCGCCGGAAGGGGTGACGAAGGGAGGCCACGCGGCTCAGGGTATCGCGCAACACGGGGCCGAGCGGTGGGCCGTCCCATGTGATATACGCCGGATACTCCGTGCTGATCGGTTTGCCTTGATATTGGCTGGCGGGCGCCAGATCGGGCGGAGCCCGTTCTGGTATGCGGAAATCATTCGCCAGGTACAAGGGCTCGGTGGATGGCGAGCCGCTTGTCCGGGTTTGCACCGTTGCGGCGGCCAACCCCTCCAGTAACTCCTCGAAAAGCAAAAACCGCCTGTCGATGATGTGGTTTTGCTCCGCCACGCTGGTTAGATATTGGCTCAACTGTTCTTTTTGGGCTTGCGTTTGGGCAAGTGCGACCGCGCGCTGGTAAAAGCTCCAGCTGATGGCGCTCAAAGCGACCAGTAAGACACCCATCAGCATCAGCAATGTGGCTTGGCGGTGCCGTCCGATCCAGCGCAATAGCTGGCGCCACCGGGTATCCGGCAAAGCGGAGATCGATTCACCTTGCAGGAAACGGCGCAGATCCTCGGCCAACGCATGGACGGTCCGATAACGGTTGGCGCGTATCGGCGCCGTGGCCTTGAGAATGATTGCGGACAGGTCGCGCGGTATTTTCAGCGTTGCCGAAGGCGGTTGCAGTGGCCGCTTTTCGCCATGCCGGGCAACTTCCAACAGGGTTTCGACCGACGAGGCGTGCAAGGCTCGCCGCAGGCTGACCAGTTCGTACAGAATCAGACCCAGCGAATACACATCGCTGCGGGCATCGAGGCTGGCGTTGTCGCCGCTGGCCTGCTCCGGGGACATATAACAGGGGGTGCCCATGATTTCGCCGATGCGGGTGCGGGCGGCGGTTGGATCTTCGTCGACCAGGGACATCGGCTCCGCCGGATCGGCGTCGCCCGCGATATCCGGCGCGTCGCTCACTCTGGCCAATCCCCAATCCATCACATAGACCTCGCGAAACCGGCCGACCATGATGTTGGCGGGTTTCAGATCGCGATGGAGCACACCTTTGGCGTGTGCGTACGCCATGGCGTCGCAGACCTTGAGAAAATGCTCGAGCAGGGTTTCGCGGCTCAACTCCGCGGGCAGAGCGCGTCGGGCCTTGACGCAGGTCCAGGCTTCCTTGAACAAATCCGCCAAGGTCTGGCCTTGTACCCACTTCATGGCGTAGGCGAAGCGCCCATCCGTCACCTGCTCCAGGGTATAAACGGGGACGACGTTGGGATGATCCAATTGCGCCATGACCTGAGCTTCCAGCAGAAACCGCTGGGTCAGGCCGGGCATGGCTTCGACACCGGCCAGCAATTGCTTGTAGGCGACCTTGCGTCGCAGATCGCGATCCTTGGCGAGTTGGATTTCGCCCATGGCGCCGGCGTTGATCCGGCCCAGGAGACTATAACGGGACGACGCGGGCGATGGGGTTGCGGCAAGGCCAAAGCCGCCAGCCGGCGGGAAGCGGCTGGGATCAACCAAAGTGGCTGCTGACTCGGTGGTCGCGGCCGATCGCGCCCGTGGAGCGGCGGCGTCCGAGCCCGGTGGCCTGGGATCGCGAACGACGGTCAGTTCGATCGTATCCTCCGTCTGGTAACGATACACCGTGGCCTCGTCAAGCAAGCCCTGGTCGAGCAGACGGGCGGCGAATAGATCGGGATCAACGAAGCCATCGGTCGCCGCCAGAGTGTCATGGAGGCAGCGGGCTTTGTTCCGCTGTTCGGGAGCGATCAGATCGAAGAGGCGCTCAAGGCTCACAAGGTTTTATCCATGACGGTTTGGTTACAAGTTACGGAACTCCATGGCCTGGCAAGTCGCGAAGGCTGGGCTCGGCGCATGCCGACGCGGGGTGATGGCGCGCACTTGCCGATCGAGCGGACCCGTTGACGGCTTTCCCCGTGGCCGATCCAAACGATGCGGTCCAGAACCGCGGGCGCGTGGTCCCGGAGCCGCTTGACCTCATCGACCAGGCGGGTCTTGGTTCGAATCGGCCAGCGTATCCCGTGCCCGATCCAAGTGGCGCGGCAAGCGAATATCGAGGCGATCTCGGCAACGATCCGACGGACTCCGGTGGATCGGTCTTCCGGGACACCGATGCTTTTTCGCCACCCACGCCGCCGGCGCGATCAGCCCTCCGGGGACGGTCCCTCGGACAGCGGCGGAAACTCGGGGTGGGAGGACTCCTGCTGGCGGACGGCGGGGTTGTAGCGCAGGCAATTGGGCAGGCAATCGCACTCGAAGGCGATCTTCATGGGCGCGACGCGACCCTCGTTCTTGAGCTGGAACAGGCGCGGCACCACCCGGTCGCGCAAGGCTTCCGGGTCGATGGTGTTGACGTAGATCTTGGTGCCGCCCTCGAAGCCGGCCGGCGTCGAGACCCGCCACTTGATCAGCACCCGCCACGGCATGGGCACGTCCACGTCGGGCGGTTTGTAATACCATTCCTCGTTGCAGGGGATGTCGGGGCCGGCGGCGGCGTGGCAGGCATGGACCAGATCGGACACCCCGCGCAATTCCTCCGGGGCGTGGTTCCAAGGCTGGCTGCGTTCGCTCTTGGAGAAGATCTCCAGGGTGGGGTAGCGATGGCCGAAGCCGGCGTAGGCGATGGCGTGGTCGTTCTCGGCCACCACCAGGTTGCGGTAGGCGGCGAAGTTCACCGCCGCTTCGTTGTAGAGATTGGGATTGGCCCGCACCCGTTGCAGTTCGATCTCGTTCTGGACCCCGCGTTCGTCGATGGCCACCAGTTGCTTGTGCAGGTGGTCGAAGGAGGCGGCGTCCGTGTTCAGCCAATTCTGGAACACCGCGACATAGCGGACGTAGCGGTTGTGCACGTACAGTTCGCGCGCGGCGTCGATGGTGAAGCGCAGATATTGGTAATGCTCTTCCGGGGTCAGGGTTCCGGAGGAAGCGAGCTGATTGTCGTGCGTGGCGCCATCGACGAAATGGCGCCGGGCGACGATCACCTCGTGGCCGCCGCCGAAAAAGGCGCTGGCCCTGTGCAGCTTCTCGTCCTGGGACAGCCGGTTGCGCGCCGCCTCGTCCAGGCCGGACGCCTTCAGGCGTTGCTCGACGACGTGCAGGACGTGGCGGCGACCCGCCTCCGAGGCCAGATAGGCGCGCTGGTGGGCGGCGATGGCGTCGGGAATCCGGTAGTCGAAATTCTTCCGCCAATAGTCTAAAGACACGATCTCGAACAGATCGGGAACGCGGCGGAATTCGGCCACGGTATCGAACAGCGCCTCGGCGTGGAGATGGCGCAGGGTGGCGAAGCCGCTACCGGTGCGGATCAAGCGCGCCTTCTCGGGCGGGGTCTCCAGATAGCGCCGGGCGCAGAACGCACAATGGGCGTCGTGCTGCTGGGGGTCGAGCGGAGCGGGCGCGAGTGGCCCGACCCCCAGCGGCCGGTTGCCGCGGCCGGGCACGGTCCACACTTCGGTGCCGGTGAACGGATTGACCTGTTTGATGGTCCCGTCGGCCATCCGCATCAGATAGTTGGATTCGGGAATGAGTTGTGGCTGCATCCGGGTCTTGCCTCACCGTTGTGGATGTCCCTTGCTTCGGGAAAGTGGTTTCGAACCATGGCGCCGGGGTTTCCTAGCGCACGCCGGCCACCGGCCGCATCTGGGTGTCGCAGACGCCGCCCACGGTGACCGACCGCGTTCCAGCTCCGCCTTGGCATTGCCCGCCCTGGTCGCGGACGTGGCAGGTAAGCGCCAACGGGCGGCCCGCGCTCAGCCAGGAGGGCGTTTTTCGATAGCGTCCGATAGCGTCGAACCGACAGCCGCGCGGAATGCCGTAGGGTGCGCAGCGACTCGCCGCCCGCAAGGACACTTTTCGTCCGTCGATGACGAAGCCCGGATAGCGGTCGACGATCCGCGTCACATCCCGGTCTTCGTTTTCCTCGAACACGAAATCCCGGAACAGGTACCCACCTCCCATCGGCTGGTCGATCCGAACTCGGGTGTTGGCGATCAGCGCAAAATCCTGCCCCTTGCTGGCCACCGCTCCGCCGATGTATTCGACTCGATCATGATGGGGAAAGCATTTGCCCATCGCCGGCGCATGATAGTAGTGGCGTAGGCTTTTCAGCTCCCCCACGGAGGCATTGGGAAAGATTTTCCGCAGATCCTCGTCGCCGCCAAACAAAATTCCTTGCACCGCGTCCAGGTTCTGCGCGTACATGCCTTGCAGCTTATTGTAATACTGAATGTTATGACCGCCGCCTCCCGCCACTGGGTTCCCGCCCAGATCGGCCCGCAGAAAACACGAGGTCAGGCCGGAGACTTGGGTCAGGTACTCATCCCAGATGTTGTATTGGGAAACCCGGCTGGCCACGCCCTGAAAATCCCCTGGAAACCGGCAGCCCTGATGGCCGGAGCAACCTTCCCGCCCCCGGTTGCGGATCGACAGGGCAATGATGTTGCGCTCGCAGGCGCCGTAGGCGTTGCATCCTCGGTCGAGATGCCCCTCGAAGATCGCGGTGCGCATTGTATAGTCCAGATGCATGGCCTGCCGCAGGGCCTGCTCGGACCAGCGATTGCGGTGGGTGCGAATGAAGGAATCCCAGGCGCTTTGCAAGGAAGCGCGCCGCCCGATCAGGTGATGGTTGGCTGCCTCGCATTGGGGAGACTGATGAAAGGCGCGCACGATCTGGTCCGGTTCGCTACCGGACGAGGGAGTGGCCGCGCCGGCTCCGGTCCGGCGCGGGGGGTCGAAAAACGGGGCCTTCTCCAGCGCATACAAGGCGCGGATGCCAATCACATGTCGGACGCTGGCGTCGCAATGGTGGTTGTCCACCGTGGTGGTTTGGCGCTGTCGCAGCGCGGTTCTGAATAGTTCGGTCGAAGCCGGTGTGGCCGTTCGCGAGTTCACCACGATTCGAAACCCCACATACGGCGTGCCGTCGCGGTCGGTGAGCGGCCTGCCGTCTCGCACCACCAGGCAAGGGATCAAGGACGTGCCTTGCGTCAGGAAGCCGGCCGGCGAGGAGGGGCCGGAGCGGCGAAAGGTCTCAATCTCGTAATAGGGAATTTCGAGCTGGCCATTGAACTGGTACAGCGTCATGACCGGTGTGGCGGGGATGCCGGCCCATGCGGGCGAAATGGCGAGGAATACGAGCAGAAACAAGCATTTTTTCATGTTGTGCGATTAAATTTTTTGGAGGGCTGACGGATCTCGATCCGGCAACCGGCTGGCGGGTTGGAGAGGCTGCAAACGCGGGTGAGGCTGGACGGGCGATCAAGGCCAATTCAAGGAGAGTTCGCGATCGATGTCAACCCGAGCGACCGCGACGCGGATGCGATCCAAGCGCTTACAAGTCGGCGGTCGCTCGGACGCGATCGGGGCCGGTCCCGATGCGTGAGGGTTGGCAGTCCGGGCCGGCGCATTTAAAGTTAATAAATCCGCCGTACATTTGCCGCCCCACCACGGAACCCGCATGAAGCGATTGTCGCCATTGTTTCCACTCCTGCTGATCGCCGGCATGCTGGCAGGCCCCGCCCGCGCTGAAACCGGTTACGTGACCGATTCCTGCACCATCCCGATCCGACGCGGCACTTCCACCCGGTACAAAATCCTGCTCATGGCGCCCAGCGGTACGCCGTTGGAGATTCTGGAATCCAGCAGCGCCGAAGGCTACGCCAAGGTCAAAACCCCGGAAGGGACCGTTGGTTGGATACTGAGCCGCTATCTGATGGATCAGCCCGCCCCCCGTGATCAGGTGGCGCGACTCGAAGCGCGCATCGCTACGCTGGAGGAGGAAAACAACAGCTTGCGGGGTCAAGCCGGGGCGCTGGATGCCAGTCGTGCCGAGTTGGCCCGGTGCGGCGAGGAGGTGGCCGATATCCGCCGTGCCGCCGCGCAAGCCCTGGCCATCGAACAGGAAAACCGTAATCTGCAACGGGAAACCGCGTTGGCCCGCGATCAGGCCGCTCATCTCGAACGGGAAAATGCTTCGCTGCGGAAGGAATCCCAGCGCGACTGGTTTGTCGCCGGTGCGGGCGTCGGCTTTGGAGGGCTGCTGTTGGGGTTGATCATTCCCAACTTTTCCTGGCGGCGCCAGCGCCGCCGCTGGGAGCAATTCTGAACGCCGGGGATATCCATAGGACAAGGATTCAAAGGTTGAGACTTAAATTTTATAACATCTTCTCCAAGTCTTGGAGCCTGTTCATGATTTTTTTGTACCGGATATCCTCTTAATCATAAAGCGTCTCACATAAGAAACGTTGCGGTGCTAAAAATCCGACAACCGATTGGCTGTTTGGCACTATCGGTTTGAAATAATTTTGTAACAATGCGTCCACTATTTTTACCTAAACTATGACGCCGCCTTTCAAACCGAGCAAGCAAGTATGCCCATTCAAAGCAATACCCGCGTGTTTGAGCGTCTGATTCCTTCCCTGATGATGTTGCGCGACGAAGCCTTGCGACTCGAACAGAACTTCAACGAGGAACTGGCGCCAATTGAACCAGTCTATCGCGCCAGCGCCCGCAACCTGCTGCATTATCTGGGCGTGCGCCGCCACGATATTCGCAATCTGCAACGCGACCTCGCCTCGCTGGGCCTGTCTTCGCTGGGCGTACTGGAAGCGCATGTTCTGGCCAGCCTGAACGCGGTTCTTGGAGTGCTGGGGCAACTGACCCACCGCGATTCGGGACCGGCTCCCGATGCGCCGGTCGACTTTCGTACCGGTCCTCTGCTGCTGCGCGACCACACCCGTACCCTGCTCGGTCCCGAGTCCAACAATCGCCAAGTGCGGATTATGGTGACCATGCCCAGCGAAGCCGCCACCGACCCGCAACTGGTTCGAGATTTGTTGATGGCCGGCATGGACATCATGCGGATCAACTGCGCGCACGACAGCCCCGAAGCCTGGCGGGCGATGGTCGACAACCTGCGCCGCGCCGAACGGGAGGTCGGGCGCAGTTGCCGAATCCAGGCCGATCTGGGGGGGCCCAAGCTGCGCACCGGTCCTTTGGAAGCCGCGGGACGCTTGCTCAAGATTCGACCCAAGCGAGATTATCTGGCCCGAGTGCTATCGCCGGCTCTGGTTTGGCTGACGCCATCCGACGCGCCCGAGGCCGCCCCGGAAGGCGTGCCGTCGGCCATGCCCATCGATAATGCGCTACTCGAAGGGGCGCAAGCGGGCGATGAAATTCGTCTGGTCGACGGCCGGGATCGAAATCGGAGTCTGCGCATCCTCTCCAGGCAGGGCGACTCCTGTCTGGCCGAAACCGACCAGGTCATCTATGTCCTGGACCGAACCCGGATCGACCTCGTCCGGGAAGAGGCCGTCATCGCCCGCGCGGCGATCGGCCCGCTGCCGGAAGTGATTCTGCCACTCACCCTGTTCCCCAACGACACCCTGCTGTTGACCCGCGATCCCGAACCGGGCCGCGACGCCGAACAGGACGAATCGGGCGCGGTGATCGCGCCCGCCCAGATTCACTGCACGCTGGCGGCCGCTTTCGAATCGGTTCGTCCCGGCGAACATGTGTGGCTGGACGACGGCAAGATCGGCGGCCTGGTCAAGACCAACGACGGCAAGACGATCACCGTCCAAATCACCTATACCGGCCCGAATGGTGGGCGGTTGCGCTCGGAAAAAGGCATCAATTTCCCGGACACCCATTTTGAAATGTCAGCGTTGACCGCCAAGGACATCGCCGATCTTGGCGAAGTCGTCGGCCTGGTGGACATGGTGGCGCTGTCCTTCCTGCGGGGACCGGAAGACATTCTGCTTTTGGAAGATCATTTACATCACTTGGGTGGCGGACACCTGGGCATCGTGCTCAAGATCGAAAACCGGCAAGCGTTCGAGAATCTGCCTCGCATTCTGTTGGCCAGCTTGCGCTCGCCGCCGGTGGGCGTGATGGTGGCGCGCGGCGATTTGGCGGTGGAAGTCGGTTTCGAACGGCTGTCCGAGGTGCAGGAAGAAATCCTGTGGCTGTGCGAGGCCGCGCATGTGCCGGTGATCTGGGCGACCCAGATTCTGGAAGGCATGGCCAAGAAGGGGGCGCCTTCGCGGGCCGAGGTCTCGGATGCGGTGATGAGCAGCCGTGCCGAGTGCGCCATGCTCAACAAAGGTCCGTACATTACCGAAACCGTCCGGTTCCTGAGCGGCGTTCTGTCGCGGATGGATACCCACCAGGATAAGCGCAAGGCCATGTTGCGCCGGCTTTCCATCGCTGAAATGAAGTAACGGTTCCGGGTCGTGCGGGAAACGCTTCCCGCCCGGCATCCAGCGAACGAACCGGTTTCCGGCGGAGGTGACGTGATTAGTTACGTTATTAATTGCATAACGCATGACGTAACGATATCATATGGATTCCCAACTCACTCTGCATGGAGATAAGCGCATGAAATCGGCTAAAGAACGTCAGCGCGACTATCGCGAGCGGCGGAAGGAACAGAAAAATGCTGGCTTGATCAAGCTGAAGATTCTTACCAGCGCCGCCATCGGTAAAAAGCTGGACGCGCTGAGCGAGATCGACGGCGCCGACATGGGCAAGGTGTTGGGTCAGGCGGTCGAACTGCTCTGGACGCAACGCTTCGGTACCGCGGGCATCGCCGTGGAAAAGGCAACTGAACCCGAGCAAGTCGCCGAACCCGAAAAGGAAAAAAAGAAAAAACCCGAGAAGGGGAAAAAGAAAGAGGCGAAATCGGGGGATGCAAAGGCCAGGCCGCGAGCCAAAACCGCCAAGGGCAAATCCGAAGCCCCGCCAGTGGCGACCATATGAGCCAGGGGCCGACCGTATCCTCTCCGCTGGTTCGCGCGAACCCGCCGTTGGCGGCGCTCGTGTTAATCCCATTGACAGCAGAGCGTCGCACGGTTTCGCGCGCAAGCTGATCTGCTTTTCAGAATGAAGAAGGCGACAACCCGGACAATGAAACATCTGACCACGCCCTATTATCTGATCGATGAGAACAGGTTACTGAAAAATTTGCGGATCATCCGACAGGTGCGCGAGCGTTCCGGCGCAAAGTCCGTGCTGGCGCTCAAATGCTTCTCAACCTGGAGCACGTTCGCTCTCATGCGGGAATTCCTGGATGGAACCACGAGCAGTTCCCTGTATGAAGCCCGACTGGGGCGGGAAGAGTTCGGCAAGGAAGTTCACGCTTACAGCGTGGGCTTTTCCGCCAGCGACATCGAAGCGGTCAAGGAGTTTGCCGACAAGGCGATCTTCAATTCGGTATCCCAACTCAGGCGCTACCAAAACGAGGTTCGCGGATTGAAGCTGGGATTGAGGGTCAATCCAGGGATCAGTTATTCGCATTTCGACCTTGCCAATCCGGCCAGAAAATATTCAAGACTGGGCGTGACCGATGCCAACGAGCTTGCCCAGGTCGCCCCGCTGTTGAGCGGTCTCATGTTCCATTTCAACTGTGAAAACGACGATTTCGAAAACCTTTCCAAGGCCATCGATCATATTGGCCTGAACCATGGTTCCTTGCTGGAAAAAATGGAGTGGGTCAGTCTGGGAGGTGGGTTGTTCTTTACTAGGAACGGCTATCCGCTGGATCGATTCTGCGAAAAACTGAAGCACTTCGCCGACCTGTTTGGCGTTCAGGTTTATCTCGAACCTGGCGAGGCCGCGATCACCGATAGCGCGGAGCTGGTGACCACGGTGCTGGACGTTTTGCACAATGAAATCGACATCGCCATTGTCGATGCATCCGTTGAAGCGCACATGCTGGACCATTTGATCTATCGCACCACGCCGCGGATCGCTTCTCCCGAATCGGGGCCTCATCGCATGATGATTGCGGGCCGCACCTGCCTGGCGGGGGACGTGTTCGGCGAGTACGGTCTAAACGCGCGCTTGGAGGTCGGCGATGAAGTCCGCATCGCGGACGCCGCGGGGTACACGATGGTCAAGAAAAACTGGTTCAATGGATTGCCCATGCCCTCCATCGTGGTGCGGCGACTCGATGGCGCCCTGGAACAGGTTCGCCAATTTGACTACCAGGATTTTAAACGCAGCCTTTCCTAAGTCGGGAGTGAAACGAACATGAAAAAGAACGTGCTGATCATCGGCGCTGGCGGAGTGGCTCACGTTGCGGCGCACAAGGCGGCGATGAACAACGACGTGCTGGGCGATATCTGCATCGCGTCGCGCACGCCCTCGAAATGCGACGAAATCATTGCAAGCGTCCAGCGCAAAGGGCATCTCAGGAATCCCGCGAATCGGCTTTATTCGCGGCAGCTCGACGCGCTTGACATCCCGGCGACCGTAAGGCTGATCCAGGACACGAACTCCGAAATCGTGATCAATCTCGGTGCGGCGTTCATCAATATGTCGGTGCTGGAAGCCTGTCTGGAAACCGGCGCCGTCTACATGGACACGGCCATCCACGAAGAGCCGGACAAGGTGTGCGAAACGCCGCCCTGGTACGCCAACTACGAATGGAAGCGGAAAGATCGCTGCGCGGAGAAGGGACTCACCGCCATTCTGGGCGCGGGTTTCGATCCGGGGGTGGTCAACGCCTACTGCGCGCTGGCGGCAAAGCGTTATTTCGACAAGATCGATACCATCGATATCCTGGATGTCAACGCCGGCAGCCATGGCAGGTATTTCGCCACCAACTTCGATCCGGAGATCAATTTCCGCGAGTTCATCAAGGTCTGGACCTGGATCGACCGGCAATGGAAGGAATACCCCACCCACTCGGTCAAGCGCGTCTACGAATTCCCGGTGGTCGGTCCCTGCCCCATCTATCTGAACGGTCACGACGAACTGCACTCGCTCTCGAAGAATATCGACGCCAACAGCATTCGATTCTGGATGGGCTTCGGCGACCATTACATCAACGTGTTCACCGTGCTGCGCACCCTCGGCTTTCTTTCGCATCTGCCGGTGACCCTGAGCACCGGTCAGGAAGTGGTGCCGCTCAAGGTGGTCAAGGCGCTGCTGCCCGATCCCAAGACTCTCGCGCCAGGCTATACCGGCAAGACCTGCATCGGCAACTTCGTCAAGGGCTGGAAGGACGGCAAGCCGAGAGAGGTGTTCATCCACCAGGTGTCCGATCACAAGCAATGCTATGAAGAGGTCGAGTCGCAGGGCATTAGCTACACCGCCGGCGTCCCGCCGGTCGCGGCGGCCATGCTGGTGGCTCAGGGCGTTTGGGATCCGAAAACCATGGTGAACGTCGAGGAGCTCGATCCGGAACCGTTTATCGCCATTCTGGACCGGATCGGCCTGCCGACGGAGATTAAGGAAATCCAACCCGGCGGTCGGGAATCGTTCGACGGCAGCGTCCGGGATTTGGAACAGGAACTGGCGGAATCGACAGCGACGGTCACGGTCTCGGCGGCTAACCCGATGATCGCCCTAGCGTCCAAATCGGCGGCGGCCAAACAACCCAAGGATTAGAGCCAAGCGGCAACCCCTCGCCCGCAAGCAAGGCGAGGGGTTGCCGCCTTCCGGTTGTTGGCTCCAGGCGGAAGGCGAGTTGACGACTTTGTGTACTGCATTGGGGGTCATCCGCCGATAAAATGCCCCTGTTGCGGATCGCGCCCACGGACAGGGTTTTTATGAGCCTGGACGCTGCGTGTCGGACTGGCAGCGATTGCTCGGCGAACCACCTTCGTGGGCGCTATGCCGACATATTCCGGAAACACCGCGCGCCTTGCCCCGAAGCGTAACCCGAGACGTTACCCACCCCTTCCATCCAAAATCGTCATGATTCATTTTACCCAATGGTTTTCCAGACTGGCGGCTGTGCTGCTGGCGTTCGCCTTATTTGGCGGTTTGACCGTTTTCAGCCGTTGGGCCTGGCCGGCGAGCGAGCCGGCGGAACCTTTGCCGGTGACGTTGCCGGCCAGCCATCCGCCGGTCGCGCCAAGCGGTGGCTACGTCGGCGCGCACACCTGCGCTCAATGCCATGCGGCGGAACACCAACTCTGGCAAGACTCGCAGCATGCCCAGGCCATGCAGCCCGCCACCGAACGGACCGTGCTCGGCGATTTCAAGGACGCTTCGTTTACCTACGACGGCGTCACGTCCACCTTCTTTCGCCGCGACGGAAAATTCATGGCGCGCACCGATGGGCCGGACGGAGAATTGCGGGATTACGAAATTGCCTACACCTTCGGCCTGTACCCCTTGCAGCAGTACCTGATTGGCTTCCCCGATGGGCGCTATCAGGCGCTGGGTATCGCCTGGGACAGCCGGCCCAAAGAGCAGGGCGGGCAACGCTGGTTTCATCTCTATCCCGACCAAAACATTACACATCGGGATCCACTGCACTGGACCGGCTTGCAGCAAAACTGGAATTACATGTGCGCTGAATGCCACTCCACGAATCTGCGCAAGAATTACGATCCCCAACTCAATCGCTTCCATACCACCTGGTCCGAAATCAATGTTTCCTGCGAAGCCTGCCACGGCCCCGGCGCCGACCACCTGGCCTGGGCAAACAGGAAAGGCGATTGGAAAAAGCTGGACAAAAACAAGGGACTGGCCATCACTCTCGATGGGCGGCGAGGCGCGCTCTTTCCGTTACGCACGCTGGCCATGCAGGCACTCAATTTAGCCACCGCCGCCCTGCCCGAACCGCCTGCCGTCCTTTGGAATACCCCGGCCGGAACCGGTCACGCCACGCAGAGCCTCAACCGCGAGTTGGAACTGTGCGCCCGCTGCCACTCGCGACGTGGGCAATTCTGGGAAGAGTACCAGTTCGGCCAACCGCTGCTGGACACTCATCGGCTATCGTTGTTGACCCCCGATCTTTACTACCCCGACGGGCAGATGAAGGACGAGGTGTTCAATCACGGCTCGTTCCTGCAAAGCAAGATGGTTGCCAAAGGGGTCACATGCAGCGACTGCCACGAACCGCACAGCGGCAAACCGCGTGCCGCCGGCGGCAAGGTTTGTCTGCAATGCCATCTCCCAGCGAAGTACGAAACGCCCGAGCACCATTTTCATCCCGCCAACTCCACGGGCGCCGACTGCGTCGCCTGCCATGCCCCCACCACGACTTACATGGTGGTCGACCCGCGCCACGACCACAGCTTTCGCATTCCCCGCCCCGATCTATCGGTGACGCTGGGCGTCCCCAACGCCTGCAATCGCTGCCATGCCGATAAGCCCGCGTCCTGGGCGGCGGATCAGGTGAAAAAATGGTATGGCAAGATCCCCGTCGGTCATCAACGGTTCGCCGAGGCGCTGCACGCCGGTCATACCGAATCCGCCGGCGCGCATGAACTGTTGCTGGCGCTGGTGAAGAATCCGGAGCAACCCAACATCGCCCGCGCTAGCGCGGCTTCCCAATTGGGTGACCGCCTCGATCCAGCAGCGTTCGAGGCCATTCGGCCGCTATTGACCGACCCCGACCCGCTATTGCGGAGCACGGCGGCGCGAGCGTTGGAGGGATTACCGCCGGAATTGAAAGCGCGCGCCCTGCCGCCGCTGCTCAATGACCCCGTACGATTGGTGCGAATCGAAGCGGCGCGAGTGCTGGCGACTGTGCCGAAGGAAACCCTCGACGATGCACAACGCCTGGCCATCCAGCGCGGCGTCAACGAATACCTCGCGGCCGAGCAGACGAACGCCGATCGCCCGGAGTCGTTTCTCAACACCGGGTTGATCTACGTCGACCAGCGCCAATTTGAAAAAGCGGAAGCCGCGTACCGCGCCGCGCTGGAACTGCAACCCACTTTCGCCCAGGCGGCGGTCAATCTCGCCGACTTGTATCGTCTCCAAGGACGTGACGCGGACGGTGAAAAGACCTTGCGCCAAGCGCTGGCCCTCGATCCGCAAAACGCCGGCGCGCACCATGCGCTGGGGTTGTTGCTGATCCGCCAGAAACGGCTACCCGAAGCGCTTACCGCTTTGGCGGAGGCCGCCCGGTTGGGCCGTGACAACGCCCGCTACGGCTATGTGTATGCCGTGGCGTTGAACAGCGTCGGCCAAAAGCCGAAAGCGATTCAGGCGCTGGAAACCGTGTTGCAACGCCACCCCAATGATCGCGATAGCCTGTTGGCGCTGGTCGCGTTCCAGCGCGACGCCGGCAATCTCGACGCGGCGCGCGCCAACGCTCGCCATCTGGCCGCACTGGAGCCGGATAATCCGGATGTGCGGGCGTTGTTGCAACAATAGAGGTAACAAAATAACTGTACGGTTATGCATGCCTTCCGCATGCCCGGCGACTATCCATTTTCCGAGGGAACAACCATGTATCCGAGCAACTATTCCCCGACCGACTGGGAAAAGATCGTCACCTTCTCGGCCACTAGAGAAACACCCTTTTTAGTGGTCTTGCTGGACCGAGTCCGGGAAAAATTTCAGTCATTCCGCACTCATTTCCCCAGCGCGAAGATCTATTATGCGGTCAAAGCCAACCCCGGCCGGGAAGTGCTGACTTTGCTGCGGGATCTGGGTTCCTGCTTCGACATTG
Organism: Candidatus Competibacter sp.; assembly: GCA_029624815.1. Lineage (GTDB taxonomy): Bacteria > Pseudomonadota > Gammaproteobacteria > Competibacterales > Competibacteraceae > Competibacter. Next base: position 36,470 of record JARSSH010000062.1, read on the forward strand.
CGTCGATCTACGAACTCGATCAAGTGCTGGATCTTGGCGTGACACCCGACCGTGTCAGTTTCGGCAACACCATCAAAAAAGCGAGGCATGTCCGCGAAGCCTACGACAAAGGCGTCCGGCTCTTCGCCAGCGACTGCGAGGCGGATATCCGCCATCTCTCCAAGGAGGCTCCCGGTTCGCGGGTATTTTTTCGGCTCTTGATGGACGCGGTCACGTCCGACTCCGATTGGCCGCTGTCGCGCAAATTCGGTTGCCAGCCGAGAATGCTGACGGAACTGGTGTCCTTGGCCGCCAGTTTGGGGCTGGAGCCTTACGGTATTTCGTTTCACGTCGGCTCGCAGCAGCGTGAAATCCCGGCTTGGGACGCGGCGCTCGCCCAAGTCAGCGATTTGTTCGACCGGATCGAGAAAGACAATATACACCTGAAATCAATAAACATGGGAGGCGGTTTTCCAGCCGATTATTTGGTGAAAAGCAACCCGCTTTCCGTATATGCGGAAGAAATAAACCGCTATCTTGACCTGCATTTTGGCGACTCCATTCCGACCATCTATCTGGAGCCAGGACGTGGGTTGGTGGGCGAAGCGGGCGTGCTGGTCAGTGAAGTGATCTCGATCGCAAAGAAATCGCAAACCGATTTGAAACGCTGGATTTATACCGATGTCGGTATTTTTAACGGCCTGATGGAAACCGTCGATGAATCGATCAAATATCCGACATATACCGAGAGAAGCGGTGTAACCGGGGATGTAATCCTGGCCGGACCAACCTGCGACAGCTTGGATATCATGTACGAGCACTATAGATATCAGCTTCCATTGTCTCTGGAAATCGGTGACCGAATTTTCTGGCTCTCCACCGGTGCTTACACTGCCTCATACAGCGCTATCGAATTTAACGGGTTTCCACCGCTGAAGACCTACTATCTGTAATGTCGGATCGTACCCAGCGCCCACATTCAGTTCATTAAGCAAATTAGGCGTAACTACCTACCTTCCAATGGAACGAACTAATCAAAGCAAAGGCTGTGCCTGAATTAAGCCGACCCACGCAAGCCGAACTGGAGCGCATGAGCGCATGCCGAGAAGGATGCGCTCATCGCGGCGTTGCATTAGTCATCTATTGTAACCAGTAGCACGCTCTAAAAAGCCAATATGAGCCTTCCAAGTTATTTCACACCCAGAAATACCTTGATAATCCCTTTCCATGCCGGTAGGTATGTCGGACGAAAGCTCAGTGCCCGCAAATACTGTCTTAGGGTTGGGGCGATCCCTTCGCCGGAACGATGGAGGCAGCTGGCGAGGCCAGAATAGGTGTGTGCCCATGCATCGTGTTGAGTGTTTTTATCCACTACATCGGGATGCTTGCTAAGAAAATCTTTCATGATTTCTATGCCATTCATATAACGACGCTGGTAGTTTTTCGACATTTGACCTAACCATATTCGATAATAAACCAGCGGTCGATCAACGTAATCGAATTCGTAGTCGGTAGAAAACCGCAACCATAATTCGTAATCGATACCCATGCCTAGATCCTCACGGAAATATCCGAGACGATCAAAACATTGCTTCCGGACAATACTTGTACTAAATCCAACGAAGTTGAATACAAGCAAAGGGCCGCTTACTTTCCCTCGCGAAAAATCACTACCCACCAATTTTCCAGGAATTCCTTGAGCATCAATCTCGATATATTGAGAGAAAACAACCCCAACCGATTCCGAACGAAAGAAGAGAGGAAGCTGTTCTGCAATCTTGCTTGGAGCCCAAATATCGTCGGCATCGAGAAATGCAACAAATTCCCCTCTTGATTCCTTGATTCCACGATTTTTGGCGCTAGCTTGACCACCATTGACCTGAGAGATATACCGGATTCGAGTGTCTTCAAGAAATGGACGTATGATTTCGGCCGTGTCATCCGTTGAACCATCGTCAACAACAAGAATCTCCAGTTTTTCGTAGGTTTGGTCGAGTACCGATCGGATTGCCAAAAACAGATAAGCGCCCATATTGTAGGTTGCGATAACTACGCTCACCAAAGGGGTAGGGGTATCCGTCATTTTTTTATCACTTATACATTACATATCGAGAAGCGATACTTGCCTGACGATGTCTGATCAAGTGCCGCAACGTACGACAAATGAATGTCGGTGCCATCACCGAAGATTAGCTGCAATTCGCTGCGAAGCCACTGCTCCGCAGTGTCATCGAAGCGAGTGTCCTTGACAATGATTACCTTCACTAAATCGATTCGATCTTGCACCAATTGCATCTGCTCAATCCCGGGGATTGCTGTCAAGGTACGCTCGACTAGCGATACACCGGCGACCAATGAACCATCGTGACGCTTGAGAAAATCCGCTCGCCGCCCGGTTACGCGCTCCATTACAGGTAGTCCTCGGCCACACGAACACTTTCGATCGCTCGACACGCCCATGTCGCCAACGCGGTATCGAATGAGCGGCATACCATGATTAATGAGTTCGGTTACTACAATATTGGCCTCTTCACCTGGTTTGGCCACTGTTCCATCATCCCGTAAAAACTCGACGACGACATGATCGATGTTCAAGTGCAGCCCTTCGTGCTTCTCGCACTCACATGCAATCAGGCTCACTTCCTCGCAACCATAGCGATTGATCACACGACAGCCGAATACACGCTCAATGACCAATCTTTCCGGATCGAGCAACTGCATTGAAGTGGAAATAATCCCATGTGGCCGTAAAGTTTCGACACCGAGTCTCTCAAGGAAGGTTGCAAGGATAAAGATCGAGTGCGAATGGCCGAAAAGCACCTGCGGTCTTTCCTTATGCCACTGTTCAATAAAATACTTGACGCTGGTCTCATTAATATTAATCGTATCGAGATATATGAAGTGATCAAGCAAGAAGTTCCGCAGTTTTTTCTTCAAGGTATTCGCGATTGGTGGATTGCCCCATATGGCGGCAACTTTCATCCCAATATCCCATCCAGCCCATTGATCGCTACGCATTGCGGCTGCATTACGCATTTGCTGGCAACGGTTGTCCGCGAAAATCGTCAATGCGGTGCCAGTCGACCCACCGGTCCTGGCTTCCACCAGATCTGCACGCGCGTACTGCCGAGAGAGCAACTCATTACCACTATTTCGTATTTCCTGCTTCGATAATAGTGGCAGACGTCTAAAATCATGCCAATCCTTCAAATCGCCATCAAAACCAATTGATTGGAAGCACTGGGCATAATAGGGGCAGTTTCGATAAGCATACTGGACGATTTGCCGCAAACGCTGCCATTGCCGCCGATGCAAAGCATCGGGATCTTGCCATTGACTTATTGCCAATTCCTTCAGATATTGTTGGCGTCGTGCTCCGTCTTTCATTTCCCATAAAGGGAAAAACACATGCTTCGATAACCAAGTCAACATTTTGGAAAGCTTTATAAGGGGTTGTTTAACCGAGGTATTATTTCGAAAAAACCCGAAACATCACCGTTAGATATCCTTATCTCCACCTGTTAGACACCACGGCTCCATGATGCTCGAATCGGGGAATGGGGGATCAAGCACTTGAAATATCCCTTGTAATTCTCTCGGGACAAAACCTAATCGCCAGACCTTGCGGACATAAGGATGATATTCGCTTAACACGAGGCGTATGCAATCCACGCCACCATGTTCAATACAATAACCAAGGAACAGAGACAGCATACAAGGGAGATCGCCTTCATCCGCGACAACAATATCATGAATCGTACATTCTCGCTCCATCAATTCACTCTTAAAAATCACATAGCCCCTTAGTTCGCCTCGGTAGACAAATCGGGCAACATGAAAGCAAAGATTTGGATGATCACGGTATCGCCAAGCCAGGGTCTTGAAACTTCTGTCACTCATGATCAATCCAGCTTTGGGCAAACAAGCCCACAATCCGTCGAACGTCGAGTCAAAATCATCCGCGATGTGGATCGAAAACCCATTTCGTGCTTGCAACTTGGCAACCATCGAAAGGCTGGATCGAGTAAGAACGCTCAATACATCCACAACAATTTTATTTCGCAAAATCCTCGCAAGTCGCATCGACGGGTTTAAAAGGCAGACATAGGGAATCAATCTTCCGGCCGAGCGCCAGCCAAGCGCATCCAGGCTACGGCGCGCGGCTTCGGTTGGAATTACAAGAGCACGGTGATTCGATGTGCGACTTACAAAATCCCGAGACAGGCCCATCAGGAGTTGTTGTCCAAGCCCTCGCCCGCGCAGGCGCGCATCCAAAGAGATATCGCCAATCACGGCAACGCTCTCCAGCCTGCCATTAACCCAAAAAGCACGGAAGATCGCGGCTGCCATACCAACCGCCTTTCCCGCCTCGGACTCCAGCCATGCGATACGTGGCGGTGGATTGCCAGGTAATTGCCGATAGCGCCAATTGAGATACTCGCGCGTCTGAGCGATCTTACGGTTCATGTTGCGCAGACGCAGAATCCGCTCCTCGTGACCGGCGTATCCGGTGACTACCAGGGAATAGCGATCCTTGCCGAAAGATACGTTCACAACGAGTCGATTCGCGGTATTACAATCGACAACAAACAGGCACTAAAGACATAGCTTATCCCTCTCAAAAATCGTTAAGGTTTGCCATCTTCCAATCCGTGTGGCCGCTTGCTTGGTGAATGCGGCCATATCGGCTTCCTGTCTTTTTCGGTATCCGCCTATCGACGTATCGCTCAGAGGTGGACGCGCCACAGGGCCAATTTTTTTAAGCATCCACCTTCGGATGGCCTCAGGGTATTTCCTGGCCGGGAGTATTCCGAATCGACTCGATCATGGAACTCGCCGCGGCTTTGGTTCCCGAACCGCTTTCGGTCGATGCATCTCCAGCGCGGGCGGCGGCGCTGTCCCGGACAATGCTGCCTTGATAAGCCGCCGCGCAGTTGTAGTACGGACAACTACCGAAATATTCATAGTAGGTGGTGATGCTCACCGTTTGGCTGGGGAACTCGCCTTGATAGCCAAAGTAAGCTTCACCCCGGCAATTCGCCGACGGCGTTTGCACCAACCGTTCGGAGCGTAGGGAAAATCGGCCCTGCGCGTCCACCGTACCGGATACCGCCAGAGTCCCACCCGAATTTTCCGTGCCGCTTAACTGGGAACCGGTCTGCTTCAATTTCAACTCACTCTTGACCTGCTGGCTTACCGCAAACGGGCAACTGTTGCTGGTCTGCGAGGCTTGGGAATGATAAGTGCCCCCAAAGTCGTCCGCGGGCGGTTCGCCGGCCGTGCCGATCCGGGTGATGGCGAAGCCCTGGGCTTCCTTGCGCCATTCCAGCCGGATGTCGTAGGTTTTACCCTCGGCGGTGACGTTTTTCAGCAGGAACGACCGACTGTCGAAGGTCGCGGAGGCGCCGCTCAGGTTGACGCTCGCCGGGTCGGAGATGTAGGAGTTGGGAAAGCGGGTTACGTTGAAACCGACCGTCGCCTCTTTAATCGCGCTTTCCCGATCCACCGCCCGAATCAGGATGGTGTGCGGGCCGGCGAGCAGGCTCGAGTAGTTGAACGCCATCGAAAACCCGGCGTTGGCGGCATTGGGATAGCTCGGATAGGCGTCGCCCACGTCGGTGCGTAGACCGCCGGTGGGGATGGGGGTACGGAGCACGCCGTCCACGTACAGTTCGACCCGATCGATACCCGCCGAACCCACCACCCAACCACGCAGATTGGCCACCCCGGAATACGTATTGCCAGCGAGCGGCTCCTCGACCGCCAATACCATGTCGCCGGCCCAGGCGCTTGAAAGAGGCGTCGCGCTCGAACCGAGCAGCAACGCTGGTAACAAGCTCTTGCAAATCGGACTCACGGTAACCTCCAGGCGAACGCAATCGATCGGGATATCCATTCTAAATCCACAAGGGGCGCATAGGGATGCGTCTCTACATCTTTTGATTTTTACCCTCTATGCTTGCGCATCATTCATTCGCGAACGAGATCGAGACTGCCTAATGAATCAAAAAGCCTTTCAGGATTCCTATCCCGACGAACTTAGCCATTGTTACGGTTGTGGCCGGTTGAACGAGCAGGGGTTGCAACTCAAAAGCTACTGGGACGGCGAGGAAGCCGTGGCGCGCTTCGAGCCGGGGCCCCACTACATCGCGATCCCCGGTTACGTGTATGGCGGCCTGCTTGCCTCATTGATCGATTGCCACGGCACCGGCACGGCGGCGGCGGCGGCCTATCGCGCGGCCGGGCGCGAACTGGGCAGCGAACCCCCATTCCGTTTCGTGACCGCATCGCTGCAAGTGGACTACCTGCGACCGACCCCGCTGGGCGTGCCGCTCGAAATCCGCGGCCGGGTTGAAGAGGTCAAGGCCCGCAAGGTGGTGGTGAGCGCGACGGTGACGGCGGCGGGCGAGATCTGCGCGCGCGGCCGGATCGTGGCGGTGCGGATACCGGAAAACATGCTGCCGCCCGCTAGCGGAGCTACCTGAACATGCGCCGGGATACGTCGTTCGCACGGGGTTAGCCTGGAAAATCCCGTGCGAATTTAGCGACCCACTCGGCCGCTGCTTCCGCGCCCGAGAGCTGCCTGCCCTCCTTTTCCAGAACCTCCTTCCGATAGTGGTTGATGTGGCAAATCTGCTCGATCATGCGCACCGAGAAGGCGGTATTAAGGTCTTCAAAACGCACGCCCACATCGAAATGACCGTTGGTTTTGCGACACCAAACGATGGTGCCGGTAACCTCGAATTCCGGTTCCCGGATCGGAATCACGATACGGATCAGGCAACCTCGCTCGACGGCGGCGTCAGCGCTAAAACACAGTCCACCCTGCCCGATATCCCGTAGGCAGTTCTTCCGGCAGTTCCCGAGGTGGGTAATGCTGTAGGTGATGGGAATGTCCGAGGGATGGCGAATGAATTGTCGCATCGGCCTGTTCTCCACGTTGCGGGGTGGGTGGCCCTCTCGTCCAATCCAGCGCTGGGAGGTTTTCATGAGCGCCGGCGGCGGTCGAGGTCTTCGAATCACTCCAATTATAGAACCCGGCGACCCCCGCCGTATGCGACACGGGATCGGCGGCACGGCGGGCAAAAGCAACTATTGTTCGGCGTCCAGCGACCGAACCTCCCGGTTCCGCCCATTGGCTGGCGATAAGACCTCCTTGCCCGGTGTGAAGGTGTTCAGATCCACGACGGGTCTTCCGGCTTGCCCGGTGAACGGGCGGTTGATGTTCAAGCTCATGTCGCCACCGCGCGAGTTGGCCGGACACGGCTCGGCTTGATAACTGATTCGGCCGCTGGGATCGATGCACTTGTTGGCCGCCAGCGCCGACGTTGCGAGTAGACTCAGCACGATCAATCCAGATCCAGTGGGGCATTTCATGGCGTTCTCCGGTTTCGAAATTTATCCGATTGGGCGATTCTAACTCGATCAAGCGCTTGCGGAGGGGGTTTCGACCAGCGGAGCAGCGACGATGGGTCGCCTTGCCGGACGCCTTTAATACATCCGATGGCGAAACAGCCAACCGGCCAGGATCAGGCTGACCAGGCCGATGAGCGCCATGGGCCAGTATTGATCCATCAGCAGAGCGCAGGAGTCGCCTTGCAGGAACACGCCGCGCAGCACGATCAGGAAATAGCGCAGAGGGTTGATATAGGTAATCGCTTGCACCGCTTGCGGCATGTTGGCGATGGGGGTGGCGAATCCGGACAGGATCACCGCCGGCACCATGAACAGGAACGCCCCCAGCAAGCCCTGCTGCTGGGTCACCGCCAGCGACGAGATCATCAGTCCGACTCCCACCGCCGACAGCAGGAACAGCGCCATCCCCAGGTACAGCGCGCCGACCGAGCCGCGCAGCGGGATACCGAAACCATGGACCGCGATGGCTACGATCAAACTGCCTTGCAGCAAACCGATCAGCAGTCCGGGTATGGATTTGCCAATCAGAATTTCCACCGGCCGCAGCGGCGTCACCAGCAACTGATCGAAGGTGCCGGCCTCGCGCTCCCGCGCCACCGACAGCGCGGTCACGATCAGCGTCACCACCAGGGTCAGCAGGCCGACGATGCCCGGCACCACGAACCAGCGCGATTCCAGGTTGGCGTTGTACCAGGGGCGGATTTCGAGACGGGCCGGCGATCCGGGTTGGCCGCGCCGCGCCGCCCAGGCCTCGTTGAAGTCGGTGACAATGCTTCGGGTGTAGTTCAGCGCCAGCATGGCGGTGTTGGAGTTGCGCCCGTCCAGGATCACCTGTACCGGACCGCTGCCGCCGCGCAGGATTTCCTCGCTGAAGCGCGGGCCGATCCGCAGCACCAGCAGCGCCCGGCGCTCATCGACGAGCGCGGCGATTTCATCGTCGCGATCGATCCGCGCCACCACCTCGAAATTGCGCGAGCCCTCGAAACGCGCGATCAGCTCTCGGGCGGCGGCGCCCTGGTCTTGGTTGTAAATGGCCATGGGGGCGTTTTGCAGGTCGAAGGTGGCGGCGAAGCCGAACACCAGCAATTGCGCGATGGGCGGGCCGATCAACACAAAGCGGCTGCGCTTGTCCCGCAGCAGGGCCAGCAACTCCTTCAGGGCCAGGGCGAGGATGTGCCGTAACATGGACCTACTCCAGGCTTTTGCGGGCCTTGCGGCCCAGCACGGCGAAGAAGATCAGCATCATCAGCAGCAGGGCGGCGGCGTTGCCCAACACCACCGGCCAGACATCGCCGGCCAGAAACAGGGTCTGCAAAATGGCGACGAAATAGCGCGCCGGCACCACATGGGTGATGAACTGAACCGGCGCCGGCATCGAGCCGATGTCGAAAATGAAGCCCGACAGGATGAAGGCCGGCAGGAAGGTGACCAGGATCGCGATCTGGCCGGCCACGAACTGGTTGCGGGCCACGGTGGAAATCAGCAGCCCCATCCCCAGCGCGACCAGCATGAACAGCGCCGAGGTCAGCAGCAGCAGCCAGAACGAACCGTTCAGCGGCACCCCGAACTGCCAGCGGGCCATGGCCACGCTCAGCAGCATCCCGCCCATGCCCAGCACGAAATAGGGCAGCAGCTTGCCAAGCAGCAATTCCCCAATCCGAATCGGGGTGACCATCAGCGCTTCCATGGTGCCCCGCTCCCATTCCCGCGCCACCACCAGCGCGGTCAGCAGGGCGCCGATCAGGGTCATGATCACCGCCACCAGGCCGGGCACCAGAAAGTTGCGGCTGCGCAGGGCGGGGTTGAACCAGACCCGTTGCTCCATCGCCACCGGCAAGGTCAGCTCCCGCCCCTGGAGCGCCGCGTAGGCTTGCAGCCAACGTTGCCAGGCACCCTGAATGTAACCCTGGGCAATGCGCGCCTGGTTGGCGTCGACGCCGTTCAGAATTACCCCGACCGGTGCGTCGCCGGCGGCCAGCAGGCGGCGGCTGAAATCGCCGCGCAGCCAGACGAGGCCGTCCACTTGCCGTTCCCGCAGGGCCTGCTCGGCTTCCTGGATGCTGGCGAGGCGGCGCGGGCTGAAGTATTCCGATTGCTCGAAGACGGCGGCGAAGCCGGCGCTGTTGGCGTCCGGGCGTTCGATCACCACCGCCAGCGGGATGTGCTGGGCGTCCAGCGAGACGCCATAGCCGAACAACAACAGCAGCAGCACCGGCATGACGAAGGCGATGGCGATGCTGGACGGATCGCGCAGGATTTGCAGGCTTTCCTTGCGCACCATCCCGCGCAGGCGCATCGAGGCGCCGCCCCGCCGGGCGCTCATGGCGGCTCTCCGGCGGCTTGCGCCCGCTGCTCGATCAGCGCGATGAAGGCGTCCTCCATGGTCGGGTCCGGCCGTTCGGCGTCGCGAAAGCGCGCCTTCGTTTCCGCCGGGGTGCCCTGGGCGAGCACTTCGCCGTCGGCCATGATCACCAGCCGGTCGCAGTAATTGGCCTCGTCCATGAAATGGGTGGTCACCAGCACGGTGACGCCCTGCTCGGCCAGTCGGTTGATGCGATGCCAGAATTCCCGCCGCGCCAGTGGGTCCACCCCGGAGGTCGGCTCGTCCAGGAACAGGATGTCCGGTTCGTGCATCAGGGCGGCGGCCATGGCCAAACGCTGTTTGTAGCCTAGCGGGAGGTCGCCGCTGGCCATGTCGGCGTAGCGTTCCAGATCGAAACCGTCCAGCGCCCAGCGGATGCGTTCCTGGCGGCGGCGTTGGACCAGTCCATAGGCGCTGGCGAAGAAGCGCAGGTTCTGCGCCACCGTCAGATTGGCGTAGAGCGAGAAGCGCTGGGCCATGTAGCCGATGCGGCCGCGAGCCTGAGCCGCCGCGCGCCGCAGATCGTGCCCGGCCACTTCGAGCCGCCCCCCAGAGGCCGGCAACAGCCCGCACAACATGCGGAAGGTGGTGGACTTGCCGGCGCCGTTCGCGCCCAGCAGGCCGAAGATTTCGCCCCGCCGCACCTCGAAGCTGACGTCCCTGACCGCGTAAAACGCGCCGAAGCGACGTTCGAGCCGATCCACCCGAATCACGGCCGCGCCGCCGGGGCCGGCCATCGCGTGGGCGCCGGGCAGGGGCGGGTTCGGCGTGGCCTCGGCGCGTTCCGCTTGCAGGCGGGTGATGAAGGCGTCCTCGAAGTTGGGCGCCACCGGGCGGATTTCGACGCCGGCGGGTCCGGCGTCCAGCTCCGACAGATCGGGCGGTCCGGCCGCGTGGGTCACCACCCGCACCCGTTCACCCTGGATGATGGCGTCCGCCACGGCCGGCAGCGCGGCCAGTCGCATTTGCAGCCGACGCTTGGGGATGGCCGGGGCGTTCGCCAGGTGACAGCGACCGGCCAGCGGCTCGCTGAAGCTGGCGGGGGTTCCCTGACCCAGCAGGCGGCCCTGATGCAGCAGGATCACTTCGTCGCAGCGTTCCGCCTCGTCCAGGTAGGCGGTGCTCAGCAGCACGCTCACGCCTTGTTCCCGCACCAGGCGTTGGACGATGGCCCACAGCTCGCGCCGCGACACCGGATCGACGCCGACCGTGGGTTCGTCCAGCAGCAGCAGGCGAGGCGGGCGCACCAGGGTGCAGGCCAGGCCGAGCTTTTGTTTCATGCCGCCGGACAGGCGTCCCGCCAGTCGCGCGGCGAAGCGGGCCAGTCCCACCAGGCGCATCAGTTCGGCGTAGCGTTCGCCGCGCTCGGCGACCGGCACCCCTTGCAGATCAGCGTACAGATCCAGGTTTTCCTGGACGCTCAAATCCTCGTACAGGCCGAAGCGTTGCGGCATGTAGCCAATGGCGGACTGCACCGCCAGCGGCTCGCGGCTCACGTCCAGATCCAGCACCCGCAATTCGCCGGCGTCGGCGCGCAACAGACCGGCGGCCAGTCGCATCAACGTCGTCTTGCCGGCGCCATCCGGCCCGATCAGGCCGGCGATCCGGCCCGGCGCGACCGTCAGATCGATGTCGTCCAGGGCCTGGGTGACCCGGTTGCCGCTGGTAAAAGCCTTGCACAGCCGGCGGCAGGCGAGCGCGGCGGCGGTGACCATCTCGTCACTCCGCGCAGCGGTGGGATGATCCGGCATCCGGTTCGGGCGGCCGGTCCAGCGCGAGGGTCACCGTGGCCGGCATACCCAGGCGCAACTCGTCCTGGGGATTGCAGACGAACACTCGCGCCTGATAAACCAGTCGGGTGCGCAAATCCGGGGTTTCCACGCTTTTTGGGGTGAATTCAGCGGTGGGCGAGATGAAGCCAACCCAGCCCCGATAGGTTTTGTGGGGATAGCTGTCGGTACGGATTTCGGCCGCCATGCCGGACCGGACGCGGCCCAGATCCGATTCTGGCACGTAGATCCGCACCCAGAGCGAGGCATTGAGGGCCAGGGTCAGCACCGGCGTCTGCGGCGAGGCCATGTCGCCCGGTTCGAGGATGCGGTCGCGCACGATGCCCGGAGCCGGGGCCAGCAAGGTCGCGTCGGCCAAGCGTTCCCGCGCCAGCGCCAACTCCGCCCGCCGCGCCGCCAATCCGGCCTCGGCCACGGCAATGTCTTCGGCGCGCGGGCCGGCCACGACCAGGGCGTAGGCTTCCTCGGCGGCGCGGACCTCGGCCTCCGCCGCGTCGGCGGCGGCGCGAGCCTGGTCGATCTCTTCCGGCGCGGCCAGTCTTTGCTGGCCCATTTTCAGCAGGCGCTGGTAGGTGATCCGCGCCATGCGGGTCTTGGCCGCGAGGGCGTCGGTCTGGGCGCGGGCCTGGCGGATTTCCTGCGGGCGGCTGCCGGCCTTGAGTTTGGCCAGCGCCTGCTCCTGAGCCGCCACGGTGGCCTGAGCCGCTTCCAGCGCCGCCTCCAGCTTATCCGGCCGCAGCCGCGCCAGCACTTGCCCCGGTTGCACCCGGTCGCCTTCCTGAACCCGGATTTCGGCAACATGCCCGCTGGCGTCGAACGCTAGATCCGCTTGGCGGATATCGACATTGCCGTACAGGGTGAGCCGCGATGTATCTTGCGGTGGTTCCTGTTTTTGCCACCACCAATAGGCGCCGCCGCCGACCGCGAGCAGTATCGGTATCGGCAACAACGGTTTTATGTTCATCGGGATTTATATGGACGCCTCCCGTTTGCCAAGGACGATGTGGGTGTGT
>JARSSH010000063.1 GCA_029624815.1 Candidatus Competibacter sp.
CCTATGATCGTGTGAGCATCACTCACGCTAAAGTCGGTCATCGCCAGGCAACCTATTCGCTGTATCCCCCTAGAGATAGGGGGATACTTTTATGTTTGGGTTATTAGTGATTACTGTGCTGCTAATGCTAATCATGGTAGCCTTGTATCCTTGATACCTAGGGCTTATTAAGATTTAAAAGCCCGTAAGCTTTCGATATTCCGGTTTTGCCGGTTGGAGATAGGCTCGATGTCAAGAGTTTGCCAAGTGACGGGGAAGCGCCCCGCTACCGGAAATAACGTATCGCACGCCAATAACAAGACCCGTCGGCGCTTTCTTCCAAACCTGCATGTTCATCGTTTTTGGGTTGAGAGTGAGCGGCGTTTTGTGAGCTTGCGAGTGTCTTCGCATGGTATGCGCATCATCGATAAAAAAGGTATTGATGCCGTTCTCTCCGATTTGCGCGCCCAAGGCGACAAGGTTTAACTGGAAGGAGTAAGCGTTCATGCGCGATAAAATCAAGTTGGTATCCACGGCCGGTACTGGCCACTTCTACACAACAACTAAAAACAAGCGCACGACGCCTGAAAAATTGGAAATGAAAAAATACGATCCGGTGGTTCGCAAGCATGTTCCCTACAAGGAAGCCAAGATCAAGTAAGTGTTCATCGCTCGAATCGCCATAAAAAACCCGCCTTGAGGGCGGGTTTTTTATGGCTTCAATCAAATGGCGCGTACCGAATAGCCGCGTAGGGACTGCGAAAACTCCTGGAGAACCTGAATACCGCTGGCTTCGGCCCGCGCGCACCAATCCTGCAACGATGCCAACAGCTTTTCATGACTGGCCGTCGTGCGGTTCCACAAACCTTGCAGGCTCATCCGAAACTCATAAACGGTCTGCAATGTTTGACTCATGTCGAGCGCGCTGTGCAGCCGGGCGCGATCACGATCATTCAGCCGGGCCTCCTCACGCAGCAGCAACACCTTGATTCGTTTGAGCATCTGGCGCCGTGGATCATCGGCTTTCCGTAACTCCTCCCGCAGTACCGGCGCCATTACACTACGTCCGAAGTCGGCCATCACATACAATCGACCCAAGACCACGGCGCGTAATGTATCCAGATCAATAATTTGTTTATCCGGTAGTTGTTGTGGCACTGGCGCTGTTTTCTTGACGTGCGCCAACCGCAACGTTTCCAAAATCCGGATGTACAGCCAGCCGACATCGAATTCCCACCAGCGGTTCGATAACCTGGCCGAACTGGGGAAGGCATGATGGTTGTTGTGCAATTCTTCACCACCGATTAGCAACCCGATCGGCAAGAGATTGGTGGAGGCATCGCGGGGTTCATAATTACGATACCCCCAATAATGCCCTAAGCCATTGACGACTCCAGCGGCCCAGAATGGAATCCACAGCAGTTGTATCGCCCAAACGGTGAGTCCCGCGATGCCAAACAAGATCAGGTCGACAAACAGCATCAGCGTAACGCCCAGCCGGTCATATCGAGCATAGAGATGACTTTCCAGCCAGTCATCGGGTGTGCCATGGCCGTAGCGCTTCAAGGTTTCCGAATTAAGCGCTTCGGAGCGATACAATTCCGCGCCTTCCCAAAGCACTTTGCGGATACCCAAAACCTGTGGGCTATGTGGATCGTCCGGCATCTCGCACTTGGCGTGATGCTTGCGGTGTATGGCAACCCACTGCTGAGTGACCATGCCGGTCGTCAGCCATAGCCAGAACCGGAAGAAATGACTGACGGCCGGGTGCAGATCGAGCGCACGATGCGCTTGGGCGCGGTGCAGGAAAATTGTGACGGTGGCGATCGTGACATGCGTCAACAATAACGTTGCCAACACCAGTTCCCAAAAAGACGGATCCAAAAAACCATGAACGATGAAATTCAAGTCAACACCTTTTATGAACGCGGTTGCTAAACCCCTCCCCCGACTCTTCTCCCGCCGGGAGAGGGGGTGAACGGTTGCTTATTGGAGTTTCCTGGTCACCAGCCAGTAACCGATACTTAGAGAAAAAATGACCGCCGCCGTTGCCCAGATGTATTCGGGTTCCACGGTTTTATAGTCCATCACGATCACCTTCCGGGCGATCGCCATCAGCGCCGTGGCGAGCACCAGTTTGACATGCAATACGTCGTCGCGCAGATACAGAACGATGTTCACAAAAATTTCGATGGCAATCAGAGCCGCCATGAATGCGCCGAATGAGGCTAAAATATCATTGACGCTTAGTAGCCCCACAGTCGATGCTGTCGCACGCTGATAAAGTACCCAAGCCACATCGGCAACACTCCAGATGATCACCAGGGTCATCAGTATCGCCAGCATCCGCACGCAGAGCCGGATGATCATGTGCAGCCAGTAGATCAGGGGCTCCTCGCTTTTGTCGATATGCAGGCCGTGCAGGCCATCGGTGGAATCATGGTCGGGCGGCGTGGAGTGATTGGGTAGTTTTTCCATGGCATTTATGAGCGACGGATTAGGACGGTTGTTCCAATCGAAGATTACCAATAATACCGCCGCGCACCGGCCAAAGCTTGTCGAAAATGTCATGAAAGGCGAGAGACTGGTGCAGGTGGAGCGACTGACCCGCAGCTATGGCGGCATCCGAGCCGTCGATGAAATCAGTTTTACTCTCCGCAAGGGTCAGGTTCTTGGATTTCTTGGTCTCAACGGCGCCGGTAAATCGACTACGATGCGGATGTTGGCGGGCGTGCTGGCGCCGGATGCCGGGCGGATCGCCATTAATGGCGCCGATTTGCTGGATCAACCGCGTCAGGCCAAGCAATCGATCGGCTATCTGCCCGAGCAGCCTCCGCTTTATCGCGAGCTGACGGTGGACGAACAATTGCGCTACAGTGCCCGCCTGCATGGGCTCGATCACGCGACCTGCCGTCAAGCCCTGCTTCAGACCAAGGAGCGTTGCGGGCTGGCGGATGTCGGCCGGCGCCTGATTGGTAATCTATCCAAGGGGTATCGGCAGCGGGTTGGTCTGGCCCAAGCTCTGCTGCACGATCCGCCCGTGCTGGTGCTGGACGAGCCCACCGTCGGCCTGGATCCTTTCCAACTGCGCGAGATGCGCGGGTTGATCCGCACGCTGGGGCGGGATCGCGGGGTCATTCTGTCCACGCATCTGTTGCCCGAGGTGCAGGCGACCTGTACCCATGTGCAGATCATCCGGGCCGGGCGGCTGGTGTACGCCGGCGCGCTAGCCGATTTGGAACGGCAGCGATGCTCCACCCATCTGCGGGTCGGGCTGAACGCCCCACCGCCAGCCGTGAATCTGGCGCAACTGCCGGGAGTCGTCCAGGTCGAGGAACTCGGCGTTGGTCGGTTTAGACTGCATCATGCGCCCGACGCCGCACTCCACCAGGCCGTGCTCGAACGGGCTTGCGCCGATGGTTGGGATTTGTGGGAAATAACCCCGGAACATGCTGGTCTGGAGCAAATCTTTGTCGATCTGACGTTGGGGGACGCTCCCATATGATTCTCACCATCGCGGCTCGCGAGCTGCGCGGCCTATTCCTGTCGCCGCTGGCCTGGACGCTGCTGGCGGTAGTGCAAGGGTTGCTGGCGTGGATCTTCCTGATTTTGGTGGGCGATTTCCGAAACTTGCAGGGCCGGTTGGCCCTGTTGGACAACGCGCCCGGCGTGACCGATCTGGTCGCCGCGCCGCTGTTTCGGGTCGCCGCCTGGGTACTGCTTTTGCTCACTCCACTCCTCACCATGCGACTCTTGAGCGAGGAACGGCGCACCGGCACGCTCGACCTGCTGCTTTCGGCGCCGGTCGGGTCGACGGCCATCGTGCTCGGCAAGTATTTAGGCGTAGTGCTCTTCCTGTCGGGTCTGATCGTGCTGGTTGCGCTGATGCCGCTGACGCTGGCGGCCGGTGCGCCGCTGGATTCCGGCAAACTGCTGGCCGGTGTTCTGGGTTTGATTCTGCTCGCCGGCAGTTTTACCGCCGCTGGACTGTATCTGTCGGCGCTCACTATCCAACCGGCGCTGGCGGCGATGGCAACCTTCGGGTTGCTGCTGCTGTTGTGGGTCGTCGACATGGCTGGGGCCGGCCAAAAGGCGCTAGGCAGCCTATTCGCGTACCTGTCGCTGTCGCGCCACTACGATGCGCTATTGCTGGGATTGTTCGACAGCGCCGATGTCGCCTACTATCTGTTGTTCATCGCGGCTTTCCTGGGTCTAACGATCCGTCGGCTGGACGATGCACGCCTGCGGGATTGACCATGCGGCTTGATTTCTCCACCCGGCGGCGGCTGCGAATCCAGAACGGTCTGTTTCTCCTGTTGTTCGGTCTGGTGATCGGCCTGCTGGCTTGGCTAAGCGTTCGCTATCCGGTTCAGGCCGACTGGACCGCAGGCGGTCGCAACACGCTGTCCGAGGCCAGTCGGGTGTTATTGGGTCGGTTGGACGGACCGATCCGCATCACCGCCTATGCCCGCGACGATTCCTCCCTGCGTGACGGCATCGCCCGGCTGGTGGGCCGTTACCAGCGCTATAAACCTGATCTAACGCTGGTTTTTGTCAACCCCGATCTGTTGCCGGATCGAGTACGGGAACTCGGAATTACCGCCGACGGCGAGCTGTATCTGGAATATCGCGGCCACGGGGAAAGGCTCGGACAACTCAGCGAACAGGCGCTGACCCAGTCCCTGCAACGTCTCGGCCGCCAGCAAGAGCGGAGCGTGCTGTTTCTATCCGGCCACGGCGAGCGCAATCCACGGGGCGTAGCCAATCACGACTTGGGCGCATTTGGCCGGGAGCTGGAAAAAATCGGCATTCGGTCGGAGACGCTCGACTTGACGACGGGAACCCAGATCCCCGAGACGGCCGCCGCCCTGGTTATCGCCGGACCGCAAACGTCGTTGCCGATGGAAGAGGTGCAAGCCATCGTGGAATACGTCAACCGGGGCGGCAATCTGTTGTGGTTGCTGGAGCCAAAGGATCCGTCCGGCCTGCAAACGCTGGCGACCCTGCTGGGTATCGTCGCATTGCCCGGCGTCGTGGTGGATGCGGATACGTCGCTGCTGGGCATCAAGAATCCCGCCTTCATTCCCATCGCCGATTATGGCCCGCATCCCATCACCGAACCTTTGCGTTCGCCCGCCCTGCTGCCGCAAGCCGTGGCTCTAGACCTGCAACCCGCCGCTGGTTGGAAAGCCGATTTGCTGCTGGAAAGCCAGTTGCGAACCTGGACGGAAGCAGGTCCGCCGGATGAACGAATGCAGTTCGATCCCGACACCGCCGAGCGCCGCGGTCCCCTAACCGTTGGCGTGGCGCTGGCTCGACCCCGACCCGACCCGCCCGCTGCCGGGGTTGCCGACGCGCAAACCACATCCCCACAGCGAATTGTCGTCGTCGGCGATGGTGATTTTCTTTCAAACACCTATCTGGGCAACGGCGGCAATCTGCAACTGGGGCTGAATATCGTGAACTGGCTCACTCTGGACGACACGCTGATCGTTTTACGCCCCAAAGCCGCCCCCGATATCCATCTGAATTTGTCGGACGGCGCGCTGGCGCTGATCGCGGCTGTTTTTTTACTGGTGGTGCCAGCGACGCTGTTGACCAGCGGCTGGCTGATCCAGTTCCGGCGTCGTCGATCATGAATACGCTCGCCCGGCGGCGCTGGCTGAATCTGGGGTTGCTGGGATTGGTCGGTGGCTTGGCGGCGCTGGCCTGGTTGGGATCCGGGCGAGAGCGGCTGGCGGGTGTTCCCGCCCTATTGGATCTGACCCCGGCACAAATCGAACGGATCGCGGCCGAGCGTCCGGGTCAAGCCAATCTGGCTTTTAAACGGAATGACGATCATTGGTGGATGACCGCACCGGAGAGCGGTCTGGCCAATCCGATCTTGCTCAATCCGATTTTGAATGGCGCCGGAGCTCGCTGTCCGCTACGGTATGCCGTCGCCGAACTGAACCTGAAGCGCTTGCAGCTCGATCCGCCCCGGTTGCGGCTATGGCTGAACGACCGGGAAATTCGCTTTGGCGCAACTGCTCCGACCGACGGCCGGCGCTACTTGCAAATCGGTGCGACCGTCTATCTTTGTCCCGACGGTTTGTACCCGTTGCTGACCAGTGCGGCGGCGAGCTTCCGGGCGCCGCCTATCGAATCCTCGGTACTGGGCCGGGCACGAGATGAATAATGCCTGAACTGCCTGAAGTCGAAACCGTCCGTCGCGGCATTGCGCCGCATCTGGTCGGCCGGACCATCGCTCGGGTGGTGGTGCGGCAAGCCCGACTGCGCTGGCCGGTACCGGAGGAACTGGCGACGATGCTGCCGGGGCAGGTCATCCAACGGGTCGACCGGCGCGCCAAATATTTGCTGTTACGCACCGAGGTCGGGACCGCGCTCTTCCACCTTGGCATGACCGGTCGGTTACGTGTCCTGCCCACCGCCACGCCGCTGGAAAAACATGATCATGTCGATCTGGTTCTGGCCAGCGGGGAATGCCTGCGCTTCAACGACAGCCGTCGCTTTGGCGCGTTGCTGTGGACCGTGGAGCCACTGGAGCAACATCCCCTGCTCCAGATGCTTGGTCCCGAACCGTTCGACGCCTTATTTTCCGGTGCCTACCTGCACCAGCGGGCGCGGGGCCGAACGCTAGCGGTCAAGACCTTCATCATGAACCATCGTGTGGTGGTGGGGATCGGCAACATCTACGCTAACGAATCGCTGCACATGGCCGGGGTCGATCCGCGGCGCCCGGCCGGGCAAATCGTGCTGGCTGAATACCAGCGGTTGGCGGTCGCCGTTCGGGCGATCATGGGCGAGGCGATCCGGCAGGGCGGCACCACATTGCGGGATTTCGTCGACGGTGATGGCAAGCCGGGCTACTTTCAACAAAGCCTGCGCGTCTACGACCGCCACCTGGCGCCCTGCACCGCTTGCGGCGAGTCCATCCAGCGATGTCGGCTTGGGCAGCGGGCGACCTACTATTGCCCGCGCTGCCAGCGTTAGCGATTGTCCGCCGATGCGGGTTCGCCGCTGGTCGGCGCGGGCACGGGCGGCTGTGTGACTGGAGCCGATTCGGGTTTTTTGACGTTCGGGGTGTAAATCACCGCGACGGCAACGCTGTCTTCCCCGTCAAATTGCTTGACTGCCGCTTCCGGCGGCAGGCGACCCTCGCGCAGCGCCTGAAGACCGGCGGTGTCCTTGATCCCGGACATCGCCAACTCACGGATTTGTGAGAAACGGCGCACGCTGGGTTCGCTGTCATCGTATCCGCTGGCCGCGGCGCGGATTTCAGCCTGGCTGATTTCGTCCAGACCACCGATCCACGCCGTATCGTCTCCAGCCGCCAGCCCCACCAGCGCTTCGGTCGCGTGGGCCATGGCGATTTTTGCCGCATCGGCGCGCAGTTTTTCCTGAGCGGCGGGTTCCGGGTGCGCGCCGATCAGGTTGACGGCGTAGCCAACCAACGCCAGTTCGCCCGTTGCGTTAACGACGATCAGCCGGTTACCGGTTGGTGGAATTAGGCGGCCCTCGATTTCGGCGAGCAGTTGCTGCACGCCTTCCTTGAGCGCGACGGTTTCGATGGCAACGGCGTCGGGGCGGGTCAATCGGACAGCGGTCTTGGGCGTAGTGACCAGATTGACGTAAATCGTACGGTTGGCCGCGTCATTCTCGCTCGAATAGGCCACGAAGCCGCGTGCCAGAATCTTAAGCGCCTGTTGTCGCCGCTCCTGTTCGTTGGTTGCGAGGTTGATCAGCGCCAGCCGGATGCCATCATCGGTTTCCAACTGTTCCGCGACCCGCTGCCGAGCTTCCGGCGTCAAATCCCGCCAGCAGCCGGCAAGCCGCGTTCGGGCATCCAGGAACGCCTTGAACCGTGCTTCCTGCCGGACCCGGCGGGTTGCGACCGGATTCTCGGTCGCCGGATAGCGGGCCATCCCCGTCGCCACCCAACCAAAACCCGTTTTGAAACGGATCATCCGACAACCGACGGAATTTTGTTCGATCGCGGCGGTGATGGCGCCTTGCGCCGTTCTGGCCTGTAGCGCCGGTTTTTCCGTCATATCGTCCTTGATGGTCCGCACTCGTTCAGATCCATGGGATTTGACGCGAGCGGGCGTGGGCATGGCTTGTAGTGGCACGATGAATTCTTCTGGAGCCAGCCTGGCCGCGGACGCGGGCAGGAGCCACGGCAGGGCGCCCAGCAAAAAACAAAAACAAGATAAAGCGCGCATGATATTTCCCTCGGCGAACGCCCGGACTTTGGGTTGCCGGCGATTTCCTGGTCGGTCGCACCAACCAAAAAGATTTTCCTTGGCGTGCCGCAACGGTTCGATCGCCGGTTCCAATTGATTATTTAAGGGTTTTTCCGGTCAGCGGTTTTGCGCGGTTCGGTCGGTTTACGGCAAGCGATCTCCAGATTCTTGATCGAGGCATACCCAATCGTCCGTGGTTTTCTTCAACCGATCCGCGACGATTTGCGCATGGCCTTGCGGGAGAATCCGCGACAGCAAAATCCGTTTGAACGGGTGACTCAATACACTCAAATACACTCAAGACGCGACCGCCTGTATGAACCGGCATCTCGGTTTTTCCGGGGAGATTTCGCAAGATCGTCGATCCTGGCGGTATTTAGTGGGTGTATCCTGGAATTTGGCTGAGATCCACCGCATCGATTTGCTCCGGTTGCAGATACTGCCGGGCATAGTTCAGCCAGACGCCTTCACGGATGAAGACCTCGAACAAGTCGGCATCGACCTGATGATCCCGCACCATCCTGCCGAGAATGGCCAGCACCTCGCTGAGCGGTTTCCCGGATTTGTAGGGCCGGTCGCGCGCGGTCAGCGCCTCGAACACGTCGGCCAAACAGATGATGCGGGCCTGGATGGGTAAGTCCTGTTCACCCAAGCCGCGGTGATAGCCGCCACCATCGAGTTTTTCATGATGGCTGCCGGCGTACTCGGGTACGTTGCGCAACGATTTGGGCCACGGCAGGGCGTTCAACATGCGCAGGGTCAGCGCCACGTGTTCTTCAATGATGGCGCGTTCCTCGGGGTTCAGGGTGCCTTTGGCAATGCAGAGATTGTCGCGCTCCTCCCCGGACAGGAAGTCGCGCTCCCGCCCATCCGGCCCGACCCAGCGGCGGGCGGCGATTTGTCCGACCCGCGCCTGATCCTCGGGCCGCATGAACTCGCCGCCGGAGTTGCAGCGACGCAAGTGCTCCAGGTCTGCCTCCAACTCGGCCAGCCGGGTACGGAACTGTTGCTCCAGCGGCGGAATCGCCGCGAGATCGCCGCGCTCCACGGCGGCCAGCTTGGCGTTCAGCAATTCGATTTCCATGTCGCGCTTGAGGATCTCGCCGCGAGTATCCACCAACTCGATTCGGTCGAACAGGGTTTGCAGTTTGGTCGCTTTGTCCACCACATGCACCGGCGTGGTGATCTTGCCACAGTCGTGCAACAGCCCCGCGATCTTCAGTTCGTACAGTTCCTCGGCCGTGGGGCGAAACGCCTTGAGCCGTCCCCGTTCGCAGCGGCGGGCCGCCTCGGCGATCATCATGGTCAGGACCGGCACCCGCTGGCAGTGAGCGCCGGTATAGGGAGATTTATGGTCGATGGCGGTATTGATCAGTTCGATCAGCGACTCGAACAGTTGCTGGAGCTGGCGGATCAGTTGATGGTTGGTTAGGGCGATGGCGGCCTGCGAGGCCAGCGATTCGGCCAGTTGGCGGTCGGCCGGCGAAAATGTCCGTACCTGCCCGGTTTCCGGGTCGAGCGCGTTAATTAGTTGGAAGACCCCGATGATTTCTTCTTCGTGATCCTTCATTGGCACCGTCAGGAAGGAGCGTGAGCGGTAGCCGGTACGTTGGTCGAAACGGTGAGTCCCGGAAAAATCGAAGTGCTGGTCCGCGTAGGCATCGTCAACCATGACCGTCGTATCGTGCAGCACGGCATAGGTGACCACCATGCCGGTATTGGGCCGACCCGCCGGATCGTACAGGGGAATGGGATCGAACGGAACGGCCGCGCCGGTAGTGCCGCCCAGATAGAGCTGGAGCGAATCGTTGCGCAGTACTTCGAAACGGAGTCGCCGCTCGTCTTTTTCCAATAGATACAGCGTGCCGGCGTCGGTGTTCAGCAAACGCTTGGCCGCGATCAGAATCGTTTCCAGCAGCTTCGGCGTATCCCGTTCCCTGGACAGGGCGATGCCAATCCTGTTGAGCTGTTCGAGGCATTGCAACAAATCCCTGGAATGGGACGGGTGCATGGGCGATCCTTTCTTCCGGTGTCGGGTAAGGATAAAGCGGGATTTCCCGTATTATAGCGGCGCACCGGGACGAGGCGCGGAGATTCGAGCGCACGACCGGTCGCACCCGGCAAGATCGGCGATTTCAGGGGCGAACCCGTCATTGAATCGCGGGATTTCGCGAAAGCGAATTGTGCTCGGAATGGTTCCGCGCAGATCCTGCTGGCCCCACTGCTACCGCACGAGCGGACTTGAGTACGCGCCATGCGCGAGGCACGGGGTTGGAGTAAAATTGTTTTCAGGCAATTTCGCCCCAGCCTTGGCGTTTCCAGGCTCATGAATATCTTGCATCGCCGTTTTCTGACTGCCGCCGGCGCCGCTCTGCTGCTGGTGGGCTGCGCGTCGACCGGTGGACCGCCGCGCGACGATCACGACGCTCTCGAAAGCTACAACCGTGCCATGTTCGCCTTCAACGACGCAGTGGACAAAGCGGTGTTCAAACCGGTCGCCAAGGTTTATCGGAGAGTGCTTCCCGAACCGATCACCGTCAGCATCGGTAATTTCTTCAGCAACCTCAACGACGTGGTGGTGCTGCTCAACGATGTGCTGCAATTCAAGTGGCGCCTGGCGGCGATGGACAGTAGCCGGATCGTGTTCAACACGACCTTCGGCGTGGCCGGCCTGTTCGATGTCGCCAGTCGCATGGAACTGCCCAAGCACAACGAGGATTTCGGCCAGACGCTGGGTTATTGGGGTTTCGGCAATGGCTCCTATTTCGTGCTGCCGTTCTTGGGGCCGAGCACGGTGCGCGACGCCATCGGGCTGGTCGGCAATTTCTTCACCAATCCGATCACCTGGGCGACGGATTCCGACGCGGTGGCCTGGGGTCTGTGGGGTTTGGATCTGGTTAATCGGCGGTCCGATCTGCTGCGGATCGAGCGAGTCCTGGCCGACGACCAGATCGATCCCTATTCGTTTCAGCGTAGCGCCTATCTGCAATATCGACGCAACCTGGTGTACGACGGCAATCCGCCCGCGCCGGATTTCGATTTCGATTCCGACCCGGACATCCCCCCGCAATGAACACGCCCTGGGCCAACCTGACCGTGTTCGATGCCTTGGCGCCGGCCGAGATCGCCCGCGGCCGGCTGCTGGCCGAGAATATTCCCTGCGTGCTGATGGACCGATCGCTGCTGCGGCTCGGTATCGTCGGCGATGGGATCGAACTTCAGGTGCGGGAAGCGGATCTGGAGCGCGCGCGCAGGGTGCTGGCGCGGGATTATTCCGGAGAACTTGAGCTGGAATCATGATCCGGCGGGTGGCGATCACCGGACTGCTGCGCCTGACTAGCCTGTTGCCGTTGCCCCTGACGCACGCCATCGGCGTGTGGGTCGGCGATCTGCTGTGGTGGATTCCCAACGATCTGCGACGAGTCGCCGGTCGCAATCTGGCCATGACTTTTCCCGAGATACCGCTGGCCGACCGCCAGCGCTTGCTGCGTGGCAACCTGCGGGAAACCGGCAAGCTGTTGTTGGAACTCGGGCCGCTGTGGCTGTGGCCGGGCGAGCGGGTGCTGGATCTGGTTCGGGGCGCGGTGGCCGGGGAGGAGGCCCTGACCGAGACCGTGCGCCGGCGGCGGGGAGCGATTCTGCTCACACCGCATCTGGGCGCTTGGGAAATGGCTGGTTTGTACTACTCCAGCCGCCATCCGTTGACCATCCTCTACCGTCCCAGCCGGCTGGGGCTGGACGAACTGAGCGTTCGAGGGCGCGGCCGGCTCGGCGGCAAGGTCGTCGCCACCGATGCCCGCGGCGTGCGCAGCCTGCTGACCGCGCTGCGCGACGGCGAAATTCTCGGCATTCTCCCCGATCAGAACCCCGGCGACGAGGGGGGCGTGTTCGCGCCGTTCTTCGGCATCGCCGCCAGCACCATGACCCTGGTTTCGCGGCTGGCCCTGAAAACCGGCGCTCCGGTGTTCCTGACCTGGGCGGAACGGTTGCCGCGCGGCCGGGGGTTCCGGCTGCATCTGCGGGTCTTGCCGGAGGTGACCGCCGCCGCGTCGCTGGCGGAGTCGGCCGCGGCACTGAACCGGGGCGTGGAAGCGGCGGTGCGCTCGCTCCCCGCGCAATACCTGTGGACCTACAAACGCTTCAAGACACGACCGCCGGGCGAATCTAAACTGTATTGAGTATTCGGCGACGGTCGTTCGTGACCGTAAATCGGCAACCTCAGGCTCTATCCCAGGGAGAACCCATCATGCACTTGAAATCCGGACTGTCGCACGCCTTTGTTCTTGCCGCCGGCCTGTGCGCGGGCTTGGTTCAGGCCGCCGACCCACCGATCGTCGTCAGCACCGGCAAGAGCGGTGGCGGCTACAACACCATCGGCGAGCGTCTGAAAACCGTGCTGGCCGAGCAGGACCAGCCGGTCCAGGTGCTGACCAGCGCCGGCTCGCTGGAAAATCTTAGGCGACTCGACGATTCCAATAGCCCGGTCAGCGTGGGACTGACTCAGGCCGACGCTTTGAAGTATTACCTCAAGGATCATCCCGAATTCGCCGACAAGTTCATCGGCCTGGGCGAGATCGGCAAGGAATGCGTGTTCATCGTCACCGGCAAGGACAGCGATATCCGCAACGACGGCGACTTGCAAAAAGCCGGCAAGAAATTGATCGCGGTGCAGTCGCCCAACAGCGGCGTGGCGGTGACTTGGGAGTACATGACGATCCTGGAACCCCAATTCAAGAACACCGCGCCGGCCTTCGTGGACGGAGCCGAGGCGCTGCTGCAAATCAAGAGCGGTGGTAAGGCCAACCCGATTCAGGCGGCGATGGTGGTGCAGCGGCCGATGGCCAAATCCACCGAGATGCAGGTGGTGCTGGAAAACCCCAAGGATTTCCGGCTGGTGCCGGTCAAGGATTGGGATCTGAACGACAAGCTGCCCGACGGCAGCGCCGTGTATACCTTCGAGAACGTGACCGTGGCCGAGAAAAAGTGGGGGTTCGACACCACGGTGGACACGATTTGCACCCGCGGGCTGCTGCTGGCCAACAAGACCAAGCTGACCGCCGACCAGCGCACCCGGCTGTCCAAGGTCATGCTGCTGGCCGCCAGCCGGGTGCTGGGCGACGGCGCCAAGTAATGCCCTTGGGGGGAGGGTTCGGACCTGCCTTAACCCTTCATTCCCCCCAGCATGATGCCGGCGATGTAGTATTTTTGCAGGGCCACGAACAGCAGCAGCACCGGCAGCACGGTCAGTACCGAACCGGCCATCATCAGCTCGGTGTCCTGGACATGCTCGCCCAGCAGGTTGGCCAGCGCCACCGGCAGGGTATACATCGAGCCGTCGGTCAGCACGATCAGCGGCCACATGAAATCGTTCCAGGCGCCCATGAAAGTGAAGATGGCCAGCGTCACCAGGATGGGCCGGCACAACGGCAGCACCAGCGCCCAGTAGATGCGGAACTCGCCGGCGCCGTCCATGCGCGCGGCGTCCAGCAGGCTGTCGGGGATGGCCAGCAGATACTGGCGGATCAGGAAGATGCCGAAGATGCTGGCCATGCCGGGAATGACGACGCCCCAGTAGGTGTTGATCAGCCCGAACTGCTTGAGCAGCAGAAACAGCGGCAGCATCGCCACTTGGGCGGGGATCACCATGGCCGCCAGCAGGGTTCGAAACAGCCGGTCGCGATAGCGGAACCGGAACTTGGCGAAGGCGTAGCCCGCCATCGAGTTGACGAACAGCGAAATCGCGGTCACGGCCCCGGCCAACAAGGTGCTGTTGAGCAGGTAGCGACCCAGATCGAGGCGGGTGAACAGCGCCGCGTAATGCTCGAAGGTCACCGCGCTAGGCCACACGCGCGGCGGGGTGCCGGTGGCCTCGCCAGGCGGCATCAGCGAGGCCGCCAACATCCACAGCAACGGCGCCAGCGCCAACACCGTGCCGAGCATCAGCAGGCCGTACACCAGCAGGGCGGGAAGGACGCGCTGGAGCAGGCGGTTCATTCCGAATCGCCCCGCCGCAGCCTCAATTGCAGCGCGGTTCCGGCCAGAATCAGCAGGAACAGCACGAACGCCGCCGCCGAAGCGTAGCCCATGTTCCACCAGCGAAAGCCTTCCTCGTACATCAGCAGCACCACGCTCAGCGTGCGGTTGGCCGGTCCGCCCTGGGTCATCACATACGGCTCCGCGAACACCTGGAAATAGCCGATCATGGTCATCAGCGCCACGAACAGGAAGGTCGGTCCCAGCAAGGGCAGGGTAATGTGGCGGAACTGCCGCCAGCCGCTGGCCCCGTCGATCCGCGCCGCCTCGTAGAGTTGCGTCGGAATGTTCTGCAGGCCGGCGATGAAGATGATCATGTTGAAACCGAAGTTCTTCCATACCGCCATGAGGATGATCGCCGGCATCGCCCAGGCCGGGTCGCCCAGCCAGTCGATGGGATCGATGCCGAGCAGGCCGAGGCCGTAGTTCAGCAGCCCGAAGCGGGGATGGTAGAGATAGCGCCACACCACCGCCACCGCCACCAGGGTCGTCACCACCGGCAGGAAAAAGGCGGCGCGGAAGAAGCCGGGACAGCGGGTCAGCGGCGCGTTCACCAGCAAGGCCGCGCCGAGGGAAACCGCCACCGACAGCGGTCCGCCCACCGCCACGAAGTAAAAGGTGTTGCCCAACGCCGTCCAGAACAGCGGACTTTGCAATAGATCCAGATAGTTGCGCAAGCCAACGAAGCGCAGTCGGTCCAGATCGCCCAGTGCGTAGATGTCGAAATCGGTGAAGCTCAGCAACAGCGCCGCCAGCACCGGCAGGAAGAAGAACACCGCGATCAGCAGCAGCGCCGGCGTCAGAAAGACCCAGGCGCTGCGGGCGGCGTGGCGGTCCTGGCCGGTCATGGCGTCAGTCCCCGGCTTAGCAGCCAGCGTCGTTTCTCCAGAATCCGGTCCACGTCCCGGTCCAGCGCCGCCAGCGCCTCGTCCACGTTCAATTGCTGGCGAACCGCCAGCTCGGCGTAGTAGGCGATGCGGCTGGCGATTCGCTCCCACTCCGGAATCGGCGGCGTCGCCCGCAGGTGTTGCAATTGTTCCCGGAACGCTTGGGCATGACGATTGCCGGTCAGCGCCGGATCGTTCCAGGCCGACTGCCGCGCCGGCAGATCGCCGGTCAGTTGGTAAAACCGCGCCTGTTGTTCCGGTTCGGCCAGAAATTCCAGCAGTTTCCAGGCCGCTTCCCGCCGAGGCGAGGTCCGGCTGAGCGCCAGGCTGGCGCCGCCGGCCAGCGACACGCCTACCGCTCTCGCTCCCAACTCCTTTCCCGGCGCAAGCGGGGAGGGGGAATGCGTAAATTCCGGCAGCGGCGCGGTGTTCCAGTGCGGCTGCGCCGCCGCCGGCAAGCGCCGGCCGAACTCGCCGATATTCCACGGGCCGCTGATGTAAAGAGCAAAGGCGCCGCTGGCGAAATCCCGGTAGAGGTTGGCCATCTGGGTATTTCCCACCGGCGGGGCCAGTCCCTGGGCAAACAGGTTCAAATAGAATGTGAACGCCTCGCGGAAGCGTGGATCGCGAAAATTGCCGTATTGATCCCGATCGCGTAGCAGGGTGGCGCCGCGTTGCAGGGCGAGAATGACCGGCAATTGCCATTCGTCGATCGGCAACAGGATGGCGTAGCGGGTTCCATCGCCCTTGGCCTTGAGCGCGGCCATTGCCCGCAGCCAGCCGTCCCAGCTCGTCGGTGGTTCGGGAAAGCCAGCGGCGGCCAGCAGATCGCCGCGGTAGAAAAACAGTCGGGTGTCCACGTACCAGGGCAGGGCGTAGGTCCGTCCGGCCAGGCGGTTGGTGGCGAGAATGCCGGGAAAGTAATCGGACAGCGCGG
This sequence comes from Candidatus Competibacter sp., assembly GCA_029624815.1. Lineage (GTDB taxonomy): Bacteria > Pseudomonadota > Gammaproteobacteria > Competibacterales > Competibacteraceae > Competibacter. The sequence goes on from JARSSH010000063.1 coordinate 16,080, forward strand.
CCGCCGGCCAACCGCGCAACCGTTCGTCCAGCGGTTCGATGGCGCGCAGGGCCACGAATTCGGGAATCCAGGTGTTGCCGAGCTGGAACACATCCGGCATCGCGTCGCCGGCATGGGCGGTCAGCAGCTTTTCGTGCGCCGCGCTCCAGGGAATCTGCTGCACCCGAACCCGGAGATCGGGATGGCGGCGCTCGAACTCCGGCAGCAGCGCCCGCACCTGCTCGCCCTCCTGACCCATGGCCCAAAATTCCACCGTGACCGCGCGGTCGGCGCCGGAATCGCAACCGGCCAGCCACAGCGCGAACAAGGCGATGAAGAGTAGACGCGGAGGCAACATGGCCATAGTGTAGCGGGATTGGCCTTGCTCTGGACGAAGACCTTGAAATCGTTCATGGTGATCCCCATAAGCCAATGTCGAGTTCCCCAACCGTTTTTTACCCATGAGGTGCGCCATGCCGATTTACGAATACCGTTGCCAGTCCTGCGATCATGAATTGGAAGTCATGCAAAAGCTCAGCGATCCCGAGTTGAGCGATTGTCCGGCCTGCGGTCAGCCCGATCTGAAGAAATTGATCTCGGTGGTCGGGTTCCGGCTCAAGGGCGGCGGCTGGTACGAGACCGATTTCAAAGGCGGCGACAAGAAGAAAAACGTCGCCAAGGACGACGGTCCTCCCGCCGACGCCGGCAAGCCCGCACCCGCTTGCGACGGCGCCGGCGGCTGCGGAAGTTGCGCCGCGCCGTCTCCTCCGACGCCGACGGCCGCCTAATCCCTTCCGACCGGGGTTCGAGTCCGGATCTTCCTGCCCGCCTTGGCCGCGCGCCGCCGCGCCACCCCGCCGCGCCCGGCCATCCCCGCGACTCTTGCCGCTGCCATCCGCTTGAGTTGCCCCCGCGAAATCCCCACGAAAACCGGCGACTTCCCGCCGAAAGCGCCGCTGCGGAATATTCCATAATTATTCCATTAGATTATCTATACTACGTTTGTATACTACACACTCGAAACCGCTTTCGAGGCGATCTTGCTAGAAAATAGAGACACCATGCTCGCATGGCGGTATCCGACCAAAATGTGTTGAGAGATTGAGGAGGAGCGCCGGCCCCGCCGCGGCACGCTCAAGCGCGGGCAGGCCAAACGACGATGAAGTGGTTTTCCGGTTTGAAACTGACTCACCAGCTCGTTTTTTCGCTGATCGTCATGGGCGCGCTGACGCTGGCGCTGGGGCTTTATGCCCTGGATCGGTTGGAACGGATCGATCGGGATGTCCATGTGGTCGAGGCCACATGGATGCCCGCCTCGCGCCACGCCGCCGAAATGAAGGCCTTGTTTTTCTGTTTTCGACTGGCCGAGCTGCAATATCTGTACGCCACGGAGCCGGCCGAACGGACCGATGCCGAACAGGACATGACGGATCAACTCGCCAGTTATCGCGGGAGCGAAGCCGAATTCGCGCGCCTGAGGGTTTCGCCCGAGGCAAAAACCCTGTTCGAGCAACTGCAACAGAAAGTTGATATTTATCTGAATTTGAGTGGCCGCGTCATCGAGTTGGCGCGGCAGGGCAAAACACCCGAAGCGCAGGCCTTGATGAGGAGCGAATCCCGGCAACTGCGCGACGAGATCGCCAGTGCCGCCGACAAACTGGGCGCGTTGGCGGCGGCGGGCGCCGCCGCCGCCAGCCGCGGCAGCACGGCCCTGCTGGAGTCCGCCGGCCGGGGCGTGCTGTTCCTGCTCGGCTTGGCCGCGCTGCTCGGCTTGGTGGGGGGCGCGTATCTGACGAAAGCGATGCGCGATATCGTGCAGCTCTTGCAACTGGCCGGCGTTCAGACCGGCGCCAGTTCGACCGAGCTGGGCGCCGCCGTCCGCCAGCAGGAAGCGACAGTGGCCGAGCAGGCCGCGTCCACCACCGAAATCACCGCCTCCATCAAGGAAATCTCCGCCACTTCCCGTGAGCTCAGCCATAACACCCAGGAAATGGCCCGAGCCGCCGAGGAGACCAGTCGCCAAGCCGCGGAAAGCCAGAAGGCGCTGAATGGTCTGGATCAGACCATGCGGCAAATGGCGGAAGCGTCCGGCGCCATCGTCGCCAAGCTGGCGGTGTTGAACGAAAAAGCCGGCGCCATCAACACGGTGGTGACGACCATCACCAAGGTGGCGGATCAGACCAACCTGTTGTCTCTCAACGCGGCCATCGAGGCGGAAAAGGCGGGCGAGTACGGATTGGGTTTCGCGGTGGTGGCCGCTGAAATCCGCCGGCTCGCCGACCAGACCGCGGTCGCCACCTACGATATCGAGCAGATCCTCAAGGATATGCAGTCGGCGATGTCCGCCAGTGTTATGGGCATGGATAAGTTTTCCGAGGAAATCCACCGTAACGTGGGCGACGTGCGCCGGATCGGCGAACAATTGACGCGGCTCATCGAACTGATCCAGGCGATCGGCCCGCGCTTTGAGTCGGTTTACGAGGGTATTCAGGCCCAATCCATGGGCACCGATCAGATCAGTCAAGCCATGACTCAGTTCAGCGAGGGTATGCAGCAAACCGTGGAAGCCATCCGCAGCTCGCAGCAGTCCGTGGAGCTGTTGACTGGGACGGTCCAGGACATGCAAAGCGTGGTCCGGCGCTTCTAGGCCCGAAGCGAGGTCCAGACATGCTTGCGCTGCTGTTTGCCGTCGGCGCCGATCGCTACGCCCTGTCAGCGGGCGAGATCGTCGAGATCCTGCCGCTCGTGGCGCTCAAGCGCGTGCCGTCGGCGCCGCCGTACCTCGCCGGTCTGCTCAACTATCATGGCGCCCTCGCGCCGGTGGTCGATCTAAATCGACTGATCGGCGAGACGCCCTGCCGCGAGTGGCTCAGCTCTCGCATCTTGCTCACTCGCCACCCTCTGCCCGACGGTCGGATCGAGCTATTGGGGTTGCTGGTCGAGCAGGCCACCGAAACGGCGCATATTGCGCCGGAATCCCTGCGTTCCTCCACGGCCGCCACGCCCTGGCTCGGTCAGATGGCGATCAGGGGGAAGGAATTGGTGCAGTTTGTTCGGCCGGCCGGCCTGCTGACCGACGAGGCGCGCGCTCTGTTGTATCCCAGCGAAAGGGAGGCGCCGCCGCATGCGCATCCTGGCGCGGGTTGAATCCCTGCTGACCGCCGCCATCGGCTTCGATAGCGCTTCCACCGGCGCCGCCAGCGTGGAGCGGGCGGTGCGCGAGCGCATGGCGGCGCACGGGCTGAACGACGAGGATCGCTACCTTGAACTGCTCGGCGTCGCCGATCGGGAGCGGGAGGCGCTGATCGAACGGGTCGTGGTGCCGGAAACCTGGTTCTTCCGCGACAGCGAGCCCTTTCGAGTGCTGCGCCGCTATGTGGTCGAGGAATGGCTGCCCGGTCGTCCCAGCGGCCCGCTGCGGTTGTTGAGCCTACCCTGTTCGACCGGAGAGGAGCCCTATTCCCTGGCGATGACGCTGTTCGATTGCGGCCTGCGCCCGGAGCAATGGCGAATCGACGCTTTCGACGTGAGCGGGGCCGCCCTGATCAAGGCCAGCCGGGGCGTCTACGGTAAAAACTCGTTTCGCGGCGCCGACCTGGCGTTTCGAGATCGCTATTTTCATCGTGCCCCGGAGGGTTACCTGCTCGACGAAGCGGTGCGCCATAGCGTCGCTTTCTCCTCCGGTAACCTGTTCGATCCCAACTTCGCCCAGACCGGAAAAACCTATGACATCGTTTTTTTTCGCAACCTGCTGATCTATTTCAACCGCGAGCACCAGAAGCGGGCGCTGGCGGTCATGGATCGACTGCTGGCTCCGTCCGGCCTGTTGTTCGTTGGCCATTCGGAACAGGGACCGCTGCTGGATCGCTGGTTCGCCTCGGCGCGCTACCCTTTTGCCTTCGCTTACCGCAAGCACGGTGACGAGCGGCGCCGGCCGCCGGGCGGAGATACGGCTCCGGCGGTGGAAAAACGGGGTAAGCCGCCGCTGGATTTTTGGAGCGAGCATCTCCCACCGGCGCGGCATATCGCCGACCCAGCGCCGATCCCGCCATCCCCTGCCGCACGATTGGAGCAGGAAAGATTATTATCTCCCCCTCTCGACCCGCTGGCGTCAGCCCGCGCGCTGGCCGACCGGGGGCAATTGGAGGAAGCGCGCCGGCTCTGCGAAGCCACGTTGCGCATCCCGCCCCTTCAGGCGGAATCCTATTACCTGCTTGGGCTGATCCATGAGGCCAGCCAGCGCCCCGCCGAAGCTGAATCCTGCTTTCGCAAGGCGACTTACCTGGATCCGGATCACTATCCGGCGCTGACCCACCTGGCGCTGACCGCCGAACGGTACGGAAACGCGTCGGCCGCCCAGCACTTCCGGCAACGGGCACGCCGCGCCGAGCAACGCCGCCGCGAGGAGGTTCCATGATCGCCGCCGACGCCGAAATCCCGGTCATCGACGATTGCTGGAACCGCATCGGGGTTTGGAGCCGCGCCATGCCGCGCTGCCCCCGCCTGGAGCAAGTGATCCACTGCCATCGCTGCGAGATCTACGCCGCGGCGGGCCGCGGGTTGCGCGACCGGCCATTACCGTCGGACTACCGGGAAACCTGGCGCCAGCACTACGCCCGGACGATTCCGCGCCGGGGAGCCGATCCACTCACCGCCGTGCTAGTGTTCCGCATCGGCGGCGAATGGCTCGCCCTGCCCGCGGACGCGGTAGAGGAAATCCTCGATCCCGTGCCCGTTCACAGTTTGCCTCATCGCGCGCCAGGGGCGATTCAGGGGCTTGCCAACATCCATGGCCGGCTGCGCCCCTGCGCTTCGTTGGCCGCACTGCTCGGCATCGAGCCGAGAGCCCCAGCCGGGCTGGCGCCGGATCGGCGTCGGGTCTATTCGCGCATGGTGGCCATCCGTCGCGAAAATAGCCGGTTCGCGTTCGCCGCCGACGACGTCTGGGGTTGTCACCGCCATGCGGCGGCGGATCTGCGCGAAGTTCCGGCTACCCTGGCGCGGGCGCTGGCGCGCTTTACCCTGGGCATTCTGCCCCTGGAGGATAAGGCGGTCGGCCGACTCGACGCCGATTTGCTGTTCCATGCACTGGAGAAAAGCCTCGCATGAGCGATTTTTCCATGCTGGAACTGTTCCGTGTGGAGGCGGAAAACCAGGTGGCCGCCATCAACCAGGGCCTGCTCGATCTGGAGCGCGCTCCGCGCGATCCGGCCCTGCTGGAGGCGTTGATGCGCGCCGCCCATTCGATCAAGGGCGCCGCCCGCATCGTCAAGTTGCCGGTGGCCGTGACCTTGGCGCACGCCATGGAGGACTGCTTTACGGCGGCGCAGAAGGGATTGCCCCTGCATGCCGGTCACTTCGATCTGCTGCTGCGGGGCGCGGATCGCATCGCCCGGCTGGCTCGGGTCAACGAGGACGAACTGACCGGCTGGTCGGAAAGTCAGGCCGCCGATTTCGACGCGCTCGCCGCCGCCATCCGCGCCGCCATGGCCGCGCCGCCGCCGACCGCCGAGGCAAGCGCCGCGCCGCCGCCGACCGCCGAGGCAAGCGCCGCGCCGCCGGTCGCCGAATCTCCAGCGGCCGAGGCGGCCCGGTTTCCGCCATCCTCCGCTCACGGCGAGGCCGGGGCGCGGGATGCCGTCGCGCCGATCGCGCCGCCTTGTTCCGCCGAAGAGAGCGGGACGATGCCCGCCGCGCCACCGGCCAAACCGGCCGTCGATGAGAAAGTGCTGCGCATCGACGCCGGCCGCCTGGACCGGCTGATGGGTCTGGCCGCCGAGGCGCTGGTGGAGTCGCGAGGACTAGCGCCGTTTGCCCGTGACCTGTTGCGCCTCAAGCGTCGGAACAACGAACAGGCGCGGCAACTGGAAGTGCTGCGCGAACATCTGCAAGCGCGGGGCGTGGACGAACGCACCCTTGATCTGCTGCGCAAGATCCGACGGCAGATCGCCGACAACTACGATGGCATCGTTCACCAACTGGAGCGACTCGATGGCTTCGACCGGCGTTCCAGCCATCTCGCTCGTCAGCTTTATCGGGAAGCCACGGCCAGCCGGATGCGGCCTTTCGCCGACGGCGTGGCGGGATTCCCGCGCCTGGCGCGGGATCTGGCTCGCGATCTTGGCAAACAGGTTCGGCTCGACATCGCCGGGGCCGGGGTTCAGGTGGATCGGGACATCCTGGAAAAACTCCAGGCCCCGCTCAACCATCTGCTGCGCAACGCCATCGACCACGGCATCGAATCGCCCGTCGAGCGCCAGGCCGCCGGTAAGCCGCCGGTTGCCACGATCCGACTGGAAGCCCGGCATCAGGCCGGTATGCTATCGATCAGCGTCGTCGACGATGGCCGCGGCATCGATCCCGAAGCGCTGCGTCGCGTGGTGGCGCAGCGCGGTCTGGTGGCCGCCGATGCCGCCGCCGGCCTGAGCGATGCCGAACTGTTCGAGTTTCTGTTCCTGCCCGGTTTCACCCTGCGCGATCGGGTCACGGAAATCTCCGGGCGCGGAGTTGGTCTCGATGTGGTCGCCAACATCGTGCAGCAGGTGCGCGGCACGGTGAAAACCTTTTCCGAGCGGGGACGAGGCGCCCGTTTCCAACTGCAACTGCCGCTGAGTCTATCGGTGGTGCGCGGGCTGATCGTGCGGATCTCGGGCGAACCCTACGTGTTCCCGTTGGCCCGGATCGACCGGGTGCTGGTGTTGGCGCCTGGCGACATCCACATCGTGGAAGGTCGCGAGTACTGCATGCTCGACGGCGCGGCGGTGGGACTGATCGCCGCCCATCAGGTGCTGGAACTGCCGGCTCCGACGGCGAGCGCGGATTTTCGGGTCGTGGTGATCGGTGACCGCGCCGGCCGGTTTGGAGTGGTGGTGGACCAGTTCCTGCTGGAAAGCACCCTGGTGGTGCAGCCGCTCGATCCGCGCCTGGGCAAGCTGCGCGATGTCGCCGCCGCTACCCTGCTGGAAGACGGCTCGCCGGCGCTGATCCTGGACGTGGACGACCTCATTCGCTCCATCGATCGTCTGACCGCTGTCGGTCGGCCGGACAAAATGCGCCAGGCCACCGACGGCGCGGCGCGGCGGCCTAAGCGTATCCTGGTGGTGGACGATTCGCTGACCGTGCGTGAAGTCGAACGCAAGCTATTGGAAAACCGGGGCTATCAGGTCGATGTCGCGGTCGATGGCATGGACGGCTGGAATACGGTGCGCACCGGCGATTACCAATTGATCATCAGCGACGTGGACATGCCGCGCCTGAACGGCATCGAACTGGTGACCTTGATCAAGCGAGATCCGGTTCTGCGATCGCTGCCGGCCATGATCGTGTCCTACAAGGAACGGGAGGAAGACCGCCAGCGTGGGTTGGAGGCCGGCGCCGATTATTATCTGGCCAAAAGCAGCTTTCAGGATGACACCCTGCTGGAGGCGGTGGAAGCGCTGATCGGGGAGGCCTGACATGCGGATCGCCATCGTCAACGATCTGGCCATCGCCGTGGAGGTGCTGCGCCGCGCCCTGGCGCAAGCCGCGGACCTGCAACTGGCCTGGATCGCCCGCAACGGCGAAGAAGCCGTGCATCTGTGCGCGCGGGATCGCCCCGATTTGATCCTGATGGATCTGTTCATGCCGGTGATGGACGGCGTCGAGGCCACCCGCCGCATCATGCGCGAGTCGCCCTGCGCCATCCTGGTGGTGACGGCCGACGTGACCGATAGCGTGGCCAAGGTGTTCGAGGCGATGGGCGCCGGCGCGCTGGACGCGGTGAACACCCCGATCCATGGGGAAGGCGGCGCGGCGGCCTCGCCGCTGTTGGCGAAAATCGAAACGATCCACAAGCTGATCGCCCCGCACTCCGCTCCGATGCCGCCGGGCGAGGGGGTGGAAGCGGGCGACGACATCCCTCTGGTCGCGATCGGCGCCTCGACGGGCGGTCCCGCCGCCCTTGCGGCCCTGCTCGCTCCGCTGCCGCACGATTTTCCCGCCGCCCTGCTGGTCGTGCAGCATGTGGATGTCCAGTTCGCCGGTGGTTTGGCCAACTGGTTGGGCCAATCGTGCTCGCTGGAGGTCCGCGCCGCGCGGGAGGGCGACCGACCTCAGGCCGGTTGCGTGCTGTTGGCGGCAACCAACGACCACATGGTGCTCACGCCAACGCGGCGACTGGCCTATGCGCCGGAGCCGCTGGACTATCCCTATCGGCCGTCGGCCAACGTATTCTTCGAAAGCGCCGCCAAATATTGGCGTTCGCCCGGCATCGCGGCGCTGCTGACCGGCATGGGCCGGGACGGCGCGACCGGTTTGCTGACGCTGCGGCGGGCGGGATGGCGCACCTTTTCCCAAAATCGGGAAAGCTGCGCCGTGTACGGCATGCCCAAGGCGGCCGAAGAGCTGGGCGCGGCCGAACGGGTTCTCACCCCACCGCAGATGGCCGAGGAGCTGCGTGTTCGCATCGGTACACCGCGAATCCCAGCGCTTCCCAGGAGATGACCATGCCCGCAACCCCCGACGTCGCCAACAACCTCATGCCGGTTTCCGTGGAGCGGCCGTTGATGGTGCTGCTGGTGGACGACCAGTCGTTCGTGGCCGAAACCATCCGCCGGCAACTGCTGGGCGAGTCCGATATCGGCTTTCATTATTGCGCCGATCCGGCCGAGGCCATCGGCATCGCCGAGCAAGTCGGCCCCACCGTGGTCTTGCTCGATTTGGTCATGCCGGACATCGACGGTTTGACGCTATGCCGTTTTTTCCGTGCCCATCCCGCCACTCGGGATCTGCCGGTGATCATGCTGTCCAGCACCGAGGATGCGCCGGTGAAGGCCCAAGCCTTCGCCGCCGGCGCCAACGACTATCTGGTCAAATTGCCCGACCAGGTTGAGCTGGTGGCCCGGCTGCGCTACCACTCCGGCGCCTACGTCAACAAATTGCAGCGCGACGAGGCGTACCGGGCGCTGCGGGCCAGTCAGCTCAAGCTGGAGGAACTCAATATGGAGTTGCGCCAACTGGCCAATCTGGACGGGCTGACCGGATTGGCGAACCGGCGCTTTTTCAACGAGCGCTACGGCGAGGAATGGGCCAGGGCGGCGCGGAAAAGAGCGGCCATCGCCCTGATCATGCTGGACGTCGACCACTTCAAGGCCTTCAACGACAGCCGTGGCCATCTCGAAGGCGACGGTTGCCTCAAGCAAGTCGCCGGGGCGATCAAGCAAATGGTGCGCCGTCCTGGCGATCTGGTGGCCCGCTACGGTGGCGAGGAGTTCATCGCCGTCTTGCCCGAAACCGACGGCAACGGCGGCGCGCATGTGGCGGAAAACATGCGCGCCGCCGTCGAGAATCTGGCCATCCCTCATGAGGCCAGCAGCGTCGGCGCGCGGGTCACGATCAGCCTGGGCGTCGCCAGCGCCGTTCCCAGCCCTGGAACGGACCCGAGCGGCTTGATCAAGCTGGCGGATGAATGTTTGTACCAAGCCAAACATCAGGGGCGAAACCGGGTGAAAACCATCACGCTCTCCGCGGAGGATGCCGATCCAAAACCTCCGAACCCAGGAGTCCTGAAAAACCCCTGATAGGGACAAGCCCAGAGCGCGAACGCGCCTGACCCGAATCGCGGGCGACCGTTCGCTTCGCCGCGCAAGAACCGAGGTTGCGGCTATCGGCCCGAATCCGTACCATTTCCGCTCTTGCCTGCGGCCATCCCGCTTTTCCTGCCTTGCACGACGGAAATCACACACCATGCGCAGCCACTATTGCGGCCAAGTTACCGAAACCTTGCTCGATCAGGATGTCACCCTCTGCGGCTGGACGCACCGCCGCCGCGATCACGGCGGCGTGATCTTCGTCGACCTGCGCGATCGCGAGGGTCTGGTGCAGGTGGTGATCGATCCCGACGTGCCGGACGCCTTCGCCAGCGCCGAACGGGTCCGCAACGAATACGTGCTGCGGGTGGTCGGGCGGGTGCGCCGCCGCCCCGAGGGCACCGAGAATCCCAATCTGGCCACCGGCGCGGTCGAGGTGTTGGCCCGCGAACTGGAAATCCTCAACCGCTCCGAGCCGCTGCCGTTCCAGTTGGACGACGACGACACCTCCGAGGAAGTGCGGCTGCGTTATCGCTACCTCGACCTGCGCCGACCCGCGATGCAGGAACGGCTGCGACTGCGCGCCCGGGCGATCGGCGCCCTGCGCCGGTTACTGGAAGAACGAGGCTTTCTGGACATCGAAACCCCGATGTTGACCAAGGCCACCCCGGAAGGCGCCCGCGATTATCTGGTGCCCAGCCGCACCCATCCCGGCAGCTTCTTCGCCCTGCCGCAGTCGCCGCAATTGTTCAAGCAATTGCTGATGATGGCCGGTTTCGACCGCTACTATCAGGTGGTGCGCTGCTTCCGCGACGAGGATCTGCGCGCCGACCGCCAGCCGGAATTCACCCAACTCGACATCGAAACCTCGTTCCTGGACGAACAGGGGATCACCGATCTGATGGAAGACGTGATTCGTCGGATGTTCGCGGAAGTGCTGGCGGTGGAACTGCCCGATCCCTTCCCGCGCATGCCCTACGAAACGGCGATCCAGCGCTACGGCTCCGACAAGCCGGACTTGCGCATCCCGCTGGAGCTGACCGAACTGTCGGATCTGATGGCCGGGGTGGAATTCAAGGTTTTCGCCAATCCCGCCAACGATCCGAATGGCCGGGTGGCGGCGCTGCGGGTTCCGGACGGCGGCAAGCTGACCCGTCGCGAGATCGACGTCTACACCGAATTCGTCGGTCGCCATGGCGCGAAAGGGCTGGCCTATATCAAGGTCAACGATATCGCCATCGGCCGCGAGGGGCTGCAAGCGCCAATCGTGAAATTCCTGCCCGACGAGGTGTTGGCCAAGATCCTCACCCGCACCGGCGCGGAGAACGGCGATTTGCTGTTCTTCGGCGCGGATTCGGCCAAGGTGGTCAACGATGCGCTGGGCGCTCTGCGGATCAAGCTCGGCCACGATCTGGGGCTGGTCAAGGGCCAGTGGGCGCCGCTGTGGGTGGTCAATTTCCCGATGTTCGAGTGGGACGAACAGGGCCGGCGCTGGAATGCCTTGCACCATCCCTTCACCGCGCCGCGCACCGACGATCCCGCCGAAGTCCAGGCCAATCCAGGCCGCTGTCTGTCGCGAGCTTACGACATGGTGCTGAACGGTAGCGAAATTGGCGGCGGGTCGGTGCGTATTCATCGCCAGGACATGCAGAACACCGTGTTCGCGCTGCTCGGCATCGACGCCGAGGAGGCGCGGGCCAAATTCGGCTTTCTATTGGACGCACTGAAATTCGGCTGCCCGCCGCACGGTGGCATCGCCTTCGGCCTGGACCGGCTGGTGATGCTGATGGCCGGAGCCACTTCCATCCGCGACGTAATGGCCTTCCCCAAGACGCAAAGCGCCGCCTGCCTGCTGACCCAGGCGCCGGCTCCCGTCACCGAGGCGCAGTTGCGCGATCTCAACATCCGCCTGCGCCGCACGCCTTGAGGCGAGCGTGACCGTGCCAAATCCCCCCCCACCCCCCTTTGCAAAAGGGGGGAGCCGCGTCGGCGGCGGGGGGATTTCGTGCCCTTTCAAGCGCCCGGAGTCGGTGTTGGTGGTGGTCCACACCGCGGCGGACGAGGTGCTGGTGCTGCGTCGGCTTCGGCCGGCGGATTTCTGGCAGTCGGTGACCGGCAGCCTGCGCTGGGAGGAAAGCGACCCGTTGGCGGCGGCCCGGCGGGAGCTGCGCGAGGAAACCGGGTTGGGCGATGGAGTGGAAGTCGTGGCCTGCGACAGGGTGAACCGCTTTCCGATCCTGCCGCCTTGGCGACATCGCTATGCCCCGGATGTCGTCGAGAATGTCGAGTACGTTTTTCGGGTCTGCCTGCCCGAACGCCGGTCCGTCGCCCTGAACCCCGCCGAACATAGTGAATATGCCTGGTTGCCCCGTGCGGTGGCGGCGGCCAGAGTGACGTCCTACACCAATCGGGAGGCTATCCTGCGCCTGCCATGAAAGCGCTGTTCGCCCGCCTCACAGGTCCACTCATCCTACGGCGAATGTCGTATCTGATCGTCGCCCTGCTGGCGTCCGCCGCGCGGGCGGACGCCATCGAGGAAACGCTGGATAGCGCCATCTTTGGCAAACTCACCGTTTATCATGCCGCCGACGAACCCAAGGGCGTGGTGCTGTTCGCCTCCGGCACGAGCGGCTGGAATGCCGAACTGGCCGCGGCGGCGCGGGAAATCGCTAATCTGGATTACACGGTCGCCGGCATCGATTCGAACGAGTATCTGGCACGGCTCGATCGCTCGACGGCGGCCTGTGCCGATCTTTCGGCGGATCTCGACCAATTGAACCGCTCGATGGAACAGCGCTATCCACCGGCGACCCACCTGCCGCCGATCCTGCTGGGGCAGGGCGCCGGCGCGGCGCTGGGCTACGCAGCGCTGGTCCAGGCGTCAGCCGAGCGCTTTCATGCCGGAATCGCGGTGGATTTCTGTCCGGAACTGCCTTTGCGCAAGCCCGTGTGTCGGGGGGTGGGAAATCTGGAGGGCGCCGCGTCGCCGGATCGAAAGAACATGTCGTTGAAGTCCATCGGCCGGTTGCCGACGACCTGGTTCGTGTTTCAGAACCGGCCAAGTTGCGACGCCGGGACCGCCGCGCAATTCGTCAGATCGATCCAACTTGCCCGGCTGACCGAAATGGCCGACGGCGAAGGCGGCAACAGTTGGTTGCCGCAAGTCTCCGCCTTGTTGCAATGGCTGGACCCGAGCATCGTCCGGCAGGTGCAGCCCGATGCCAGCGTCAGCGGCGTGCCGCTCACCGAAGTGCCGGCAACCGCCGGTCCCGACCGGCCGCAATTCGCGATCATGTTCTCCGGTGATGGCGGTTGGGCGCTGCTCGACCGCGCCGTGACGGCGGAGTTGGCCAAAAACGGCTTGTCCTCGGTGGGCTGGGATTCGCTCGGCTATTTCTGGAAACCGCGTCAGCCGGACCAGGTGGCGCTGGATCTGGAACGAGTGTTGCGCAAGTACATGACGGACTGGAAGAAGGAACGGATCGTGCTGATCGGCTATTCGTTCGGAGCGGACGTGCTGCCGATCACGATTAACCGGTTGCCGCAAGACTTGCGCGACCGGATCGATCTGACGGTCTTCCTCGGGCTGTCGGACTATGCCACCTTCGAATTCCATCTGAGCGACTGGATCAGCGACGAACCCGCCGAAGGCGACCAGCCGGTGCGTCCGGAACTGGCGAAGCTGTCCGGACTCAAGCGCTTGTGCATCCATGGCGAGGAAGAAGAGGATGCCTCCTGCCCAAAGCTGACCGATCTGGGGGTAATCGCCGAAAAGATGCCTGGGAACCATCATTTCGACGAGGATTACCCCGGAATCGCCCGCCGCGTTCTCGAACAACTGCCGCCGCTGCCCGCGACGACGGCGCCGCCACCACCGACCAGGAACTGAAGCATGGCCATTTACGCCATCGGCGACATTCAGGGTTGTTACGATCCGCTGCGGCGCTTGCTTGACCTGCTGCGTTTCGATCCCGCCGCCGACGTACTGTGGCTGGTCGGCGATCTGGTCAACCGTGGGCCGCACTCGGTCGAGGTGCTGCGATTGGTGCATGGCTTGGGCGAGCGGGCGGTGGCGGTGTTGGGCAACCACGATCTGACCCTGTTGGCGGTCGCCGCCGGCCAGGTGAAACCCAAGCGCAAGGACACCTTCCATTCCATACTGGATGCGCCCGACCATGCCGAACTGCTGGACTGGCTGCGCCAGCGCCCGTTGCTGCATTGCGATGCCGCGCTGGGTTTTACCCTGGTCCATGCCGGCTTGCCACCGCAGTGGGATTTGGATCTGGCGCAACGCTGCGCGGCCGAGGTGGAAGCAACCCTGCGCGGGCCGGATAATCGGGCTTTCCTGGCGCGGATGTTCGGCGGCGAGCCGCGCCGTTGGCGGGACGATCTGGCGGGTTACGACCGCTTGCGCTTCACCGTCAACGCCCTGACCCGGATGCGGTTCTGCGCGGCGGACGGCACACTGTCCTTCGCCGAAAAAGGGCCGCCCGGCACCCAGGGGTCGGGCCTGCTGCCCTGGTTCGCGGCGCCGGGCCGGCGCAACGCCGATCTCAAATTGGTGTTCGGCCACTGGGCTTCGCTGGGCTACTACCGCGCGCCAGGTATTTACGCGCTGGACAGCGGTTGCGTCTGGGGCAATCGATTGACTGCCATCCGGTTGGACGAATCCGGCGTTCCCGCCTGGAGCGTGCCGGCCCACAACCTGCCGCCGGCACCGACATGAGCGCGCCATTGACGCTGATCGCCGCGCTGGCCCGCAACCGGGTCATCGGCCTGGACAACCGCCTGCCTTGGCATCTGCCGGCGGATTTGCGCTTTTTCAAGCAGACCACCATGGGCAAGCCGCTGCTGATGGGCCGGCGCACCTGGGAATCCATCGGCCGACCGCTGCCGGGTCGCCGGATGATCGTGCTGAGCCGCGATCCCGCGTATCGGGCGCCCGGCTGCGCGGTGGCGCGGTCGCTGGACGAAGCGCTGGAGATGGCCGGCGCGGCTTCCGAGCCGATGGCGATCGGCGGGGCGATGGTGTATCGGCAGACCTTGCCACGGGCCGAGCGGCTGTATTTGACTTTGGTCGAAGCCGACGTGCCCGGCGATGCCTGGTTTCCGGAATGGGACGCGCGGGACTGGCGGCTGGTCTGGGAACAGGCGCATCCGGCCGATGCCAAGCATGTCTGGCCCTATCGCTTTCAGCGCTGGGAGCGGATGCGTGGTTTGAGAGACTAAAGACCGAATCTCGTTTGCGCGGGTTTTCGATCGAATTCATATTCTTCTTGACTCGACACAAAGCGGCGGCCCCAGGGCCGCCGCTTGCTTTGGCGCGGGTGTCGAGATTAGCCGATCACCACCGTCAACTGCTCGTAATGATCGACCTTGGTCTGGGTGCGCTGATACTTCTTGTGGAGCTTATCGACCTTGTACTTGATGAAGCCGATCTGCTTGAAGCCGCCGTTCTGGGTCCACTGGCTGACGAAGCTCCAGGAACCGCTGGTGGTGGTCGAACCGGTGTAGGTGTAGCCGCCGCTCAGTTTGGCCATGGCCTGACGGTCGAGGGTCTTGCTCAGGTCCAGGTCTTGGATGGTGAGGGTGCTCATGGTCGTGTCCTCTTCAAAGGGTTGGGAAAGTTCGTGTTGCTGTGCGATCTGAATAAAGCAGAAGGCGTGCCAATATAATAAATACACCAAGAAAATTTTATTATTTATTTGATTTTCATTAATTTTTTAAAATTATATCGAGGTTTTTCACAACTTGACAGGTCCATGAGTTCATTAAAATAGATTTAAATAAACCAACTAAAAAGCATACATGTTTTGCATATAAAAACTATTTATCCGACCCAATGTCGAGCCATGGCCGTTTCTTCATGAAGCAAGCACAGAAATCAGGCTCGCAAACCGCAAGATTTTATGGTCTACCATCAATAATGCATCTCAATCATGAAGCCGGCTTAATGAACTGTGGTATTGCCATGCAGCAACCGACCAGCGATTCACTTTTTGTCTCCACCGAGGCCGGCGTCCCGGGTAGGGGTGCCGCCGGAGTCCGCCGCAAGCTGACGAGGCTGCTGCGGGTCGGTGTCTGCCTGGTCGCGGTGGCGGGTTGCGCCAATACGGACGATCCAGGCTATCGGCGCCCGTCGCTACCCGAAAAGGAAGGCTGGACCTTAACGGGTGACGGCCCGGTGTCGGCCACCGACGCCATTCGACCGGATTGGTGGACCCAGTTTGGCGATGTTTATCTGGATAATCTCGTGCGCCAGGCCATCGCCGGCAGTCAGGACGTGAAAATTCTGGCCGCGCGCATCGATGCCGCCGGCATCGGCCTGGAAGAGGAGCGGGCCAGTACCCTGCCCAAGCTGAGCTTGGGTGCCACCACCGATTTTACCGCGACGCCGAACAACCAGGCGCGCGCCTTCGGGGTCAATTTGTCCGGTCTCAATTGGGAAATCGATCTGTGGGGCAAGGCCCGCAAGGGGATTCGTGCCCAACAAGCCGAATACAAGGCGTCCGAGGCCGATTATCGGGCCGGCTATCTGTCGTTGATCTCGGAAGTGGCTAGCGCCTATTTTCAAATCCGCCAGTTCGACGAACAGATTGCGCGCCAACAATCCGGCCTGACCAAGAACCAGCGCATCCTCGGTATTCTGGAGCGCCAGCGGCGAGAGGGATTGGTGGCCAACACCCGGGTGCTGCAACAGCGAGCGGAAAACCGCGGCCTGCAACGGGATTTGCTCGATCTGCAACGGCAACGAACGCTGATGGAAAATCGCCTGGCAACCCTGCTGGGTATTCCGGCCGGCAATTTGCGCGTGCCCCAGGCGCCTCTCAGCCGTACCGTGCAACCCCTGGCCGTGCCCGCTGGATTGCCCGCCGATCTGCTGGCGCGGCGGCCCGACATTCTGGCGGCCGAATACCGGGTGCTGCGGGCTTACGAACTGATCGGCAAGGCGCGACTGGCAAAGTTACCCTCGATCAGCCTGACCGGCCAGGGTGGGCTGGCCAGCGCCGCTCTGGGGGCTCTGTTGGGTAACTGGACGCTCGGCATCGGTTTGGTGGTCAACTTGCCCATATTCGACCCGAGTCTCGATCTGGAGATCAAACGTACCCAGGTGGACCAGCAAATCGCCGAGGAAGAATATCGCAAGACCGTGATCCTAGCCTTCGAGGAGGTGGAAAATGCCTTGGTGAATCTGGCCAACCGTAAGCAACAACTCGATGAGCTGGAGCGACAACTCGACGATCTGCGCGTCATCGGCAACCAGACCGATGCTCAGTTACAAGCTGGCCTGGTCTCGCAGCTTGAGGTCTTCGAATCGGAGCGTACCCTGCTTTCGACCGAGCAGACGCTGTTGGAGGTCAAGCATCAGCGCTTACAGGATATGGTCACTCTGTACAAGGCCATGGGCGGCGGCTGGCCCCGAGAGACCGTCGAATTGGCCATGGACCCATAAGTCGCGACCATGCGTATCGTCCTGCGATCCCTTTCCCACCCCAAACTCGACGTTCTGAGCATCGCCGACGATCTTTGCTCGATCGGCCGCGACACCCCTCCCTTTGCTTCCGTCAGGGTCGCGGAAAGTACCGGGCTGGCGGTTCAGCACGCCTGCATCTTTCGGAAGGACAAGGAGTTTTATCTGATCGATTTCGGCGCTGGCGGCGCTACTCTGCATAATAGCCGGGCGCTGCCGCCGAAATACCCCATCAAGCTCGCCGTCAATGACGAACTCGGGTTTGCCGGCTTCAAGTTTCGGGTGGAGCGCGACAGCCGAGGCGAACGCGAGGCCGTGTCTCCCCCGATGGCGCCGGTGCAACTGGCCCTGCTGCCGGTGTCCGACGGCGTCGCCGGCGAAGCCATCGCCATCCACGGCGTTCCTCCGCTCCTGATCGGCCGCGACATGCTGCTGTCGGCGCCGGTCGAAGACGCCAATGCCGTTCCCGCCGCCATCAAGCCTCTCTCTCGCTGTCACGCGTTATTGTTTCTCAGGGGCGACAGCCTGCATGTGATGGATCTGGGCAGCACCAATGGTACCTGGCGCGGAACGGAACGGATTCCGCCCTATACCGCATTGTCGGTAGGCGCGGGCGACACCTTGGCCTTTGGCACGCTTCGGTTGAACTACACGGTACGGATTCGGCGAACCGACGATGCGCATGCGGCGAATCAGGAACCCGACATCGAAGAAACGGCCAATTCATCGGGGATCTATGCCGTTGGCAGGACTGTTTATATCAAGAAGGGAGCCAATTCGTTCCTGAAAATGCTGGCCGATCATCTTGACGAGACTCCCGCCGGACCGGTCAAGGAAAAAGCCGAGATCGCGACCCCCGATCCCGCCAGCCGAAAGCCCATGGGCAAGGCGCGGGCGTTTATCCGAGAGCTACGGACAGCCCTTGGCAGCGAACGGCCACGCCATCGGGCCTGGCTGGCGGGAGGAAGCATCGCCGTCGTATTGGCCGCGGTGGCGGTGCTGTACCTCCATAACGCGCCGCAGCGGGAAATCAGGGCGCTGATCGAACAAGGGGACTATCGCGCCGGCCTGCTCCAGGCCGGCGAATACCTGAGCCAGCATCCCGGCGACGCCGAAATGTCGGCCCTGGCCTTGCAAGCGCTGGTCAAGGAAACCGTGCCCGGCTGGCAGGCGGACATCGAAGCCGGCCGTTTCGCCGCCGCCGCCGATCGACTCCGGAAAACCCAGGCTCAGGCCATACCGGAGAGCGGGGCCTTGCTGGGGCTGTTGGAATGGATCGGTGACCTGGAAAGCTTCCTGAGCGAACGCGGTGGTCGCAATGCGCCGCTCACGCTGTTTCAGGACGAGCAAGCCATCTCCACGCTATTGGAGCGTTGGAACGCCGTCGCCCGAGACTATGAATTGCTATCGCTGAAGATCGCCGACTGGACACCCGATTTCCAGAACCTGCGCCGGCGGGTGCTGAGCCAACAACGCCTGCTGCGCAACGAGCAAGCGATCTACCTGAAGGCCATCGCCACCCTCGAACAGTCCCTGCGCCAGCTTCTGGCGCGAGGCAACGCCGATGAAGCATTGGCGCATCTGGACCGCTTCGCGCTGCAATATCCGAGGATTGTGGGTCTGGCGCCATTGCGCGCGGATATCGCCCAGTTCGAGACACTGCAACGCGCCGCCAAGGATCAGGATCTGGGCAACCTGCTGGACTGGCGCGAGGTTGCTTTCAGCACGCCCTGGGTCCGCGAGACGGCGACTCGATGGCTGGAGGAACAACTACCTCCCGCCGAGGTGCTGGAACGCTACCAAACGGCGCTGGCCGCCTGGAAGGTCGGTAATGTTCGGCAGGCCATTGCCCTGTTGAAACCGCTGCTTCGGGAGCGAGGTGGCTTGATCGTCGCGGCCAAGCTGGAGCATTTCCAGCAGGTGACGGACGCCTTCGAACGGTTACCGGCCGCTCGGGGGCAGCCGGACTATGGCGAACGCCTGTTGGGGTTGAGCCATATCCTGCATCCCGCCGAGGACCGTTTTTTCCTGGACGCCCTCGCCGAGGATTTGCGTCTCCAGCGCCAAACGCTGTCCGCCCGGGCCAAAACCCTGTTTCAACAGGCCGCGAGCCACTGGGAGGAATATCGGCGGCGCGGCGGCATCAGTGGCCTGATGCGCCTGGAGCAAACCGTTTCCCCATCCTTCAAGCAGCAGACCCGGCGCTTGGCGCAAGCCTACGAAGCCGCCAGCGCCGGCGCGCGAATTTACGATCTGTTGCGCCAAGACTATCCTGAAACGACGCGCAAGCTGTACGAAGACATCCTGGCCGAAACCAGACGCCAGCGACAATCCCTCGCCGATCTCCGGCTGGTGATGAAATCCACCCTGCTGGACGCCAAACTGCAACTGTTGCCGGACCCACGGACCTTGTCGCCATGATCGCTACCCACGACGCGAAATCCCACCCGAATGCCATGCTCGGCGAACAAAGCATCGAAGGGATCGAAATTCTTGCCGCCGAGCCCTCGCACTTGATTCGCGTCATGATCGCCTTGCTGGCCACCTTGCTGCTGGTGGCGCTGGCCTGGTCGTTTTTCGGCAAAGTGGGCGTGATCGTCAAAGCCCAGGGCCAACTGGGACCGGAAGCCGACGAGCGACTGCTGTTCGCGCCCATCGAAGGACAACTAAACGACCTCTACATCGTCGAAGGCGTGCCGGTCGCCGCCGGCGACGTGGTGGCGCGGGTCAACGCGCTGGGGGCCATGCAACTGGCGGCCAGCGCGCTGATGGCGCAGCTCAAGCTGCAATCGACCGAAGCTGCTTTCCGAACCTTTCCCGTGCAGAAACAGGCGATGGAAAAGGGCATCGAACTGATCCAGTTTCAGATCGAGAGCGCCGAGGAGGTCGACGATCGGCGCATTTCCCAAGGCATGACCCAACTGGCCGCCGACCAGCGGCTCAAGCTCGAACGGGCCCGGCTGAAGCTGGACGGCGCCCAGGATGCCCTGACTTTCACCCGCAACGATTACGAGAAGCATCGCCGCTTGTTCGAATCCCCGGGCGGCGGTGGTATCGCCCGCTCCAAGGTCGAGGAAAAATTCAAGGAATACCAAGGCAAGATCGCCGAATTCGAGATTGCCAAGAACGAGCTGTCCGAATTCGAAGTCAAGCTGAACGAGGAATACGCCAAGCGCCAGGAAGAGCTGAAGGCGCGTTCGGAGCGCTTGCTGCAATACTATGCCCAGTTGGAAGAACGCAAGGCCCAGCTCGCCAACGCCGAACGGGAAAACCAGGTCTCGCTCAAGCTGGCTCGGGCGGAAGCCTCCGCCGCCGCCCAGATCAGCTTCGACGACATCGACGAGAACAACCTGCTGCTCATCAAGGCGCCGGTGGCCGGGGTCGTCACCCGGATCGGCGTCACTCAGCCCGGCGCCAAGATCGATCCCAAGGCACCCCTCGCCGGCATTGCCCCGGCCGACGCCCGGACGGTGCTGCATGTCGAAATCCTGGAACAGGATCGCGCCTTTCTCCGGGAGGGCATGCCGGTCAAGATCAAGTTCAACGCCTTCCCCTTTCAGCGCTTCGGCTTCATTGACGGCGTCCTGGAATTTATCGCGCCGACCGTTTCTCCCTCCGGCGATAACCCGCAGAACCGGGTGCAGGTCTACCGGGGGCGGGTCAGTCTGGCGCGGGACTATTTCACTTCTCCCGAAACCGGCGCCCGGATACCGCTGCGTTTCGGCATGATCGCCATCGCCGAAATCATGGTGCAGCAACGGCGGCTGCTCGATTTGGCCCTGGACCCCTTGCGTCGGGCCTCCGGCTGAACGCCCGATCCGGCGGGACGAAACGACGACCCCGATTTCAAGACCCTTACGCCAGCAACGGAGCACAACCATGCAAATTGCCCGTATCGACGATGAGATCCTCACTGCCGACGATTTCGTTAAAATTCTCAAACTCGACAATCGCTTCAATACGCTGATCGAGCAGATTCTGATCGACAAACTGACGGTGCGGGCGGCGAAACAAAGTGGTATTACCGTGACCCCGGCCGAAATTCAGGAGCGGGTCGACCAATTCCGCCGGGTGGAAGGACTGCACCGGGCGCAGGATACCCATGCGTTTCTGGAAGCGCTGGGGGTGACTCTGGACGAATTCGAAAACCACATGACCGAGATCCTGTATCGGGAAAAGATGCGGGCGCAAATAACCCGCCAGGAACAGATCGACGACTACTTCCGCCTGCATTCCCCGAAGTTCGACAGTGTCGAGATCAACCACATCACCGTGGACTCCGAAGGCAAGGCCCGCGAACTGCTTGCCCTGTTGGAGGATGAACCGATGCTGTTCGCCGAATTGGCGCGCGAACATTCCATGGATCTGGACAGCAAATTCAAGGGGGGGTACATGGGCAAGGTGCTGCGGGGGGCGTTGCCCAACGAGGTGGAAGCCAAGATCTTCAACGCCGCGGAGGGGGAACTGCTGGGCCCCTTCGCCTCCGACGACGAATTGATCTTCGAGATCTTTCAGATCAAGGCCAAACATGTCGCCCGACTCGACGAAGCCACCACCCGCGACGTCGCCAAGATGATCCGTAACGACTGGCTCGCGGCGCGGGCCCAGGAACATCGTCTGGAAGTCATCTAATCGTCCATCCTCGCGGCCATGGAGATTGTCCGGTGAGTTCCGAAATTCTGCTCGAAACCCTGGCCGGCATCGAATTGCTGGCTCCCATCGGCCGCGGCGACCTGGAACACCTGGCCGCGCGGGCTGAAATCCAGACCTACGACCTCGGCGATACGATTTTCACGGCCGGGGAACCGGGGTTGGGCCTGTATATCGTCAAATCCGGCATGGTGCGCCTGCTGACCACGGAAGGCGGCAAGGACATCAGCATCGGGATCCGTCGCGCCGGCGAGTTGCTGGCCGAAACCGCCGCGCTGCGCGACTACCGCTTCGAATTCACCGCTCGCGCTTCCGGCAAGACCGAGTTGGTGTTCGTTCCCCGCGATGTCATCGCTTCGACGCTGGCCCGTCATCCGGTGGTCGGTGGTCTGCTGGCCCGTCAGGCCAGCATCAATGCCGCCGGCGGTTTCATCAGCCAGTTGTTCCAGTTGCGCGGCAAGGTCGATAAGGACGAACTCGTCCAACTGGTCGACAGCATCGGCATCAAGAAGGTGGCGGCCGGGGATGTCGTTCTGCAACAAGACAGTCTTGAAGACCGTCGGCTTTATGTGGTGCGCCGGGGCGCGGTGCGCGGGACGCGGGTGGAGAACGGCGTCGAGTTATCCTTGGCGGTGTTGGGTCACGGGGAAATGTTCGGCGAAAACACCTGCCTGCTGGACGTGGCGCAGCCGCTGACCGTGCGGGCCGCCAGCGACGCGGTGCTGCTGGTGATTCCGCAGCAAACCGTGCGCGCCATCCTGGAGCGCAATCCCCCACTCAAGGAGACGCTGCGAACCCGCATCCAGTTCACCGAGCACGAACTGGAGCGCCAGAAGCAATTGGCCGAGCGGCGCGGCCGGCCGCTCAGCCTGGATTTGCGCTCCAAGCCCGGCATCGGCGAGCGGGTGCTCAAACGGTTTCCGCTGGTCGAGCAGGCCGAGGAAATGGACTGCGGCGCGGCCTGCCTGGCGATGATCTGCAAGCACTACCGGATCGGTGCGACCCTGGGCAAGCTGCGCGAAATGGCTAACGTCACCACCGAAGGCGCCACCCTGGACAGCTTGGCGCAAGTGGGCGAATCGCTGGGGTTCACCACCCATGGCTTGCAGTGTACCTACCAGACCCTGCTGGGCTTCGAGCTACCGTTCATCGCCCACTGGGAAGGGTATCATTACATCGTGGTCTACGGCGTTTCCAAGAACCAGGTCTGGGTGGCGGACCCGGGACTCGGTTTTCGCAAGCTGAGCGTCGCCGAATTCGAGAAGGGTTGGACTGGCACTTGTCTGTTGTTCACCCCCCGCGCCGATCTGGCGCAAATCGAGGCCACCCGTTCCCCCTGGATGCGGTTCGTGCGGCTGCTGCGCCCTCACAAACCGGTGCTCGGCTATTTGATCCTGGCGACGCTGGTGATCCAGGTACTCGGTATCGCCCCCCCGATCATTCTCCAAAATATCCTGGACCGCGTCGTCGTACACCAAAGTCACGAACTGCTGAATCTGCTGATCGTCGGTTTTATCCTGGTGCAGGTCTTCATGCAGTTGACGGCCTTGATGCGCACTTATCTGACCCATTTCATGGTGCGCAATCTCGATTTTTCGATGATGTCGCAGTTTTTTCAACATGCGCTGTCCCTGCCGATTTCCTTTTTCGCCAAGCGCCGCACCGGCGACATCTTCGCGCGGTTTCAGGAAAATCAGACCATCCGCCAGTTTCTGACCCAGTCCACCATCAGCACGATGCTGAATCTGCTGATGGTGTTCTTCTACTTTCTGGTGCTGTTCCTGTACAGCGTCCAGATGACCCTGGTTCTGCTGGCCCTGATCGTGCCGATGGTGGTGTTGACCGTGGCCATCACCCCGCACATCAAGCAATACGCGCGGCGCGACTTCGAAGCGTCGACCGACGCCGAAGCGGTGTTGATGGAAACCCTGAACGGCGCCGAGACCATCAAGGCCATGGGTATCGAGCGCGCCATCCGGCTGAAGTGGGAACAAAAATATGCCAAGGCATTGAATGTCAAATATAAGGCGCAGGGTTTCGAGGCCTTGATCGGTTTCGCCAGTCAGTTGTTGCACGCGCTGACCGTGACCTCGGTGCTATGGGTCGGCGCCAATCTGGTGCTCGGCCAGCAGCTCACCATCGGCCAGTTGATCGCCTTCAACATGTTGATGGGCAGTGTGATGGCGCCGCTCATGGGCCTGATCGGGATGTGGGACGAGCTGCACGAAGCCGGGGTGGCGATGGAGCGGCTCGGCGACGTGCTGGACATGGAGCCGGAACAGAAACCCGAGGATCAACCCTCGCGCATCCTGCTGCCCAGCCTGCGCGGCGATATCCGCCTGCAAGACGTGTATTTTCGCTACGGTGGCAAGGAGACTCCCTATGTTCTGGAAAACATCGGTTTCGAACTGAAGGCCGGGGAAACCGTCGCCCTCGTCGGCCACAGCGGCTCCGGCAAGACCACGCTGGCCAAGCTGCTGGTGGGCTTCTATCCGCCCAGCGAAGGCAAGATTTCCATCGATGGCTACAATCTGAACCTGATCGACAAGGACTACTATCGCGCGCAGATCGGCTATGTGATGCAGAGCAATCTGCTGTTTTCCGGCACCGTCGCCGAGAACATCGCCTTGGGCGAGAGCAATCCCGACCGGCGCCGCATCGTCGAAGTGGCCCGCTTGGCCGACGCCCACGGTTTCATCAGCAAGCTGCCGCAAGGTTACGAACAGACCGTGGGCGAGCGGGGCGTCGGCTTGTCGGGTGGCCAAATCCAGCGACTCTGCATCGCTCGCTCCTTGTACCGGAACCCTCGGCTGTTGATCTTCGACGAAGCCACCTCGGCCCTCGACACGCAATCCGAGACCAACATCCTTCGGAACCTGTCGGGGGTTCTGGAAGGCCGCACCGCCCTGGTCATCGCCCATCGGCTCAGCACCATCATGAACGCCGACAAGATCCTGGTTCTGTATCAGGGGCGCATCGTCGAGGAAGGGACTCACCAAACACTGTTCGACCGCCAGGGCATGTACTATCAGTTGATCCACAAGCAGATCGCGGCGGCGGCATGAGACCGCCACGAGCTTGGCGATCCTGATTCCGGTCATCGACGATGAGACCCTTCACCTTCGGCCAATCGACCACGCCCGGTTACGGCGAGCTGCTGGAAAAGATCGAAATCCTGCGCTCCACGCTGCGTTGGGCCACGCGGCTGGAACGCGAGGAGATCCGGCGCTTGCTGGGACAATGCAACGCACTCCGCGAGGACGTGATGAGCCTGTCGCGCCGGGAGCGCTTCGTCCAGTCCTCCGCCGCCCTGGAGGATTTGCGAGCGCCGCCACCCGAACAAGCGCCCACGGCGGAACAACGGCGCGCGGCGCTGCTGGAACGGGAATTTACCTTCGATGGGGTGTTCGGGGACAATCCCAAGCTGTTGGAAACCCTGGAAATCGCCGAAAAGGCCGCGCCCACCGATCTGCCGGTGCTGGTTCGCGGCGAGAGCGGTACCGGCAAGGAACTGCTGGCCAAGGTGGTGCATACCAACGGTCGGCGTAGTCAGGGGCCGTTCGTTTCCGTCAACTGCGGCGCCATACCGGAAAATCTGGTGGAATCGGAGTTGTTCGGTCATAAGAAAGGGGCATTTACCGGAGCGGCCAGCGATCGCAAGGGCAAATTCGAAAGCGCCAATCTCGGCACGATTTTTCTGGACGAGATCGGCGAATTACCCTTGTCGGGCCAAGTCAAGCTGTTGCGGGTACTGCAATCCCAGGAAATCCAGCGGGTCGGTTCCGACAGCCCGATCAAAATCGACGCGCGCATCGTCGCCGCCACCAACCGCGACCTGTTGGCCATGGTGCAAGCGGGACAGTTCCGGGAGGATTTGTACTATCGGTTGAGCGTGATCGAAGTCACCGTGCCGCCGTTGCGGGAACGCCGGGACGAGATTCCGTTGCTGATCGATTTTTTCTGCGACGCGGCGGCGGAAAGACTGGGCAGGAGTCCGCTCAGGCTAAGTCCACGGTTGCGGCAATTTTTGCTCGACTATGGGTTTCCGGGCAATATCCGCGAATTACACAACTTGATTTTCCGCATGTCCTGTCTGGCCGGCGATACCGCCGATCTTCCTCACCTGCCGGACGCCCTGCGAAGCAACCCGCCCAGCATTCGCCCGGCGACGGATGCGCCGCTCGAATCCGAAGCGCCCCTGTCGCTGGGCGAGGTCAAGAAAACGGCCGGTGACGCAGCGGAAAAACGTTTTCTCGAACAAGGATTGCGGGAAGTAAACGGGCGGGCGGTGGAACTGGCACGCCGCCAGGGGATGAACCGTTCCCATTTGCAGACCTTGCTGAAAAAGCACGGTTTGAGCGCCAAGGCGTTTCGCCCCAAGAAGGCGTAAAAAAACCAGCGGAGATCCGCTGGTCTCCGCTGGTTTTTGCGAGGGTGCTGGCCTTAGCCGATCACCACCGTCAACTGCTCGTAATGATCGACCTTGGTCTGGGTGCGCTGATACTTCTTGTGGAGCTTATCGACCTTGTACTTGATGAAGCCGATCTGCTTGAAGCCGCCGTTCTGGGTCCACTGGCTGACGAAGCTCCAGGAACCGCTGGTGGTGGTCGAACCGGTGTAGGTGTAGCCGCCGCTCAGTTTGGCCATGGCCTGACGGTCGAGGGTCTTGCTCAGGTCCAGGTCTTGGATGGTGATGGTGCTCATGGTCGTGTCCTCTTCAAAGGGTTGGGAAAGTTTGTGTTGCTGTACGATCTGAATAAAGCAGAAGACATGCCAAATTTTATAATAGTGGGGCAATTTATTTTTATGCTTATGATTATCAATAAAATATCAATGCAATGTTCGGTTTGGCATCGCAGCTTGCAGTGCCTCTCTGGCCGAAAAATAGTTTTAAAAAATCAAACAAAAACAAAAATGGTTTTTATTTAACCAACCTATTGGCTGCGTGTCGAATCGATCACCCGAATTCGATCGCAACAATCGGATAGCGAGCGATATGGCGGGGTGGCTAGGATCGGTCTCGTTGATCAAGCGACGAGGCCAAGAGAAGACGATGAAACAGGCAACCGAGCCCGTATTCGAAACCAACGATCAACGTTGGAACGCTTTGCTCCAACGCAATCGACAGGCTGACGGCGCGTTCTTCTACGCCGTGAAAACCACGGGCGTGTATTGCCGTCCACACTGTTCCGCCCGCCGGCCGAACCGACACAACGTCGAGTTCTTTCGCACTTGGGCCGATGCCGAACACGCCGGCTATCGAGCGTGCCGGCGCTGCCATCCACAACAGCTATCGCTTCCCTCTCCGGTACTCGAAACGATGGCGCGGGCATGTCGGATCATCGAGGAAGCCGAGGAATCGCTGCCTTTGGCGGCATTGGCCGCGACCATGGGTTTTAGTCCGTTCCACTTCCAGCGGCTCTTCAAGGAAACAGTCGGCGTTACCCCCAAGGCTTACGCCATGGCGCACAGGACACGACGATTTCAAGAGAGCCTGCGCGAAAAGCAGAGCGTTACCCAGGCCATGTACGAAGCGGGCTTCGGGTCCAGCAGCCGCTGCTACGAAAACGCCGCCGGTCATCTCGGCATGACGCCCGCCGAGTACGGCAAGGGTGGTGCGGGGCAGCGCATTCGCCATGCGATGGTGCGATGCGATCTTGGCTGGATGTTGGTGGCGGCCACGGAGCGGGGCATCTGCGCCATCGAATTCGACGACGGTCCCGACCGGTTGCGGGAACGACTCGCCGCGCGCTTTCCCGCCGCCGAACTGCGAGGCAATGATTCCGAACTGACCGAGTGGATAGAAAGGGTGCTGGCCGCTCTCGACGAGCCGGGTTGCGCGCTCGATCTGCCGCTCGACATTCGAGGCACGGCGTTTCAGCGGCGCGTATGGCAGGCGCTGCAAGCGATTCCGGCCGGATCGACCGCCAGCTATGCCGAAATCGCCCGGACGATCGGCAAGCCCGCGGCGGCGCGCGCCGTGGCCCGCGCCTGCGCTTCGAACCCAGTCGCCGTTCTCATCCCCTGCCATCGCATCGTGCGAGGCGATGGCGGCCTGGGCGGCTACCGCTGGGATCTTCGGCGCAAGCAAGCGCTGCTGGACCGCGAGGCCGCGCGGCGGGACGCTTCGACGGATTCCCGGCCGGAGACGGCTTCCTGATTTCCACCTTCATCCAGGAGAACACGGTATGAACGATGTCGTTCTGACGACGAGGCACGACGCCATCGCCCAACTGACCCTGAACCGGCCGAAGTCCTATAACGCCTTGAATATCGAGACCGCGCAAGCGCTGACCCGAGCCTTGCTGGATCTCGGAGCCGACCCGACGATTCACGGCGTCGTCATCACCGGCGACGGCGCGGCCTTTTCGGCGGGCGGCGACATCAAGTTCGTGCTGGCCCATCCGCACGGGCCGGCGGCGGCGTTCCATGAACTGGCCACCCATGTCCACGTCTGCGTGACCGAAATCCGCCGGCTGCGCAAGCCGGTGATCGCCGCCCTCAACGGGGTGGCGGCCGGCGGCGGTTTTTCCCTGGCGCTGGCCTGCGATTTCCGAATCATGGCGGAATCGGCGCGGCTCAAACAGGGCTTCACCAGCAATGCGCTGTGCATCGACGCCGGCGGCACCTTCACCCTGCCGCGACTGGTGGGGCTGGCCCGCGCCTTGGAAATCGCCGCTTTCGACGAGCCGATCGCCGCCGAACAGGCCCTGGCCTGGGGATTGGTCACCCGAGTGGTTCCAGACTCGCAACTGCTGGATGTCGCGCTGGACATGGCGCGAACCCTTGCCCAGAAGTCCCTGCACACCTTCGGCCACGTTAAGACCCTGTTGACCGATGCCTTCGATACTTCTTGGGAGTCGCAACTGGAGCGCGAACGGCGTGGACTGGCCGCCTGCGCCGGCCACGCCGATGGGCTGGAAGGGTTGCACGCCTTCGTGGAGAAACGCCCGCCGCGCTACAACCGTTGACGGCGTGCTCTTGACCTTCAACCTCGCTACCGTCCCACGGATGCACTCGCCTCAATAGCGCCACTGTTCATGCCGCAAGGGCAGTTGGTTCAGCAAATCCCGGCGATGTCGCCAGTCGGGCAGGAAACAATCCATCAGCCCGATAAAACGGGCGTTGTGGGTCGGCTCCAACAGGTGGGCCATTTCGTGGACGACGAGGTATTCGAGGCATTCTCGCGGCTTCTTGGCGAGTTCGGCGTTGAGGCGGATGCTGCCGGCCGTCGGCGTGCAACCGCCCCATTTGGTTTTCATCCGCTGGACGAAGAACCGCCGCACGCGCACCCCCAGCAACGGTTCCCACTGGGCGATGAGCGGCGGCGCGGCCCGCTTGACCTGTTCCCGATACCATTCGGCGACGATGGCTTCCCGCCGCGCCTCGTCGGTGCCGGGTCGAACCCGCAACACCATCCGGTTGTGTTGCAGTTCCACCGCTGGCGCGGCATCGCCTTCCACGATGGTGAGCAGATAGCGCTTTCCCCATGCAAAGTGGCTCTCGCGATCCAGATATTCGCGAGGCGTTTCCCGTTCCTGTTCCCGAAGCGTGCGCTGTTGCCGTTTGATCCATTCCAGCTTCGAAATCGCGAAGACGCGGATGGTGTCGAGGCTCATGCGCCGGGGGGCGGAAATCCGCACTTGGCCCAGCGGCGGATACACGCTGAGATGGACATTCTTGATGTCTTTCAGCACGACATCCACCGCGATGTCGCCCAGTTGAAGCCGCGTCGCCATCAGTATTCCGTCTGCGCCTTGATGATGAGGAAGATTCGCTCCACTTCGGCGAGGTCTTGCAGGACGCCATGCAGCGCCGCTTTGATCACCTGCTTGCGGGCCTGGACGCCGCGCCAGCCGTCGGGGCGTACTTGGCGAACGGTCGCGTCGATCTGGAGCGCCAACGTGATCTCTTGTAATTGCGCCGATATCTTTTCGTGGAAAGCCGGGCCGGTCAGGTGTTCCTTGATGATCTTGCGACGGACGTTGTTCTCGATGGTTTCGGCGATGGCGTTTCGGTTGCCCTCCAGTCCGCCGAGTTGCCTGGCGATGGCCTCGGCGATGCCGGTCTTGACGATCAGTTCCAGCAGGCCCATGTCGTCGAAGGGGGAAATCTTGCGCGGCTCGTCGGCTTCGATGTAGGTGTCGATGAGGTGGCGCATGTCGGCCTCGTAGGGCTTGAGGTCGAGGGTTTCGCCGCTGGCCCGGCGGACGATTTCACGGACGTTCAGGTAGTGGTCGAGTTGCCGTTTGATGCGCGCGCTGTCGGTACTGTCGTAGCCGGCGGCTTCCAGTTCGTCGGCGATGTTGGCGTAGGCGCGCACCAGGGCGACGGTCGCCTTATAGAGCGCGGCGCGCTGCGGTTCGCGCTCCTTCAGGTCGGACGGGATTTCGGTGTTGCCGCAGAAATAGCGGATGTGCTCCAGTTCGCCCTTGGGCGGTTCCATCGACTCGCACAGCAAGGCCAACGTTTCGAGGGCGGCGTCGAGCCGTTCCCGGCCTTTCTTGAGGTGATCTTGCAGCAGCACCTCGGGATCGGCGCCGCCCGCGCCGTGATCCAGTTCGGAGGTGTAAACCGCGATGGCGTTCTCGACCTTCTTGAACAGATCCTTGTAGTCCACGATGTGGCCGAAGTCCTTGTCCTCGCCGTCCAGCCGGTTGGTGCGGCAGATCGCTTGAAACAGGCCGTGGTCCTGCATGGACTTGTCGATGTAGAGATAGGTGCAGGGTGGCGCGTCGAAACCGGTGAGCAGTTTGTCCACCACGACGAGGAGCTTCATGTTCGCCGGTTCCTTGACGAACAACGCCTTCGCCCGCTCTTCGTAGGTTTCGGTCCTGGACATGCCCGGCCGGGCGTTCACGTCCTTCAGCAGTTCGGTGTAGGTGTTGTAGATGAACTGCTTGTCAGTCTCGGTGTTCGCGCCGGTTTCCTCCAGCGTCACGTCCTTCGCCTGCGGGTTATGGGAGGTGACGACCGCGCATTGGTCCTTGAACGGCGTCTTCTGGAACAGCGCGAAATACTTGCACGCCTCGTAAATGCTCGACGCCACCAGGATGGCGTTGCCTCGTTCGCTGGACAGGCGCGGCTTGACGCTGAAATCGAAGACGATGTCGCTGACCACGCGATCCATGCGCGACTTCGAGCTAAGCACATTTTGCATCGTGCCCCACTGTCTTTTCAGCTCTTCCTTCCGCCAGTCGTTGAGCGCCTTGGTCTTGGCTTCGAACCAAGCGTCGATCTTGGTTTCGGAGCCGAGCCGCTGATCGATGTCGCGCGCCTCGTAGACCAGATCGAGCACCACCTCGTCCGCCACGGCCTCGCTGAATTTGTAGGTGTGGATGTAGCCGCCAAAGACTTCGAGGCTGGTCTGCTTGTCCTTCTTGAGCAGCGGCGTGCCGGTGAAGCCGACGAAGACCGCGTTCGGCATCATCGCCTTCATCACCTTGTGCAGCTTGCCGCTTTGGGTGCGGTGGCATTCGTCCACGAACACGAACACCTCGCCGACCGTGGCGCTGGGCTGGCTTTGCAGTTCCGCGATGAAGGCGTCGAAATCGTCCACGTCCTTGCGACCGAACTTGTGGACCAGCGAGCACAGCAGACGTGGCGCGGTCTGGCCGAGTTGGCTCATCAGCTCGCGGCCGTTGCGGGTGCGCTGGATCGGTCCGCCGGCCTCGGTGAAAACCCGCTCGATCTGCTTGTCCAGTTCGTCGCGTTCGGTGACGATGGCGACGCGGGCGTGGGGGTCGTTCTCCAGAATCCACTTTCATGTGGACGGAAGGATGGTGTAATTCCATTCGCCGTGAAAGTCTGCCCTCTCAATTTTGATCTTTTCAAGTTCTTCGTCGGTCACATGGATTCCTTTCGGGTAGGCGTTGGTATCGAGTTCGGCTGCAATCTTCAGCCCCGTCCGGGTGGTCGTGCCCGCGATCAAATTCACCGCGACTTCGTGGCTGAACAGGGGCTTTCCCCGCCAATTCATGCTGATGTGGCTGAACATCCGATGCTCGATCTTGTTCCACTTGCTGGTTCCCGGCGGGAAATGGGACACGGAGATGCGCAGCCCCGTCTGGTCGGCAAGCCGCCGCAGGGCGACCTTCCAAAGGCGCACCCGCGATCCGTTGCCGCCACCGCCGTCGGCGGTCACCAGCAACTCCGTGGCCTCCGGGTAACGCGGGCGGCCCATCTTGTCCCACCAGCGCCGCAACGTCTCCACGGCAAACTCGGCCGTGTCATGGTCGGTGCCGACACTCACCCAGCCCGCGTGGGCGGCCGGGTCGTATACGCCGTAGGGATTGGCCTTGCCCAGCGCCTTGTCCACGAAGTCATAAACCCGCACCGGCTCGGGATCGCCCTGGGGACGCCATTCCCGCCCGCCGTTCTTGAAATCCCCGACGAGTTCCTTTTTCTTGGTGTCCACGGACACGACCGGTTGCCCGCGCCGCTGGAAATCCTCGGCCCGCCCGTGGATAAACCGGAACTGGGCGTCCCGGTCCGGATGGACGGAGCCTTCCTTGGTTTTTCGGTTGCCTTGGAGGCTATACCCCAGGCCGCCCAGCAAGGACGCGACCGTCTGGTGGCTGACCCGGTGGCCCTGGGCCGCCAGCGCGTCCGCCAACTGCCGGGTGCTGCGGCACGTCCAGCGAAGGGGGCTTTCCGGATCGCCCCGCGTTGTCGGCTCGACCAATGCCTCCAGCGCCGACAACAACCCCGGCCCTTGTCGGGTCAGTTTTTTGCGGCCACCACCCGCTTTCCGGATTCGACCCGGAAGGCTGGAGCCTACATCTTGGGCTTTTTCGGTTTCTTCACGATGCAGCGTCACTCGCGACAGGCCGGTGGCTTTGGCAACGATACTTTGCC
This sequence comes from Candidatus Competibacter sp., assembly GCA_029624815.1. Lineage (GTDB taxonomy): Bacteria > Pseudomonadota > Gammaproteobacteria > Competibacterales > Competibacteraceae > Competibacter. Next base: position 48,603 of record JARSSH010000063.1, read on the forward strand.
CGCCATAGCCAATGGCTTCCGCCTCTGCGGCCGCCCATACCCGGCGACCACGTTCGTCCAGCACGCCCGACAGGCGCTCAAATTTTCCACGAACTTTGCTGATGATATCCTCTTTATCCATGAGGACATCTTGCGTTCAGTGAGCCAACTTGTACAACTTATTTTTTGACAGGCCCTTAGAGCCTGTTTACGATCTGTTAAGCAGTTATTGCTTCAAAGGCTTTCCAT
>JARSSH010000064.1 GCA_029624815.1 Candidatus Competibacter sp.
CCGCCACTATCTTAATTTCTTGATATTTTGGTCTTGACAATGGGGAGTACCTTACGGCCCCCTTTGAAAAAGGGGGTTGGGGGGATTTCCGCTCCTGAGTCGACCACAACTCATTGAGGAGAACCTATAGCTTGCCGCTTGCGCGGGAGTCTGAGTCCTCGCCAGCAACCGCTCTGGAACAGGCCGCTTCTCCGCTCGTGAAAGGCACTTCACATCCCGGAAATTTATCAACCGTAAAAGAGGTAGGAGCGCGATGATATCCCGAATTCGCCAATACGCGGTTATCGTCGGCGGGCTGATACTGGCTCTGGCTTTGCTCGTCGGCTGCGACAGTCCGCCCAAGCCACTGCCGGTCTCGCTGGCAGTTTCGCGAACCCCGCTTTCCACTCCTTTCTATGTCGCGGAGAAACTTGGCCTGTTCACCAAGCACGGACTGGAGGTTCGTACTGAAGAGTGCATCGGTGGACACAAATGCCTGGAGCGGCTGCTCGCCGGAGCGGTCGACATCGCAACGGTGTCGGATTCGCCGATCATGTTCAACAGCTTCAAGCACGACAACTTTGCGATTGTCGGCACCTTTGTGAGTTCGAACAACGACGTGAAGTTACTGGCCCGACGCAGCGCTGGCATCGCCCATCCTCGCGATCTCGCGGGCAGGACCATCGGGACTGTCACGGGAGCCTCCGCCCAGTATTTTCTGGATACCTTCCTGATCTCCGTCGGCGTGAACCCGGAGGACGTTAAAATCATTCATTTCGCGCCCAACGCCTTGCCGGAAGCCCTAAAATCCGGACAGGTGGACGCCATCAGCGTCTGGGAGCCTTTTGGCTTCATCGCCTCGCAACAATTGGGCGACGATCTGGCGATCTTCACCGATCCGCTCATTTACACCGAAACATTCAACGCGGTTGCCTTGCGGGCGTTCGCCACCCAAAACAGCGCCGTCGTCATTCGAGTGTTGAGCGCGCTTAAGGAAGCGATCACTTTCATTAATAAACACCCACGCGACGCTCAACAACTCTTGGCCGACCGACTCAAATTGGAGGATTCATTCATTACCTGGATATGGCCGGATTTCCACTTCGCGTTGAGCCTGGATCAAAGCACGTTACTGACGCTCGAACATGAAGCCCGTTGGGCGATACGCCGCAACCTCGCGCCCGCGACGGAACATCCCAACTATCGAGACTACCTCATTGAAACGCCGATGATGGCCGTGAGTCCCGAGTCGGTCACCCTCATCCGCTAGAATTAACAAACGGCCAGATTGGGACTAGACAGAATTAATACCGTTTCTCAATAGATTTTATGATTCAGAGGGGTAGGGCGGGTTAGGGCGTCGGCCCGTAACCCGCCGATTTGATTGTGACTTCGGCGGGTTACGCTGCGCTAACCCGCCCTACGCGGGAAATATAAAACTTACCGGGAATTGGTATAACCACGACCAACCGCGCTTTACCTGATGACCGTCAAAATCCATTCCACAGCAGAATCGAGAGAAATTAGGTGCGGATCAAATCCTTCGTCCAGGCCGGCAGCATTCTCTGGGGACTGATCGTCGTTGCGGCGTGCGGCGTGCTATTTGTCACCCTCAACAACCTCAATCATGCCTCAAAAAAACACACGGTTGTTCATGAAATTCAGGAAAGCATTTTCGAGCTCACCCTGCTGACCAACGACTACGTTCTTTACCGCGAGCAGCGTGCCCTGGCGCAGTGGCGTGAAAAGCATCGGTTCCTCGCTCGGCTCCTCGACCAACCCAATACGGGATGGAGCGATACCGACCAAGCGATCAAAACCTTGAGCAGGCCACACACGGATCTTGAGGAAACCTTCGGTCGGCTCATCGCCTACCTGAATGAGTCGGACAGTGAATCGGTCTCCCGGAATATCGCGGACACGTACATGAGAAACCTGATATCCCAAGTGTTGGGCCGCGCGCAGCGGATGGACGCCGCGGCTCAGGAGATGGCGAGGGAAAGCCAGGCGGAACTGGATGCCGCGCTGAACCGTGTGGTGTGGATCATCCTGCTGGTCGGCGCCAGCATCGGCGTCACTATCGCCCTGACCTGGACGTTGTTGGGCGCTTCGATCCTGTTGCCGATCAAACGCCTGCAGGAAGGCGTCAGCGAGGTCAAAACGGGCAATCTCAATTATCGGATTCAACTGGAAGAGCGCAACGAAATCGGCGAACTGGCGGAATCCTTCGACCGGATGACCGAGCAACTGCAAGCCACGCTGGCCTCGCGGGCCGAACTGAACCGGGAAGTGGAGCAGCGCAAGCGGGCGGCGGAACAATTGGCGCGGGCGGCGACCGAATTGGAGCGCTCCAACCAGGAATTGCAACAGTTCGCCTACGTCGCCTCGCACGATTTGCAGGAACCGCTACGCATGGTCACCAGCTACCTGCAACTGCTACAACGCCGCTACCAGGGCAAGCTGGACGCCGACGCCGACGAATTCATCGGCTACGCAGTGGACGGCGCCCAGCGCATGAAGACCCTGATCCTCGACCTGCTGACCTACTCGCGAGTGGGTTCGCGCGGCAAGCCGTTGGCCCCGGTCGCCCTGGAGGCGGCGCTGGCCGACGTCTTGAGCAACCTGCAAGAAGCAGTGCGCGAGAGCGGCGCGCAGATCAGCCACGACCCGCTGCCCGAGGTGTGGGCCGACCTTGGCCAGATGCGTCAACTGCTGCAAAATCTGATCGGCAACGCCCTGAAATTTCACGGCGACGCCGCGCCGCAGGTTCACCTCTCCGCCGCGCCCGACCCGGACGGCTGGCGCCTGACGGTGCGCGACCACGGCATCGGCATCGACTCCGAGTTCTTCGAACGCATTTTCGTGGTGTTTCAGCGCCTGCACACCCGCGACGAGTACGCCGGCACCGGCATTGGCCTGGCGGTGTGCAAGAAGATTGTCGAACGTCATGGCGGGCGCATTTGGGTGGAGTCCACCCCTGGCCAAGGCGCCGCCTTCTGCTTTACTCTGCCTGCCGTCGCCGGCTGAATCCCCACCCAGAGACCCCCCATGCATCACTTCCCCGGTCAACCCATCGAAATCCTCATGGTCGAGGACAACCCCGGCGACGCCCGCCTCGCCGAGGAAGCGCTCAGGGACAGTAGGGTGCTGAATAACCTGAACGTGGCGCCGGATGGCGAGCAGGCCATGCATTACCTGCGACAGCAGGGCCGCTTCGCCGGCGCACCAAAGCCTGACATCATCTTGCTGGATCTCAACCTACCCCGCAAAGACGGTCGCGAAGTGCTGGCGGAGATCAAGGCCGACGCCGTGCTGCGGCGCATTCCGGTGGTGATTCTGACTACTTCGGAATCGGAGGAAGATATCCTGCGCACCTACGACTTGCACGCCAACTGCTACATCACCAAGCCGGTGGACTTCGAGCAGTTCGCCAAGGTAGTGAAATCCATCGAGGATTTTTGGTTCACCATCGTCAAGCTACCCGACGGCCTGGGTTGATCCGGGTGGCCAGCGGTCAGAGCGACTCCACCACCGGCCGCGGCCACGCCTTCAGGATGGATTGCACGACAGTCGCCAGCGGGATAGCGAAAAATACTCCCCAGAACCCCCAAAGACCGCCGAACACCAGCACCGCCACGATGATGGCGATCGGATGCAAGTCCACCACCTCGGAAAACAGCAATGGCACCAACACGTTGCCATCCAGCCCCTGAACGATCAGGTAAATGCCCAGCAACCACATGAACTCCGAGCCCCAGCCCCACTGGAAAAACGCCACCAGCGCCACCGGCACCGTGACCACCACTGCACCGATATAGGGCACGATCACCGACAATCCCACCATCAGGGCGAGCAGCATGGCAAATTGCAAGCCCATGAGGGCGAAAGCCAAAAAGGTTGCGGCCCAAACCACCAGCACCTCCAGGAACTTACCGCGCACGTAATTGCCCATCTGTCGATCCACCTCCCGCCAAACCTGCTGCGCCAGGGTGTGATCATGGGGCAGGAATCCGTGCAGCCAGTTCAGGATGATCTCCTTATCCTTCAAAAAGAAGAACACCAGCAGCGGCACCAACACCACGTAGATGGTGATCGTGATGACGCCCATGCCCGCCGCCAGCGACCAGGACAGCACGCTCTGACCCCATGTGGCGATCTCGGCCTTCATGGCGTTGATGACCCCCAGCACCTGCACTTCGGTGATGAATTCCGGGTACATCGCCGGCAGGCTAAGCAATAGATTTTGGCCCTTGACGATCATATTGGGCAGTTGCTGGATCAACTGGGACAACTGCCGGGAAACCATGGGCAACAAGCCCAGCAGCAGGAACAGCACGAAGGCGACGAACAGGACAAAGACCAGCACGGACGCCAGCAGCCGCGGCAGATGCAACCAACGCCGCAAGAGTTGCACAACGCCCTCCAACAGATAGGCGATGACTATGCTAGCCAGCACTGGCGCCAAGTCCCGACCCATGATCAGAACCACGCTGGTGCCCAGCACCAGCACGACGGTTAAAATGACCGCCTGGGGGTCGTTGAATAAGCGATGAAACCAGTCGCTGATAATCTTCATGGCATGCCCCGTGGCCTTGTGCGTCTGCGTGGCGGGCGATGTTAGCAACAAAGCCGCCTCTGTCCCAATCATCCGCGGCTGGCATCTGAACCGCCGACCGCTAGCGTGGTCTATCAGGTCTTGGAACCGGGCCTCGCCGGCGCACGCAAAGCGAAACAGGCAACCCCACAAAACATCCCAAATACCCGCTTGAGTGCATTGCACTAAATTTGTGCAATCAGCGACCCGATCATACATATTCGGCCGCACCTTGCGGCCACCTGCAACCGGCCCACGGTTGTTCAGCCTGATTTCAGGTGAATCAAGCATCATCAAGCAACTGATTTTGTTGTCTTCGCCTCGAACAATACCCGGACGACACCCGCTTATGCTCCATCCGGAAATCGGGCCTCGATCCCATCGACGGCGACTGGTCCGTTAATTGCTTTATCTCCCCGAGAAGCGTCAGCGGAGGGAACCCACCGTAACTACCCGCCACCGGGACCATGGGTCGGTCCGGCCAGGAACTCCGCGGCGACCCTCTCGCCACCGGCCCATGCCCGTGACGCAAGGACCGAGAAAGGAATCGTCAAAGCCGAACCCGAAGGCTCGCACTGGGAAGCAGCCCCGCTTCCGCGACCGTCATAGAAGAGAGGTATGACCGATGAAGATTTTCAACCGCTATTTATCGCGCTACGAAGAGAGTCGCGAAGAGACGCTTTCGCTGCACGATTACCTGGAACTGTGCAAGACCGACTCGAACGCCTATGCCAGCGCCGCCGAACGGTTGCTGAAGGCCATCGGCGAGCCGAGTTTGGTCGATACTCGCGATAACCCTCGTCTGTCGCGAATTTTCCAGAACAAGGTGCTCAAGCTCTACCCCGCCTTTGAAGAATTCCACGGGATGGAGGACGCCATCGAGCAAATCGTTTCCTATCTCCGGCACGCCGCGCAAGGGCTGGAGGAAAAGAAGCAGATTCTTTACCTGCTCGGCCCGGTGGGCGGCGGCAAATCCTCGCTGGCCGAACGGCTCAAGCAGTTGATGGAAAAGGTGCCGTTCTACGCCATCGCCGACTCGCCGGTATTCGAATCGCCGCTGGGACTGTTCAATCCCGACGAGGACGGCCCGATCCTGGAAGAGGATTTCGGCATCCCGCGCCGCTACCTGCGCCACATCATGTCGCCTTGGGCGGCCAAGCGCTTGCAGGAGTACAACGGCGACATCACCCAGTTCCGGGTGGTCAAACTGCGGCCGTCGATCCTGCATCAGATCGCCGTCGCCAAGACCGAACCCGGCGACGAAAACAATCAGGATATTTCCTCGCTGGTCGGCAAGGTGGACATCCGCAAGCTGGAGCACTTCGCCCAGAACGACCCGGACGCCTACAGCTTCTCCGGCGCCCTGTGCCGCGCCAATCGCGGGCTGATGGAATTCGTGGAGATGTTCAAGGCGCCGATCAAGGTGCTGCACCCGCTGCTGACCGCCACCCAGGAAGGCAACTACAACAGCACCGAGGGGCTATCGGCCATCCCCTTCGAGGGGACCATTCTGGCCCACTCCAACGAGTCGGAGTGGCAGAGCTTCAAGAACAACAAGAACAACGAGGCGTTTCTGGACCGGGTCTACATCGTCAAGGTGCCCTACTGCCTGCGGGTGTCGGACGAGGTCAAGATCTACCGGAAACTGCTCGCCCACAGCTCGCTGTCGCAAGCGCCCTGCGCGCCCGGTACCTTGGAGATGCTGGCGCAGTTCTCAACCCTGACCCGGATCAAGGAACCGGAAAACTCCAGTATTTTCTCCAAGATGCGGGTCTACGACGGCGAGAACCTCAAGGACACCGACCCCAAGGCCAAGTCGATGCAGGAATACCGCGACTACGCCGGGGTGGACGAAGGCATGACCGGCATTTCCACCCGTTTCGCCTTCAAGATTCTGTCGCAGGTGTTCAACTTCGACCATGTCGAAGTCGCCGCCAACCCGGTGCATCTACTCTACGTACTGGAGCGGCAAATCGAACGCGAGCAGTTCCAGGCCGAAACCGAGGAGCGATACCTGTCCTATCTCAAGGGTTACCTGGCGCCGCGCTACGCCGAGTTCATCGGCAAGGAATTGCAACAGGCCTATCTGGAGTCCTATTCCGAGTACGGGCAGAATATCTTCGACCGCTACGTGACCTACGCCGACTTCTGGATTCAGGATCAGGAATACCGCGATCCCGACACCGGCGAATCCTTTGACCGGGCCTCGCTCAACGCCGAACTGGAAAAGATCGAGAAGCCGGCCGGCATCAGCAATCCGAAGGATTTCCGCAACGAAATCGTCAACTTCGTGCTGCGGGCGCGGGCCAACAACGCCGGCCGCAACCCGGCCTGGACCAGCTACGAAAAACTGCGCGCGGTGATCGAGAAGAAGATGTTCTCCAACACCGAGGATCTGCTGCCGGTGATCAGCTTCAACGCCAAGGCCAGCGCCGAGGAGCAAAAAAAGCACGCCGACTTCGTCGAACGCATGGTCGCCAAGGGCTACACGGCCAAGCAGGTGCGCCTGCTGTCCGACTGGTATCTGCGGGTCCGCAAGGCATCGTAAACGGACTAAACGGAGGAAATCGCGCATGGCCACGCTGATCGACCGACGGCTGGACGGCAAGAATAAAAGCGCCGTCAACCGCCAGCGTTTCATCCGGCGCTTTAAAAATCAGATCAAGAAGGCCGTGACCGAGGCCATGAACGGCCGCAGCATCACCGACATCGACAACGGCGAGAAGATCAATATCCCGGCCCGCGACCTGTCCGAACCGGTGTTCGGCCACGGACCGGGCGGCCGGCGCGAAGCCATCCACCCCGGCAACAAGGAGTTCGTCGCCGGCGACCGGGTCGCTCGGCCGCAGAGCGGCGCGGGCGGCGGCGCGGGCGGCGGCCAGGCCAGCAACAGTGGCGAGGGCGAAGACGATTTCGTGTTCGAGCTGTCGCGCGAGGAGTTCCTGGAGCTGTTTTTCGAGGATCTGGAACTGCCCAACCTGGTGCGGACCCAGTTGGCCAAGATCACCGAGTTCAAGTCGGTGCGCGCTGGCTTCAGCAGCGCCGGCAATCCGGCCAACATTGACGTGGTCCGCTCGCTGAAGGGGGCGCTGGCGCGGCGGATGGCGCTGGCCGCGCCCTACACCCGCCGCCTGCGCGAGGCGGAAGAGCAACTGCGACAACTGCTGGCCGAACCACCGGTGGACGAAGGCCTCGCCCACGAACTGATGGAGGAGATCGAGCACCTGCGGGCGCGGGCGCGGGCGGTGCCGTTCATCGACACCTTCGACCTGCGCTACGCCAATCGGGTCAAGCAGCCACAGCCGACCACCCAGGCGGTGATGTTCTGTATCATGGACGTGTCCGGCTCGATGGACCGGGCGCGCAAGGATCTGGCCAAACGCTTTTTCACCCTGCTGTACCTGTTTCTCAAGCGCAACTACGAAAAGATCGAAGTGGTGTTCATCCGCCACCACACGGTGGCCAAGGAGGTGGACGAGCAGGAGTTCTTCTATTCGCGCGAAACCGGCGGCACCGTGGTATCCAGCGCCTTGCACCTGACGGGTGAGATCATGACCGCCCGTTACCCAACTTCCAGTTGGAATATCTACGTGGCGCAAGCCTCGGACGGCGACAATTGGCACCACGACTCGCCGGCCTGCCGGGATCTTCTGCTCAAGCAAATCGTGCCGTTCGTGCGTTACTACGCCTACATCGAAATCACCCCGGACCGCCATCAGAGCCTGTGGGAAGCCTACGAGGAAGTGAAGGAGCAGCACCCGCACTTCGCCATGCGGCAAATCGACGGGCCGGCCGACATCTACCCAATCTTCCGGGATCTGTTCAAGAGGCGCGTATCATGAGCTCGTCGCGACCGATCGCCGAGTCGTCCGAATGGACCTTTCCGATGCTGGAGCGCTACAACGAGGTCATCGGCCGCATCGCGGCCGAGGAATTCCGGCTCGACACCTACCCCAACCAGATCGAGATCATCACCGCCGAGCAGATGATGGATGCCTACTCCTCGGTGGGGATGCCGCTGGGCTATAAACACTGGTCCTACGGCAAGCAGTTCGTGCTGACCGAGAAGAATTACCGGCGCGGGCAAATGGGGCTGGCCTACGAGATCGTGATCAACTCCAACCCCTGCATCGCCTATCTCATGGAGGAAAACACCGCCATGATGCAGGCGCTGGTGATCGCCCACGCCGCCTACGGCCACAACTCCTTTTTCAAGGGCAACTACCTGTTCCGCGCCTGGACCAGCGCCGACGCGATCATCGATTACCTGCTGTTCGCCCGCAACTATGTCGCCGAGTGCGAAGAGCGCCACGGCGAGCAAGAAGTGGAACTGTTCCTCGATTCCTGCCACGCGCTGATGAACTATGGAGTGGACCGCTACAAACACCCGGCGCCGCTATCGATGCGGGAAGAAAAGTTGCGCCAGCAGGAGCGGGAAACCTACCTGCAATCGCAGCTCAACGACCTGTGGCGGACCGTGCCGGTTCGACCGTCCGAAGCCGCCGCCGCGGTCGAGTCGCGCTACCCGAGCGAGCCGCAGGAAAATCTGCTGTATTTCATCGAGAAGAACGCGCCACTGCTGGAGCCGTGGCAGCGCGAGCTGGTGCGCATCGTGCGCAAGATCGCTCAATATTTCTATCCGCAGCGGCAGACCCAAGTGATGAACGAAGGCTGGGCGACCTTCTGGCATTACACGTTGATGAACCGGCTGTACGACGAGGGCCATGCCAACGACGGCTTCATGATCGAGTTCCTGCAATCGCACACCAGCGTCATCCAGCAACTGCCGTTCGATCACCCCTACTATTCCGGCCTCAACCCCTACGCGCTGGGTTTTGCCATGATGAGCGACATCCGGCGCATCTGCCAGGAGCCCACCGCCGAGGACCGCTACTGGTTTCCAGACATCGCCGGGCAAGACTGGTTGAAAGCGCTGGATTTCGCCATGCGCAATTTCAAGGACGAGAGTTTCATCGCCCAGTATCTGTCGCCCAAGGTCATGCGCGATCTCAAGCTGTTCGCGGTGCTGGACGACGACGTGCAGGAAGAGCTGGAGATCACCGCCATCCACGACGAGGCCGGTTACCGGCGGCTGCGGCTGGCATTGGCCGATCAATACAACCTGGGCAGCCGCGAGCCCAACATCCAGGTGTGGAACGTCGCCCACCGCAAGGATCGCTCGCTGACCCTGCGCCATACGCCGTACAATCGCCGTCCGCTACATGCCGACAGTGCGCAGGAGGTGCTCAAGCATCTGCACCGGCTGTGGGGCTTCACGGTGCGGCTGGAAACGGTGAGCGAGGACGGCAAGGTGGAATTGATCGGGGAATGCCCGGCGGCCAAGGGGCGGTGACGGGGCGTCCGCCCAGTCCAGCGGGCGCCGATCACGGCCGATTAATTCAGCCGCAATCCAATTCCCTGGGCATCGAGTCGAACCAACCCCCGCTCGCGCAACTGGCGCAAATCCCGCCGCCAGGTCTTGTCGCCGTGCTCCGGTACGACGCCCGATATCGGGGACTTTGCCGTACATGTCACCCCCGGCGATGGTAAGCTTGAAGAATCCGATCGCGCTTCGAAGGGCAATACCATGACGGTTCGATCCGCCGCATTACTGATTCCGCTCCTGCTGGGATGGGCGCCGGCTTGGGCTGGCAACGCGTGGAGCAGGATTAGCCATCCGCTGGCGGGCCCGCCGCAGGCCATCGGCGCCTACACCGCCGGCTGCATCGGCGGGGCGGTGGCGCTCCCGTTGGAGGGCGAGGGCTACCAGGTCATGCGGCCCAGCCGCAACCGTTATTACGGTCATCCCGTGCTGGTGCAATTGGTGGAACGGCTGGGCCGGCAAACGGCGGCGCGGGGCGGGCGGCTGCTGGTCGGCGATCTGGGGCAACCGCGCGGCGGCCCGATGCCGAACGGCCACCGCAGCCACCAAAGCGGGTTGGACGCGGATATCTGGTTTCTGCAACTGCCGCGCGACCGGCTGCTGTCGCGCGGCGAAGTCGAGCGGATCGAAATGCCCTCGATGGTGCGCGCCGACGAAGGCGTTTTGAACGGTTCGCGCTGGTCGCCGCGCTATCGGGACACGCTGAAACAGGCCGCGCTGGCGCCCGAAGTGGAGCGAATTTTCGTCAATCCGATCATCAAACAGGCGCTGTGCGCCAGCGAAACCGACCGAGGCTGGCTATATAAATTGCGGCCGTGGTGGGGGCACGACGCCCATTTTCACGTCCGGCTGGCCTGCCCGCCCGGTTCCGATCAATGCACACCGCAAAAACCGATCCCTCTCGACGACGGATGCGGCGCTGACCTGGCCAACTGGGTGCGGGACATCGTGCAGGCGGTGCTGTCGCCGCGCCCCGACCGGAAACCCCGGCCGCCGTCCGAGGATAGACTACCGGCGACCTGCGGTTTCGTTTTGGAAAACCCCACCGCCCGGCGCTAAGCCGGTTTCCCGGCGGGCCACGCTTCGGACCCGCTCACCGCCGGATCACTGCTCCGTTTTGTCCCCCAGCTTCAGAGCCACCGAATTGATGCAATAGCGCAGGCCGGTCGGGGCCGGGCCATCGTCGAACACATGGCCCAAATGCGCCCCGCAATCGGCGCATAGCACCTCGGTGCGGCGCATGAACAAACCATGGTCATCGGCGGTGGCCACGTTTTCCGTCTTTACCGGCTGCCAGAAACTCGGCCAACCGGTGCCGGAATCGAACTTTGCCGCGGCATCGAACAGCGGGGCGCCGCAGCATGCGCAGCGGTAAACACCCGGTTCGTGGCAATCGTGATACTCTCCGGCGAAGGCCGGTTCCGTCCCTTTCTGGCGACAGATTCGATATTGCTCCTGGGTCAACTGCGCCCGCCATTCGGGATCGGATTTGCTGATTTTGTAGCTCATGGCTGCTCCTCGCGTGGGTTGGGGCCTACGTTCGATAGACCGCAACCGCCCGAATTGGTGTCGGACCCGCTTCAGCCCCGCCTGCTCGCCCGTTTCTCCAGCGCCTCCCAAACATGCTCGGCCAAACCCACGCCGACCTCGTTAAAAGCCAGAAACGTCATGTCGGCGCCCGCCGCCTTCAGGGCTTCCGCCTCCTCGGGATAGCTGCTGATCGCGCCGATCACCCCCTCGAAGCCGTGCCGGCGCAACTGGCGCGTGGCGATGTTTTTCGCCTCGGGGTCCGGCATCGCCAGCACCACCGCCTTGAGACCGTCCAGCCGCAAGCGGTGCCAGAATCCCGGATCTTCGGCATCGGCGTACACCACCCGCCGCCCCTCGTGGAGATGCCGTTCGACCTTGACCAGATCCGAGTCGATGCCGGACACCATCCGCACCTTGTGCGGACCCGGAACATGCTGGCGCTTTTTGAGAAAATCGTAGGCGGACGTGCCGGCGTGACCCATGCCGAGAATCAGGATCTGGGTGCTGCCCAGCGACACCGGCTGCTCGTCGGGATGATGGTCGGGCCGCTCGAACCGCGCCAACCGATGTTCGAATCGCTCGTACAGGACATGGGCAAAGCGGTTGAGCGGCGCGGCGATAGCGAAGGACAGCGCCACGGTCAAGGCCAGCAATACCAGCCATTCGGAGCCCAGTTGCCCATTGCCGACCATGAACTTCACTACGATCAGCGCAAACTCGCTGTAGCTGGCCAGCGCCAGGGCGGTCAAAAAAGCGGTGCGGGCACGCAGGCGGAAAGCAACCAGGATGAAGAAAAACAGCGCCGCCTTGAGCGGTAGCAGCAGCGCCAGCAGCAACGCCCCGCCCAGCGTGGCCAGGCTGGGCCAACCTTCCAGGCCGATTTGCAGGAAAAAACCGACCAGCAACACTTCCTTCAGCGACCACAGAGCCTTGGAAAGCTCCACCGCCCGGGAATGGTTCGACAGCAGAACCCCCAATAGCAACGCACCCAACTCCGAGCTCAGCCCCAGATGTTCAAAACCCAGGCCGCCGACCACCAGCGCCAGCGCCAGTCCATACAGCACCAGCAATTCATCGTGGCCGCTCCAGTCCAGCAGCTTCATCACCAGCGGCTGCAACAGCGGCAGCCCCAGCACCAGCAAGGCCCACGGCGACGGCGCTCCCACGCCCGCCACCGTCATCAAGAGCAGCGCCGCCAAATCCTGAATGATCAGAATGCCGATCGCCACCCGGCCGTGAAAGGCGCGCAGTTCCGCCTTTTCCTCCAGACTCTTCGCGGCCAACACCGTGCTGGAAAACCCCAGGGTCGTTGCCAACAGCAGCGCCTGTCCCAGCGGCAGCATCAACGTCGCGAGCAGGCCCAGCCCCAGCAACACCCCGCTGACCGCCAGATGCAGCACCCCCCCACCCCAAACCTCGGGACGAGTCAGACTTTTGATCCGCAGCTTGAGGCCGACGCTAAACAGCAGCAGCAATACGCCAGCATGGGCGATCCGTTCGAGCAGTTCGCTGCCCTCCTGCCCCAGGGCATTCAGCACGAATCCCGCCGCCAGATAACCGACCAGCGACGGCAAGCCCAAGTAACGAAACAGCAATCCCAGAAAAAAAGCGAGTGCAAGCCAAAAGGCATCCATTGGTGAACGCAACTCCAGACGCGGGATCTTGTGAAAACGCGAGCGGGATGGTTGCGACACCTCCCATTCGAGTCAGACGATGCCAGCCGCGTCGTTTTCCAGCGGCCGGCATCGGGAAGTTGTTGTTGTTAAGGAAGAGTCAGGCCTTTTTGAGGACTTGCACCACGTACAGCAAAACCATGGCGCCCACCGTGGCGGTGATCAGCTTGCCGATTAGGCCGACCGCCGCAAAACCGATCAAGCGAAACAATAAACCGCCGACGAAAGCGCCAATCACACCGATGACCAGATTACCGCCAAGTCCCATGCTACCACCACGCATGAAGGTGGTCGCAATCCAGCCCGCGATCAGGCCAATAATCAGAAATCCAATTAAATCCATGACGTTATCCTGAGGAAGCTTCTTGTGGTTCTATTGATCATAGCGCATGACGGCTACACGGGAAAATTGGCCAGAACCTTGAACCATCAACGCTCTACTCATTCCGCAATCTTCCAAGAACTTTTCCGCCTGGCGATCGCTCAACGGCTCCCGCCCCGCCTATCCGCCGGGATCATCACCCATCGTCATTGCGTGGAATAAGCGGGTTGAGAAGCATTGGAGCGATTTCGGCCATCGGCAGAGACGACCGACTCAGAATAGTATCCTTGGATTTCATGACAGCGCCTGGATTTGAGAAAGCGCAGTTGGGCTTCATTCTCCACACCCGCGGCAATAACCCGCAGCCCGGAGCCTGACATCAATACGAGATCCCTGCCACGATCCCGAATCACACCGGCAAAAACGTTGCGCTTGACGAAAGTCGTCGGCTCAGCATCATGGGCTAGCAGGCGTCGAATTCATTCGACGCTCTCTCTCCATCTCCACGACCAATGCTGCCCGCACCCGCGCATAGTGACGATCCACCTTTCGCAGCAAGGTGGGAACATCTTCCAAACATCGGTCTCGCCCCCGGTATTCCAATTCCTTGCACACGGCCACCAACTGGGCCGCGCCCAGATTGGCGCTGCTCGACTTGAAGCCATGGGCCGCCTGGCACAGCGCCGCGCCATCCCCAGCGATCGCCGCTTCTCGCATCTGCTGGAGCAAGACGGGGGAGCCGTTCAAATAGAGTTCGATGATTTTAACCAGCACGCTGGGCTGGCCAGGCCGCTGCAAGGCGCGGATTTGGGCCAGCGCCTGCTCGTCCAGCGGGGACACGGTTTGCTCGGATGAAGACCAAAAGGTCGGATCGAGCGGCGGAGCGTCTTCAGGACAAGCCACCGTTACCTCCGCGCATGCCGTTGGCGGCAACGAGGATACAGGAGATGGAGACGACCGCGCGGACATGGATGCGCCGCCGCTGGCCGGCAGCCAGCGATCCAGCATGGCGGCCAATTGTTCCTGAGTAAAGGGCTTGCTCAAATAATCGTCCATCCCTTCCGCCAAACACTGTTCCCGGAAGCCTTTGACGATGTTGGCGGTCAGGGCAACGATCGGGAGGCGCGGCCGGCCCTGGGCGTGTTCCCAACGGCGGATGGCGGCGGTGGCGGCGAAACCATCCAGCACCGGCATCTGGCAGTCCATCAAAATCAGGTCATACGCGGCTCGAGCCACGGCTTCAACCGCCTCCTGGCCGTTGGCCGCCACCTCGCCCTGACAGCCCAGCATGTTCAGTATCGTCAAGGCCATCTCCTGGTTGACCGGATTATCCTCGACGACCAGAATCCGGCCGACGAACCGAGGCAAGCGCATGGTGGGCAAGGCCGGGGGCTGGCTATTCGGATCGACCGCTGGGATCAATAGCCGGCACAGGATTTTATACAGATCGGCTTGGCGCACCGGTTTGTACAAAACGCCTTGAACGCCTTGTATGTCGGCTTGAGCCGTCTGCTCGGTCCGGGCATCCAATCCATTAGAGGATAGCAGCACCAGCTTGAGCCCAGCCAATGTGGGATCGGCGCGGATTTTCCCGGCCAGATCAAGGCCATCCATCCCAGGCATCCGAACGTCCAGAAGCGCCAGATCATAGTGCTCGCCAACCCGCGTGGCGTCCCGCAGCCGAGCCAGCGCCTGGACTCCGTTCTCCGCTTGATCGCTTACCAAACCCCAAGCCATCGTCTGCCGCTGCAAAATCTCGCGGTTGGTGGCGTTGTCATCGACCAGCAAAATCCGTAAGCCCCGCAACTCCTCCCGCGCTGGCCACCGCGACCGCACGCTGGTCGCCGACTGCAACAGCGGGAGCGTAAACCAGAACCGGGAACCCACTTCCGGCGTGCTGTCCACGCCGATCTCCCCGCCCATCAACTGAATTAGCTGTCGCACAATGGCCAGCCCCAACCCAGTGCCGCCATAGTGGCGGGTGGTGGAACCGTCCGCCTGGGTGAAGGCGTCGAAAATCTGGGCACACGCCGCCGGGGCAATCCCAATGCCAGTATCCTGGACTTCGAAGCACAGGCGCGGCCCACCGGCATTCTGCTCCAACAGGCGTAGCCGCATAACCACCTCGCCTCGCTCGGTAAACTTGATGGCGTTACTCGCCAAGTTCACCAGAATCTGCCGCAAGCGTATTGGATCGCCCCGCACCGCGGCCGGCAGGTTGAGCGGCAAATCGCTGACCAAATCCAGGCTCTTTTCGTGTGCTCGCCCCGCTAGCAACGCCGCCGTCTCTTCCACCAACTTCCGCAAATCGAAGGACACAACTTCCAAGGTCATCCGGCCCGACTCGATCTTGGAAAAGTCCAGAATATCGTTGATGGTGACCAGCAAGGCGTGGCCCGAATTGAGAATCATGTCCGCAAACCGTTGCTGCTGGGCGTTCAAGGGGGTGTTCCGCAGCAACTCCGCCATGCCTAACACCCCGTTCAGGGGGGTTCGAATCTCGTGGCTCATCGTGGCCAGGAACGCCGATTTGGCCCGACTGGCCGCCTCGGCGGCTTCCTTGGCCTGATGCAAGGCGGCTTCCGCCCGTTTGCGGGCGGAGAGATCGTGCGCGACCACCTGAAAGGCCCGCTTGCCCCGATACACGAACGGGGCGGCGGCCACCTCCACGGGAAACACGGCGCCATCCATCCGCAGGTAGCGCTCCTCCAGCAGGGGAACCGCCGTATTGAGCGCGAGGATCTGTTTTATTCGCTCCCGCACGACTGCATGGCTGTCAGGATGAATCCGATCCCAGATTGACGCGCCCAGCAACGCCGCTGCTGAATCCGCCCCAAACATCCGAACGCCGCTGGCATTGATATAGGCGATTTTTTCATCGAGATTGATGAAAATCATATCGGGCGATAACTCGACAAGCTGCCGGTAGGCGTTTTCGCTGTCCGCAAGCGCCTGCGTCGTTTTCCGCAACGCGCGCAAAGGAACCAGCCGCAGTGGAAAAAACAGGATGACGCCCAGCACCAGCCCGGCAAAAGCGACCCAAGCGGTTTCCACCGCCAGTCCACGCAATGAGACAACCACTTCCACACTGCCGACCTCGGTGCCGAAATCGTAAATCGGATATGCGCGGATGAGGGTGGGCGCGGCCAGCTCCGGCATCAGGTGGGCAATCATCGTTCCGTCCTGGCCGATCACGGCGGAACCGTACTGCCGATTACCATGGCGTTGCAGTAGCGATGTCAGCCGTTCGGGCTGGAAGCGCCACAAGCCAGTGCTGTGGTTGACAAACTCCGTCACGACCGTGGCGAGGGATTGAGCCTCGCTTTGCAACGCGCCGCTACGATTCTGATAGGACCAGAGAAAAAACGCGGTGGGCGCCGCCAGCATGACGAACACCGCCAAACCGCCCGCCAGCCAGGCAAACAGGCGTTCGATTTGGGAAGGCCTGTTCACGGCGGATACGGGGCGGAAACATAACCCGAGCGATTCAAAATCTCCTTTCCAGACACCGAAAGAATGAATTCCAAAAAACCCTGGGCCACCGGCGACAGCGTGGGGCCGCGCGCGATGTAAAGAGGTTTGTAGTAGGGGTAGGCGCCTTGGCGCAGGGCGACCAGAGTGGGCGCTTTGCCGTCGATGGGCAACGCATTGAGTTTGCGGTTCTGGGCCTGCGCCAGCGCCAGATTGGTTGTACCGAGGGAATCGGGCGTCTTTTCCAGCAGATCTATATTCTCCAGATCATTGGCGGCCACCAACATGCCGGGCCGCGCCAGCGCGACGTCAATCGCCCGGTCCATGCCCGGCGATAGCTTGCGCAGGATCAGGGTGTCCGATTCGGACGGGCTGCGCACCACCAGCCGGATGGGCGAACCATCGGCCCAGGTCGTTATCTTGCCGCTGTAGATCGCCGCCAATTGCTCGATGCTCAATCCCGGCGGCGGCGGCTCCTTCCCCGTGACCACGAGAAGGGGAGTACGGCCAAGCTCCCAATCCTGGCCACCCCGAGCTTTTTCAGACTCGGTCAATGGCTTGCCCGACACCGCCAAATCGATCGCGCCGGCGAGAACCGCGCGAATCGAACCGTTACTGCCCATCGGCGGTTCAACGACATGCACCCTGACGTCTGGATTGAGTTTTCCATACGCCTCGGTCCATTGCTCGATCAGCGGAGTCGACGAGCCCGTTCCTCCCACAGTCAGCGCTTGCAGGCGGGCCAAACCCGCCGCACTCGCCAAATCCACCGCCAGCAAACACACGAGGCCAACAACGTGGATTTTATTGCTCCAGGCAGTGAGTTTCATCATGTCTCCCAGCGCGCTTCTCGACAGATTGTGGTCGACTCGCGAGCGGAAATCCTCCCAACCTCATTTTTTTCAAAGGGTCGGCGTCAGCGACAGGGAGATTGGGCTCGACTATCCACGTTTCCGCGATTTAAAGAGGGTCGCCTAGGCGATTTCCGGCCAGCATCCCACCTAAATCTCGTTTCATGCTTCAGCGCGGGAACGCCATTTTGCCGCTTCAATGAGCGGCGATAAAGCCCACCGAGACAGACATCTGGTCGGATCGCCGAACCGCTGCCGCAAGTCTAATCATCCAGCAGTTTGCCGGCTTGACGGTAACTCAGCGGCTCCCGCCCCGCCACCTTGCAGAATTTCTGCCCCGGCCGGACCAATCGCTCGGTCATGCGGGCAAACAACAAACCCCCGGTCGCGGCGCAAAGGGGCGTCCGCGCCGCGCCGGGCGGGTCGCCCAGCGGGTCCATCAATTCCGCGACTCTTTCGCCCTCCATGACGGACTCACCCAACTGTTTACGATAGACCAGCACGCCAGCGGCCGGCGCGGTCAGCACGTCCACCCCTTCCAGCGGGGTCGGTTGGCAACGCGGTTCCGGCAGCGGCCCCGGTTCGCCGGCGATCACGCCGCGCCGTTGCAAGAACCGCAGCAGCGCCGCCGCGTCGGTCGCCGCGTATTCATCGCCCACATCCGCTTGCCCGCGCAGTTCCACCGTGGTCGCGAAACAGGCCAAAGGCACCGGGCCCTCCCCCGCCAGAGCCGCGCGCAGCTTCCACCACGGACCGGCGCAGGCTTCGTCGAACGGATTGCCGCCCGGCTCTTCTTCCAGCAAAATCGCTGCCGCCCCCAGCTCCGCGCCCAGCGTCCGCGCCTCGTCGGCCTGCCAGCGCGATGCATACAGATGCAATAGCGCCTCGCCGTCGCAATGCAGGTCGAAGACAAAATCGGCGTCGATGGCCTGCCCCAACAACGCCAGCTTGAGCGCGTCCGCCTCCCGCGCCGCCCGCTGTTCGGCCAGTACGATCCGCAAGGTTGCGCGGACCAACGCCGCATTGTCGATCGGGTCGGCGCCCAGCCGTCCCCGCAACCGCTCCAGAGCGAACGGCGCCAGGTCGGGAAAGCCACGATTGAAATTGCCGGCGCCCTCGAAATCGAAACGGCCCAGCAAACGACCGTTGCAGTGCTGGTTCAAGCCAATCGGATTGGCGACCGGCACCACCACCACTTCACCCACCATCCGGCCTTGTTCCAAAGCCTGCTCCAGCCCGCGCAGCAGGTGCTGCGCCACCAACAGACCCGGTATTTCGTCGGCATGAAGGGCGGCCTGGAAATAGGCTTTGGGCCGCGCGCCGGGTGTACCGTAGCGATGAACCCGCAACGTCCGCCGCGTGCCGGGCGCCGGCGCGGGCAATTCAAGATGATCGGTGGCCGTGGGCATCGAGCGTTCTCCTGCATCGGCGGTTCGGTGAATCCAAGGCGATCACGTCAACCGGGAGATCGACAAAGCAGGCGAAGCACGCGATCAGCTGGACGCGAATCGGGCGAGTAAAACGCCAGACCGTCGCCGAGTCGAATCCCTCCGAATCGCTGCTGTTGCCGCTTCCCATCTTCCGTCAACCCAGTTCCGCCAGCAGCCGGTCGATCATGTGCTCGGCCTGGGCGCGGTAGCCGCCGCCGAACAGGTTGAGATGGTTGAGTACATGGTACAGGTTATACAAGGTCCGCCGCTGCGGGTAACCCACATCCAGCGGCAGCGCTTCCCGGTAAGCCGCGTAAAAGCGTTCCGGAAAGCCACCGAACAATTCGGTCATCGCCAGATCCGCCTCGCGGTCGCCGTAGTAGCAGGCCGGATCGAAGACGACCGGCTCTCCGTCCACCGTACAGCCGGCGTTGCCGCTCCACAAATCGCCGTGCAGCAGCGCCGGCATCGGCCGGTAACCGGCGAACAGCCCTTCGAATCGCGCCAGCAGTTGCTCGCCCCGCCGGCGCGGTTCGCCTTCATATCCGTTGCGAGCGGCCAGTTCCAACTGAAAGCCGAGCCGCCGCTTGCGCCAGAATGCGATCCAATCATCGTCGCGATCGTTGGGCTGGCGGGTCGAGCCGATGGCATTGTCCCGCCGCCAGCCGAAAAATGGCTGGGGTATGCGATGCAGATCGGCCAACCGGCGGCCGAGCGTCTCCAGCGCCCGCGTTCCGCCACCACCCAGCGGCAGGTGCTCCAACACCAGAAAAGCCGAACCGGCGACGACGCCGTGCCCGGCGGGCAAGGGAACCCGCACGGTCCCCGTCGCGGCCAGTTCCGCCAGACCGGCGGCCTCCGCCTCGAACATGGTCCGGGCAATGGTGGCGCTATGGGTCTTGACGAAAAAATTCCGCTCGCCGTCTCCGACGCGCCAAGCCTGATTGATGCAGCCGCCGCCAAGCGGCTGGCGTTGCCGAACGACGAAGCGCCGGCCGGTCACCGCGGCGATATGCCGCTCCAAGGCGTTCCAGAAATGTTCCGAGTTCAAGAGGACAAGGCCGGAAACAGCGTTCAGGGAACGGCGTTCAGGGAACAGGGAACAGAGCGCAATTCCTCGACCGGCTCCCTGTTCTCCTCGCCCTGAAACCTAAATGCCTCCGGCAAGCGCACTTCCATGGCGATTGGCAGATGATCCGAAAAAGTGTGGTTCAACACCTCCACCCGTTCGACCGCGATGGACGGCGATACCAGGATATGGTCCAAATGCCGGTCCGGTTGCCAACTGGGAAAGGTTTGCAGTCCGGGAGCCGGCTCGCACAAACGGGCCGTCGCCAACAATATTTCCATCTCCGGACTGTCCGACCGGCAGTTGAGGTCGCCCATCAGGATGACGTGACGGTAATCGCGCACCAAACGAGCCAGAAACTCGATTTGCAACAATCGACCGCGCCGGCCCAGCGCCATATGGACGATCAGCACATGCAAGGCATCCTTCCCCGCGCCGAACCGGACTTCCAATACGCCCCGGCCCGGAATCAGCCCAGGCAACTTGTGCTCGGTGATGGCGGCGGGTTGGATGCGGCTGAGCACCGCGTTGCCGTGCTGCGAAATCATGCCGATCCGGCGGTTGGACTGATCGAACACGTACTCGAAGCCGGCATAGTCCGCCAAATATTTTATTTGGTTAACGAAACCGCTGCGTAGACTCCCGGCATCCACTTCCTGCAAACCCACGAGGTCGTAACTGGCCAACACCCGGGCAATGCCATCCAGGTTGCTCATCCGCGATGGCACCGGCACCAGGTGTTTCCAACTGCGAGTGAAGTACTGGGAATACTTGCGGGTGGTCAACCCGCTCTGGATGTTGTAGCTGAGCAGCCGCAAGCGGCATGGTTCGCCCTGATCGCTCATCGTGTGCCGCTAGCCTTCGGGCACGGCGGCTTCCTGGGCAATCAGGAAATCCACGACTTCGAACATGCGCGGCGAGCGCACGTCGTACTTGCCGTTGACGATCACCGCCGGCACGCCCCGCACCCCGTAACGCTGCGCCAGTTGGTTGCCGCGACGCAATTGGGTCTCGGTCTGGAACGAATTGTAGGCCTTGCGGAAAGCGTCCCGATCGACCCCATGCTCGGCGAAGAACGCCGCCAGTTCGTCTTCGGTGTTCAGTTTGCGTTTTTCCCGATGGATGGCGTCGAACAGCGGTTGATGGATTTGGTCCAGCACGCCCAGCGCCTCGGCGGCATAGTAGGCTCGGGCGCCGGGCTCCCAATTCGCCCCGAATGACACCGGAATCCGCACGAAAACGACGTTGTCCGGCTTGCGCTTCAGCCATTCCCGCGTCACCGGCTCCAGATCGAAACAATGTGGGCAACCGTACCAGAACAGCTCGACCACTTCGATTTTGTCAGGCGCGGAGGTCGGCACGGGCGACGACAGACGAATGTAATCCTTACCTTCCTGGAAGGCGGCGGGGGTAGCGGCGTGGGCGACGACCAACGGCAGCGCGCAGGCTAGCATGACCGGCAGCAGGCGGCGAAACAGCTTGGGCATTTTGGGAATTCCTCGGTTCGGTGGCGGAAACAGGGCGGAGAAGCGGCTTTACAGCGAGCCGTAGGAGTGCAGCCCCGACAAAAACATGTTGACCCCCAGAAAAGCGAACAAGGTCACGAGCAGGCCGATCACCGCCCACCAGGCCATCGCCGCGCCGCGCCAGCCCTTGGTCAGCCGCAGGTGCAGCCAGGCCGCATAGTTCAGCCAGACGATCAACGCCCAGGTTTCCTTGGGATCCCAGGACCAGTAGCCGCCCCAGGCCTCGGCCGCCCACAGCGCACCGAGGATGGTGGCGATGGTAAAGGCGGCGAAACCCAGCGCGATGGCCCTGTACATGACCTCGTCCAACAACTCGAGCGGTGGCAGCACCCGCGCCAGCAAGCCATCCGGCCATCGGGCCTCGGCGCCGGATCGCAGCAGGTAGGCTACCCCCAGCATCGCCGCCAGGGCAAACGCACCGTAGCCGATGAAGTTGGCCGGCACATGGATCTTCATCCAGTAGCTCTGCAAGGCCGGAATCAGCGGCTGAATATGATGGGCTTCGCGGTCGAAGGTGTACCACAACAGGAAGGCGACGGTCCCGCTGATCGCCAACAGGGCGAAACCGCCCATGGCGCGGGTGCGGCTGCGATTCTCGTGGAACAGATAGAGCAAGGCAGTCACCAGCGCGAACAGAATGAACACTTCGTACAGATTACTGACCGGAATGTGGCCGATATCGACCCCCAGCAGGTAGGACTCGCGCCAGCGCACCAGCAGGCCGGTCGAACCCATGACCGTCGCCGTCCAGGTCAGGGCGGTCGCGGTCTTGCCGACGAAGTCGGAGCGGCCCAACAGCGCGGCGAAATAGGCGACGGTGGCCAGCACGTACAGCGCGCTCATCCACATGAACGCGGCCTGGCTTTCCAAGAAGTATTTGAGCCAGAAATCGCTGTGGCGCAAGGCATAATCCGCGCCGTAGCGCCACAGCGCCAGCACGGCCAGCGCCGCCACCGCCAGAACGAACGACCGCGCCGGTTTCCAGTACACCCCCCAGGCGACTAGCGCCAGTGTGCATCCCACTTGGATGGCGACCTCGTAGCCGTTCATGTACGACTGATAGAGCCACCAGAGCAGGATCGAGCCGGTTGTCGCCAGCAAGACCCAGAGTCCATCCCAGACCGTCAAGCGGCGCCAAAAAGATGGTTGCTCCCACTGGTCCAACATCGCTTCGCGCGTTACCGCCATTGCCGTTCTGCTCCTCTCATAGCGCTCGCTACCGCGTCCCGACGTCCGCCGCCAGCCGCGTGTCCGGGGAAGGGATGGTGGGCGGCGCGGACTGTTCTTCTTCGAATGGCCCCAGCCGCCGCTCAAGCATCGTCCGCAGGCTAGCGAACTCGCGGGCAAATTCAGCCTGGCGTCGGTTGCCGGTACCGGCCAGAAGCAACCGGGTCGCCCCGTCCTCAACCGCCAGCCAGGCCCACAGCCGACGATGCGAAGTATAAAACATGATGAAAACACCGATGATCAATAGACTAAAACCGGTGTAGACCACGCCGACTCCACCGCTGTGAGTCACTTGCAATCCGGAAGCTTCCACCTGCTGGAAACCGGTCAGTTGCAGGTAGAAGGGCGAAGCATGGGCGGGCAACGCGGATAGCGCGGACACGGCATCGTTGAAAAACGCTTCTTCCCGTTCGCCGACCGCTTGCTCGACCTCGACCCCCTCGGTGCGCAGCACCTCGATGAAAATCTGGGCCAGGGTATCGCGCAGGATATTGAGATACAGCGCGCTCGCCTCTTGCAACCGCTCGGCCGGCACCACCGCCCTGGCCCGCTCCGCCACCGCGGCGGAACCGCCCTGAGCGAACAATTCGACCAAACTCAACCGCACCCGTTCGAAGTCGCGGCGGAATTCGGGGCTTTCGTCCGATGCTGGCGCGGATCGGGCCAGAAAGTCACGCAGCCAGATGGAATCACGCAAGCGGGCGTTGAAGCGCAGGAAGCGCTCGGGGCTGTTGCTCGGATCGGCCGGAATATGCAGATAGGTAAAGGGCTCGCCGGGCCGGGCGCGCATACCGCTGATGAAGAACCAGCGCCCCTCCAGTTGCACCGGCGCCATGTAATTGAAGTATTCCCGTGCCTCGCCGGCCGCGTCGCGCAGCTTGAAGCCAACGCTGGGGCCAAAGTTGCGGAACTTGCGCTCGCCCGACTGGGCGTCGGGCTCCGGCAGCAGGTTGAACAGGCGAAAATCGTCCAGTTCCAGAGTGAGCGGTCCGGTCGGCCCGCTCACTTTAAGGGAACTGTCCACCGTGCCCTTGACCTCGGTCGGCTCCAGCCGGGCCACGGTCAACGGCCAGGCGCGCAGATCCAGCTTGGAGCCGCCGTCGCCGAAGTCGGACTGGTAAATCGAATAACCGCGATAACTCAGCGGATGGTTGACGCGAATGGTCGCCTCCATGGGCTGCTCGCCCAGATGCTCCCGATCGTGGATAACGACTTGGCTGACGAAAGATTTCGGCTGGCCGGTGTCGTAGTAGGCGACCTGGAAATCCTTCAGCTCGATAGCGAACGGCAGATCTTGCAGCACGAAACCGTCGCGCGCCCGCACGAACACGAAATTGGCGGCGGCGCCCTCGGGCAGCATCACGTTGCCGCGAAACGCCGGCACCGCTCCGGGCGCCAGCCGACTGACGGCGGGGATATCGCGGGCCGCCAAGTCGCGGGTCTCCAGCACGACCTCGCCGCGCCACTCCTTCAGCTTCAACCATAGATTGCCATCCAGCAGACCGCCAATGCCGATCATCACCACCGCGGCGTGAGTGAACAGATAACCGAAGCGGTTGTAGCGCCCCTTCATCGCCGCCACCACCCGGTGATCGCCGCCATCGTGGACACGCCAGCGGTAGCCTCGCGCCCGTAGCAGCTCGCTCACCGTACCTAGCACGGCGTCGAGGTCACGATCCGGCAACCGCCACTCGGCGTGCTGGTGGAAACCGCGCAGCGAACGAACCTGGACATTGGTGCGGAAACGAACCATCTCCCGCAGCATTCCGGGCGCCTGGCGGTACAGACAAACACTGGTGGACAAAATCAGGAACGCCAGGATAGCGACGAACCAGCCGGCGCCGTAGACATCGTACAGCCCCAGCCGGCGGAACACTTCGAACCAGAACGGCCCGAACTTGAGCAGATAGTCTGGATAGGGCTGGTTTTGCTGCAACACCGTGCCGATCGCCGAGGCGACCGCCACCACCACCAACAGAGTGATCGCCAGGTTCATGGAACCGAAAAATTCCAGCAACGCCCAGCTCGGGGTACGGCGGCAATTGGGCTGACGGGTGACGGTTTCGTTCACGGCAGGGTTCGGGGAAGCGTGCGGGGAAGCCTGTTCGACCCGGTCGGTCGGAATCGGTTCAGGCATTCCGAACCGGTTTGAAGCCGATCCCTGTCGAGGCCAGGGCCTGGAAGAAAAAAGGGTGGCTGAGCGGCCACCCTTTTGCGAAACCGGCGGATATCCGGACCGGCTCGCCCAAGACTTATTGCAGGCCCTGCACGTAGGACGAAACCGCCTTGATTTGCGGGTCGGTCAATTTCGCCGCGATGACGCGCATCATCTGACCGGCGTCGTTGGCGCGCTCCATGGCGCGGAAGGCTTTCAGCTGAATCTCGCTGTATTCCGCGTGCTGGCCGGCCAGCGCCGGGAATTTGGCGGCCGGATTGCCGGTGCCGGTGGCGCCGTGGCACGCCGTGCAGGCTGGAACGCCGGTCTTGAGATCGCCGCCGCGAAAGAGAGACTCACCCACCGGCGCCAAAGCCGGATCGGCCGCGGCGCGGGCAATCTGCTGAGACGCGAAATAAGCCGCCAGGTCTTCCATGTCCTGCGGGCTCAACGGCGCGACCATGCCGGCCATGATCGGGTTGGCACGGGCTCCGCTCTTGTACTCCTGCAATTGCTTGAGCAGATAGTCGGCGCTCTGACCCGCCAGTTTGGGATACTGGGGATTGACGCTGTTGCCGTCGGGATTATGGCAGGCCGCGCAGGTGGCGGACTTGGCCTTGCCGGCGGTGGCGTCGCCGGCGGCCAGCGCGGCGGTTGTGGAACCGAGCAGTGCGCAGGTCGCGGCGATCACAACGAGTTTTTTCATTTTTGGAAGGCTCCTGTACGATGACGGTATTCGGTTCAGGCGACCTGCCGCCGGCGCGGAACAGCGCAACGCGAACCGGTGGCCAAGCCTCGCTCGGCGGCGACGGAACCGGTGCTTGCCTGAATCGGTCCCGTCCCGAAAGCGGCAGTTTTATATATCAGTTTCGGCCTTTGAGTTCAATGAGAAACCCCAACGATACTGCTCCTATCTCCACCGGAGCCGCAGCGGCCACCGGCCGCTGGCGCGGCGTCCGTTTTCTGTATAGCGTTAATGCCCTGGCCCAGCTTCCGCCCGACACCGGCCGGGAAGTGGCCTTCGCCGGCCGCTCCAACGCCGGCAAATCCAGCGCTCTCAACCTCCTCACTGGCCAGCAGCGCCTGGCCCGGGTCAGCAAAACACCCGGCCGAACCCAACTGCTTAATTTTTTTCTGGTGGAGCCGGACCGCTACTTGGTCGATCTACCGGGTTACGGCTACGCTCGTGTTCCGCACTCGGTCCGCCAGCACTGGGGAGAATTGCTGGAACGCTATCTGACCGGGCGCGTGGCGCTGCGCGGTCTGCTGCTGCTGATGGACATCCGCCATCCGCTGACCGACATGGATCGCCAACTGCTGGACGGCTGCGCCGCTCGCGAACTGCCGGCGCACATCCTATTGACCAAGGCGGACAAGCTCAGCCGGGGCGCGGCGCTGGCGGCGCTGGCTCAGTTAAAACGGAGGCTGACCGCAGACTATCCGAGCGCCAACGCCCAGTTGTTCTCGGCGCTAACCGGCCAGGGCATCGACGAAGCCCACGCGCGACTGGATGGCTGGTTGGGTTATCTAGGGCGCGCGGTGAACGCGTTTTAACCCTCGTGCGCCGAAGGCGGGTCGGATCGCGCCCGCCACTCGCCGCCCAACAGACGCGCCCGCAGGGCCCGACCGACCAATTCGCCGGCCCGCCCCAAAAACAGCGTGCCGGCGCCGGGATGGAAGCGCTGCTCGTCCCAACTGCCCAGCGCCAGCAGCCCGCGCCACTGGCCGTCGCCCATGGGAACCAGCGCCGCCGAGGCGACCCGCGGCGCGCAGTCGCCAAACAGAGCGGCGGCCTGCTCCGGGCGCAAACGGCCGCAGCGCGGTTTGCCAACCTGCAGCAAGCCTTCGAACAGGGTTAGCGCATCCGGACGCAGGAATTCCGCCGTCCCCGAGCCGGCGGCGAGCGCGGCTTCCAGACACAGGGCGACGCAATCGGCGTTGAACTCATCCCGCAGCACCGTCTTTATGCGATGCAGCAGCACATCCGGTTCGTCCGACGCATCCAGCAGGTCCAGCGCCAGCCGCTGGACTCGCTCCGCCAGCCGGTCGTTGTCGCGGGCGATGGCGACCAGTTCCAGCAGCTTATCGTGCAAACGCTGGCCGCGCTCCCGCAACAAGCGGTTTTGGTACTCCAGCAGCGACACTGCTGGCTCGCAGGGATGCGGCACCCGTAGGCTCTCCACCAAATCGGGGTGGCGAACGAAAAATTCGGGGTGTTCACGCAGCCAGTTGACCACGATGCGCTCGATCTCCGTCGGACTCGGCGCCGCCTGTTCCTCGCTCATGATTTAATCCGCCTTGTAACCGACCACCTCTTTTCAGGGCTCGACCCAACCTTCGAACACCGTTACCGCCGGCCCGGTCATGGTCACCGGTTCGCCCTCCCCCGCCCAGTGGATATCCAGCGCGCCACCGGGCAGATCAACCCGCACGTTCGGCCACAGCAAGCCCCATCGCCGGCCGACGACCACCGCCGCGCAGGCGCCGCTGCCACAGGCCAGCGTCTCGCCGACCCCGCGTTCGTAGACCCGCAACCGGATGTGGTCGGGCGCGACCACCTGCATGAAGCCGACGTTGGCACGCTGGGGAAAGCGACCGTGCCGCTCCAGCAAGGGCCCCAGATGCGCCACTGGGGCGTGCTCCACATCGTCTACTCGCAGTACCGCATGAGGGTTGCCCATCGACACCGCGCCGATTTCCAATTCGATCCCGTCGGCGGCGATCCGATAGAGCGGCGCGCACTCGGTGGCGAAGAAGGGCACATCGGTCGGATCGAGTCGCGGCTGGCCCATGTCCACCGTCACCCGGCCATCCGCTTGGATCTCCAGACGCAGCAGACCGGCAGTGGTGGTCACGCACAGGCGATCCTTGTCGATCAACCCCCGGTCGCGCACGAAACGGGCAAAGCAACGCGCGCCGTTACCGCACTGCCCCACCTCGCCGCCGTCGGCGTTGAAGATGCGGTAGCGAAAGTCGGCGTCTTCCCGGTCGGAAGGCTCGACCACCAACACCTGATCGCAACCGATGCCGAAGTGGCGATTCGCCAATCGGCGGATGCATTCCGGCTCCAGCGCCACCGATTGACTGACGCCATCGATCACCACGAAATCGTTGCCGAGCCCGTGCATCTTGGTGAAATGAAGTTTCATCGCCTCGACTCCGGCCAGTTCGAGCGAGCTTCTTCGCTCAATAAGCTTTAAACCTTAACTCCTCCCCGTCCACGCGATCTTGTATAAATCCAGCCGCCGGTCGCGAAAATTGCGCACGCTGCCGTGCATGCGCATTTCCTTAAGGTTATCCAGATCCAGATCGACGATCAGCGTCATTTCGGTGTTCGGCGTGGCCTCGGCGGCGATGGCGTCGTGCGGGAAGGCGAAGTCGGATGGGGTAAACACCGCCGCCTGAGAGTACTGCATATCCATGTTTTCCACCCGCGGCAGGTTGCCGACACTGCCGGAAATCACCACGTAGCATTCGTTCTCGATGGCTCGCGCCTGCGCGCAGCGCCGCACCCGCAGGTAGGCGTTCTTGGTGTCGGTCCAGAACGGCACGAACAGAATCTGCATGCCCTGGTCGGCCAGCAGGCGCGGCAGCTCCGGAAATTCCACGTCGTAGCAGATCAAAATGCCGATCTTGCCCACATCCAGCTCGAATACCCTGAGCGAGTCGCCGCCCTGAAGACCCCAGTAGGATCGCTCGTCGGGGGTAATATGCAGCTTGGACTGTTTATCCCAGGTGCCGTCGCGCCGACACAGATAAGTGGCGTTGTACAACGCGCCGCTGCCATATTCCGGCATGCTGCCGGCAATAATGTTGACATTATAGGCGACAGCCAACTGCGAAATGGCCTCGCGCAGCGGTTCGGTGTACTCGGCCAGTTGCCGCACCGCTTCGGCGGTGTTGCGCTGGTTGAATTGCGCCATCAGCGGACCGTTGAAGAATTCCGGAAACAACACGATGTCGGTCTTGTAGCCCGCCACCGCATCCACGAAATATTCGACCTGTTGCAACATATCGTCCAGCGAGACGGTCTGCCGCATCTGCCACTGCACCGCCCCAACCCGCACCACCGATTTGCGGCCACCGATCAGGACTTCCTTTTCTTCGTAATAGATATTCAGCCATTCCAGCAACACGGCGTACGCCTGGGACTCGGTATCGTCGGGCAGATAGCCGGTCACGATCTTGCGCACATGGAAGTCGTTGGCCAACTGGAAAGTCAGGATGGGGTCCACCAACTCCTTGGCCCGCACCTGCTCCACGTACTGCTGGGGGGTCATGGCATGGGCGTACTTGCCGTAACCGGGGATCCGGCCGCCGACGATGATGGCGCGCAAATTAAGCTTCTCGCACAATTCCTTGCGAGCGTCGTACAGCCGCCGGCCGAGCCGCATGTCGCGATAGTCGGGATGGACAAAGATATCCACGCCGTACAAGGTGTCGCCATTGGGGTCGTGGGTGGTGAGGTAGCCATCCCCGATGATCTGATTGTAGGTGTGGCGATCGCCGTGGCGACCGTAGTCCACGATCAGGCTGATGGTGGCCGCCACCACCTTGCCGTTGTCCTCGATGCAGATTTGCCCCTCCGGAAAGCGGGCGATCTGCGAGGCGAACTGCTCGCGGCTCCAAGCACCATCCAGGCTGGGGTAGACCGCTTCCATGATCTCCTCGACATCGCCGTAGTCGGACAGACGCAGGTTGCGTAGCTTCAGCCGGTGCTGGACCGGGTGTTCGAGGGTTCGGTGCTGGACTGGGTGTTCGGAAGTTTGATCGGTCATTGCAAAATCGAGCGGGCGCGGTTGGAAGTTGGAAACGGTGGGCGCGGTCATGCCGTCAGCCGGATGTAGTCGCGGTAGATACAGCGATCCATCACCACGGTCAATCCGGCCGCTCGTGCCCGTAGCGCCGCCGCCGCATCGATCACGCCATCCTGTAGCCACAGGGCCGGCAGCTTCAGGTCGATGCAGTCGTCGACAATGGCGGCAATATGGCGAGGATCGCGGAACACGTCCACCAGATCCACCGGCTCGGGCAGATCGCGCAAGCTGGAATACGCCCGCTCGCCCAGCACCTCCGTCACCGCCGGATTGATCGGGACGATGCGATAGCCGAAACCTTGCAGCGCCCGGGCGACTCCGTGGCTGGGCCGCGCCGACGAGGCGGACAGCCCGACCACGGCGATGGTCTTGACCCGCCCCAGGAGGGCGCGGATTTCATTCATCGAGGGATTGATGAAACGGGTTTTCACGAAATGGGCCCTTTGCGCGCTTCCCACCAGACCACCGCGGGATTTCGATCATTTGAGTTCACGGCAATATCGCCTCGCCGGCATACAGTTCCGCGACCGTCTCCCGCCGCCGCACCACATGGAACCGGTCGCCATCCACCATCACCTCGGCGGCGCGCGGCCGGGAATTATAGTTGGAACTCATGGCGAAACCGTAAGCGCCGGCGGAGCGCACCGCCAACAAATCATCCGGCTCGATGCTCAAATCCCGGTCCTTGCCGAGAAAGTCGCCAGTTTCGCAGATCGGCCCGACAACATCGTAGCAATGCGGCTCGCCCATCGTGCGCGGTTCGACCGGGATAATCGCCTGCCAGGCCGAGTACAGCGCCGGCCGCAATAGATCGTTCATCGCCGCGTCCACCACCGCGAAGTTTTTGTCCTCCCCCCGCTTCAGCAACCCCACCCGCGTCACCAGAATGCCGGCATTACCCACAATGGCCCGACCCGGCTCGATCAGGATTTCATAGGATTTACCACGGAGATGTTCCATCAGCGCGGTGGCGTGCTCGGCTGGCAGCGGCGGCTCTTCGTCACGGTAGCGGATGCCCAGTCCGCCGCCCAAATCGAGATGACGGATCGCAATCCCCTGTTCTTCCAAGCGCCCCACCAGCGCCAGCACCCGCCCCAGCGCATCCACGAACGGCGCCACCCGGGTCAACTGCGAGCCGATATGGCAATCCACGCCGACAACTTCCAGAGGTGGCGAGGCGGCGGCCCGCGCGTAAACCGCCAACGCCCGCTCCACATCGATGCCAAACTTGTTCTGCTTGAGCCCAGTGGAGATATAGGGATGGGTATTGGCGTCCACATCAGGATTGATGCGCAACGATACCCGCGCCCGCTGGCCTCGTTCCGCCGCCACGCGCTCCAGCAGCGCCAGTTCCGCCTCGGATTCGACATTGAAACAGTGGATGCCCACTTCGAGGGCGCGCTCCAGCTCGTCGCGGCGCTTGCCGACCCCCGAAAACACGATTTTTCCGGGATCGCCACCGGCCGCCAGCACCCGTTCCAGTTCGCCGCCCGATACGATATCGAAACCGGACCCCAGCCGAGCCAACACGTTCAGCACCGCCAGATTGCCGTTGGCCTTGACCGCGTAGCAGATCAAATGCGGATGCTCGCCGAAGGCGTGGTCGAAAGCGCGCCAGTGCCGTTCGATGGTGGCGCGGGAGTAGATGTAGCACGGCGTGCCGACCGCCGCCGCGATGTCGGCAACCGGCACTTCCTCGGCGTACAACCGGCCGTCACGGTACTCGAAATGATCCATGGTTCAAGGCTTCGCGGTGGGAGGCTGCTCGGACGACGACGACGGCGACTGGGACTTGGGCAGGTACAGCGGCCCCTTCTGGCCACACCCGACCAGCAGCGCGGCCAACAGTAACCCCGCCAACACCGGTCGGGAGTGAAATCTAGGCATCGAGACAATCCTGAGGTCGGACACGAAAAGCGCCGCCAGTATAGCGCGCAATGGCTCGGGCGGCGCGGCTTGACAGCCGGGCCGCTTTCCCCGCTAATGCCGCCTGATCGCCAATCCATGGGACCAATCCACGGGAATCGTCCATGACCGATATGCCGCTGACCACCGTTGAAATCGAACCTGCCGGCGCCGCCCGCTCCAGCGTGATCTGGATGCACGGGCTGGGCGCCGACGCCCACGACTTCGAACCCATCGTGCCGGAACTGCGCCTGCCGCTGGATCTCGGTATCCGCTTCATCTTTCCCAACGCGCCGATTCGCCCGGTCACCGTCAACGGCGGGATGCGGATGCGGGCCTGGTACGATGTGCTGAGCATGGATTTACCACGTCAGGAAGACCCCGATGGCGTTTACGCCTCCGAGCGGGCGATTTACGAGTTGCTCGAACACGAGAAAAAGCGTGGAGTCCCCGCCGAGCGCATCGTGTTGGCCGGTTTTTCCCAAGGCGGGGCCATGGCGCTGCATACCGCGCTGCGTTATCCCGATCAATTGGCCGGCGTTCTGGCCTTGTCCTGCTATCTTCCCCTGGCCAGTAAGCTGAATGGCGAGCGACGGCCCGCCAATCAGCGGACGCCGATCTTCATGGCCCACGGCGACCACGACGCGGTCATTCCGCCGCGCTACGGTCAGCAAAGCGCCGAGCGGCTGGAGAAATTGGGTTATCAAGTGGAATGGCGGGATTACGGCATGGGCCACGAAGTCTGCTGGCAGGAAATCCGCGATGTCGCCGGCTGGCTGGGACGGGTGTTGGCCGTTTCCAGCGCTTGAACGACCCGACCAAGAGAATACCGGCACAAAACGATTCCCCAATCATAAAACCTGGTGGGCTGTCAGCGACAATCACTCTGTGGAAGACGTTATGGCCTAGCAGGAAATTTCCGATGGCCTGCGCCCGGATGGTCTCCAGAAAGCCGGAGACCGTTATAAACGCAAATCTTGTGCTGGATATCCTCCAAGCACCCACCCCGCCGGGTGGCTGACGCGGTTCATCGGTCGTTGCCGGCAAACAGAGAATTACCGGATCTAATCACGGGGCTACGTGTGCTGCTGTTGCCGACGACCACCCGATTGCCGGTAGGGCGCAGGTAGGTGGTTTGCGGAGGACGCGCGGTTCGGTTAGTGCGCGGGGTGATGATGGTCACACCGCCGGTTCGGCCCGGGTAGTATCCGCCGGGGTTGCTCAACGCCAGCGAAGCGCCGCTCGCGTCGGCGTAGTAGAGACCGCTCGTCCGATACTGCTGGTAGAAACTCAAAACGCGATCGACGTAGGTTTGGGTTTCCCGGTAGGGCGGGATCTGGTTGCCGTATTTTTGCACCGCGCCCTCGCCGGCGTTGTAGGCGGCCACCGCCAACCGGGTATCGTTGAACTGATCCAGCAGCCAGCGCAGGTAGCGGGCGCCGCCGTGCATGTTGGCGACCGGATCGTAGGCGTTGCTCACTCCGAACCGCTCGGCGGTGCCCGGCATGAGCTGCATCAGCCCCATGGCCCCTTTGGGGGATACCGCCCAGGGATTGTAGGACGACTCGGCGCTGATGACGGCGTGCATGAGCGCCGGGTCGAGCCGGTATTGCGCGGCGATGCGGTTGACGTCGGGGGTAAAGCGCTGGCGGTTGTTTTCGCCGGTACGGGACAGTCTGGCGCGACTGGCGCGCTGGGTATAGTTGCGCGGGGTGATCGGGCTGCCACCGGGCCGGTATAGATTGCTGGGGGCGAAGCTGGAAGTCTGGGCGGCTTGCTTGCTGTAGGCTGGCGTGCGCATCACCAGTTTGTAGCGGGGGTCGTTGGGGACGTTGCTCAGATGCCGTACCCCGTTGCTGTCCACGAAGGCGTAGATATCCGCCTGGGCGGGTCCGGCCAGCGCCAAGGCCACCGGAACCAAACCGGCCAATAGCAGCCGCTTCATAGGTTCTCCTTTTATTATCAATAAGCTTAGTCGTTGTAGGTGACGATCGGGCGACCGTCTGACTCAAGCGGGAGAGTCGAGCGTCTGTCAGTGAATGAAACTAAGATTAACATAAACCGCGCGAACCGCACGCGCGCAAGTGTCCCCCACAGGTCCGTGCGGGGCCTTATATTGGCATTTCTGGAATCAACATTCTGAATCGTTGGAAAAAAGAAAATATTTTGGCGGACGCCGTCCGGTGAATCCGGCCCGTTCGTTGGGTTCCGTCTCCCGCCTGTGAGAGGTCACGATGTTCAGAACCGCCGAACTGCAACGCACGCTGCCTAAAGGGGATTATCACCAACAGATTCCCCAGTTGCGGCAGGATCTGTTGATGACGCAAATGGAATTGCGGGAGGCCGATTTCCCGGTGATCGTGGTGTTTGCCGGGGTGGACGGCGCCGGTAAAAGCGAAACGGTCAATAAGCTGCACGAGTGGATGGACTCGCGCTGGTTGGTTGCCCGCGCCTTTGGCGAACTTTCCGACGAGGAGCGCGACCGGCCGGAATACTGGCGATTCTGGCGGGAGTTGCCGCCCAAGGGACGGATCGCGCTGTTTCTCAGTTCCTGGTATTCGGTACCGATTCTCGACCACGTTTACGGCCGCGTCGGCCTGGCCGAGTTCGACGAGCGGCTGGCGCGGATCAAATCTTTCGAGAAAACCCTGGCCGACGATGGCGCGCTGATCCTGAAATTCTGGATGCATCTAGCCAAGGACGCGCAGAAGGAGCGCTTGCGCAAGCTGGAAAAAAACCCGCTGCTCCACTGGCAAATTTCCAAGCGCGACTGGCGGCACTGGGAACTGTACGATCAATTCGTCGCCGCCGCCGAGCACACGATCATGAAGACCAGCACTGGCCTGGCGTCCTGGAAGATCGTCGAGGGTTACGATGCCCGCTACCGAAGCATTTCGGTGGCGATCGCCATCCGCGACGCCATCCGCTTCCGGCTGGAAGAGGCCAAGACACAAACAACCAGCACCACCGTCGCGCACCTGCCCGAGTCCTTTCCGTCGGGGTCAAGCCTGCCACCGGTCACTATCCTGTCGCGCTTGGACATGGACAAAAGCCTATCCAAGGAAGACTACGCCGCCAAATTGAAACGCTACCAGAGCAAACTGAACCAATTACAACGCGCGGCGCGGGAGCGCAAGATTTCGACCATTCTGGTGTTCGAGGGCTGGGATGCCGCCGGCAAGGGGGGCAGCATCCGCCGCATCACCACCGCGCTCGATGCCCGCGACTATCAGGTGATCCAGATCGCCGCGCCCACCGACGAAGAAGCCGCTCACAATTACCTGTGGCGATTCTGGCGGCACTTGCCGCGCGCCGGCCGGGTCACCATTTTCGACCGCAGTTGGTACGGGCGGGTGCTGGTGGAACGGATCGAGGGGTTCGCACGCACCCGCGAATGGCAGCGCGCCTACGCCGAGATCAACGACTTCGAAGCACAGTTGGTGGAAAGCGGCATCGTACTGATGAAATTCTGGCTGCACATCACCCCGGAGGAGCAATTGCAGCGATTCAAGGAGCGTGAACAAATCGCCTACAAGGCTTGGAAACTGACCGACGAGGACTGGCGCAACCGCGAGCACTGGGCCGATTACGATCTGGCGGTCAACGATATGGTGGAGCGGACCAGCACCCGGCAGGCGCCGTGGTCGCTGATCGAGGCGAACGATAAGCGCTATGCGCGCGTCGAAGTGCTACGCACGCTCTGCGAGCGGCTGGAGACGGCGCTCGCCGGCCAAACGAAACAAGCAAAATGAAAACCTTGAAGGGATGTTCGCCATGACCGAATCGACCGAAGCCATCGTTCACGATATCGAAGCCGTGGAAAGCAAACCGCGCGCGGGGCACCGCGAAAAGCGTGACGAGCTAGCCGCGATCGAATTGGTCGAGCCACCGCCGGCGATCGATCCCAACGCTTCCGAATGGTATTTGAACCGCGAGCTGACTTGGCTGGCTTTCAACCAGCGGGTGTTGCACGAAGCCCAGGACGCGCGCAATCCCCTGCTGGAACGGGTTAAGTTCCTGGCCATCGTCGGTTCCAATCTGAACGAGTTTTTCATGAAGCGCATCGGCGGCCTCAAGCAGCAGATCGGCGCGCGGGTACGGGAACTGACGGTGGACGGCCGCAGTCCCGAGCAGCAATTGAGCGAATGCCTGACGGTGGTGCGCGACATCGTCGAGCAGCAGCGGCTTCTGGCGTCCGAGCTGCATCGTCTGCTAAAGGAACAAGGGATCATTCTGCGCAGCCACCAGCGGCTGACCGAGGAGCAGCGCCAGCGGATGCGCGAGTATTACCTGCAAAACATTTTTCCGCTGGTCACGCCGCAGACCATGGACCCGGCGCACCCGTTCCCGTTCATTTCCAACCTGTCGCTCAATCTGCTGGTGACCGTGCGCTACCCCAACGACGACGCCAGCGGGCTGGCGCGGATCAAGGTGCCGGTCGGCTCCGGCATTCCGCGCTTTCTCAAGGTCGGCGACGAGGATCTGTACGTGCCGCTGGAAGACGTGGTGGCCAATAATCTCGACCTGCTGTTCCCCGGCATGGTGATCGAGGCCTGCGAGCTGTTCCGCGTCACCCGCAACGCCATCGCCGAGCGCGACGAGGACATGGCCGACGATTTGCTGGTGATGATCGAGACCGAACTGCGCGAACGCAAGTTCGCCCCCATCGTCCGACTGGAGGTGGAAAAAAACATGGACCCCGTGCACCGGGGCATGCTGGCCGCCGAACTCGGTCTGGACGAAGCCAGCGAGGTGTTCGAGGTCGACGGCATGATGGGGCTACGCGACCTGTTCCAGATCGTCGGCGTCAACCGGCCCGACCTGCACGACTCGCCGCACCATCCGCTCGATCATCCCAAACTGAGCGACAAGCGCAACATTTTCCACATCGTCCGCGAGACCGGACCGATCCTGCTGCAGCATCCCTATGAATCGTTCGCGACCTCGGTGGAGCGGTTCCTGCTGGAAGCCAGCTTCGACCCGAAGGTGCTGGCGATCAAGATGACTCTGTACCGCACCTCGGAAGATTCCAAGATCATCGACTACCTGATCGATGCCGCGCGGAACGGCAAGCAGGTGACGGTGGTGGTGGAGCTGAAGGCGCGCTTCGACGAAGCGGCCAACATCCGCTGGGCCAACCGGATGGAAGAAGCCGGCATCCATGTGACCTACGGAGTGCTGGGACTGAAGACGCACAGCAAGGTCATCCTGGTGGTGCGGCGCGACTACAACGGCCTGCGCCGCTACGCCCATATCGGCACCGGCAACTATCACGCCGGCACCGCCCGGCTGTACAGCGATCTGGGCCTGCTGACCTGCGACCCGGCCATCGGCGAGGATCTGACCGAACTGTTCAACTATCTGACCACCGGCTATGTGCCCAAACGGCTGTATCGCAAGCTGCTGCCGGCGCCCAAGGTGCTCAAACCAGCGCTGCTGGCCAAGATCGAGCGGGAGATCGAACACGTCGGGGCCGGCCGGCCGGCGCGGATCCAATTCAAGATGAATGCGCTGGAAGACAGGGACATTACGGCGGCGCTGTATCGGGCCTCGCAGGCCGGCGTCCCGGTCGATTTGATCATTCGCGATACCTGCCGGTTGCGGCCCGGCATTCCGGGGTTGTCGGAGCATGTGCGGGTGGTGAGCATCGTCGGCCGGTTTCTGGAGCACACCCGGATTTACCACTTCCTGAACGGAGGAGCCGAAGAGTACTTCATCGGTTCGGCCGATTGCATGAAGCGCAATTTGGAAAGCCGGGTCGAGGTGGTGGCGCCGGTGGATCTCCCGGAGTTGCAGCGGGAACTGCGGCAAATTATGGATGTGCAATTCAACGACCGGCGCGACGCCTGGGACATGCAATCCGACGGAACCTACATTCAGCGCACGCCCGGCGAGGGCGACGACCCGCGCGGCTCCCAACAGATTCTGATCGAGCTGGCCGAGCGGCGGCAAAAAGAGGCCCGGCGCTTGAAGAAGCGCAAGCCCAAGGGTATTGCTCGGCGGCCGGCCTTTGAACGCTGAAAAGCGGTCGCGGCCCGCGAACGCGCAAGCCGTCACCCACGCCAAGGCCAGCCCGGTCGTCCTGACGGCCGACACCGCCAGCGAAGAGGCGTTCATCGCCATCGTCGGCGCCTGCCTGCGCCATGCCGAGGCCAATCGGCCGGCGGTGCTGGACGCTCAGGTCGAGGGCGTCCATCAGATGCGGGTGGCGTTCCGCCGGCTGCGCTCCGGCCTCAAGATATTTCGGCCGCTGATTCCGCGCGAGGCCAGCGCGGAGCTGGTGGCGGGCATTCGCTGGCTGAACGGTTTTCTGGGGCCAGCCCGCGATTGGGATGTGTTCCTGGAAGAAGGCATGTCGCCGGTGTTCGCCCGTTTTCCCCGCAAGCGCGGCCTGCGCCTGTTTCGAGCCAGGGCCGAGGCCCTCCGCCGGAGTCACTATCGAAGCTTGCGCGCGGCGCTGAACGAACCGCATTATCCCCTGCTGTTGCAGCAGTTCGCCGGCTGGCTGGAGCAGCGCGCCTGGCGGGAGAACCTGGCCGACTCGCAGCGGGAGCGGCTGGAAGAATCGGTGCTGGAATTTGCCACCCCGCTGTTGGAAACCGATCACCGGCGGGTTCTGAAGCGGGGCGACGACTTCGCCCGGCTGTCCGCCGAAGAGCGGCACGCGCTGCGGATTCGGATCAAGGAACTGCGCTACGCCCAGGATTTCTTCGCCAGCCTCTACCCGACGGCATCGGTCAAACTCTACCTGGGCGCACTGGCCAACCTGCAAGACGGTCTGGGGGTGATGAACGACATCGCGGTCACGCAGCGGTTGTTGGACGAGGCGCGGCTGACGACGGTATCCGCCGCCCGGCAGGTGATCGACGGTTGGTACGGTTGCCGGCTGGATATCCACGAATGCCGGTTTGCCGAATCTTGGCGGTGCTTCGTGGAGTGCGAACGACCCTGGAAGAATTGAGCCGCCATTTCCAGCACGGTGGCTAAACTGAATAGGAAAGCATTGAGGGTGGCTTGCCGCCGGCGCGACATCCGGCGGCCACTTCGTTTTTCACGGGAGAGCAACCATGTCCGGGCCGACCTTAACCGAGCAGTTGACCGAACTGATCGCCACCAAACCGGTCGCGGCCACCGATTTGGAACATGCGGCGCTGCTAACGCTGGATGCGATGGCCAATGCGCTGGGAGCACGGACGACCGAGCCGGGCGCGATCCTGCTGCGTTGGGCCGGTGAAACCGCGATCACCGACGCCGCGCGTCGCGCCTTCCTGTTGGGATCGCTGACCCACATTTTGGAAACCGACGATCTGCACCGGGCTTCGGTCGTGCATCCGGGCTGCGTGGTGGCGCCGGCGGCCTGGGCGGTGGCGGTGCGGGAAGGCATCCGCGGTCACGCCATGCTCAGGGCAGTGCTATGGGGGTTCGAGGCGGCGACCCGGGTGGGGATGGCGGTTGGCCCGGCCCATTATCGGCTTTGGCACAACACCGCCACCTGCGGTCCCTATGGCTCGGCCATGGCGACGGCGGCGCTGCTGGGCTTGGATAGACCGGCCGCGGTCCACGCGCTGGGCAATGCCGGTGCACAATCTTCCGGATTATGGCAATTTTTGGAGACCGGGACGATGACCAAGCACCTGCACGCGGGGCGGGCAGCGGAGGCGGGGGTGCTGGCGGCGGACTTGGCGCGGTTCGGTTTCACCGGCCCACCAGCCATTTTGGAGGGCGCCAAGGGTTGGTTCGCCGCCACCTGTCCCGACGCCGACCCCGCCGCGGTAACGCGCGACCCGGACGCCCCTTGGCAGTTGCTGCTCACCTCGATCAAACCCTGGCCGTCTTGCCGGCACACCCATCCGGCCATCGACGCGGCCCGTGAATTACGGCATCGCTGTCCGGTTGACGCCATTGAACGGGTGGAGGTGGAGACCTATCCGGCGGCGCTGGAGGTTTGCGATCGACCGCTGCCGCAAAGCGATTACGAAGCTAAATTCTCGCTGCAACATTGCGTGGCGGCGGCACTGGCGCGAGACACCGTGGATTTCGCCGCGTTCGCCGAGCCGGCGCGGGTCGAACTGGCCGAGTTTCGCGAGCGGGTGACTCCACGGGTGGCCGAACCCTATGCCGCGGCCTATCCCCTCGCTTGGGGAAGCGCGGTAACGGCGGTGCTGCGCAAGGGCGAACGGATTACGGTCAGGCGAACCCATGCCAAGGGCGATCCCGAAGCGCCGCTGACGCCGGTCGAGTTGATCGCCAAGGCGCGGATGTTGATGGTTCATGGTGGGATTCATGAGCCAGATCGGCTCATCGATGCCATACTGGCGTTATCCGATGACTCGCCGCTGCCGGAGCTGCCTTGAATGAATTTGGGTAATGATTACGGCGGTGCAACAAAAAAATCGGGGATAACTCGCTGTTTTTTCAGTCAAAATGTTGTTTTTTGCCGAAAAACAACGAAAAGTAGTATATTTGCTCTAAATTTTTTGCTAGGATGACAATTGTGTAGCAGGCATCTTCGCTTCTCCTCAGTCTGCTATGCATCCTCCTTTGGTGGTTTTTGGCCGGACACCCTTGTCCGGCCCTTTTTGTTTTTAGGGATATCCGACACATAAGGAGATGTTTCAACCACAAAATTCGGTAGGCTGTTCGGACCATTCGGACTCGCTATTGTCGTAAGGCACGGATTGACTTGGCCATGATTCATTTGGCTCGCACTCCGGCTGTCTCCAGAAAACCGGAGGCCGTTTAAGCGCAAATCTTGTGCCGGATATCCCCTTATCCCTCCCCGGCTCTGATAAACTGAATTCCATCCCACCCAATGGCCCGCGCCAATCCTTCCCAATGAACGCTTGCCGTTGCGGGACTCGTGGAATGTCCGAGGGAATCGAACTTGCGAAGCCACCGCGCCCAAAATCTTGAGTTCAGGGTTTCACGCCGCCGCCCGCTTCGCTCCATCTCCGAAATCATTCAAATCGAAGAGCCGCCATGAAATTCACGTATCCGGGGTTGACCGATCAGGCAGTCGAAGCCTCCCGCGCCCAGCATGGTTCTAATGCCGTGGCTAGCCAGGAGATCGAAACCTTCTGGGAAAAACTCGTGGGCAATCTGAAGGATCCGATCATCATTATCCTGATCGTGGCGCTCCTTATCACCGTGGCATTGTGGCTGTTTGGCCACGGCGAGTGGTACGAGAGCGTCGGCATCGCCTTTGCCGTGGTGATCGCCACCTTCGTCGCCACCTGGTCGGAGCACAGCAACGAGCAATCCTTCCAGAAGTTGATGGAGGAGGCCTCGCTGATTCTGGTCAAGGCGTTCCGTAATGGCCATCTAACCGAAATCTCGATCAACGATCTGGTGGTCGGCGATCAGATCCTGCTGCAACCGGGCGATACCGTCCCCACCGACGGCCTGTTGATCGCCGGCCATGCCGAAGTGGACGAAGCGGCGCTGACCGGCGAATCCGAGCCGGTGAAAAAGACCGCCGGGCCGGAGGGCGCCGATCTGGCGACAGTGGCCGAAGAACATCGCTTGTCCCGCGCGGGTCTCCTGGTCGATGGTGAATGCGTGATGCAGGCCACCGCCGTGGGCGACCAGACCCGCTACGGCCAGACCATGAAGGAGTTGCTGTCCGCCGAGGATCGACTCTCGCCTTTGCAACACAAGCTGACCGTGCTGGGCGGTCGCATCGCCACCTTCGGCTACATCGGCGCGACCTTCATTTTTATCGCCTTCATGCTCAACAACATCTTCTGGGAACCCCTGCCCGAAGGCGTTGCCAGCTACTGGGCGCAGGATGGCGGCGTCATCTTCAAGGATTTCGTGACCGCCGCCATTCTCGCCATCATCGTCATCGTGGTGGCGGTGCCGGAAGGCTTGCCAATGATGATCGCCATGGTGCTGGCGATCAACATGAAGAAGTTGCTGAGCGTCAAGGTGCTGGTGCGCAAGCTGTTGGGTATCGAAACCGCCGGCAGCCTCAACATCCTGTTTACCGACAAGACCGGCACCCTGACCCAGGGCCGCCTGTCGGTCAGCGCCTTCCTGACCGGGGCCGCGACGCGCCATGAAAAACTGGAAGACATTCCCCAGGCCTTGCGGGATACCGCCGGCTTCGCCCTGCGCAACAACACCAGCGCGGTGATCGACGCCAGCGACCCGAACGATCCGAAAATGGTCGGCGCCGATCGCACCGAACAGGCGCTGTTGCGGTTCGTCATGCCGTATCTAGCGCAGTCCGGCAACGTGGACATCGTTGATGTCATTCCTTTCAACAGCAGCCGCAAATTTTCCGCGACTCAGGTGACCGGCGACCGGGCCTTGACCTTGGTCAAGGGCGCCCCGGAAGTGATTCTGCGCAACTGCGCGCGCTGTCTGGACGCCGAGGGTAACGCCGTCGATCTCAGCGACCCAGGCGCCCTGGAAGCGGCCATGCGCGAACTGTCCTCGCGGGCCATGCGCCTGCTGGCGGTGGCGGTGACCGAGACGCCGATCGACGACAGCAAGGCGCTGCCGACGAATCTGACCCTGGTCGGCGTGTTCGGAATGCGCGACGAACTGCGCGAGACCTCCTACGCCTCGGTGAAAACCGCCAAAAATGCCGGCATCCACGTCATCATGATCACCGGCGACGCCAAGGAAACCGCCCAAGCCATCGCCAAGGATGTGGGGCTGCTGGAAGACGATCCACAGGCGATTATCCTGACTTCGGCGGAGCTGTCCCAACTGTCCGACGAGGAGGTAAAACAGAAGTTGCCGCATCTCTACGTGGTGGCGCGGGCCTTTCCCACCGACAAGAGCCGCCTGGTCAAGCTGGCCAAGGAACTGGGTCTGGTGGCCGGTATGACCGGCGACGGGGTCAACGACGCGCCGGCGGTGAAAAACGCCGATGTCGGTTTCGCCATGGGCAGCGGCACCGAGATGACCAAGGAATCCGGCGACATCGTCATTCTCGACGATAACTTCTCCTCGCTGACCAAGGCCGTGCTGTACGGGCGCACCTTGTTCAAATCGATCCGCAAGTTCCTGATTTTCCAATTGACGGTCGGCATTTCCGCCGTACTGGTGGCGTTTCTGGGGCCGTTCTTCGGCCATGATTTGCCGCTGACCATGACGCAGTTATTGTGGGTGAACATTATCATGGACACCCTCGCTGGACTGGCCTTCGCCGGGGAGGCTGCGTTGCAGCGCTATATGCTAGAAAAACCGATTCGCCGCGATGAGCCGCTGATCAACGGAGACATGTGGTCGGCAATCCTGCTCAACGGCCTGCTGGTGGCGGTTTTAAGCCTGTTGTTCCTGACCAGCGACTGGACGCATACCCTATTCCCGGGCAGCAACGAACTGAACGCCGAAACACGAGCGACGCCGTTCGCCACGGCCTTCTTCACCTTCTTCGTGTTTCTGCACATCTTCAACACCTTCAACGCCCGCACCCAAGGACTGAATCTGTTCGAGAATCTGTTCGAGAACCGGCTGTTCCCGATCATCATTCCGGGGATTATCGTGATGCAGGCGGTGTTCATCGCCTTTGGCGGTGAAGTATTGCGAACAGTCGGCTTGTCGATTTCCGAATGGACGACCGTTGTGTTAATGGCGCTTGTCATTATTCCGATCGATCTCGTGCGCAAGATCGCCCGGAATAAGTGGTTCGGCAATCCGATACGGCAGGAAACCGCGTAAAGTCGTGAGGTTCGCACTTGAAGAACCACCCTCGCCCCTGCCCCTCTCCCGCCCGCGGGAGAGGGATCTTCATGGCCTTTCCGCTGGCCGCCGTCCTTGCCATCGGGATCGGCGGCGATGTTGGCGCGACGGAATCGCTACGGGCGCAGCGGGAAGCATTCCAACGGGCCGAACGGTCGCCGGAGGGAATCTCGCTCGACCATGCCGCGCTGAGCGCCTACCCACTTTATCCCTACCTGCGCTACCAGGATCTCTCGGGCCGCCTGGCGGACTTCCCCGCCGCCGAGGCGCGGGACTTCCTGCAAACCTACCCCGATACCCCGCTCGCCGGCCGCCTGCGCGCCGCCTGGCTGCGCCAACTTGCCGGCGCCCGCCGCTGGAACGATTTCCTGCGCGATTTCGTCCCCACCCGCGATCCCACGCTTGAGTGCTGGCGGCGGCAGGCGCTGTTGGCCGACGGTCAAACCGAAACCGCGTTGCAGGACTTCGCCACGTTCTGGCTGCGCGGTCGTTCGCTGCCCAACGCCTGCGACCCGGTGATCGCCGTCTGGCAAAACCAGGGACACCCATCGCCCGAACTGCGCTGGCAACGCTTTGCGCTGGCGATGACCGAAGGGGAAACCGGACTGGCCCGGTTTCTACGGGCGGACATGCCGGAAACCGACCGGGAACTGGCCGATGCGTGGCTGGCAATTGCCGACGACCCGACGCTGATTCTC
Source organism: Candidatus Competibacter sp. (assembly GCA_029624815.1). Taxonomy (GTDB): domain Bacteria; phylum Pseudomonadota; class Gammaproteobacteria; order Competibacterales; family Competibacteraceae; genus Competibacter. Next base: position 44,325 of record JARSSH010000064.1, read on the forward strand.
GATGCCGCCCGGTTCGAACCCGGCGACCCGCGCACTCCGGCGATTCTGGCCGATGGCCTGCAACGCTGGACGCGACGCGACGCGCTGGCCGCCGCCGCCGCCCTCGATGCACTCAAACAGCGCGAGCCGGCGCTGGCGCCGCAACTGGCGGCCGAGGAACGGCTGCTGGCCCTGTGGATCGCCAGCGACTATCACCCGACCGCGCTGGCGCGACTCGACGCCCTGCCGGAAACGGTGGTGGACCGCGACGTGCGGGAGTGGCGCATCCGGGTCTGCCTGCGGCGCGGCGACTGGCCGGAGACCCTGCGCCGGCTGGACCCGTTGCCGCCGGAGGAACGGAACAGCCCGCGCTGGCAATACTGGCGCGGGCGGGCTTTGGAAGCGCTCGGCCGGACCGAAGCGGCCCAACAGGCGTACCGCGCCGCCGCCGCCCAGCGGGATTTCCATGGCTTTCTGGCCGCCGACCGGCTCGGGGCTTCCTACAACATGGCCGGCAACCCGCTCACGGTTTCGGCGACCGAACTGGATGCGCTGCTGGCTCGCTCCCCCGGTTTGCAACGCGCCCGCGAGCTTTACGTTCTGGGCCGCGAACCGGAAGCCAACGCCGAATGGCGACAAGCAATCCAGGGCTTCGACCATGCGGCGCTCCAGCAAGCCGCGCTGCTGGCCCACCGCTGGGAATGGCACCCTCAGGCCATCGTCACCATCGCCCAAGCCGAACACTGGGACGATCTGGAATTGCGCTTCCCGCTGGCATACCGGGAGGGCGTGATGCACAACGCCCAAGCCGATACGCTGGACCCGGCCTGGGTCTACGCCGTCATCCGCCAGGAAAGCAGCTTCCGGCCCGATGCCCGCTCGCCGGTTGGGGCGCTGGGCCTGATGCAGCTCATGCCCGCCACCGGCAAACAAATCGCGCAGGAGTTGCAAGACGCCGCCGCCGCGCCCGACCTGCTGCAACCGGGCACCAATATCCGCTACGGCGTTCACTACCTGCGACGAATGCTGGAGCGCTTGCAGGGCAACCTCATCCTCGCCACCGCCGCCTATAACGCCGGCCCCAACAAAGTGGCGCAATGGCTGCCGACCGGTGAACCGGTGCCGGCGGACGTCTGGGCGGAAACCATCCCCTACCGCGAAACCCGGGCCTACGTGCAACGCGTCATGGAATACGCCGCCGTCTACCGTCATCTGCTGGGGTTGGACAAAGATTTCGCGACCGGGCTGGGTGCGCGGATGAAACCGGTGCTGCCACTGGAACCCGATGGGCAAGCCGGCTAGGCATCGCCTGATGCGATCATTAGAACCGTCGAGCCACCCTCGATCGGAATCGCGACCCTCGAACCGGGCGCGATTCAATCCAGTTTGCAATAACCTTTCAATACGGCAAGGATTTTTTCGGGCGGCTGCGGACGGCTAAAGTAGTAGCCCTGCATCTCATCGCAATCCAGCACGCGCAAAACGGCCAGTTGCCTCGCCGTTTCCACGCCTTCGGCAATCACGGCCAAACGCAAACTGCGCGCCATGGCGATCACCGCGGCGGTAATGCTGTCGTGATCGGATTGACGGTCAATATTCTTGACGAAGGATTTGTCGATTTTCAGTCGATCAACGGGAAAGCGCTGCAAATAACCCAGGTTCGAATAACCCGTTCCGAAATCGTCGATGCTCAACTTGACGCCCAATTGCTTGAGCGAACGCAAGGATTCCAGCAAACCATCCTGCATCAGTAGGCTCTCGGTGATTTCCAGCTCCAGCAGATCCGGTCGCAATCCCGTTTCTTGCAAAATAATCGCGACCCGCTCGATAAAATCGGAATCGGCAAGCTGCCGCGGCGACAGATTGACCGCTATGCGCAGGCTAGAAAGGCCCTCCTCCATCTGCCAGATTTTGGCCTGGGCACACGCAGTACGGAGCACCCATTCCCCGATCAGCACGATCAAACCGGTTTCCTCGGCGACCGGAATAAAATCAAGCGGTGAGACCTTCCCCAATTCCGGGCTGTTCCAGCGCAGCAACGCTTCCACACCGGTAATACGACCACTCAACGTATACTTTAAATTAAATTAGTTTTTACTTTTTTTATGATTGATATCATTCTGGT
>JARSSH010000065.1 GCA_029624815.1 Candidatus Competibacter sp.
CCGGCAGGATGCATCCCGCTCCTTCACTTTTCCAGCAAGTCTAGGACTTCACCGCAGGATGCATCCCGCTCCTTCACTTTTCCAGCAAGTCTAGGACTTCACCGCCGTGCAATTCCTGGTTCGTGAGCGATATATCACGGGGAGCGTTTTGGATGTTGATGGAGGTGTCCGTCTCGGTTGATGGGATCTACGTTCAACAAAAGGTTCCAGCCGATTGTCTAAAGTGCCGCTCGCACCACTTTGGTTAGCGGCGGACCCCTGCGTTGTCGCGGACGCGAAGCGTCCGTGACAACAGGGCGACATTACGTCAGCGAACACGCCGATTACACTTTTCCCTTCGCGAGGATTTGAAGGAACGGTATGTATCTACCTGAGTACTTTGAAGAAAGACGGGAGGAAGAGCTTCACCGCGTGATACGGGAGTACCCTCTTGGGGTGCTTGTACTCAATGGGCCGAACGGCCTGAATGCGAATCATCTGCCCTTCGAGCTCAGCCAGGATGATGGCAAGCGTGGACGTCTGCTCGCTCACGTCGCGCGCAACAATCCCTTGTGGCAGGAGACGAAGGATGGCGACGAGGTTCTTGTAATCTTTCGTGCCGCCAATGCCTATATCTCACCCAACTGGTATCCGAGCAAGCACCAGTTTCACCGGCAAGTCCCAACTTGGAACTACCAAGCTGTGCACGCTCACGGAAAGATTAAGATTCGCGATGACGAAAGATTCGTGCGTGGGGTCGTGGCACGTCTCACGCGGGTGAATGAGGCACGCACAGGATCTGACAAGCCTTGGAAGATGACCGATTCCTCAAAGGAATACATAGACCAGATGCTGACCTCCATCGTCGGCATCGAGATTGAGATTGCGAAGATGATCGGCAAATGGAAGCTCAGCCAAAACCGGGAGGAGCGAGATCGCATCAACGCCGCCGAAGAGTTGCGGAAGCGTGGCGAGCAGATCACTTCCGCAGCTATGCTGGCCGCTTTAGACAACGGAAGCTGATGCCGCCCAACAACGCGATGCACCTGACCGTCAACGACCGGCTTCACTACCTGTTTCCGGCAGGTGATCGCAAGCGTTGCGCGGACGCTTGGCCCCCGCGACAACGGGGTGGCGGATGGCTCCACTGATTGCTTGGCGCTTCGCGCTGCACAACCACGCGGATCAAACCGACATCGGCCGCCCAGAATTGTGTTTGTCCGGACTCACCGGTTATCCGTTACCCCGCCAGGCTGCCCCGCTTCGCACGCTGATCTGGGATGCTGATCCAAAAAAGAAAAGCTATTGCCATTTCAGCCGTTCCAGCCGCCACCAAGCCTCCAGGACGCAGGCTACTGACCAGGCTTGAGCGGGCGCGCCGCGCGGGACGTGGGGCGGGGCGCCGTCGAGGATTTCGCTGACTGTGCCCAAGCCGGCATCCAACAAGTGATCGCGGACGGGGTGCAGGCGGGCTTGGGCCGCCGCCGCGTTGCCGTGGATGCGATACTCCGCCAGGGCATAATGTCCCAGCAGCCAGGCCCAGACCGGTCCCTGATGATAACCGCCGTCGCGTTCCCAAACCCCGCCGAGATAGTAGGGGCGATAATCGGGATGGCTGGGCGCCAGCGAGCGCAAACCGTAAGAAGTCAGCAACTCTTGCCCACAAACGCGGACCACAGCCTGCTGAACCTCCGGCTCCAGCGGACTGTGCGGCAGACTGACGGCGAAAATCTGATTGGGGCGGACGGTGGGATCGTCACCGCTAGGACCGTCCAGCACGTCGAACAGGCCGGCGGCGTCGGGACGAATGAAGCGCCGAAAGCCTTGCCGGGCTTGAGTGGCGAGGTCTCGGTAGGAGGCAGACGGTTGCCCCAACTGCTCGGCAAAGTCGGCCATGATTGCCAAGGCGTTGTACCAAAGCGCGTTAATCTCGACCGGCTTGCCAATGCGCGGCGTCACCACCCAGTCGCCGACCTTGGCGTCCATCCAGGTCAGTTGCACGCCCGGTCCGCCGGCATGCAGCAGGCCATCAGCCAGGTCCATACCGATTCGGTAGCGTGTCCCCTTGACATGCCAGTCGATCATCTCGGCCAGCACCGGGAAGACTTTGGCCAGTGCTGCCTGATCGTCGCTGGCTTCCACATAGGCCCGCCATGCCTCGAAATACCACAACGCGGCATCGACGGTGTTGTAGTCCGGCGTCTCGCCCGCGCCGGGGAAGACGTTGGGCAACATACCCTGATCAACAAAGCGGGCGAAGGTCAGCAAGATGCGCCGGGCGCTGTCGAGCCGTCCGGTCGCCAGCGTCAGTCCCGGCAGGGCGATCATGGTGTCGCGGCCCCAATCGCCGAACCAGGGATAGCCGGCAATCACCGATTCGCCGTCAGGCAAAGCCGGCACCGGGCGAGCGAACAAGAAGCTGTCGGCGGCCAGCACCAGTTGATCGATCCAGTCGGGCGGTGAAATCCCCCCGGCTTCGCCATCCCCCTTTGGTAAAGAGGGGTTGGGGGGGATTTGGAGGGATGGCCGAGCGTGTTCGATCAATGCCACCTCATGGTCGAGAAACCGTTGCAGTGCGGCATCCAAATCGGCGGATGCTTCCTCGCGCAGGCTGGCGACCACGCCGACCCAGACGCCGGGGCGCAGCGTCAACAGCGCATGGCCAATGCACAGATGCGCGTCCCGCTCCGGCAAACCGCGTTCCCGCTCCAGCGGTAGGTCGAAGTTTTCGATCCAGTCCCACTCAGTTTGAAACTGACCGCCCGCCGCCTGAAAATTGAGTTTGAACCGGTCGGGACAGACGACATGCAGTTGTTGCTCAACGATCTCCACTTGCGGCGCAAAGCCGCCGGGATTCATACCGACGTGATGGTCGCGGGCGTTGACCAGCAAGCGGACGCGCAAAGATAAATCCCCCGTAACTCCCCGTTTTCCAGAGGGAGAGACGAAAATCCCCCCGGCTTCGCCACCCCCCTTTGCCAAAGGGAGGTTGGGGGGGATTTCCAGCCGCCAGGCGATATAAACCGTGTTCGCACCCGGTTCCAGCCAGATACGCTGTTCAACCGTCCGGTCGCCCAGGGCGTAACGCCATACCGGCATCCGGCCATGCAGGTGGAAGGATTCCAGATGAACGTGGCCTTCGGGGCTCACCACTCCGCCGCCCCAGCGGTTGCTGAACAGCGGGATTTCCCGGTCGCCGTCGAGTAGGGTGGCATCAGCCTTGGTGAACACCAGCCAACGGCCCAGCGGCGGAAAAACGGGCGCGATGAGCAGGCCGTGATAACGCCGGGTCAGCGTGCCCGCGATGGTGCCGGCGGCATAAGCGCCCAGGCCGTTACCCAGCCACCATTCGCGCCGCTCGGCTTGAGCGAGATCGCCGCAAATGGCCCGTCCGAAACGAATGAAATCAGGAAGTTGATCGTTCATGCGGGCTGCTCCCGGCGCGACAGTTGTTCCGCCACCCGCAGCGCCCAAGCGTAGATGGTCAGCGATGGATTAACCCGGCTGGAACGGGGCAAGATGCTGCCGTCCACTACGTACAGATTGTCCAGGCCATGCACCTTGCCATTGGCGTCCACCACCGACGTCTCGGGATCGTGGCCAGCGACCAGGGTGCCGCAGGCGTGGGCGGTGCCGGCCAGCGGAATGGTCTTGGCCGCCGCCGGCAGTCCGATCCTCAACAGAGATTGATTGAAGTCGCGCACCAGCCGCCGATGTTCTTCCCGCGCCGCTGGCAGCCGCGCCGGATCGTAGTCAAGCTGGGGATACTGAGCGCCGTTGGCTTTGGCGACGACTCGGTTGGCTGGATCGGAGCCGTCTTCGGTTTGCAGGAAGAAGCCATAGGCACGATGACCGAGGGTGCGGGCAAACCAGCGGGGGACAAATCCGGGAATCAGCGTGCTGAGCAGTTCACCGTCGAAACCCAGCGGCTGGATGCTGCTGTGCGGCAGGCGTTCGTTGAGCAGCAACAGGGTCTTGCGCAGCAGATCGGTCTTGGGTGTGGCGGAAAACGCCAGCACCGCGCTGAGCAGGTGGCTCTTATAGTTTCGTCCCACTGTTTTGGCGCACGGCAGCCGTTCGGCCAGACCGGTGGTCGTCAAATAGTTCTGCAACAGGCGCGGCGAGTGCAGCGCGCCCGCCGCCAGCAGGACGGTCTCCGCCTGGAATTCGCCGCCGTCTTCGCCGCGAACGCCGATCAGGCGCTCGGACCGATCCGGATCGGCGATGAAATCGCGAACCGTCTGCCCCGTCAGGATGGCGAGGTTGGGTAGATGTTGAACCCGCTCCAACAAAGCATGCTGACCGTCGGCCTTCAGGTTCTTGACCGAGGCGAAGGCGTCGAAATGGGCGGCTTCCTCGGGATGTTGAACAATGCTCGGGTCCAGCGCCAGCGCCAGCGGCCGGGCGTGCCAGCCGGCGCCGTTGCCGGTCAGCTTGCCGACGATGGCACGCAGATCCGGTTCCGGCTCGAAGCGATGGACGCCCAGCAACTCCTCGGCCTGTTCGTAGTACGGCGCCAGTTCCGGGTAGGCCAGCGGCCAGGGCAGACATTGATGCGCCGGCTCGGCCTCGAATTCGTGTGGTTCGAAGCGCGCCAGAGCCGCGCCGTACCATTTGGTCTTGCCGCCCAGGTTGAAATACTCCTCCGGCTCGAAGGCGCGACCCTTGCGGTCCAGCCACGGCTCCTTGCTCTTGAATATCCCTTGCCGGATGACCTTGTCCACGTCCAGGGTGCTGCCGTCGCGCGGCAGTTCCAGGCCCTTTTCCAGCAACAGCACCCGCCGGCCGTCGCTCGCCAGACGGTAGGCGGCGGCCGAACCGCCCGCGCCGGAGCCGACGATGATGCAGTCATAGCGTTCGTTCATGATGGCTTTCCTCTCAATACACCGCCGCCGGGGCGATCACCGCCGCCGTGGAGCCACGAGTCTTGGCATGAGTTACGGTGAACAGGAACTCGTGGACGCCGCGCCGGGCCAGTTCCTCGGTCGCCAGATTCTCCAGGCCGAACAGGCCCATTTTCACGTACATGGTTTGGGGCACCAGGAACGGACGCTCCGGGTCCTCGCCGGGCACCGGTCCGTAGCTCCAGGTATCGGCGCCGGTCAGAGCGATGCGTTGCGCGTACAACCAGTTCACCACTTCCAGACCAGGCCCCGGCTCGCCGGAGAGAAACTCGGCGTTGTTCTTGCCCCACAGTCCGCCCCAGCCGGTGTGAAACAGCACCGCGTCGCCGGGTTTGACGGTCACGCCCTGTTTCTTTAACGCGCCCTGGACATCGGCCAGTGTGATCACATAACCCTTGGCCAGCCGCTCCACGTCCTTGTAGGCCGCGATGTCGAGGAGCACGCCGCGAGTGACGATGGGTGGCACGGTTTCCATGCCAAAGCGATTCAGGCCCCAGGACTCCACCACATCACGCGTGGTCCAGCCGTTATAGAAACGGTTGCCGATCTGAATGTGGCCGATGGAATCCAACTGGGTGCCGACCTGGAAGGTGCCCGCCTGGATTTCGGTGATCCAGTTGATCCGGTTTTTGCCCCAGCCCTGGCCGTCGCTGTCCGGGCGGCGCGGGTTGGTGAAATGCGGGGAAACGTCAGCGGTCTGGTGCCAGTAGCGGCCGGGAAACTTGGGGGCGTCCTCGTCCAGCACCCGACCCAGATCCACCACTGTCCCAGTTTTCACCAACGCGGTTGCGGCTTTTACCGCGTCTGGGGTGATCTCGTTGAGGGTGCCGAGTTGATCGTCCGCTCCGTAGCGGCTCGGCCACCACGGTTGCACGTCGGCGGGCAGACCGGTCCGGTCAGCGCGGGAATCCGTGGCAACCGGCGTTCCCACCTCGTTGGCGGCCCAGCCGCCGGGCGCTTGCGCTACCAGGTACAGACCGAACAGCGCCAACCACAGGGAATGGGCGTGACGTGAAGAAATCCGCTTCATGTCAGCCGCCCATGTCAAAACCGGGATAGAGGGTCATGCCGCCGTCCACATACAGGGTCGCACCGGTCACATAGTCGGAATCGTCCGAAGCCAGCCAGACCGTGGCGCGGGCGATGTCTTCCGGCTCGCCAACCCGGCGAGCGGGAATCAGCTTGAGCAGTTCCGCCTCGGCTTCGGGGGTCATCCAAGCGGCGGTATTGATCGGGGTCTTGATCGCGCCGGGCGAGATGGCGTTGACCCGGATGCGCTGCGGCGCGAGTTCCTGGGCCATGGTCTTCATCATCATGCTCACCCCGCCCTTGGAGGTGGCGTAGTTGACGTGTCCCGCCCATGGAATCACGTCATGCACGGACGAGATGCAGATAATCTTGCCGGCGACGTGCGACAGTTCCGGCACGACGCCGCGATGGAGGAATTCGCGGACCGCGGCGCGGGAGCAGAGGAACTGGCCGGTCAAGTTGATATCGATGACCTGTTGCCAGTCGGCCAGACTCATTTCGACCAGGGGCGCATCCTTTTGCAGACCCGCGTTGTTGACCAGAATGTCAACGCTGCCCCAAGTTTCGATCATTTGGGCGAACATCGCTTCGACCTGATCTTCCCGGCTAACGTCAGCGCGGATCGCCAGCGCCTCGCCGCCGTCGGCCTGGATTTGGTTGACCACCGTGTGCGCTCGCTCCGCGCCGCCGGCGTAGTTGACGACGACCTTCGCGCCGGCCGCCGCCAGCGCCTTGGCGATGGAAGCGCCGATGCCGGAACTGGCTCCGGTGACCAGGGCGCGTTGGCCTTTCAGAACATGTTGGTTGGCGCTGATCAGCGGCATGGGTATTCTCCTTAATTAAAAGGTTCAGGGAATGATTCGAGGGGACGGGGTAACTTTGGTCGCCGGGAGGCGCAATGGAAACCGCTTGGTCTTGTTACGGGCCGTCAAACTGAGCAAAGCCGGTGATATATCCAGACTCAGTACACCCCCTATTCTCCATTTTCTGGAATAAGCCTGATTGGCGCTTGTGGAAGCAGAAACAGATGACTGGTTCATGACATCACCTCACAACGAAATACGATTCGCGATCGAGTCGCCGCCAGATCATTCACTCGGAAAGATCCGGCTGGCGATTTCGAGGCGCCGGGATTTAGCCGCGATCGTTAAAACCGCTCGCGATGCTCGACAGCATTCTGGAGATGGCGGTTTCACCAACGATCCTGGAGTTGGCCGTTTCATTTGTGGCCGGCTCCCGGTCGTTAAAACCAATTGCCGTCACCGTCGTGTCGGCATACCGGACGCCCGGCGCGCTCGGCGTGTTTTGGCTCGATCCGACATTGCTGATGGCGTTCGTATAGGAACTGCCGTGATTGAAAGGCTCCGCGCGGGCGGTTGCGCTTAGGGTCAGGCCGGAAGCCAGAACCAACAAGGCGGTCGTGATGGTCTTGTTCATGGGGTACTCCTCATGGGTTGGTTTAAAGATCTCGTTGACTGACGATCTCTAATTAGCAACCCTCATGCCACATCGAACTATCTAATAAATAATTTTAAATATCATTAGGTTGCGGTTTATCCAAAAATCCATGAGAGATTAGCGATAGAGTAAGTCCCGCGATATATCGCAAAGCCATTAAATAACGCGGTGGCTGTTATCGCTTGAAGAGGCGCAACCGACAATTTGGTTTCCAGCGGCTGTTAAAACCGCCTTCAGCCGAATTTGGTGGAGGGAGATTCGCAAGGAGGCCACCGGTCGGAAACCGATGGCTGAGAGAATAAAAGCGAGAAAGAGGGGGTTCCGACTCAGGCCGGGAATTTAGGCTTGCGGATGTTCAGTTTCTGCATGCGGGAACGCAAGGTGCTGGGATTGAGATCCAAAATTGCCGCCGCGCCTTGCTCGCCCTCGATCACCCAGCGAGTACGCTCCAGCACCTTAAGAATATAGGCGCGCTCCATGGCTTCGAACGAACCGAACTGCTCTTGCTCAGGAGCATCCGCCGCCGGCTGATCGTCCAAACGCAAATCCAGCGCGTTGCCGATTTCCAACAGGGAACCTCGGACCAAGATGGTGGCGCGCTCGATAACGTTTTGCAGCTCCCGGATATTGCCCGGCCAAGAGTAACGCAGTAGTTGCTCGTATGTCCGTTGGGAGAGATCGTGGACCGTCTTGCCCATCTTCTTTGCAAACTTGTCCAGGAAATGTCGCGCCAGCAGAGGAATGTCGGTCGGACGCTCGCGCAGCGCCGGCAATCGAATGGGAAATACATTCAACCGGTAATACAGATCGGCGCGAAAAGTCCCGTCCTTGACCATCCGGGCCAGATCGCGATTGGTGGCCGCCACCAGCCGTACATTGACTTTCAAGGTCTGCGTGCCGCCGACCCGCTCGAATTCCTGATCCTGCAGCACCCGCAGCAACTTGGCTTGGGCGCTGGCGGTCAGCTCGCCGACTTCGTCCAGGAACAGGGTGCCACCATCGGCCAATTCGAAACGGCCCTTGCGTTGGGCGGTCGCGCCGGTGAACGCGCCTTTTTCGTGACCGAACAATTCGCTTTCCACCAACTCGCCCGGCAAGGCGGCGCAATTAACATTCACAAACAGCTTGTCCCGCCGTTCACTGAGATCATGTATGGTGCGGGCAATGACGCTTTTGCCGGTGCCGGTTTCTCCGGTCAGCAACACGGTGGAATCGGTGGCCGCCACCGGTTCGGCTTGGGCGAACACCGCCTGCATGGCCGGCGAGTCGCCGACGATGTGGCCGGGCGTTTGCCGGGTCTTGATCTCTTCGTGCAGATACAGGTTTTCCAATTGCAACTGCTGGAGCGTTTCCGCGGAACGCCAGCGTTCGGTGACGTCGCGCAGAATCAGGGTGTAGAAATGGCGACCGCTCATCTCCAGCGGCGACAGCGTGGCCTCGACCAGGAATTCCTCGCCGTCGCCACGCCGGGCGGTCAGTCCCTCCGGCGCCCACAACTGCCGGGAGTTGACCGTGGCCGGCTGGACCGCCAGACAATAGCCCTTAAGCAGGTTGGCAAAACGCTTGGAAAGAAACGGCTCGAACGAACAACCGATGACCTCCGCCGCCGAACGGCGGAACACCTTTTCGGCGGCCGGGTTGAACAGGGTAACCCGCTGCTCGGCGTCGAGGGTAACGATGGCGTCCATGGCGCTGGCCAGCACGCTGGCCAAACGTTCCTCGCTCTGGCGTAGCGCCTGCTCGGCCCGCTTGCGCTCCAGCTCCACCCGGGCCCGGGCCGCGAAAATCTTCAGCAGCGCCATGCCGCGAAATTCCTTGGCCATGGGCTGATCGTGGAACACGGCCAGGTGACCCATCATTTCGTTGCCCGACTCCGACACCAGCGGGACGCCGAAGTAGCTCTCGATCCCCATGTCCCGGAGTTCCGGATGATGAGGGAACATCTCGTAAACCTTGTGGGTGTAATAGACCGTTTCGCCGCGGATAACCACTTCGCAAGGGGTGCCGTCCAGATCGAATTCGATGTTGTCGATGAACTGGCCGTCGAACCGGAACGCCAGGGTACGCACCCGGATCTTGCTTTCCAGCAACTCGCTCACGAAGGCGTAGCGCACACGCAGCGCCAGGGCCAACTCCCGCACCAGCGCGTAAAAGAAGTCCGTGCCGGTGGCGGTGGCGGTTCCTTCGACGATGGCATGTAGGGCCAAGTGCATGGACTCGTCATGTCCGTCGGCTGTATTAAGACCGGACTCGTCTCCCAAGGCGAGGGGTTCACTCAAGGATTGCGCGATCGTTCCATTCATACACGAACCCCCTCATGGGTACTCGGACCCTGCCGAATCTAGACAAGCTGGACGTGGGCCGCGCGGCGGTGTCACCGTGCGACGCCCCAAAGCGCTTCGAGCCGTTGATCCCGGCCGCAAGAGTATCGATAGAATTTATAGCGCACCGGGTTCTTTCGATAATAGTGCTGGTGGTAGTCCTCGGCTGGATAAAAGGTCGATGCCGGTTCGATCGCCACCACCACCGGTTGCTGGAATCGCCCGGATTGATCCAGCGCCTGCTTGGATTCCTCGGCCAAGCGCTTTTGTCCGTCGCCGTGATGGAAAATCGCCGGGCGGTACTGTTGGCCCCGGTCGCAAAACTGTCCCCCGGCATCGAGCGGATCGATGTTACGCCAAAAGATATCCAGTAACTGAGCATAGCCGATCCGGGCGGGATCGTAGACGATCTCCACCGCTTCGGCGTGTCCCGTGCCGCCGGCCGAGACTTCTTCGTAGGTCGGGGTCGCCTTGCGGCCACCGGTGTAACCGGAGATCACCGAAATCACGCCGGGCAACGACGCGAACGGCGGTTCCATGCACCAGAAACAACCCCCAGCGAAGGTGGCCCTGGCGAGTTCGCCGCCGGTGGCGGGCCGATCGGCGCCGCGAACCGGACCGAACACGGCCAAAAGCAGCAGGCCACCGATCGGAAGTAACCGCCAGATATCGGAAATTCGCATCGTCATCCCTCCGCCGAGAAACGCCCTCTCTCCCTTCGGGGAAGAGAGGGTTTGCACGGCTTTTGGCCCATGCCTACTTCATGTCCCAACCGGCGGTGTCCCAGTAGCCGGGAGGGTTGGTGTCCTGCATGGTTTCCGATCCCGCATTGGCGACCATCAGCACCAGTTCCGACCCGCCCGTCACCGTCTTGCCGTACCCTTCGACAGTCACTCCTTCGGGAACCTTGAGCCCGATCACCGCATGGTTCCGCACTTTGTCCGCCGACATGGCGAAGTACTGGGAAGCGTTCATAAAGCTCGACATGAACGCGCTATTCTTGGCCTGCTCCTGGGCATAGGCGGGTTCCAGCAGTTTGATGCTGGAGCCGGGCACGGTCACGATGGAGCCTCCCTTCATCACCTCGCCCTTCTTGTTGGTGACGGTGACCCCCTCAGGCACGAGAAACCGATACATCATGTCCGATTTTCCCAAGCCGTTTGGGAAACTTTTCATATTGAACCCTTGGGCGTAAACGGTTGTGCCACTCAGGAACAACGCCAGAACCGCGATCGTAATGCGCAACAGTTTCATCTTCATTGACCTCATCGATAGATATAGGTGATTTCAGAGCCGAGGCAACCGCCTCGCCCTCCAACGCGGGCCGCGATCTCCCGTCGCGGACCAACGCCACGAATCCCCGACGGCCGATCCCTGTCGGTGGGGGTTGCCGCTCCATCCTCTTGGCCAGCACCGAATTGCCTGGCGATTGCCGGCTTCCTTTATGCTGGTCGCCTACCACAATCCCTCCTTGACATACAGCTTGCCCAGCAGGGTGGCTTGCAGGAGGATGGCCTTGAGCAAGGCGTATTGCATGCGCTCAATTTCAGTGTGATCGTTGCCGCTGGCGACGAGAAACGGACGCGCCGTCATTACCAGAGGGAAAACCAAGGCAACGACATAGCGAAATCCGGGCAGTGGCGCCGAAACCGGTTGCGCCGGCGAGTTCATCTCCACTTGCCGCAGCCAGGGAGGATCTTGGGGAAACACACAGGTTTCGAACAACCACTGCCGGAACCAGCGACGTAAAGTAACGGAATCGTCTACCGTACCTCTTTCCCAACACTCGCCGCGCAGCACGGCCAATTCGGCGGCCAAAGCGGGATAGGCCGCCACCATGCCCAGCAGCCGATCCAGGTAATCGTCGGTCTGCCCTTTCAGAATTCGCCAGACCTTGCGCAGCGCGCGCGCATCGTCGGCCGAAAAAAGACCGATACGCCAAAGCAGATCAATGTCGTTCCGATCAGGAAACCAGGGCGGAACGGCCGCGGCGGTCGCTTCGTCGCCGGGGGCCTGGGCCAGATGGCTCATGGTGACGTAATCCTCTCCGGTATGGGGCGGAATCGGTCAGCGACGGATCAGCCGATCGATCAGATGGTCCATGGACAGTTTGCCGGGGCCGTGGCAAAGCGTGATCAACAGCAGCAGACCCCATACCTGATGCTGCGCCAGGCCAGCGTCGTTCAGGTCCGGATAGGACAGGACCGCCACGATATTGAATACGAACAGCACCAGCGCGGCGTAGCGCGTCCCCAAGCCCAGGAACAGAAACACCGGCAGCAGCAGTTCCGTCGCCGTGCCCAGATAAGCCGCTAAAGCGGACGGCAGCAGAGGCACGTGATACTCGTACTCGAACAGGGTGAATGTGGTCTCGGTTGGCAGCAGGCTGAGCGGATAGCCGAAGCTGTGTCCAAACAGGGTGAAGCTGCCGCTCACGGTCTTGGTCAGCCCAGAGCCGAAAAAGGCGGCGGCGACCCAGTAACGGGCCAGGAAATCGGCGACCGGCGTGAGCAGATCCGCGGCCTTATGGAACAGGGTGTTGGCTTTGCATAGCAGGGGGGCGGTTCTTGCCCACCAGGAGCGTTGGAGCGTGGGGTTGGCGTAAGCGTCGGCGACGGTCATCACGGGAGTTCTCCTCGGTCAGTGGTTGGAAAATGGTGAATCGGGCAGATCGAAAGCGGTCACGACACCGCGCGCGACATGGCCGCCAAAGCGGGCTGGCAAATCAAAATCCGGTTGCGCGGCCATGGCCCGCTCGCAGGCGGCGGCGAAAGCGCAACCCTCGGAAAGGGCGCGCAACAGATGGAATTCCCCATCCTCCAGGGGTTGAAATTCGATATCCAGGCTCTCGGGCCGGAACACCAGCAGCTTGACTCCACCCTCGGCCAAATCCACGGGGGTGGCGTCGCCGGAATCCTCTTGGTTGCTCCGCCAGATGCGCAGGATGGGGAAGAACGATTCCAACAGGCGCGCGGCGGGATGCAGCCGAAAGCGCAGGTCACCCTGGCGCGCGGCCGGCACGCTCGCCAGCACCATGGGATCGAGCGGCGCATGGCGGGCCGCGTGAAAAACCTGGTGATAGCTCCATTCCAGCCGGGCGACATCGGGTAAATACGCCAGTCCGGCGGCTGGCTCGAACGATTCCAGAAATTCGGGCAAGAGCCCGCCGTACTCGTGCAGATCGCCCGACCGGGACGGGTGGCGAGCGATATACTCGGCGGCGGCGTAGCGGAAGAATCCCTCGCCCACCAGCCGGCGCACCACCGGGTAAACCGCTTCCAGCGCTCCCGTCAAACCCAACCGGCTGTTGTTGCGGTAGACCTGCAAGCGACGCTCGCCGGATAAACCCGCCGCGCGGATGTGGCGCTCGAAACCGCCGTCGTCGCCGTCCAGCACCGCCGCCGCGAAGCGCCGTTGCAATTCATGCAGCGCGGGCATGGCGTTCCTCCAAAATGGCGTCGGCCCGGTGTGCTTCCTTCACCAGCACCGCCAGCTCGGGCAGGTCGGTATCCCACTCGATCAGGGTGGGCGTGGGACCGAAGCGTTGCACCGCCTGGCGGTACAGCGCCCAGACCGCCGGACAAACCGGCTGGTTATGGGTATCGATCAGAATCTCGCCATCCTCGAAGCGGTTCACGGTAAATCCAGCCAAGTGGATTTCCTGGACGGCGTGGCGGGGAATCGCCCGCAGGTAGGCGCTGGGATCGAAGCCGTGATTGCGCGCACTGACGTAGATGTTGTTGACATCCAGCAGCACCCCGCAGCCGGCGCGCTCGGCCAGTTCGGCCAGAAAATCCCACTCCGAAAGCGCCGATTCCACGAATTGCAGGTAGCTGGAAACGTTCTCGATCAGGATTTGCCGACCGAGCATGTCCTGTACCTGGGAAACCCGCGCGACCAAGTGATAGAGCGCTTCCCGCGTGTAGGGCAGCGGCAACAAATCGTTCAAATAACGCCCGCCGACCGAACCCCAGGAGAGATGCTCCGATACCAGCGCCGGCTCGAACCGCTCGATCAGATGCTTGAGCTTGGCCAAATGCAGCTTGTCCAACGGATCGGTCGAGCCGATCGACAGACCGACGCCATGCAGACTGAGAGGGTAATGAACCCGAATCCGCTCCAGATAATCCAGCGGCTTGCCGCCCGCTCCAAAGTAGTTTTCGCTGTGCACTTCCAGCCAGCCCACCGGTGGTCGGGTTTCCAGTACCGCATCGTAATGCTCGGCCCGCAGGCCGATTCCGGCGCGAACCGGAATCGAACCGGGGCCAAGCCGGGATGTTGCCGGCTTGGCGCTCATCGGGAATTTCCTCAAGCCTTCGGCTTCAGGCTGCCGCCCACGATTTTGTCGCAGGTGCCCTTGGGGACGTACACCCAGGAATCGCCCTGACCGTCCTTGCTGGCCTGGCCGGCGCAAGCGTGGGCATTGGTCTGGCAGTCGTTCTTGCCGGCCTTGACGATGCCGTAGCACTTTTCGGCGCCCTTTTCCTCGGCGGCGGTGGCCTGACCGGCGGCGGCGACCAGACCGAGGGCGAAAACACTGGCCAAGGCCGAATTCACGAGGGTTTTGCTGTTCATGGTGAAAAACTCCTAAACGGTTGAGTAAGAAAGCGAGGGATGTGCCGTCCATCGGATCAATCGAGTTGGATTCGAGAGCTTCAACCGGTGGCGGCGACCCACTCGAAGTATTTCAAACCCCGTGCCAGGTTTGAAAATTAATTAAAATACCATACCAATCAATATGATATTGCGCGATTGATGATTAGGAGCAATTGGACGGGCTTTCACGAAGCCACGCTATTTCACGGTTGCCGCGACATGGCGCGGTACTGGTTCCCGGCGGACTTCGGGAAGGGGAATAGAGGGTTGGCGAGGAAAAACCACGGGTTTTCAGCTCAGCGGAGCGACGGGGCCGACGGCCCGAACACGGTCAGCCGCCGTGGCTGTGGGTGTTTCGGTCGCTGACGGCGACGCCGTCACCATCGCCGGGAGCGGCAAGGAACAGGTCGAGCGCGTACTTGAGGGGTTTAACGGGCGGATGCGCGATGGCTGTGCGTTTGCCTCCGATACGGCCCACCCGAATGGTGGAAGCAGCGAGAGTGGCGGCGTTATACGCGTGGGCGATCAAGCTTCAGGCAGTCCGGCCCCGTCATACAGGTCCGCCAGCCGGACGGTCAGGCGACGGTCAGAGCAAACGGGGTTTGAGTTGAACGAACATGGCAAGACATCTCCTAACCGAAACTCGCGATCGGCAACCTTACCGCCACTGCGCCATTCCATCGATCCCTAACGCCTTGAGCAGCGCCGCGCTCAGACTGGCTTCCGCGCCATCGAGCAATCGCTCCACCCAACGGGTGCGTTTGGTGTAATCCATAACGGTTTTCTCGCCGATCACGTCCTCGGCCACGTAGCGGGCGTTGCCCAGCGCGTCCACCAACCCCAGTTCAACACTCTGCTCGCCGGTCCACATCAGCCCGCTGAACAGTTCCGGATTGTCCTTCAGGCGTTCGCCTCGACCCTGCCGGACCGCGGCGATGAACTGCTGGTGGATCGCATCCAGCATTCCCTGTAAATGCCGAACTTCCGCCGGGTTGACCGGCTTGAACGGGTCGAGGAAATCCTTGTTGCTCCCCGCCGTGTAGGCCCGCCGTTCGATGCCCAGTTTGGAGATGGCGTCGGTGAAGCCAAAGCTATCCATCCGCACCCCGATGGAACCGACGATGCTGGCCTTGTTGGCATAGATGTTCTGCGCCGCCGCCGCGATGTAGTAACCGCCCGAGGCGCACACGTCGCTGACCACCGCATGGATCGGAATTTTGGGATGCTTCCGACGCAATCGCTGGATTTCGTCGTAAACCTCGCCCGCCTGCACCGGGCTGCCGCCCGGACTGTTGATCTGCACGATCACTCCGGCCGTTTTCTCATCCTCGAACGCCTTGCGCAGCGCCTCGATTACGTTTTTGGCGCTGGCCTCGCTGCTGCTGGCGATCAGCCCATCGACCCGGACCAGCGCGGTGTGACGCTTGCCTCCGGTGGCGCCGGTATCGAGACTGTCCGGCCAGGCCAGCACCAGCAACAGCAACAGATAGGCGAAAAACAGCAGCTTGAAGAAAATCCCCCAACGCCGGGCCCGCCGCTGCTCGGTCACGGCGGCAAAAGCCAGCTTGCTCAACACCTCGCGCGCCCAGCGCTCGTCGTCAGGTTGTCTTGGGTTCTGATTTGGGTCGGTCATGGTATGTCTCTCGCTTACCTTGCGCGCAAGTTCGCCAAACGCAAGCTTTCCAATACGTCTTTGAGTTCGGTATTGAGCGGGGCGCTTACCGCGATGTCCCGACCGCCCAGCGGCAGGTTCAAGCTGTGGGCATGCAGAAACAAGCGGCGCAGGCCGCACTGCTCGACCATCGCCCGGTCGAATACGGAATCGCCGTATTTCGCGTCGCCAGCCAGCGGATGACCGATATGAGCCGCATGAACGCGGATCTGATGGGTACGGCCGGTGGCGATGCTCGCCTCCAGCAAGGAGGCCAGCTTGAACAGGCTGACCGGGCGAAACCGGGTCAGGGCCGGCTTGCCGTCGCTCACCGCCTCGACCAGCCGCTCGCCGCCGCGCAACACGTTGCGGCGCAAAGGCTGGTTCACCTCGCGCGGACCGTGGTTCCAATAACCTCGCACCAAGGCAAGATAGCGTTTCTCCACCCGCCCGGTTCGCAAGGCGTCCTGAATCGAGCGCAACGCCGCCGGAGTCCGGGCCAGCAGCAAACAGCCACTGGTGTCGCGATCCAGCCGGTGCGCCAGCTCCAGAAACGGCTCTTGCGGGCGCAGGGCACGCAAGAGTTCGATCACGCCATAATCGACCTCGCTGCCTTTATGCACCGCCAGACCGGCTGGCTTGTCGAGCACCAGCACCTCGCGATCCTCATACAGCACGGCCGCCCGCAGGCGTTCCGCCCACTCCGGCGATGGCCGGAACGCTCTTTCGTCTCGCTCGCCCAGTCGCACCGGTGGAACACGCAATTTATCGCCAGTTTGCAGCCGCCGGCTCGGTTGCGCCCGGCCTCCGTTCAAACGGACTTCCCCCTTGCGCAGGATTCGATAGATCAAGCTCTTGGGCGCACCCTTCAGCTCGCGCAACAGGAAATTGTCGAGGCGCTGCCCGGCATGTTCCGAAGTAATTTCCAGGTGGCGTACCCCACCGGTGGACACAGAAACAGGCATCGTTTGAAGCGTACCAGTCGGACTGTTATAGTTCGGGAAGTTGTCGCCGATTGGCCCGAAAGGCCGGCGAAACGCGATTCGCACACGATATCGGTTTTCACATCCGCACGCCAGTGACACAGGCGTGCGGGATTTGTTAAACGGGTTTATTCGCCGCTCGCCCGACCTGTTCCAAGCGGCTCTTGACCGCGCTCCCAGCCGACTGGTTACGACCTCGCGGCGTATCTGGACTTGCCCGACGCACTGTATTTCAAATCCCCGGGTCTTTTGTTGTTCCAGCTACGCCTCGGCGACAACCGCGTCACCGCCGGTGATGGTTGAGCGCAGGGAATCTTTTTGATGAAACGCATGCTGATCAACGCGACTCAGCAGGAAGAGTTGCGCGTGGCCCTCGTGGATGGCCAGAAACTTTACGACCTCGACATTGAAACTCCCGCTCGGGAGCAGAAAAAATCCAATGTCTACAAAGGCCGCGTCACCCGTGTCGAACCGGGACTGGAAGCGGCGTTCGTGGATTACGGCACCGACCGACACGGGTTTCTGCCCTTCAAGGAAATCACCCGCAACTATTTCGACCCCCAATCCATCGCCGACGGCGGCCGGCCGAATATCCGGGAAGCCATCAAGGAAGGCCAGGATCTGGTGGTCCAGGTGGAAAAGGAAGAGCGCGGCAACAAGGGCGCAGCGCTGACCACCTTCATCAGTCTGGCCGGCCGCTATCTGGTGTTGATGCCCAACAACCCGCGCGCCGGCGGCGTATCGCGGCGAATCGAAGGCGACGATCGCCAGGAAATTCGCGAGGTGATGAGCAGTCTCGACATTCCCGACGGCATGGGCCTGATCGTCCGCACCGCCGGCGTGGGCCGCTCGCAGGAAGAATTACAGTGGGATCTCGATTACTTGCTGCACCTGTGGCAAGCGATCGAAACCGCCTCTTCCCAGAAGAAAGCCCCATTCCTGATCTACCAGGAAAGCAACATCATCATCCGGGCCTTGCGCGATTACCTGCGCGCCGATATCGGCGAAATCCTGGTGGACAACCCCACCGTTCACCGTCAGGCACAGGATTTCATGCAACAGGTGATGCCGCACAACCTGAACAAACTCAAACTGTATCAGGACAACGTGCCTCTGTTCACCCGCTATCAGATCGAATCGCAGATCGAAACCGCCTACCTGCGCGAAGTCGGACTGCCCTCGGGTGGCGGGATCGTCATCGACTACACCGAAGCGTTGGTATCCGTCGACATCAATTCGGCCCGCGCCACTCGTGGCGCCGATATCGAGGAAACGGCGCTGACCACCAACCTGGAGGCCGCCGAGGAAATCGCTCGGCAGTTGCGGCTGCGCGATTTAGGCGGTCTGATCGTCATCGACTTCATCGACATGAACGCCGCCCGCAACCAGCGCGAGGTGGAAACCCGGCTGCGCGAAGCGTTGAAAATGGATCGTGCCCGGGTACAAGTCGGCCGGATTTCCCGGTTTGGCTTGCTGGAAATGTCGCGGCAGCGGTTGAGCCCGTCGCTGGACGAAGCCAGTCACATGATTTGCCCGCGCTGCAACGGTCAAGGCACCATCCGCAACATCGACTCATTGGCGCTCAGCGTGCTGCGGCTGATTCAGGAAGAAGCGATGAAGGACAAGACCGGCCGGGTCGTGGTGCAGTTACCGGTCAAGGTCGCCACCTTCCTGCTCAACGAAAAGCGCGAAGCGATCCGCGCCATCGAACAACGCCATCGGGTCGGCGTCATGCTGGTGCCGAACGAATCGCTGGAAACCCCGCACTTCAAGCTCAACCGGCTGCGGGTGGACGAACTGTCGGAAACCCAGTTGCCGTCGTACACCCTGGCCGAGGACTTCGAAGAACAATTCGAGCCGGCGGCGGGCACGGCGGCACGGGGCGCGGACGAGGAACCAGCGGTCAAGGGCGTCGCGCCGACCACACCGGCCCCGCTTCCCCCGCCCGCGCCGGCGCCCAAGCCCGAAATGAGCCCGAGCTTCTTTCGCTGGCTGTGGAGCAATCTCTTTCAGCAAGCCCCGCAACAGCAAGCTCAGCCAGAACGAACCGGTCGGTCGGGAGGAGCCCGTTCCGCCAAACCGGAGCGGCAGCGGCGCGATCGCGTCGGCCGGCGGCCCGAGACCGAGCCCGCCATGGAAACCGCCACGGTCAAGGACAGTGGTGCACCGGTCATTGCCGCGACGCCTCCCACCGTGGCCACGCCACCGATCGAGGATTCGCGGCCAGAACCCAAGCCCGATGCCGAAGCCTTGGCGCCGGTTCCCAGCGAAGCGGCGAGCGAGCATCCCACCAATCCTGAAACCGAAGAGGAAAGCTCCGGTGCGCGCAATCGGCGTGGCCGGCGCGGCGGCCGACGGCGGCGGCGCGGTGAAGCAACCTCGACGGAAGCGGCCCCGACCAGCGTCGATTCCGGCGGCGAACCCGATGAATCCGATCAAGCGACCGTGTCCGGCTCTGACGACACGGAATCGCACGACGCGGGCGATTCCGCCGCCGCGCCCGCCGAGACGCCATCGGCCACACCGCAACGGCGCATCCGCAGTGGCCGCCCTCGCTTGCCTCAGGGAACAACCGCCGTTGTCAAAATTCGATCCACGGGCGCCGTACCGCCGCCGCCATCCGAAGCGCTGACGCCGCCATCGCCTCTACTCATGGAATATCCGGTGGTTGAGGAAAGGACGGAACAGCCGGCGAGCCAACACGAAACGGCCCCGTCTCCGACGCAGGCCGAACCGCTGGGTGTGGAACTTGCGCCTTCCCCGGATGAACCGGCTAAACCTTCCGAACCGGCGACTGCCTCGATGGAAACGGCGGCTGACCCCACCGACCCCGTACCGGCTCTGCTCGAAATCCCTACTCCGGCAACTTCCGGCACAGTGGCGACAGACCCGCCAGCATCCGCCGCCGCGGAAATCGCCGCTAGCGAAGTCGAAAACGCCGTGGCCGCACCAGCCACAACCGAGACCGAAGCCATCGCCACGCCCGGCGCCGAGGATGCGACGACACTATCGGCCGAAGCTCCAGAACCCAACTCCTCGGCACCCGACGCGACGCTTCCGGTGGCGGTAACCAGCACCGAGGCTGCTCCAACCGCATCGCCCGACATGGTTGCCGCGGAGTGCGAACCCGAATTGCTGGAAACGACGATTCCGGCGGAAACCATCCTTTCCCCACCGGACCACGATCCGATCGCCCCCACGCTTTACCAGGAAGACACGATTTCGGTCGAAGTCGAGGGCGAAGTCGTGGTGGCAACTCTCGCCGCGGTCGATGACGCCGGACGGGTGGAGCCCACCCCGGATGAGCCGCAATCCGGCGGATCGGCCGATCCGCCACAGCCGGACTCCGACCTCGATCGGAAGTCAGTCCCTGATTGACCGATAAAAAAAGCGGGGCTGGATACCGGCCCCGCTTTCCGCCGGAGAAGCGCTCGGCCACTGCCGGCTCAACGTCAAATCCGATAGCGTTCGCGCAGATGAAGCAGCAGGCCCTGAGCACCTTCCTCGACCAGATCCATGATCCTTTCGAAACCGGTCGGACCGCCGTAATAGGGGTCTGGGACTTCCCGCTCCGGCAAGGCGGGAGCAAAATCCATGAACAAGCGAATGCGGGATTGCAATTTCGCGTCCTGACACGCCGCCAGCAGATCCCGGTAATTGGCGCGATCCATTGCCAGCAGGTAATCGAACTCGACAAAATCGGCCGCCACCACCCGTCTGGCGCGGAGGTTGCGCAAATCCACGCCCCGGCTCAGCGCGGTGGCTTGGCTGCGGCTATCGGGCGGCGCGCCGATGTGGTAGGAATGGGTGCCGGCCGAATCGACATAGACCTGTTCGACTAGGCCCACTCCTTCCAACATGCGCCGGAATACCCCCTCCGCCATCGGAGAGCGGCAAATATTACCCATGCACACGAACAATACCTTAACCATCGCCTTCGACCTCGCCGCCTCCAAGCGCCGCGGGAAACCGAACACCGCGCGCATCGTTTGCATTACCCTGACCTCGATCATCCTGGCCGCCGACCATGCCTCGAATCGATCCCGAAAAACTGAAAAAACTGCTGGGCCAGATCCTGCTTTACCAAGGCCAGGCTTGTCAGGTCATCGAAATCCTGAGCGAGGAGTCGGCGCTGGTATTGCGCGACCACCGGGACCGCAAGGTTTTGCAAGCCAACCAATACGGCAATGCCAGCGGCTGGGCGCCGCGAACCTTCACCGTTGCCTTATTGGATGCTCGTCGCGACCGTCTCAATCCCGATTTACCGAGGCTGGCCGACCTCGATCTGCTGGTCTGAACGTTCGAACTCCGCCGCCACCCGCGCCAAGTCGGCTTCGGTGTCGATTCCAGGAGGTGGCGCTTCGGTGGCCTCGATGACGTGAATGCGGATGCCGTGCCACAGGGCGCGTAACTGCTCCAGCGATTCGGCCTGTTCGGCCGGCGCCGGCGCCAAACGGGGATAGCGGCGCAACACCGCCGCCCGATAGGCGTAAATCCCGATATGGCGAAAATAAGCAGCGCCGTCGTCCGGCGGATCGGCCGAACCGCCCACACCGATCGCAAAGGCCTCGCGATGCCAGGGAATCGGAGCGCGGCTGAAATACGACGCATCGTTCCGTGCGTCCCGCACCACCTTGACCACGTTCGGGTCGAACACCTCATCCAGCCGCCGGATCCGGGCGCAGGCCGTGGCGATGCCGGCTTCGGGACATTCCTCCAGCGCCGCCGCCACCTGCCGGACCAGCGAAGCCGGCATCTGCGGCTCGTCACCCTGCAAGTTGACGATGATATCGTCATCCGGCCAACCGCGCCGGTTCGCCACTTCCGCCAGCCGGTCGGTACCGGACGGGTGTTCGGGCGCGGTCATGCACACCGCCGCGCCAAATCCCTCGGCCACCTCGCGGATGCGGGGATCGTCGGTGGCGATTACCACCTCCAGGGCGCCGCTGGCCAAGGCCCGCTGATGCACATGCTGGAGCAGCGGCCGACCGGCCAGCAGGCGCAGCGGCTTGCCCGGCAGGCGGGTCGAAGCGTAACGGGCCGGAATCGCCACGCGAAACCGGGGAGCGCTCTCACGCACTCGGATCGACCTCGTCATCCGCCAGCCGTCGCGCCTCGGCTTCCAGCATGACCGGAATGCCGTCGCGCACGGGATAGGCCAGACGACTCTCCCAGCAGATCAGTTCCTGTCGCGCCTTATCGTAGGTCAGCGGCGCCTTGCTGACCGGACAAACCAGAATATCCAGCAATTTCTTATCCATCTCGTTTATCTCATCCTCCGGAAGCATCGAGTTGGGGATGCGTGCCAGCCCCTCGGCCCGGTTTTCCTCGTTCGCGTCGTATGCCTTTGGCCAGAGCCACCGCCGCCAGCCGCTTGAGAAAGTGCTCCTCGAAATCCGGATCGAGCCGGGCATCCACTGGAATATACCAGTACCCCTCGGCCGCGAACGTCCGACATTTGACGGCGTCCTTCTCGGTCATCAGCACCGGCAAATCCTGTCGAAAATGCAGGTCTTCGGGTTTAAAGCGATGATGATCCGGAAAGGGATGCTCGATCAGCCGCAACCGGGCGTGCCGCAAGTGATCGAAGAACCGCCCCGGATCGCCGATGCCGGCCACGGCGTGGACGGTGCCGTGACGGAACCCGGTCAGCGCGCTGCTGACACAGGGATCGCCCAAATTCACGGCGGTTTCACCGCGCAGGGACATCAGATATTCCCCGCCGCAAGCCGCGCCGTTGCCGACCACGAAATCAACCTCGCGCAACCGGGACGGCGGTTCCCGCAACGGCCCGGCGGGCAGACAGGCCCCGTTGCCCAGCCGGCGAAAACCGACCACCGCGATTTCAATGTCGCGCCGCAGGCGATAATGTTGCAAGCCGTCGTCGCTCAGGATCACGTTGCATTCGTAAGTCTCCAACAGAACCCGCGCCGCCGCAACCCGGTCGGGATCGACCACGACCGGGCAGCGACAGCGCCGGGCCAGCATGACCGGTTCGTCACCCACCTGGCTTGGATCGCCGTCGATCGTGACGTGGCGCGGCCATTCGGCGGACTGACCGCCGTAACCGCGACTGACGATACCGGGTTTGTAGCCGGATTCCCGCAGCAGTTCCACCAGGCGGGCCACCAGCGGCGTCTTGCCGGCGCCACCGACGCTGATGTTACCCACCACAACCACCGGCGCGGCGACCGCTTCGCTGTACAGGAAACCGTGCTTGTACAACAGCCGCCGCCCTCGCACCACCGCCCCGAACAACAGGCTGAACGGCCACAACAACACGGCGACCAGATTCAGGGAATACCCATGGCGATCCAGCCAGTTCATGATCAGGGATTCGGCGGCGACGGGTTGGCGGCGGACGGCGACGGCGACGGCGACGGCGACGGCGACGAGGCGGTATTCACGGTAGCGATAGCCACCTGTCTCAGGCCCAGTTGTCCAGCGACATCCAGCACCGTCACCACCGCCTGATGCGGGGTTTGGCCATCGGCGCTGATCACCAGGGGTAACGCCCGCCCACTGGAGGCTTGCAGCAGTTCTTCCCGCAACACCGCCACATCGGTGGCCGAATCCAGCCGCCGGTCCTTGATGCCATGGATGGAGTAACGCCCGGCGGCGTCGATGCTAACCTCCAATGGCGCCAGGTTGTCCGGCAACGGTTGCCCCGATGCCTCCGGCAGGCGAATCTCCAGTTCGGATTCGTGCCGCAGGCTGGTGGCAACCATGAAGAAGATCAGCAACACCAGCACCACGTCAATCATCGGCACCAGATTGAGTTCCGGATCGTCGCGGCGACGGGGACGCAGGTTCATGGCCGCTGCGCCCCCGCATCTGTCCCGCCATCCAGCAAGTCGATCAATTGCAGGGTCTCCTGCTCCATGCGCACCACCAGTTCGTCCACCCGGCCCTGGAAATAGCGGTAGAACAGCAGGCTGGGAATGGCGACGGTCAACCCGGCCGCCGTCGTCACCAGCGCCTCGGCGATCCCCACCGACAGTAGGCTGAAATTGCTGTTGCCCTGCACGGAAACCACCTGAAAGATCTTGATCATGCCGGCCACGGTGCCCAACAGGCCCAATAGCGGACTGATGGCCGCGATGGTGCCCAGGGTATTGAGAAACCGCTCCAACTCATGCGCGACATGGCGCCCAGTGTCTTCGATCCGCTCCCGCAAAACTTCCCGGGACCGGCCGCGGTTGGCCAAACCCGCCGCCACGATTCGGCCCAGCGGCGAAGTCAGCGGCAACGTTTGCACCTCCCCCGGACTAATCGCCCCGAGTTCCATCCAGTGCTGGAGAATCGCCATCAACCGCCCAGGCAGCACCCGCGCCCGCCGCAGCGCCAGCAGACGCTCGAAGATGATGATCGCCGCCACCAGCGAGCAGACTAGAATCGGCACGATCAGCCAACCGCCAGCCTTGATCAGCTCAGGCACGCTACTGTCTCCATCCTGCTTTGCATCGTCGCTTTTCCCGGTGTCCAGTAGGCGCTCATCATACTGGATTTAAGGTGCTTGTCGCAGCACCGCCTCCAGTCAGGGCGCGGTCCAGTAACGACGGTGGTCGCGCCGGTATCGCTCGGGCGCCAGCGGCCGGTCCGGCTCCAGCCGGAAGGTGAGCGCCCCTTCATGAGAGGCGTCGAGCAGCGTGGCGCCGCTGGCCTGATAGCGGGTCGCGGTTTCCGGGCGGGGATAACCGAACCGGTTGCGGTAACCGGTCGAGAACAATACGTAACGCGGCCGTACTTCGGTTAGAAACGCGGACGCCGACAAATTGCGCCGGCCCTGATGCGGGGCGACCAACACCTCGGCGGCCAGTCCGGCGCCGTAGCTTGCGGCCAGGGCGGTCTCGGCGCGCGTTTCGATATCTCCCGGCAGCAACACGCGACCGGCCGACCCGATCACCTGGAGTACGCAGGAAGCCTCGTCGCCAACAAACCCCGTTTCCGGTGGATGCAACAGCCGAAACCGCACGCCATCCCATTCCCAGCTCTGGCCAGCCCGACAGTGTTCGGCGCCATCGATCGGCGTCTGCTCCAGTGACGAGGTCAGAATGCGCTCGACCGACATCTCCTCTCGCAGCGAGCGCACGCCACCGGTGTGCTGTTTGTCGGCGTGGCTAACGACCAACATATCCAACTTGACCACGCCCTGCCGGCGCAAAAAGGGGGCAATCACGGCCCGGCCGGCATCCAACGTTTCCCCCAATCGCGGCCCGGTATCGTAAACCAGCACATGGTTCCGGGTCCGCACCACCGCCGCCAGCCCCGGCCCTACATCCAACAAGGTGAACCAGACCCCGCCCGACGGAGGAGCGGCGACGGGTGGCCACAGCAAGGGCAGACACAACGGCAAGCCCAGCCAGCGGCCCGGCAGTCCGCGAGGCCCCAGCAACAGCGCCACGCCCGGCAGGGCGAACGCCAGCGCCCATGGCGGTGGCTCCGGCCGGTACCACACCAGACCCGGCCACCGATCCAGCCAGAGCAGAACCCGCCAAAGTCCCTCCAGGGTCAGCGCCGCCCCTTCCAGCAATAGCGCCTGCACGGCGGGACCGATCCAGTCCGCAAGCACCGCCAGCAAAGTCAACGGCAGCACCGTACAGCCCACCCAGGGAATGGCGATCAGGTTGGCCAGCGGCGAAAGCAACGGGAATCGCTGGAAAAAAAGCAGTAACAGCGGCAACAAAGCCAAGGTGATGCCCCACTGCAAACGGATCGTCCGGCCGAGCGGCCAGTGCTCGCGCCAGCGCCCGCCGACGCTGTAGAGAATCGCCGCCACCGCGCCGAACGACAGCCAGAATCCGACCAGCAAGGGTGCTCCAGGTTCGGCGACCAACACCACCAGCAACGCCAGCGCCAGAATGCGGCCAGGCACGGCGGCTCGCAGGACGATCAACGCGGTCATCGCCACCGCCAGCATGAGGAAAGAGCGCTGCGCCGGCACCGCAAGACCGGACAGCAGCGCGTAGCCGCCCGCTCCGACCAGAGCGGCCAGAGCGGCCGCCCGCGTGGCTGGCCAGCGCAGGGCCAACGCCGGAATCCGGCTCCAGAATCCCCAGACCAACGCGAACACCATGCCGGCCACCAAGCCGATGTGCGAGCCGGAAATGGACATCAGGTGACCGACGCCGGTGCGGTTGAACACCTCCCATTGCCAGGACGCGATGCCGCTCTGCTCGCCCACCGCCAGCGCGGTCAATATCCCGGTTTGCGGATTGTCGGGGAGCAACCGCTCGAAGGTCTCGGCCACGCGCTGGCGGTAGCGATCCAGCGGATAGCGTTCGGCCCCGGCCAGCAGGCGGGGAGCGGGATGAGAACGAATGGTGCCGGTAGCGACGATGCCTTTGGCGTACAGCCAGCGCTCATAGTCGAAACCGCCGGGATTGAGCAGGCCACGCGGCCTCTTTAGCCGAACCGCGAAGCCCCAACGGTCGCCGACCCGCAAGGGGGGAACTCCGTTCGCCGCATTTTCGATGCCGGTGGAGTCGTTCCACCACGACAGCCGCAACCGTTGGCCAACAAGAAGAGCGGGCTCCTCGCCTTGCGCCAGCCCCCGATCAATCACGAACTCAAAGCGGGTGCTGCGTCTCTCGCGATCCGGGATGGCGGCGATCCAGCCCTCCACCCACATCTCGACGCCTTCCAGCTCCGCCGGGAACAGAGTGGGCGACGGCACCAGCCATAACGCCCACAGAAACCCAGCCACGCTCCAAGCCGGCAACCGCCAGCGGGGCGCGAACGCAAGCACCGCCAGCGCACCGGGCAATCCCAAGATCCAGGCGCGAGTCGGCAATTCCGGTAGCGCCTGCAAGACCAGTATTCCCAGCAAAAAGGCGACGGCTCCCAAGCGCATGAGCGGTCACCGATGCCTCTTAGCACTCTCGCGCCAACGCTCCATCCGTCAATCGCCATACCGCGTCCATTCGCGCCGCCAAGCCCGGATCGTGGGTCACCACTACGAAACTGGTGCCGAGATCGCGGTTGAGTTCCAGCATCAAATCAAACACCTGTCCGGCGCTGTGCCGGTCGAGATTACCGGTCGGTTCGTCGGCCAGCACGCAGGCCGGCTCGGTGATCAAGGCTCGCGCCACCGCCGCCCGCTGGCGCTCGCCACCGGACAGTTCCCCCGGCTTGTGCTTCAACCGTTGGCCCAGTCCGACCCGCTCCAGCAGCCCCGCCGCCCGTCCGGTCGCCTTGGCCGGTGTCTCGCCGCGAATCAGCAACGGCATCGCCACATTCTCCAAGGCCGTAAACTCCGATAGCAGATGGTGGAATTGATAGACAAACCCCAGCCAGCGATTGCGCAACCGCCCCCGATTGGCATCTCCCAACCGGCTCAGCTCCCGCCCCGCCACCCACACCGAACCCGCGGTCGGCGTATCCAGGCCGCCCAGCAGGTGCAGCAAGGTGCTTTTACCCGATCCGGAACTGCCGACAATAGCCAAGCGTTCGCCACGCCGGATTTGGAAATCGACCTCCCGCAGCACCTCCAACCGCTCGCTGCCCTGCCGGAACGCCTTAGCCAACTGGCGACATTCCAACACCATCGCACCATCGTCGGTCGCCATCGCCTCGATCTCATTCATAACGCAGCGCCTCCGCCGGCTGGGTCCGCGCCGCGCGCCAAGCCGGATACAGCGTGGCCAGAGTGGCCAATCCGAACGCCACCAGGCCGATGGTCGTGACATCGCCCCATTGGACCTGCGAGGGTAAATCACTGATCAGATAAACATCCGGAGCGAGGAATTTAATGCCCAACAGCCGTTCGATGAACGGTACCGCCACATCGACATGGGTCGCCAGCGCCACCCCGCCGGCCAAACCCAGCAAGGTGCCGACCAAACCGATGGTAATGCCTTGCACGATGAAGATGCCCATGATGCTGAGCGGCGTCGCGCCCAGAGTGCGCAAGATGGCGATATCCGCCTGTTTGTCGGTCACCACCATCACGAGGGCAGACACGATATTGAACGCCGCCACCGCCACGATCAGGGTCAGGATGACAAACATCGCGGTTTTTTCGATCTGCACCGCCCGAAAGAAACTGGCGTGATCCTGGGTCCAGTCGCGGGCCAGATAACCGTCCGGCAAACGGTCGGCGAGCTGGCGGGCCAAGCGCGGCGCCTGGAACAGATCGCGCAGCTTCAAGCGCACGCCGTTGACCGCTCCATCCGGATACTGGAACAGTTTGCCGGCATCCGCGACATGCACCAACGCCAACCCGCGGTCATACTCGTACATGCCGGCCTTGAAGATCCCGACCACATCGAAACGCTTGAGCCGGGGCAACACTCCAGCCGGAGTCACGGTGGCCTGCGGGGTAATGACCGTCACTTTGTCGCCCAGCATCAGCCCCAGGGCATTGGCCAGCTCCTTGCCGAGAATGATGCCGAAACCGCCGGGGCGTAGATCGTCCAGCGCGCCCTGCACCATCTTGCCGCCGATATCGGAAACCCGCCGCTCTTCGTCCGGCAGAATCCCCTGGATCAGGGCGCCGCTGACCAGCGAAGCGTTGTTCAGCATCGCCTCGCCGCGGATAAACGGGGCGCCACCCTGGACTTCGGGATTTTGCAGCACCTGTTCCCGCACCGCGCGCCAATCCTCCAGCGGCCCGCTCCAGCGGCTGATCGTGGCATGGGCGGTCATGGCCAGGATGCGCCCGCGCAGTTCCTGCTGGAATCCGTTCATCACCGACAACACGGTGATCAGCGCGGTAATCCCCAAGGCGATGCCCAGCATCGAAGTCAGGGAAATGAAGGAAATGAAATGATTGCGACGCTTGGCGCGGGTGTAGCGCAAGCCGATGAACAATTCCAAGGGGCGAAACATGAACACGATCCCGATCATGGGTTGCGGCGGTTGCCGGGAAACGCGTCATTATAATGACGTCGGCCGCCTTTCGGGCGGCCGACGCGATTCCGCGAAAAAATTTGGGACGGCGCGCTGAGCTATTGTTTGGCGGGTTCGGCTGGCGCGGCCGGCATCGCGGGCGCCTTCGGCATCGCGGGCGCCTTCGGCACCGCCGGCATCTCGGGCGCTTTCGGCGTCGCCGGCATCTCGGGCGCTTTCGGCATCGCCGGCATCTCGGGCGCTTTCGGCATCGCGGCGGCCCCGCCGACCGACAACATTTCTTTGTTGGTGATCAAGGTTTTTTCACCAACGCCAGGCACCTTGGCCAAATCCTCCACGGATTTGAAAGGTCCGTTGGTCTCGCGATATTTCACGATTTCGGCCGCTTTTTTCGGACCGATCCCCTTCAAACCCTTCTCCAATTGCTCGGCGGTCGCCGTATTGATATCGATCGCTTGCGCGAACACCACAGCGGAACAGAAAGCCAGCAACAGGCCAAAAATCACATTTATCAATTTCATTCGCATCCTCCTAAAGTATGAAATTGGAGACAGTGCCTTGCTGACGCGCCTGCGCCAGCACTCTAAAAATAGATAATTAAAATACAAATGCAACCCGGATGAAGCTTAATGCCGAAAAAAGCCCCGGAAATCACTCAAAAACGTGTTTTCAATCCACAAAGATCCAACTACTTGCGCCTTGACGATACTGTCCGCTAAGCATCGGTTTTCATGACTAGGTCGGGTATCGGTTTGATTGTGCTCCACTGTAGGCAACTGGGACAACACCAGTGCAGCGATTTAACGACAAAGCCACAGTTACCGCAGCGGTAGCGGGCGGCATTATTGAGCATCTGAGTACTGATATAGTGCAACGCTTTCAAGTCGCTGTATTCCGCGCCCTCGCCCCGCCCCAGTTTGATCTCGACGAGCCGACGCAGGCCAAGCAGGGTCGGATATTCTCGTAGTTCGCGTTCGAGAAACCGCAGCGCCGCCTCCTCGCCCTCCTGCCGCAGCAACCACTCGGCCAGCGCATCCGTGATCCGCCCGCTGTGGTCTCGCTGCTGGACAGCACACAGATAAGCCACCCATTGATCAAGACGATTCAACACACCGTAACATTGACCAAGGGGCGCAATCACTTCCGGAAAATAGCCACGATCCTGCCGTTCGACCGCCTGAAAAGCCAGGATCGCCGCCTGATGGTCGCCCGCGCGCATCGCCAGATTACCTAGCAGCAGGTTGGCCCGCGTGCAATCCGGATCGCGCGCCAGCGCGTCGAGCAGCCACCCTTTTGCTTCGGTAAAGTCGTTGCGCGCGCTCGCCTCCTCGGCCAGTTCGCAGCAGAAATGCGCGGTCTGCCGCCGCTTGGATTCACCACCGATTTGCCCCAAGCGGTCACAATAGACAATCGCTTGGCGCCAGTCCTTTTCCTGCTGCAAGATGTGGATCAGTCGGGACAAAGCAACTGCCATGTGATCGGGCTGGTCGACCAATTTCCGAAATAAAGCCTCGGCCCGGTCGAATAAACCAGCGCGCAAATAGTCTTCACCCAGTTCCAACATGGCCCGGCGGCGCTGGTCGTCGGTCAGGGTGGTTCGCGCGATCAGGCTGCCATGAATATGGATCGCCCGGTCCGCCTCACCGCGACGACGAAACAGGTTCCCCAAAGCCAGATGCGTTTCGGCGGTATCCTGGTCCACGTCGGCCATACGGGTAAAAACCTCGATGGCCTGGTCCGGTTTGTCGTCGATCAGATAATTCAAGCCCTTGAAATATTCGGCGCTGCGCGCGGTCGCCTCGTCCCGCCGTGCATGGTTGCGCCGGGCCGCCCACCAACCGGAGGCGGCGGCAACGGGCAATAGCAACCACAGCAATTCCATCATGGTCCAGCGAAGCAACGCCGGTTGATCAACGCATTTCCCGGCCTGCTTTCCTGATCAACAAATTGATTTCCTGTTCCTTGCCGGATATGGACTGACGCAACTGAGCCACCTGCCAACGCAGTGGCAATACGACGAAAACCCCAATCAGAGCGGTCACCAATACGCCGGCGGCGAAAGCACACACCACCACCAACGATAACGGCAGCACGGTCGCGCCCAGCAGGTAGTTGACGGTCACCGGGTCGGTGTGAAGAGTGGAAAATTCCACTCCCAACAACAACACCACCAGCAAGATCGCAGCAATCAAAATAAATTTTATCCAGAACATCTACTTCCCCCGCCGCCGGAACGGCTTGAAATCGATGAGGCTGGGTGGTTGACCGCGCAAGCATGTCGATCGTGGCCCATTCTTCCAGACTCTCAACAAAAAACCCACTCTATACCGTGGGTTTTTGAACGGCCAATGACAGCCGACCACCTGCCGGATTAATGGAGATATTACAAAAACCCATTGCCACCGTCATGATAAGCGTGGTAGTCGTTAACTCGTTCGCGCAGTTCCTTACCCGGTTTAAAGTGTGGCACATATTTACCGGTCAGCGTCACGGCATCGCCTGTTTTGGGATTGCGGCCGATCCGCGGAGGGCGAAAATGCAGCGAAAAACTCCCAAAACCACGAACTTCGATCCGCTCGCCACCGGCCAGCGATTCACTCATCTGCTCCAGCATGGTCTTGACCGCTTGTTCCACATCCTTGTAGGGAACATCGCTGCGTTTGCGCGCGAGCACCTCGATTAATTCCGATTTCGTCATGAAGCCCCTCCATCGAAAAACACCCACCCTATCCCTCCCCCGCGGGAGAGGGGGTTTTGCCACAACCTTCTATTCGTCCTGCGTGCCCATCTGCTCCTTGAAAATATCCCCCAAGGTCGCACCAGTGCCGGATCTGCGGCTATAGTCATGCAGGACTTCCGCCTCCTCGGCCATATCCTTGGCCTTGATCGACAAGGTAATGGTGCGGTTCTTGCGGTCGACGCCAATGAATTTCGCCTCGACTTCGTCACCTTCCTTCAACAGCGCGCGAGCATCGTCAACCCGCTCACGCGACAGTTCGGAAGCGCGCAGCGTTCCCTCGACGCCTTGGCCCAGGTCGACCATGGCCCCCTTCGAGTCCACCGAGACGATGCGGCCCATGATCACGCTGCCCTTGGGATGATCGGCGACAAAATTGGAGAAAGGATCCTTGTCGAGCTGCTTGATGCCCAGTGAGATGCGCTCGCGCTCGGGATCGACCGCCAGCACCACCGCCTCGACTTCCTGGCTTTTCTTGTACTGACGCACCGCTTCCTCACCGGGCATGTTCCAGGATATGTCGGACAGATGAACCAAACCGTCGATGCCGCCATCCAGACCGATGAAGATGCCAAAATCGGTAATCGATTTGATCTTGCCGGAAACGCGATCGCCTTTGGCGTGGCTTTGGTCGAACTCTTCCCAGGGGTTCTGCTGGCATTGTTTCATGCCCAGCGAAATGCGGCGGCGATCCTCGTCGATGTCGAGAACCATGACCTCAACTTCGTCGCCCAGAGCCACCACCTTGTTCGGGTTCACGTTCTTGTTGGTCCAGTCCATTTCGGAAACGTGGACCAAACCTTCGACACCCTCCTCGATCTCCACGAAGCAACCGTAGTCGGCGATGTTGGTCACCTTGCCGAACACCCGTGTCCCAACCGGATAGCGACGAGCCAGCGCGATCCAGGGATCGTCGCCCAGTTGTTTGAGGCCCAACGAGACGCGGTTGCGGTCGCGGTCGAACTTCAGCACCTTGACCTGAATATGGTCGCCGACGGCGACCACCTCGGAAGGATGCTTGACCCGTCGCCAAGCCATGTCCGTGATGTGCAACAGGCCATCGATGCCGCCGAGGTCGAGGAAGGCGCCATAGTCGGTAAGGTTCTTGACCACGCCTTCGACGATCTGACCTTCCTGCAGATTTTGCAGCAGCGCTTCGCGTTCGGCGCTGTATTCCTGCTCCACCACCGCCCGGCGGGAAACCACGACGTTAT
This sequence comes from Candidatus Competibacter sp., assembly GCA_029624815.1. Classification (GTDB taxonomy): domain Bacteria; phylum Pseudomonadota; class Gammaproteobacteria; order Competibacterales; family Competibacteraceae; genus Competibacter. Next base: position 32,723 of record JARSSH010000065.1, read on the forward strand.
TGCGGCGGCGGTCCAATTTGATGACCTTGAATTCCTGCTCCTTACCCTCCAGATAGGCGGCATCCCGCACCGGCCGCACATCCACCAGCGAACCGGGCAGAAAGGCGCGGATCTCACCGATATCCACGGTGAAGCCGCCCTTGACCTTGCCGCTGATCAGGCCCTTGATGATTTCTTCGCCTTCGAATGCCTTTTCCAGGGCGCTCCAGACACGGGCGCGTTTAGCCTTTTCGCGGGAGAGTCGGGTTTCTCCGAAGCCGTCCTCGAGCGCATCCAGGGCAACCTCGACCTCGTCTCCAACCTTGACTTCGAGCACGCCCTCCTCGCTGTAAAACTGTTCGAGCGGAATCAGTCCTTCCGATTTCAGGCCGGCGTTAACCACCACGGCGTCCGCCCGGATTTCCACCACCAATCCCTGGACGATGGAGCCAGGCTGCATCTGCTTGTCGACCAGGCTCTGTTCAAACAGTTCGGCAAAACTTTCGGTCATGGGTTATAGCTCAAGAACCGGCGGCACGAACCGCCTCGGGTTGGTTTGCATAGGGTTCGGCAACGACAGGGCGCCCGAACCGGTTTCGAGTGACTGTGCTTCCGCCACGGCGGAAACCTTCAGGGCTTGTGCCCAGAGCGCCCAGTCCTGGCGCTCGATCAATGCGGTAACGTCAAAGTGCGATTAGTAACGCCAAAGCGTAGCCAAGGGCGACGCCGACGTAAAGGGCGAAACTCTAGGGGATTACCGTTACCGCCAACCGTCGAACCGCGAGCGCCAGCGCCCACTTGCAGACCTCGGTTACACCTAGTTGGGTAGTATCCAGCATTTCCGCATCGGCGGCGGGTCTGAGCGGCGCCACCGCACGGCAGGCGTCGCGAGCGTCGCGTTCGGCGATCTCTTCGATAAGACTGTTAAGGTTAGCATCCATGCCTTTTTCAATCAACTGCTTATACCGCCGGCGGGCGCGCTCTTCGGCGCTGGCGTTCAGGAACAGTTTGAGCCCGGCTTTTGGAAACACCACCGTACCCATATCCCGGCCGTCGGCGATCAGACCGGGAGGGCGGCGGAAATCCCGTTGCCGTTGTAACAGCGCGGCGCGCACCGCCGGCAGCGCCGCTACCCGGGACGCGGCATTGCCGACGGTTTCGCCACGCAGCATGTCGCCGACTTCCACACCGTCCAGCAATACCCGTGAAGTTCCCGCGATATCGGCCACGAACACCGCATCCAGCGCGGCGGCCACCGCCGCTACCTGGGCTTCGTCTTCCAACGGCAGTCCACGACGCCGCGCCGCCAGCGCGGTCAAGCGATACAACGCGCCGCTGTCGAGCAGATGCCAACCCAACCGCGCCGCCAGCCATTGGCAGAGGGTGCCCTTGCCAACCCCGCTTGGTCCATCGATGGCGATTACCGGCGCTTCGTCGCTCATGCGCCCTCCCGCACCGCCAGCTTCAGCCCGGCGGCGCGGGCCAACGCCACAAAATCGGGAAAGGAGGTGTCGACATTGGCGCAATCGCGGATCGAAACCGGATCACCGGCGCGCAACGCGGCCATGGCGAAACTCATGGCGATACGGTGATCGCCGCGGCTGTCGACCGTACCTCCAGACAACGCGCCGCCCCGGATGACGATACCGTCCGTGGTCGGTCCGGCGGCGATGCCGAGCGCCGTCAAGCCATCGGCCATCACCTGGATGCGGTCGCTTTCCTTGAGCCGCAACTCCTCGGCGCCGGTTAGCACGGTGATGCCCTCGGCGCAGGCGGCGGCGATAAACAACGCCGGAAATTCGTCGATGGCCAACGGCACCAAGCACTCGGGAATTTGAACGCCATGCAGCGGCGCGTGGCGTACTCGCAGGTCGGCCACCGGCTCGCCGCCCGCCAGCCGCGGGTTCAGCATCTCGATATCGGCCCCCATCAAGCGCAGGATGTCGAGCACGCCGGTGCGGGTCGGGTTGACGCCAACATGCTCCAGCAATAGATCGGAACCCGGCGCGATGCTGGCGCCGACCAGGAAGAACGCCGCCGAGGAAATATCGGCCGGCACATCGATTTCGGTCCCCAGGAGCGTCCCGCCACCGGCGATCGCGACGGTGCGGCCACCCTCGCGCACGAGCGGATAAGCGAACCCTTCCAACATGCGTTCGGTGTGGTCGCGGGTCGGCGCCGGCTCGGCGATCCGGGTGATCCCCGCGGCGTAGAGTCCGGCCAATAGCAGGCAGGATTTGACCTGAGCGCTGGCCATCGGCAGCGGGTAGTCGATGCCGCTCAAGCGCCGGCCACCGTGAATTCGCAGCGGCGCGGTGCCGGCTTCGGTGGCTTCAATACGCGCCCCCATGAGCGCCAGCGGTTCGGTCACCCGCCGCATCGGCCGGCGGTTCAGCGAAGCATCGCCGGACAGCACCGTATCGAACGCCTGCCCGGCCAGAAGGCCACTCATCAACCGCATCGAGGTGCCGGAATTGCCCATGTCCAGCGCGCCGGTCGGCGCGCGCAAACCGTGCAGGCCCACGCCATGCACGGTCACACGGCCCTGGTCCGGGCCGTCGATGCGCACACCCATGGCGCGGAACGCCCGCAGCGTCGCCAGACAGTCCTCGCCTTCCAAAAAGCCGGTTATGGTGGTCGTGCCTTCGGCCAGCGCGCCGAGCATGATGGCGCGATGGGAAATCGATTTATCGCCGGGCACCCGTAAGCGCCCGCCGAGAGCGCCGCCGGGTTCGGCGGTCAAGGTCAAGTTGGTCATGGGGAAGAGATCAGTCGAGATAGAGATTATCGCGAGCGCGTTTGGCTCGCTGGAACATGGCGAGAACAGCGGCGCGGTCGTCGGCGCCGATCGCTTCGGCCAGCCGCGTCAGATCGGCGCTGAACAGGGCGATCATTTCCAGTAATTGCTCGCGGTTGGCCACACAGATATCGTGCCACATTTTCGGGTCGCTGGACGCAATGCGGCTGAAATCGCGGAAACCGCCGGCGGCGTAGCGAAAAATCTCCGCCCGGTCGTCGAGCCGAGCCAAAGTATCGACCAGAGTGTAGGCCAGCATGTGCGGCAGGTGGCTGGTGGCGGCCAATACCGCGTCGTGATGGCGCACGCCCATATCCACCACCTCGGCGCCGGTCAGCTCCCACATCCGCCTGATCAAATGGTGCGAAGCGGCGGCGGTTTCCGCCAATGGCGTCAGGATCACCCGTCGGCCCTGAAACAGGGTGGCGAACGACGCCTCCACCCCACTCTGCTCGGTACCGGCGATGGGATGACCGGGCACGAAATGCGGCGGGATATGGCCGTAAATCCGCTCGACGTCCGCCACCACGCTGCCCTTGGCGCTACCGACATCGGTCACCACCGCCGCAGGGGCCAAATGTGGGACGATGGCGCGCAACACCGATTCGATGGCGCCCAGCGGCACGGCGACGACGATCACATCGGCGCCGGCCACCGCGCGAGCGGGATCGGTGTCATAGCGGTCTATCACGCCCAACCGCAGGGCGGCGCGCAGATTATCCTCGCCACGCCCGGAACCGATCACCTCGCCCACTTCGCCCGCCTGCCTGAGCGCGCGGGCCAGCGACCCTCCGATCAGGCCGACACCGATCACGCACAAGCGCTGGATCAACGGCTGCTCCGTCGCCATATCAACCCCGCAATATGTCGTGCATGGCTTCGATCCAGCGCGCGTTTTCCGCTTCGGTACCGATGCTGATCCGCAAATGGCGCGGCAAGCCGTAGTTGTCCACCGGACGGGCGATGACACCGCGCTTCAGCAATTCCACGAATACCTCCCGTCCCGGCTGGCCCAGATCCACGCACAGGAAGTTGCCGGCCGATGGCAGCCAGATCAAACCCCACTGCCGGCAAGCGTCCCGCAACTGCTTCATACCGGCACGGTTGGTCGCCCGACCGCGTTCCAAGTGCTCGATGTCATCCAGCGCCGCCGCCGCCGCAACCAGCGCCAGGCTATTGACGTTGAACGGCTGGCGCACCCGGTTCAACAGATCGGCCACTTGGGGATGGGAAACCGCGTACCCGACCCGCAGCCCGGCCAACCCGTAGGCTTTGGAAAAGGTACGAGTAACGATCAGATTGGGGAATCGGTCGAGCCAGCGCAGGGCATTGGGACAATCCGTCTCGGTCTCGACGTATTCGTGATACGCCTCGTCCACCACCACGATGACCCGCTCGGGCACGGCTTCCAGCAACGCTTCCAGTTCCGCCGCTTTCAGCCAGGTGCCGGTGGGATTGTTGGGATTGGCGACGAACATCACCCGAGTCCGGTCGTCGATCGCCGCCAGCAAGGTCACCGGATCGTGACCGTGAGGCATGGCATGGTCGGGCGGATTGGCCTTGGCGACGCGCGCGGTCGCGCCAATGGCCTGGGTGACGATGGGATAGACGGCGAAAGCATGTTCGGAAAATATCGCCTCGTGCTCCGGCGTCAGAAAGGCCCGCGCCGCCAGTTCCAGCACATCGTTGGAACCGTTGCCGAGCGTCAGCATCGAGGTGGAGATGCCAAGATGGGCGGACAGCGCCGCTTTAAGCTCGAAACCGTTGCCGTCGGGGTAACGGGCCAGTCTGCCCAGCGCTTCCCGCACGGCGGTCATGGCCTTGGGGCTGGGACCGAGCGGGTTCTCGTTGGAAGCCAGCTTGACGATATCGCTCAAGCCGTATTCCCGGCGCAATTCACTCTCCGGCTTGCCGGGCTGGTAGGGTTGCAGGGTGCGCACGCCGGAAGCGGCGAGGGAGAGGAAATCGCAGGACATGGAGAATGAGTTCCTTTGAGCTTGAGGATTGCGTCTCATCAAGGCGGTGAGGCGACGCCGCGTTCGAACCGCCTCGATGTCATACGCCGATCTCCCTTAATCCGGGGAGGAAAAATTCCAACCACCGACCGCTGATCTCACAGCACACCCTTCGGATACGAGCCCAACACTCGGAACAGGCTAGCCTGCTCGCGCAGTTCGGCGAGCGTGCTGGCGACCGGCTCGTCCTGCGCATGGCCATCCAGATCGATGAAGAACACGTAATCCCACATGCCGCGCCGCGAGGGCCGCGACTCGATGCGATTCATGCTGACCTTATTCCGGGCCAGTGGCTCCAGCAGCTTGAACAGCGCACCGGGCCGGTTGAGCGAGGCCACCAGCAGCGCGGTCTTGTCGTCGCCGGACGGCGCGATCGGCTGGGCGCCGATAATCAGGAAGCGGGTGGTATTGTTCGGCTCGTCCTCGATGTTGCGCACCAGGGTCGGCAATTGATGGATGTCCGCCGCGCACTGGCCAGCGATCGCCGCCGCGTCCGCCGCGTCGCGCGCCCGCAACGCCGCCTCGCCGTTGCTGCTCACCTCGATCTGCTCGATCCGGGGCACATTCGCATCCAGCCATTCGCGGCACTGCGCCAGCGACTGCCGGTGGGAATAGATGCGGCGAATGGCCGTTAGATCGACGGCGCGGGTGATCAGGTGATGGTTGATGCGGATCTGCACCTCGCCGCAGATCCGCAGCGGCGATTGCAGGAACATGTCCAGGGTATGGTTGACCACCCCCTCGGTGGAATTCTCCACCGGCACCACGCCGTAGTCGGCGGAACCGGCCTCGACCTCGCGGAACACCTCGTCGATGGCGCGCAAGGGGATGCTGTGAATGGACTTGCCGAAGTGCTTGAGCGCCGCCGCCTGGGTGAAAGTCCCTTCCGGGCCGAGAAAGGCGATGCGCAGCGGCTCTTCCAGCGCCAGGCAGGCCGACATGATTTCGCGGAACAGCCGGGCCATTTCCTCGCTGCTCAACGGCCCCGGATTGGTTTCGATCACCCGGCGCAAGACCTGCGCCTCGCGCTCGGGGCGGTAAAAATTGCCGGTGGCGCCGGCGGCCTGCTTGATCGCGCCCACCTGCTGCGCGCAGCGCGCCCGCTCGGAGATCAGCGTCTGGATTTGCCGGTCCAGCGCATCGATCCGGTCGCGCAGCGCTCGCAGGCTATCCGCCTCGTTCATGCCGGCCCCTCGTCGTCCCGAGCGTCCTCCGGCGGCGCGCTTTCGTCATCACCCGGCGCATCGCCGGAAACGTCCACCTCGCCGATGCTTTCGATTTTCTCGACCCCGACCAGTTTCTCGTCGCCTTGCAAGCTGATCAGTTTCACACCCTGGGTGTTGCGGCTCACCAGCGAAATCTCCTCGACCCGAGTGCGCACCAGCGTACCTCCATCGGTGATCAGCATGATGTCGTGGTCGCTCTCGACCTGCACCGCGCCGGTGACCCGACCGTTGCGCTCGGAGGTCTGAATGGAAATGACGCCCTGGCCACCCCGACCCCGGCGCGGATAGTCATCGACCGGCGTGCGCTTTCCGTAACCGTTTTCGGTGACGGTCAACACCGTGCCCTCGCCCACCACGATCAGGGCGATGACCTTCTGTCCGTCGCCCAAGCGGATACCGCGCACCCCACAGGCGGAGCGGCCCGTATCGCGCACCTCGGTCTCGGCGAAACGCAGCACCTTGCCGGCATCGGTGAACAGCATCACATCGCTCCGACCGTGGGTCAGCGCCACGTTCACCAACTGGTCGCCCTCGCGCAGGTCGATCGCGATGATGCCGCTGGGACGCGGCCGGGAATAGGCCGATAGCGGCGTCTTCTTGACCGTGCCGTTGGCGGTGGCGAAGAACACGTCATGATCGTCGCTGAATTCGCGCACCGCCAATACCGCGTTGATCCGCTCGCCCTCTTCCAGCGGCAGCAGGTTGACGATGGGGCGACCGCGCGCGGTCCGGCTGGCCTGCGGTAGTTCGTAGACCTTCTTCCAGTACACCTTGCCGTAGTTGGAGAAGCAAAGAATGGTGTCGTGGGTGCTGGCGACAAACAGTTTGTCGACAAAATCCTCCTCCTTGAAGGTGGTGGCCGCCCGGCCGCGCCCGCCGCGTTTTTGCGCCCGGTACAACGACAAGGGCTGCGCCTTGACGTAGCCGGCATGCGACAGCGTGACCACCATGGCCTCTTCGTTGATCAGATCTTCGAGATTCAGGCTCTGCTCGTCGGGCCGGATCTCGGTGCGGCGGGCGTCGCCGTACTGGGCGCGCAGCTCCAGCAGTTCGGCGCGGATTACCGCCGTCAGGCGTTCCGGCACGGTGAGGATCTCCAGGTAGTCCTGGATGCGGATCAATAGATCCTGGTACTCGTCCAGCAGCTTGCGCTGCTCCAAACCAGTCAGCCGATGCAGGCGCAAATCCAAAATCGCCTGCGCCTGGGTTGGGGATAGCCGGTAGCCGGTGTCGTGCAAGCCATACTCCGCCGACAGATCCTCCGGTCGCGACGCCGCCGCGCCGGAGCGGGCCAACAGCTCGGTGACCGAACCCGGCATCCAGACCTGCTCCAGCAGCGCGACGCGGGCGGCGGCGGGATCGGAGGCGGCGCGAATCAGCGCGATCAGGGGGTCGAGATTGGCCAGCGCCACCGCCAATCCTTCGACGATGTGGGCGCGCTCGCGGGCCTTGCGCAAATCGAACACGGTGCGCCGCACCACCACTTCGCGGCGGTGCGCCAGAAAGGCTTCCAGGATCTGCTTGAGGTTGAGCAAGCGCGGCTGGCCTTCGACCAGCGCCACCATGTTGATGCCGAACACGCATTGCAGCGAGGTGTGCAGAAACAGGTTGTTCAACACCACATCGGCGGCCTCGCCGCGTCGCAATTCGATATAGATGCGCAGGCCGTCCTTGTCGGATTCGTCGCGCAGTTCGGTGATGCCCTCCAGCTTGCGGTCCTTGACCAGTTCGGCGATTTTTTCGATCAGCCGGGCCTTGTTGACCTGATAAGGCAACTCGGTGACGATGATTGCCTGCCGGCCGCGCAACTCGTCGGTCTCGATTTCGGTTCTGGCGCGCATCCGCACCCGGCCGCGGCCGGTCTCGTAGGCTTCGCGGATGCCGCCGATGCCGTTGATCAGCGCGGCGGTGGGAAAATCCGGTCCCGGGACGTGGCGCATCAACGCGGCGACGCCCAACATCGGATCGTCGATCAGCGCCACGCAGCCGTTCACCACTTCGGTCAAGTTGTGCGGCGGGATATTGGTGGCCATGCCGACGGCGATGCCGGAGGAGCCGTTGACCAACAGGTTGGGCAGGCGGGTCGGAAAGACCGAGGGCTCACGCTCCGATTCGTCGTAATTGGGGACGAAATCGACCGTTTCCTTGTCGAGGTCGGCCAGCAATTCGTGGGCGACGTGGGCCATGCGGACTTCGGTGTAGCGCATCGCGGCCGGGGCGTCGCCGTCGATGCTGCCGAAGTTGCCCTGCCCGTCCACCAGCATGTAGCGCAGGGAAAAGGGTTGCGCCATGCGCACGATGGTGTCGTAGACCGCGGAATCGCCGTGCGGGTGATACTTACCGATCACGTCGCCGACTACGCGAGCGGATTTCTTGTACGGTTTATTCCAGTCGTTGCCCAGCTCGCTCATGGCGAACAGGACACGCCGGTGCACCGGCTTCAGGCCGTCGCGCACGTCCGGCAGCGCCCGCCCGACGATCACGCTCATGGCGTAATCGAGGTAGGACTGCCGCATTTCGTCTTCCAGATTGACCGGCAGGATTTCTTTGGCGATATCAGTCATGCGGAACCCTCGTCAGCACCCGATCCGGTCGTCGCTGGAGCGACCGTCGGCGACGGATTTTAGCACAGCCACGGTCAGGAGTTCTGGCGGCATCATGGCCCTTGGCACGGGCAAGGCCGCCGTGAGGCTTCCCAGTGTGCCAACGCGGGTGGGCCATGAATACAAGCAGGTGTGAAGCCGTTGAATCATTGACCAAACGCCGCCATGTCGCCGTCACCGGCCGGCCTATCGCAAGCCGCCAGCAATCATGGCCAACCAGTGCCTGCATCCACGGCGCGGTGGACAACCGCGAGAGTTGGCGAGACAGGTTCGCGCCTTTCGTGTATAAAAATTGGGTGTTGCCCCTGACGTCAAAGGCCCTTTGGTGAACCGTTCGCGTTGGGAAACGGTCAATAGCATTAGCCCATCAATCCTTGAGAGGTTCAATTTACGATGTTGCAGAAAAACGATGTCCTGGCCAAGGCGCCCATCACGCTGACGCTTGACAAGCCGTCCGTTGGCAACAAGGTTCTGCGCAATACCTATATGTTGCTGGCGATGACTCTGCTATTCAGCGCGGTTACCGCCGGCATCGCCATGGCCACCAACGCCGCGCCGCTGCACTGGCTGATCACGATGGGCGGTTATTTTGGCCTGCTGTTTGTGGTCACCCGGCTGCGCGACAGCGTCTGGGGCCTGGCGGCGGTGTTCGCCCTGACCGGCTTCCTCGGCTACACGCTGGGGCCGATCCTCAATTTCTACCTCAGCTTGCCGAATGGCTCGCAGGTGGTGATGACCGCGCTGGGCGGTACTGGCGCGATCTTCCTGGCGCTGTCCGGCTACGCGGTTGTCAGCCGAAAGGATTTCAGTTTCATGGGATCCTTCCTGATGGTGGGCATCCTGGTCGCGTTCCTGGCCGGGCTGGGCGCGATGCTGTTCAACATCCCGACCCTGTCGCTGGCGGTATCGGGGATGTTTATTCTGCTGATGTCGGGCATGATCCTCTGGCAGACGAGTGAAATCATCCACGGCGGCGAGACCAACTACATCATGGCCACCGTCAGCCTGTACATCACCCTCTTCAACCTGCTGCTGAGCCTGTTGCAGATTCTCGGTGTCGTGTCCGGCGACGACTGATCGCACCAGTCCACCGATCCTACCGAACCCCGCTCTCGCGGGGTTTTTTCCATGGACGACTAACGTGCGCTGGCCTGCCCGTTCACGATCGCGAAGTTCTGGTAAGGTTCGGACCAGCGCACGGCGATGTCGTTACCGGTGGATGGGAAATTCGACAAGACAAACTCGCCGCTGGCCCCTTGCAGGTACTCCACGCCCAAGCTAGTCACGGTAAAGTCGACGTTGGCGAACTCCACGCCGTCGGCGGAGACCCGCACATTGTGACTACCGTTGCCGAGCCGGTTCCAGTTGAAGGTGTAGCCAAAGCCGTTGTCGGCGTCGCCGCAAACCCCAACCGTGTCGGGCCGCGTGGTGCCGTAGGCTACTCGCCGCCGCGCGCCGCCGTCGATCTGAATTTCCACCGTGCTGGCTTGGCAGACCCATCCCCGGATCAGGCCGATCCCGCTCTCGAAGGAGCCTTGTTGGGGGCTTTCCAGATAAGCGGGGAATTGCGCCAACGAGACGGTCCTGATCGACCGCGGATCGGTCGAATTTCGGTTGGCGTCGACAATCATGAAATTCTGATGAGGCTCGGACCAGCGCACGGCGACGTCGTTACCGGCGGATGGAAAATTCGGCAGTACAAACTCGGCGCTGGCCCCTTGCAGGTACTCCACGCCCAAGGTGGTCACGGTAAAGTCGACGTTGGCGAACTCCACGCCGTCGGCAAACGCCCGCAAAGTGTGCGGCCCGTCTCCCAATCGATTCCAGTTGATGGTGTAGCCAAACCCGTTGTCGCTGTCCCCACACGCTTCGACCGTGTCATCTCGCGCGGTGCCGTAACCCACTTCCCACCGCGCTCCATTGTCGATCCGCACTTCCACGGTATTGGCTTGGCAGACCCAACCCCGGATCAGGCCGATCCCGCTCTCAAAGGAACCCTGCGTCGGGCTCTCCAGACTGACGTTTGGCGAAGTAGCCAACGCTGGGTAGTGGACTTCGTTGGAGAAATCGCTTCTGATCGTCCGGGTCGTATCGTAGGCGGCGATCGCAAAGTAGTAAGCCGTCCCCGCTTCAAGGTCCGTCAAGGTATATTGGATCCGATCACCAACATCGATGCTGTCGGTATAGTTCCGGCTGGCATGACCGTAGTACAGAACATATCCCCCCACACTCGGAGACGTACTAGGATCCCACGCCAAGGTGAGTTGAACCGCTTGGGCAGCGGAAACACCGGGCAAATACCCCAAAACTCCTACCAGTGCCATCGAGCCGAGAATTTTCACGGTGGCCTACCTCTACTTGCCGCTAACCCACCCACCACCCGCGGACTCCGGGAACCCAGAAGTCAACCCGAACACCGCGCTCCCGGTCACACACTAAAGGTTCTTCGGCGGTTTCCATTTCTCAGTTGATCTTATGTGCCTAACGTGGCGGTCACTGGCGCTGCGCGGCTTTATCGCGCAGCGCTCGGTGGAGCGCGGGGTTGGGCATCACTCGACCAATTCATCGCAGAAATGACGCGCAATCAGAAACAGCCAGGGAAGCTGGCCGCGCTGGAGTAATGACACGTTGTAGTCGTGACCTACCGTCGCAGTAGATACGATGTCACGCAGATCGGCAATGACGTATTGATGCGCGGCGGAATCAGGGTTTCCAGGTGCAATACATGCGCGGATGAGAGCGGAAAAGACCTCAATAAAGCAGTTCGGGCCGCCCAAATGCTCCCACCAATCGAGCCCTATGCGAACCGTTACGTCAACGGAGATGCCTTGTTCCTGAAATGCACAGTTCCATCCGTCAGCGGGATCGACAGTGATAGCTTGCGCCTGTTTCTCTCGAATATTCCGAAGGATATGCCAATCCTTCTTGTTGGATGCCTTGGGTGTTCCGTAGCGGCCGGCCGACGTTTCCATCGAAGAAAACTGCTTGGCGGGAAGAATGTCACTCTCGATTTCACTGATCCGCGTGTAGCTTCTATTCCGTGCATGGATTAGCAATACATAAGGGCTGGTGTTGAACTTCTGAAACCGCGCATCGCCTTCTGGCAAGGACGTGATGTGCGAATCAATCTTTCGCCGAAATTGGTTCTCCATCGCAAGCACACGTTGACGGCTCTCATCTGAGCTATCGACCGAGACAAGCTGTAGAAGTAGGTTGGCCTTGGAAAGACGCCTCCCAACTGGACGAGGAAGGCCGTTGTGTCGCCGTGCCATATTATCGCAAGCTCTTAATTTTCTTGACCGTCTTGGGCACTCCATAGGCAGCGCCGCCATTTATCTCGTCATCATCCCAGACGACCGCCTTACCGTCTTTGAACCATTGTCGAGTGCGGACGTGCGATTGAAGGTAGATGATCCGAGGTTCTGCCGGACGCCGCTGCTCACGACCGATGTCAATGCGGTGGGTACGGCCAAGATGATCAGCGATTACACCACCAGCAACCCGACCCAAACGGCTTGGAACGGCATTACCCACCTGGGTGTATTGTTCGGCGACCGTGCCACAGAATTCCCATTCGTCTGGGAATTCCTGAATTCTGGTGTATTCGCGGATCGACAGCGCTCGCGTCTCGATAGGATGACAAAGCGCAGTACTGGCGTGGTTTGGCATTGTTACTAGGGTTGGACAGGGAAGATCAAACGTTAATCGCCTCCACCAGCCAGAGCGCCCGCCCTTGGCATGCCACGCTTTCCCCATGGATTCCCGCTGCAAATCCTCGGGCAAGCTTCGCCAGTTGGAGCCCGGTGGAACAAGGTCAAGGTATTTCTTCTTTCTGGGGCTAAAATCGAGCACGGTTGGGTTATCGTCCTTGAGCGTTCCGATCGCGTCCCCAATAGTCTTCCACGGTAACAGCCTTGCCTGTTCGAACAGGCCACCTTGAATTTCATCCGATAGAGTTGGGTCTTCTGGGCCGTGCGTCGGAGGTGGGAAATCAACCTGAAAGCCAAGTCGATTGCCGATAAACAGGGCTCGTTCGCGAATCTGTGGAGCCCCGTAATTGACGGCGTTAACCTCGTAGATATCTAGGTGGTAACCAACCCCCGAAAGGCTGGCTAAGTCGTTCGCAAACAAACGGACGACAGAACCGGGTTGCTCATCCTCGTCTAACGGTGGTCCGCCTTTTTCCGGTCGCTCTGCTATTGGACGGTGTTTCAAAGCCGCTGAAAGCAACCCACGGACGTTTTCCATTAAGAAGAACTTGGGTTGGATATGTTCAACAAAGCGCAAGAAATCCCAGAGAAGGGTTCCGCGAGGGTCTTGCGTGGCGCCGCGTTTGCCCGCCGTACTAAACGACTGGCACGGAGGACCGCCGATGATTATGTCGATGTCCTCAGGGCGCAGACCGATGCCGCGAAGGACATCCTGTGGTGAAAGCCGTGAGATATCCGCTTCTATGACCTTGAGGGTTTCTGAAAGCCGTCCCTTGCGTTGGTTGAGTCTTATCGTGTTGCAGAAAGTTGGCGCCTTTTCGACACAAGCCACGATCTCGAAATGCCCTGTCGATTCGATGCCCAGGTCGAGGCCCATCCCACCAGAAAATAGAGATAGCGCCTTGAATTTTCGTGTGTTATTCATCATCACGCTATTATTGGTCTCGGTACGGTGATGCCGAATTATCGCATACGGCTCCGTGGTGATGCTCAACGACCAAGCTCAGCACCGGTGGCAATGGAGCGCAGCGGGGTGAAGTCCTAGACTTGCTGGAAAAGTGAAGGAGCGGGATGCATCCTGCCGG
>JARSSH010000066.1 GCA_029624815.1 Candidatus Competibacter sp.
TTGGTGGGTAACCCATGCTCAGCCCTCACGGGGTGGGAGGCGTCCATTCCATTTCCCCGACCACTTGGCCGTCGTGCAGTTCGATGAGCCGGTTCACCAGGACGGTCTCGAACACCAGGGGATCGTGGCTGCTGATCAAAACGGTTCGCCCTTGCGCCGCCAGTTCGCCCAGCAGCGTCAGCACCTCTCGCGACAAGACGCTGTCGAGGTTGGCGGTCGGTTCGTCGGCGATCAACACCGCCGGATCGTTGATCAGGGCGCGGGCCAGGGCGGTGCGTTGCGCCTCGCCGCCGGACAGCCATTCGACCCGGTTGTCCGCCTTCGCGCCCAGCCCGAAACGATTGAGCAGCGCCCGCGCGCCCTCTCGCAACTCAGGGTACGGTTTCCCCAGCGGATAGGCCGGCAGCATCACATTGTCCAGCACCGTCAGCCCCCGAATCAGATTGAACTGCTGAAACACGAAGCCGAAGGTGTGCCGCCGCACCTCGGTCAGAAACCGTTCTGGCAGGTTGGACAGCAATCGGCCGTCAAGCATGATTCGCCCGGCGGTGGGCCGCGCCAGACAGCCGACCAAGGTCAACAGCGTGGTTTTGCCGGATCCGCTCGGCCCCTTGAACACGGTGATGCCGCCACGTTCCAAGCGCAGACTGACCTCGCGCAGCGCCCGGCACTCGCTGGGTCGATGCTGGTTGAAGGTCTTGCTGACTTTGTCCAGTTCGATCATTCGCGCATCGCCGCGTCGGGGTCGCTAATCGCCGCCCGCCAGCCCGGAATCAGGGTGGCGACGATGTAGGGCAACACGGTCACTGCCAGCAGGACGAGGATCTGTTGCAGGTCCACCGTCGGCGTCAGCCGGAAGTCGGGATACAGCACCGCCCAGCCCTTGAGTACCGGCGCGAACAACCGCGCGCCACCGTGAAACACCTGCCACCAAGCCAGCAGATAGCCGGCCAGAAACGCGGTCAGCGACAGCAGCGTTCCTTCCCATAATTTCATGCCTAGAATGTCGCCGGTTTCCCAGCCGATGGCCTTGAGGATGCCGATTTCCCGCTTCTCCTCGGCGCTCAGGCCGGCCGCCTTGTCCCAGGCCAGGATCAGGAAGGCCAGCAACAGCGAGCCCAGCGCAACGAACACCATGCCCTCGCGCCAATGGAACACGGCGTCGTAGGTCCGCAGGATTTCCGCGCGCAAGATTGGCCGGCTGGCCGGTAACGCCAAGGCGATCTTGCTGGCCACGGTGCGCGCCTCGCGGGGATTGCGCACGGTCAGCACCGCGTCGGTGTAGACTTCCGGCGGCAATTGGAACAGTTGGCGAAAGCCGGCTTCGGACAGCAACAACAGGTCGGCGCTGAGCAACTCCGAAACCGAGTCCAGCACGCCGACGATTTTTAACGGCAGGGGCTGGCCTTCGGCCGTGCGCAAGCCGAGATAATCGCCGACGCCGATCTGGCGGATTCGGGCCAGCGCCGCGCCGACAATGATTTCCCCTGTCTCCAAATTCCGCTCCGGCGCGACCATCAGGGTGTAATTGGCCTTGACCGCCGGATCGTAGTAGTAGCCCCACAGCCGACCGCGCGCGGAACCGACGCCGCGAATCCGCTGCAAGATATCCAGCCAGGCCGCCGGCAGCAGATCGTGGCGACCGGCGCTCAGTTTTTGCACGATCACTTCCGGCGCGTCTTGCAGCAGCAGCGCCGCTTCCCGCCGCAGTCCCTGACCGAGCAGCAACACCGAGGCGAACAGAAACACCAGCAGGGTGTACACCAGCAGCAGACCGAGATTGCGGGTTTTGCGCCGCAACAGGGCGGCGAGGGTGTAGTCGATCAGATATTTTTGCCGTTCGAGCAAGGGACGCATGGCGAAATCGGCGGCGGTCGGAACAGGGGCGGCGAAACGGTATCACAATCGTGGAAAACGCGCCCAACCGGCATTGATAATTGTCGGGCGGAAATAAATTGCCGCGGTCTCCGTGGTCGCCGGGTGGCTGCGCCGTGGCGCCACTCGACGGGGCAACTCCGGTCGCCGACTTCGGCCGAGGCGCGACTTGGGACAGTCTAAAGAAACGCCATCGCGCGAAATCTGAACTCTTTCAACAAATCCACTACTCTTCCGAAATCCGGCGCCGACGCGGTATCCGTTGGGTCGAGCGCTGGCGGAGGCGCGGACGAAATGCGAGGTCGATCGATCGAATGGTCGTTGCACAGTGGAATATCGGAGTTCGGATGGGGTTGGGCGCGATTCTGTTTGGCTTGACGATCATGTTAGGCGGTTGCTCGAAACCGGAACCGATCCAGATCGGCTTCGTGGGAGGCATCTCCGGGCGGGTTGCCGATCTTGGCATTGCCGGGCGCAACGGCGCCTTGCTTGCCGTGGAATTGCGCAATCAGGCCGGCGGCGTAATGGGACGCGAGGTGGAGCTGATCGCGATGGATGACGAGCAGAACCCCGAAGTGGCCGAGCGCTTAACGCGGGAACTGATCGATCGGGGCGTTGCCGCCATCGTCGGGCCGATGACCAGCGTCATTGCGATGCGTATGGCGCCCATCGCCAACGAGGCCAGGATGCTCCTCGTGAGCCCGACCGTTGCGACCGACGACCTCTCCCACCAGGACGATTACTTCTTTCGCGTGGGTTCCTCCACGCGGGCGTATGCGGCCAAGCTCGCTCTTTACCAAAACCAAAGGCGTTTGCGGCGCGCGGTGGCGGCTTACGATCTGGGCAACCAAGCCTATACGGTAAGCTGGCTCCGGGAGTTTCGCGATACCTTGGCCCAAAACGGTGGCGAAATCGTCCAGGCAATCGGTTTCAAGTCGGCGGGCGATACGCTGTTCGTACCGATCGCCCGCGATCTGCTCGCGACCCAGCCCGATCAAGTGCTGATCGTCGCCAATTCGGTGGACGCGGCGCTGTTGTGCCAGCAAATCCGCAAACTCAATGCCCATGTGCCCATCGTGATCGCCGAATGGGGGGCGACCGAGCAGTTGATCGAACTGGGCGGCAAGGCGGTTGAGGGCGCGATCATGACGCAATTCTTCGATCGCAACAGCACCGTTCCCCGTTATCGGGCATTTCATCAGCGCTATCGAGACCGTTTCAATCAGGAGCCCGGTTTCGCCGGTACGGCCGGGTTCGATGCCGCCAACGTGGTGATGGATGCGCTCGCCCAGCGCCGGTCCGGGCAGAGTCTCAAAGAGGCCGTGCTGGCGGCGCATCGGTTCGAGGGAGTCCAACAGCCTCTGTATTTCGATGAGTACGGCGACACGAAACGCGAAACCTTTCTCTCCGTCGTGCGCGACGGTCGGTTCGTCCGGGTCGAATGAAGCTTGTGCGGAGACAATCTCTGCGGCGATGGTTGGCGCTGCGGTTCGCGTGGGTGGCCGCCTTGCCCGTGCTTGTGGTCGCCGTGTTGGCGTGGCTGTGGTTGGCGCCACTCATCCGCACCGACTTCAATATACGCCATCAGGCGCTGGCTCGCGCCGTGACCGGCCAGATAGAGACCTATCTGTTCGGCGTCCAACGCCAACTCGATGCGGTCGCCAAACTGAGGCTTAGCCTGGGCTACCGGCCCAGCTCCTACTGGTTTACGCCGCTCGACGCGCATGTCGGTACGGGCGAGGTCTTCGAAGCGATTTACATGGTCAATGCGGCCGACTTGGTGCATTCCGTTGGTCTGCCCGAAGCCCAGCGGGGTCGGCGCGAGGAGTTGATCGGCCTCGATCTGTCCAAACGTGATTTTCTACACCAGGCGCGGGTGCGCGGCGAAAGGGTCTGGTCCGAAGTTTTCCTGTCCGCCGTAACGGGACGGCTTGCGGTAGTGCTGGCGGTTCCGGCGGTCGCTCAGGTGATCGTGGGCGAAATCGCCATCGAACCGCTGACCGCCTTTTTGAACGATCTGCCCGGCGAATCGGACCTACTCGCGCTGATCCTCGACCATCGCGGCCAGATTATCGCCCATTCCCGGCACATCCGCGGTGGACAGCAGCTCAATTTGAGCAACCTGCCCATTGTCCACGATGCGCTACGGGGCCAGTTCGCAACCCAAGGCTTTAAATTCGACGGCGAAGCGTTCGTCGGAACCGTGATCGGGGTGCCACAAGTCGATTGGACCGTTTTGATCGCCCAACCGCAGCGCCAGGTATTCCAACTCATCTCGACCGTGCTGTGGGTGATGGTCGCCGGCATGGGGTTGGCGCTGTTGTTGGCGACCTTGGCCGGATGGATATTGGCCCGCGATTTCTCGAAGCGCTTCGCCCGCTATGTCGAACAAGCCACCGCGATCGCCGGCGGCGATTACGACCGCCCGTGGCCGACCTCCTCCATTGTGGAATTGGCCGATCTGGCGAACGATCTCCAGCGCATGTCGCTCGCGATTCGCCAACGCGAACAGGCGATCCTCGCTAGCGAAGCGCGATTTCGCGACCTCTCGGCCATGGCCTCGGACTGGTTTTGGGAACAGGACGATCAATTTCGCTTCACCTTTTTTTCCTCGGGCATCGCGACGCTCGATCTGGAACGGATCGGCGTTGTTCCCGCCGAACTGTTGGGCAAGACCCGCTGGGAAATGCCCATCGACATGACGGCCGAGCAATGGGCGGCGCACCGGTCCATGCTGGAAGCCCACCAACCGTTTCGGGATTTCGAGTACCGAGTGTGCCTGAGCGGCGATGCCGAGTGCTGGTTTAGCGTGAGTGGTCAAGCGCGGTTCGATGCCGCCGGCCAGTTTATCGGTTATCACGGCACTGCCCGGAACATCACCGAGCGCAAGCAGGCCGAAGCGCGCCAGCGGCTGGCGTCGG
Source organism: Candidatus Competibacter sp. (assembly GCA_029624815.1). GTDB lineage: Bacteria > Pseudomonadota > Gammaproteobacteria > Competibacterales > Competibacteraceae > Competibacter. Next base: position 4,797 of record JARSSH010000066.1, read on the forward strand.
CGGTGTTCGAGGCGGCCCGGGACGCCATTCTGGTGCTCGACCCGGCGGGAAGAATCGTTGCCGTCAACCCCGCCTTCACCGCGATGACCGGCCATGCCGAAGCGGAGATGCGGGGACGAACCCCGCGCCGGCTGTGGGCCGAACGCCAGCCGGTGGCCTACTTTACGACCCTGTGGCAGGCCGTTTCGCGCGAGGGAATGTGGCAGGGCGAGTTCTGGAGCCGACGCAAGGACGGCGAGTGCCGCGCGATCCAGGCCAGTCTGGGGGCGGTGCGGGACGCGGCCAATCGAGTAACCCACTACGTCAGCATCGCCACCGACATCACCGTCTCGAAGATGGCCGAGCAGCGCATCGAGCGCCTGGCTTTTTTCGACACGCTGACCGACCTGCCCAACCGGTTGCTGCTGGCGCAGCGGGCCGAGTTGGCGCTAGCGCTGGCTGAAAGGCGCCACGGCGCCCTGGCGGTGCTGTTTCTCGATTTGGACCGCTTCAAGGAAGTCAACGATTCCCTCGGCCACGCCGAGGGCGACGCGCTACTGCTTCAGGTGGCGACGCGCCTCAAGACGCTGACCCGGACCGAGGACACGGTCTGTCGGCTGGGGGGCGACGAATTCGTGTTGTTGTTGCCCGAGGCCGACCAGAAAGGGGCGCTGCGGGTAGCCGACAAGGTTCTGGCGGTGTTCCGCCAGCCGTTCGTCGTGGCCGGCCATTCCTTGCAGGTCACCGTCTCCATCGGTATCGCGCTTTACCCGCACGACGGCGCCGGCTTCACCGACCTGCTGAAGAACGCCGACACCGCTTTGTACCGGGCCAAACAGGACGGGCGCAATACCTGCGTGCTTTACGATCAGGCCATGAACGCCGCCCTCGTCGAACGACTGGTGCTGGAGGCGGAACTGCGCGGGGCTATCGCCGCCGGTCACCTGCGCGTCTACTTTCAACCCAAGATTCGGTTGGTCGACCAGGCGTTGGTCGGGGCCGAGGCCCTGATGCGTTGGTTTCACCCCGAGCGTGGTCTGATTCCGCCGGGCCGGTTTATCCCGGTCGCGGAGGTCAGCGACCTCATCGTGACGCTCGGCGACTGGATGGTGGCCGAGGTCTGCCGGCAACTGGCGGCCTGGCGCCGACAGGGCTGGCCGCCGTTGGTTGTCGCGGTCAATCTGGCTGCCCGCCATTTCCGCCAGCCGGGTCTCGCCGACCGGATTAGCGGTTTGCTGGAGGCCTATGGCTTGCCGCCGCATACACTGGAATTGGAGCTGACCGAATCCACCCTGCTGGAGCACGGGGCGCAGACCGAGGATACGCTGCGGGCTTTGGAGCAACTAGGGGTTGGGCTGGCGATCGACGATTTCGGCACCGGCTATTCCAGCCTGAGCTACCTTAAGCGCCTGCCGCTCACCGCGCTGAAGATTGATCGGAGCTTCGTGCGCGACTTGGTGACCGACCCCGATGACCGCATTCTGGCCGCCACCATCATCGCTCTCGGCCATCAGATGAATTTGGAAGTGGTGGCCGAAGGGGTGGAGACCGAGGATCAGCGTCACGTCCTGCTCGAACAGGGCTGCGATTTGGCCCAAGGCTACCTTTTCGGCCGCCCCATGCCCGCCGAGGAATTCGCCGACTGGCTGGCGAACGCGCCGCGAGCCTGACCCCAGCGTGTTCGGCGCCGTCTCTTGCGTGAGGCGATGTGTCAACCGGTCATGGTCAAGCAGGATTGAGAGGATACGCGATATCCCCGCCGTTCAGTGGGAATGCAAGGCGAGGTCGGATGGTGGGGGCAACAGCGTGCCGGTGGGAAAATGGTCCAGCGCCGCCGGATGATCCTGAAACGGGCCGTGTCGGTCGGCTTGGGTCGGATGGCGAGTGTAGCGCGCCTCGGTGAACAGACTGAGGTCGGTCAAGCCCAGTTCGCGGGCCAGCGCCCGGCTGGCGGCGCCATCCGCCGAATGGAAATGCCACGCCGCGTCCGCCAGTGCCAGCCCGAACAGCAGCAGCAACATCGCCAGTAGGGTCAAGGCGACATCCGCTTTATGGAAATGGGTGGAGGACCGAAAGAGCATGGGTGGTTTAATGTCATCAAGACATCGCATTAAAAAAGTCATTTTGGCAAACTAAAAGCAGCCATTTTTTGGTTGCGAGGATGTTCCCAGTCGCCAATGATATTGACTTCCAAGTTTGCGAGCTTTGCCATAATAGCCAACTCTTCAATTGAATAATGGAATGGATCAGAGTCGTAATTCGTGAATACCCCTCCAGGAATCTGTTTTATTGGCTTTAAGTGACAGGATGTAGGAGCCTGAAAAAATGTAGAATAATATATTCCGTTTTGAGTTAAGCTCTCTCTAGCTTTGCTTAAGCACCGAACGATGATATTTATGGGGAGATGGGTAAATACCGAAATAGATACCATAAAGTCAAATTTAGAGCCGAATAAATCGAACGAAAATTTATCATCGACAATTAGGTTTGGGTTTTTGTTTGAGAGACCAGCTTCCTCAATTTCAATTTTCCCGGCTTTAATCAAAGAATCATTGATATCCAGTCCAAAATAATTTCCTTCCCGAAGATATTTTACATAATGAATTCCACCTCGTAAGCTGCCACAACCAATATCTAGCAGCTTATGATGCGGCTTTAGGCCAGACTTGATCAAAAAATCCATTTGCAATTTTCCGATTTCATCCCACAAGCCACCAACAAAATCCCTATGTTCTTTATTTTTTATTTGCTCGTTGGATAGTTCTTTGCCGTAGGCATTAATACCATTCATTGTACTCATTTTACACCTCTGTAAACAGTCTCCAAGGCTCCATCCACCCAGACCGGAAAATTCGGTCGTTCGTTTCGCGCAGAAGCATAGCTCATCCGGGTCATCCATTTTGCGTTGATCTCCCGTCCCCATTGCTGACCATAGGGCAAGCTGATCGGACTGACGTGAATTTCCCGCTGGATGAGGCGACCATTTAGAATCGTGTTCGGTTTTGAAGGCGGAGGAAACTCTGGTTGGCATGGATAGTGCTGAAAATCTCGCTATCGAGTTTGCAGCACCTCAAGGCCCCCGATGAAAAAAATCGAAGTCATGCTGATCGACGCTCACCCAGGACGATCGGCGATTTTGGAGCAGGCGCTGAGTGACGCGGGCTACCGGATCGTTATCCGCATCGTCGGTACTGATCGGCTGCTGCAGCAAGTCCAGGATACTAAACCAGATGTGATTCTGATCGACATCGATCTTCCCGACCGCGATACGTTGGAACAGTTGCGCGACGTCGGGCGCAACCAACCCAAGCCTATCGTGATGTTCGCCGAACGCAGCGATCCCGAAACCACCACCGCCGCCTTGCAGGCCGGGGTCAGTGCCTATGTCGTTGACGATCTCACTCCCCGCCGCCTCAAGCCCATCATGGATGTCGCCATCGCCCGATTTCGCGAGTATCAGGCGCTACGCCGGGAATTGGAAGAAACCCGCAACCAGCTTGCCGATCGAAAAATTGTCGAAAAAGCAAAAGGTTTGCTCATGGTGCAGCGGAATCTGAGTGAGCAGGAGGCTTACCAGTCACTACGCAAGCTAGCGATGGATCGCAATCAGCGCGTGGGAGAAGTAGCGCGCACCGTGGTTTCCCTACTGGAAATGTTGAGTTGAGCCGAGGATCTCTGCTCAATGTGGTGCAAGCGGATAATGCTACGTGCCACGACAGTGCAAAATTGACAAGTACAACCCGTACACCACGCCCTATCGTGCCGGCCAATATGAGCAATATCAAAGGTTACGTTTATCTGGCACGTATAATGCCCTGTTAAAACCCAGCAACTTTCCCCAAAGGCGGGGCGAGTTACGCGGCCAACGGCGGTCGCGCATCGGACAAAGGCGTCCAGCTCTCGTTAGTTCCTGCGAGATCTGGACGCTTTTTTATTGGTTACAAAATTAGGTGCATGACATGAGCGACACGAACACGACGAACAATCCGGCGCGGATCCCCGATCTGTCCCGGCGCAGATTCCTTAAGACCGGCGGGCTAGCGGTTGGCGGCGCCACCTTGCTGGGCGGGACGCCCCCTTGGCTCCGCACCGGCGCTTGGGCGGGCGAGGGTGGCGGCTTGGAGAAGACCAAATTAACTCTGGGTTTTATTCCACTCACGGACTGCGCACCGCTGGTGGTCGCGGCGGAAAAAGGCTATTTCAAGAAATATGGTCTAGACGTAGCGCTCTCCAAGGAAGCCTCCTGGGCCAATATCCGTGACAAGGTCGCCATCGGCGAACTGGACGGCGCCCACATGCTGGCGGGTATGCCCATTGCGGCCAGCCTTGGCGTCGGTGCTCTGCCCAAGGCCACGATCACCGCGTTTTCCATGGATCTCAACGGCAACGCCATCACCGTTTCCAACGAACTGTACGAGCGCATGGTGAAGGCGGACCCCGAAGCAATGAAGGAACGGCCGCTCAGCGCCCGCGCCCTGAAAAAGGTCATCGACGCCGACAAGGCCGCCGGCAAGGAGCCGATGACCTTCGCCATGGTGTTCCCGGTATCCACCCATAACTACGAAATCCGCTACTGGATGGGCTCCGCCGGCATCGACCCGGATCAGGATGTGCGGCTGATCGTCATTCCACCGCCGCAGATGGTCGCTAATCTCAAGGCCGGCAACATCAATGGTTATTGCGTGGGCGAACCGTGGAACGAACGGGCGGTGGAAGCCGGCATTGGCCGCGTCCTGATCACCAACTACGAGATCTGGAACAACAATCCGGAGAAAGTGTTCGGCGTCAATCTGGAATGGCACGAGAAAAATCCACGCACCCATCAAGCGCTGATCATGGCGTTGCTGGAAGCGGCTCAATGGATGGATCACCCGGAGAACCGCATGGAAGTGGTGAGCCTGATCGCGCAAAAATCTTATGTCAATGCGCCCGAGGATGTGGTGAAGATGTCGATGACCGGCACCTTTAAATACGCCAAGGACGAGGAAGCGCGTCCACTGCCGGATTTCAACGTGTTTTATCGTTACGCCGCCAATTTCCCCTGGCTCTCGCACGCCGCCTGGTTCATTAGCCAGATGTACCGTTGGGGTCAGTTGGAGCAACCGGCCAATATTCTGCAAACCGCCGGCTCTATTTATCGCCCCGATCTGTATCGGCAGGCGGCCAAGGCGCTGGGCGTGCCGTATCCCACCATCGATGTGAAAAAGGAAGGCGTCAACGCGAAACCGTGGACGCTGAAGGAAGCCACCCGCCCCATCGCCATGGGTCCGGATCGCTTTTTCGATGGCGGAGTGTTCGATCCCGCCAAATCCGGCGAGTACGTCACCGGCTTTGCCGTGAAAAACCTCAAGGTCGCGCCAGACGCGCTGCTCAAGGCCAACGCCTGAATGGGAGAGGAACGCAACATGAGCACAGTCATTGCCTTCAGCACCGCAGCCCGAGTCGAGCCCCAGCGGTTGGAAACGTCCGCGCCGATGAACATGCCCGCTCGGCAAGCGGACATGGCCGCCGCCAATATCGAACGGCAGCCGCCGGTCCCGACGATGGAGACGGCCACTGCCCCAGTTTCGCGCACCCGGACCCGCGTCGCGGCGATCCTGCGCGCCGTGATTTTGCCTACCTTCACCTTCCTCGCGGTACTGGCGGTTTGGGCTTTCGTCAACGCCAAGATCACCAGCGATATTCCTGCTCCCGCCGAAGCCTGGACGCGGGCGGTGGAGGTTCTCGGTAGCCCGTTCTACGACGCCGGTCCCAACGACATGGGCATCGGCTGGCAGGTATTGTATTCACTGGGACGGGTCATGGCCGGCTTCGCCCTGGCGGTCGTGGTGGGCATTCCCGTGGGCTTTTTGATGGGGGCCAGCCGCGCCATCCATCAAGCCTGCTACCCGCTGGTGCAGATTCTACGCCCGGTCAGTCCACTGGCCTGGCTGCCGATCGGTCTGCTGGTGTTTCAGGCCAAGGATCCGTCGGCGATCTTCGTGATCTTCATCACCAGCATCTGGCCGGTGATCGTCAACACCGCCGCCGGCGTGCAGGCGATCCCCCAGGACTATCTCAACGTGGCGCGGGTGTTGCGGCTGGGCAAGCTGGAAGTCACCCGGCGCATCCTGATTCCCGCCACCCTGCCGCATATCCTGACCGGGATGCGACTGTCGCTGAGCGTGGCCTGGATGGTGATCGTGGCGGCGGAAATGCTCACCGGCGGCATCGGTATCGGCTTCTACGTCTGGGATGAGTGGAACAATCTCAACGTGGCTTCGATCATCGTCGCCATCGGTGTTATCGGGCTGGTTGGCATTCTGCTGGAAAGCGTGATGAATCTGGCGCAACGCCACTTTGATTATAACCGTCGTTAATTGGGAGAGATCGCCATGAGCTACCTGAACATTTCCAACGTGGACGTGGTATTTCCCACTGCCAACGGCGCATACATCGCCTTGCGCGAGGTGCATCTCGAAATCGAAAAAGGCGAATTCATCGCCATCATCGGCCATTCCGGCTGCGGTAAATCCACGGTGCTGAACGTGGTCGCGGGTCTATTGCCCGCCACTCGTGGTGGGGTGCTGCTGGAAAACCGGGAGGTGAACAGCCCCGGCCCGGATCGTGCCGTGGTGTTTCAAAACCATTCGTTGCTGCCGTGGCTGACGGTGTATGAGAACGTGCGCATCGCGGTCGATAAGGTGTTCGGCAAGAGCAAGTCCAAAGCCGAGCGTCATGACTGGACCGTGCATAACCTCAAGTTGGTGCATATGGAGCATGCCCTTGACAAGCTACCTGGTGCGATTTCCGGAGGCATGAAGCAGCGGGTTGGCATCGCTCGCGCCCTGGCGATGGAGCCGAAAGTGTTGTTGATGGATGAGCCGTTCGGCGCGCTCGATGCGCTGACCCGCGCGCACTTGCAGGAATCGGTGATGGAGATTCAGGCCACGCTCAACAACACCGTGCTGATGATCACCCACGATGTCGATGAAGCCGTGCTGCTGTCCGATCGCATCGTGATGATGACCAACGGCCCAGCGGCCACGGTGGGCGAGATTCTCCCAGTGGATCTGCCGCGACCGCGCAACCGGCTGGAACTGGCCGACGATCCGACTTACAACCACTATCGCGCCGAAGTGCTGCGTTTTCTTTACGAGCGACAGCGCCGTCCGGAAGCGGCGTGAACCGGGCCGTGAAGGCGATCGCGGCGATGAAGACCGTCTGATGTTAGGCAACGGCATGGCGGGGATGCGCGCCCGGAAAGCATTCCTGGCCATCGCTTTCGATGGATGCGGCATCGTGGGTTGAGCACAACCCCAAAACCCTGCCCCGGCTATCCCACCTCAACCGCCGAGCTCACCCCCGCGCCAACTGGGTCAGCAGGATCGTGAACAGCACCACCAGCGCCAACGGGATCAGCGCCGCCGGCCAGTCCTTCTTGGCGGTGCGGCTGCGTTCGATGGCCGCCTTGATTCCGGGCCGGAACCACAAAATCACCAACAGCGCCGCGACCCCGCCCAGCAGAATTTCCCACCATGCCGCTTCCATGATCGCCTCCCCTCGTCAAACTGTCTTGAATCTGACTTTCAGTCCTTGCCGCGCCCGCCGCCGGGTGGCATCACCGGCTGCGGGAACGGCATCACGTTGTCGCCACCTTCCGTCGAACGAATCTTGCTGACCCCTTCCCGCTCCACTTCGTCGATCCGCATCACCGCGTTAATCGGGATGAAGGTGCGTTTCACGTCGGCGAATTCGTTTTGCAGTTTTTCCTCCGCCGGGTTGACCAACATGCTGGAGCGTTCGCCGAAAATCAGCTCCTCGGCTTCGATGAAGCCGTACAGTTCGTCCTGATGGATGTCACGAGCATACAGCTCGTACAACTTGCCGTGGTTGACGAACAGGATGCGGTAAATGCTTTTGGCGATTTTGGACATGGAAATGGGGTTCGGTGGAAATACGGGCAATCTAACCTCGTTTGCCACGGTGGGCAAATCCCCTCACTCTATGACCTTGCCATGCCGACGATCGTGACCGCGCCATCGGCCCGAATCGTCGCCGTTGACGACCCCTCCAATCCATGACGCTAAACCCCATGAAGGCTTGATATGTTTAGCGACCGAGGTCACTCCCAATGCCTACTCCCCCATTCGACACCGCCCAGTTGCACAGTCGCGCCACCGACCGCTCCATCGAGCGGGGCCGGGAATACGTCCAGGAAGGCGTGGTTGGGCCGCTGACGCGGCGTGGCGACGAACTGGAAGCCGATGTCCAGGGCAGCGCCCCCCGTCCTTACCGAGTGTGGATACAGTTCGAGGAAGCACAGATCGCCGACGCAGCCTGTACTTGTCCTTACGACTACGAGGGCTGGTGCAAGCATATCGTCGCCGTGCTGCTCACCTACGCCGAACAGCCGAACGCGGTGGAAATCCGCCCGCCGCTGGCTGAAACACTGGCGACGCTGGACCGAGAACAATTGCAGGCGCTGTTGCTGAAACTGGCGGATCGCATCCCGCGCCTGAACGACATGATCGAAACCACCCTGCCCCACGTCGCCCTAACGACACCGGACGGTTCCGCTACGAGCGCGGCCCAGCGCAGCGCGCCGATCCTGGTCAATTCCCGCGCGCTGCGGCAAAGCGTCCGCAATGCCATACTCACTCGCGGCGACTGGGACGATAGCTACGACGAGGATGGCTACGGCGCGGTCGATGACATCGTCGAACTGGCGGAACAGGCCCAGGCCGCGCTGGAGGCCGGCGACGGTCGCACCGCGCTGGCGATTCTGGAAGCCGTCACCGACGAATTCAGCAAGCACTGGGAAATGCTGAACGAGATCGGCGAGGATGTCAGCGTCTTCCTCGATGGCACCCAAACGCTGTGGAGCGAGGCGCTGCTCGATCCCGATCTGAGCGCCGAGGAACGCCAGCACTGGGCCGACCGGCTGGGAGACTGGATGGAGGATTTCGATGAAACCGCCGCCGACGGCCTGGAACTCCTGCAAATCGTCGTCCGGCAAGGCTGGGACGACCCCACGCTGACCCGCATCCTGCGCGGCGAAACGGTGCCGGGCGGCCTGTGGGGCGACGATCCGCCGCCCCATGACCAGCGGGCGCGAATCGCCCGGGCGCGGCTGCGGATTCTGGAGCGAACCGGCCAACATGAGGCATACCTCAATCTAGCCCAGGCCGAGCATCGTTATGATGAATATGCCCTCAAGCTGCTGCGACTGGATCGGGTTGAAGACGCCGTGCGCGCCGGGCTGGAACAGCCGCTTTCCGACCAAGGGATGCTGGAATTCGTCAAGGGGTTGCACGAACGCGGCGAGATCGAAGCGGCGTTCCAGGTTGCCGAACATGGCTTGCGCCAACCGGAAGCAAGCACGCCGAACAACCCGGAACTGACGGAACTTATGAAGTACGGGCGGGAATTCGGTCTGTACGACACACACCCTCAAGCCGAATTGGCGACCTGGCTACGCGACCGGGCCGCCGCGCGCGGACAAAACGAACGAGCGCTGGCGGCGGGTCTGATCGCGTTTCGGATCGCGCCCAGCCTGAACGCCTACCAGCGGGTGGAAACGCTGGCTGGCGCGGGCTGGCCGGAGCAACGGCCGAAGCTACTGGATTTTCTGCGCGACAAGGCTCACATCGCCACCGAAACCAAGGTTGACGTTTTTCTGCACGAGAGCCTGATCGATGATGCCATCGCGGCGCTCAAGAATGCCTACGTCTCATCCCGAACCCTGGCGCGAGTCATGGACGCCGCCATCCCGTCGCGGCCGGAATGGGTGATCGCCCAAGCCCGCCAACAGGCTGAACCAATCATGGATGGCGCCAAGTCGGCCCACTACGAAGACGCGGCTCAGTGGTTGCGTAAGGCTAAACAGGCCTATGAAGCGCTCGGCCAGAAAACCGAGTGGCGCGCTTATCTGGGCGCCCTGCGCGAGAAGCATCAGCGCAAGTACAAACTGATGCCGCTGTTGGGGATGTTATGATTCGAATCTTGAAGCAAACCCCGTCTTGTCCAACCGTTCAGGATTGTCCCCATGAGTGACCTTCCCATCACCCGCGATGTGTTCGACGATGTCATGGTTCCCAACTACGCCCCGGCGGCGATCATCCCGGTGCGCGGCGAAGGCTCCCGTCTGTGGGATCAGGACGGGCGAGAATATATCGACTTCGCCGGCGGCATCGCCGTCAACGTGCTGGGCCACGCCCACCCGAAACTGGTCGCGGCGCTGACCGAACAGTCCCGCAAGCTCTGGCACGTCAGCAACGTGCTGACCAACGAACCGGCGCTCAAGCTGGCCCGCCGGCTGTGCGAGCTGACCTTCGCCCAGCGGGTGTTCTTCGCCAACTCCGGCGCCGAGGCCAACGAGGCGGCGCTCAAGCTGGCCCGCAAATACGCCGCCGACCACTTCGGTCCCGACAAGCGCGAAATCATCGCCTTCGGCCAGTCGTTCCACGGCCGCACCCTGTTCACCGTGACCGTTGGCGGCCAGCCCAAATACACCGAGGGCTTCGAACCCCTGCCGCCGGCCATCACCCACGTCCCCTTCAATGACTTGGCCGCCTTCTCCGCGGCGATCTCCGACCGCGCCTGCGCGGTGATTCTGGAGCCGGTGCAGGGCGAAGGCGGCGTGACCGGCGCCACCCCGGAATTTCTGCGCGGGGTGCGCGAACTGTGCGACCGCCACCGGGCGCTGCTGATCTTCGACGAGGTGCAATGCGGCAACAGCCGTTCCGGCCACCTCTACGCCTACATGGGCTACGGCGTAACGCCCGATATTCTGACCACCGCCAAAGGACTGGGCGGCGGCTTCCCGATCAGCGCCATGCTGACCACCGCGCCCATCGCCGCCAGCCTCAACGTCGGCAGCCACGGCACCACCTACGGCGGCAATCCGCTGGGTTGCGCGGTGGCCGGCGCGGTGCTGGATCTGATCAGCGATCCCGAACTACTGGCCGGCGTGCGCCGCAAGCATGCCGTATTCATGGCCGGGCTGCGTCGCCTCAACGACCGATTTGGAATCTTTCGCGAACTGCGCGGCAAGGGCCTGCTGCTCGGCTGCGAGCTGACCGACGCCTGGCGGGGACGCAGCCGCGATTTCATCAAGGCCGCGCTGGATCAGGGCCTGCTGGTGCTGGTGGCCGGACCGGACGTGATCCGGCTGGCGCCCTCGCTGATCATCCCCGACGAGTTGATCGAGGAAGGACTGCGATGCTTCGAACGGGCCATCGCCCAGATGCTCCTTCAAGCCGCCGCCACGAGCGAGGAGTCGGCTCATGCGACGCGATAAGGCCGAACCGGTGCAGGTCGAGTGCCCGAAATGCCGTTATACCGAGATCATTTACATCCCGATCGAAGAAATGCCGCGCTGCCCCAAATGCGGCATCTCCATGGTCATCAGGGAATTGCTCGACGAGGGTAAATCCACCTGAGCAATGACCCACGCATTCGTGACCGCTCTATTACGGAACGATGAATTTTGTATATCATGACCGACAATCGGCCGTGGGTTTTGCCAGCCGTGCCTAACAATAACCATCCAAAAAACCATCCAAGGAGTCACGATCCCATGAAAAAATTCCTGGTCGCGCTCGGTGTCAGCCTCGGCCTGCTGCTCGCTCTGTCCAGCGCTCCCGCCCGGGCCGACGTGCTCGACGACATCAAGAAGCGCGGTGAATTGACGGTCTGCCTGGAGCCGGCCTACATGCCGTTCGAAATCACCGACAAGCGCGGCCAAATCATCGGCTTCGATCCCGACCTGGCGGCGCTGATGGCCGAGGCGCTGAAGGTCAAACTGACCCTAAGCAGCACCGCCTGGGATGGCATCATCCCCGCGCTGGTCACCAATAAATGCGACATCATCATGAGCGGGATGACCATCACCAAGGAACGCGCCGAGACCATCGACTTCTCGAAGCCCTACATGGTGATCGGCCAAACCGTGCTGCTGCGCAAGGAACTGGCCGACAAGGTGAAATCCTATAAGGATCTGAACAAGCCCAAGTACAAAATCGCCTCCAAGCTCGGCACCACCGGCGAAATCGCCGCCAAGAAATACCTGCCCAAGGCCACCTATCTGTCCTTCGAAACCGAGGCGGAAGGGGTTATGGAAGTGGTCAACGGCAAGGCCGACGCCTTCGTCTACGACTCGCCCTACAACGCGGTGGCCATTGGCCAGCGCGGCGAGGGCAAGCTGGTCTTCCTGGACCAACCCTTCACCGACGAACCGCTCGGCTGGGGCGTGCGCAAGGGCAACCCCGAATTCATCAAATGGCTCAACGGCTTTCTCGCCAAGGTCAAGCAGGACGGCGCCTACGACAAGCTGTACCAGAAGTGGTTTAAGAGCACTGACTGGCTGCAAGACGTGCAGTAAGTCGTGGCGCTCAAGCATCGGCCCGCCGCCTGGCCCTGGTATCTGCTGCTCGCCGCCATCCTGATCGGCCTGACGGCGGGTCTATGGGTCGCCACCCAGCGCGTTCACTATGAGTGGCGCTGGGAACGAGTACCGCAGTATTTCGCCTACCGCGCCGAGGTTCCCCAGGAATCGCCGGTCGCCGGCCGGGTCAGCGCCATCCAGGCCGACGGAGCGCTGAGCCGGGTCGTCGTTACGCCCGCCGACGGCGGCGCTCCGGTGGTCCTGCCGGTGGAAACCGTGCAGGTGGCGATCGGCGACGCCATCGACCGGGAAGACAGCGTCGGCGACCATTACGAATGGCGGATCGGGCCGCTGACCCAGGGCTTGTGGGTCACCATCTGGATTTCCTTCGTCTCCGGGCTGGTCGGGCTGCTGATCGGCTTGATCACCGGTCTGTGCCGCATTTCCGACAACCCGACCCTGCGTGGGCTGGCGATACTCTACATCGAGCTGATTCGCGGCACGCCGCTGCTGGTGCAGATCTTCATTTTCTATTTTTTCATCGGCACGGTGTTGAATCTGGATCGCATCGTCGCCGGCATCGGGGCGCTGGCGCTGTTCGTCGGCGCCTACATCGCCGAAATCATCCGCGCCGGCATTCAATCCATTCCCAAGGGCCAAACCGAAGCGGCCCGCTCGCTGGGGATGAGCGCCTTCCAGAACATGGCTTACATCGTGTTGCCGCAAGCTTTCAAGCGGGTGCTGCCGCCATTGGCCGGACAGTTCATCAGCCTGATCAAGGATTCCTCGCTAGTGTCGGTCATCGCCATCACCGACCTGACCAAGAGTGGACGGGAGATCATCACCGCCAGCTTCGCCACCTTCGAAATCTGGTTCACGGTCGCCCTCCTCTATCTGGTGGTCACCTCGCTGTTGTCTCAACTGTTGTTCTGGCTGGAACGGAGGTTCGCCCGCAGTGATTGAAGTCAAGAACCTGCTCAAGGTGTTCGAGGGGCGCGGCCAGCCGGTGCGGGCGGTGGACGATGTCAGCACCGCGGTCGCCATGGGCGAGGTGGTGGTGATCGTCGGTCCATCCGGATCGGGCAAATCCACTTTTCTCCGCTGCCTGAACGGCCTGGAGGAATTCGACGACGGACAGGTTCTCATCGATGGCATCGACATCGCCGGCAGCAAGACCAACCTCAACACCGTGCGCCGCGAGGTGGGGATGGTGTTCCAGCACTTCAACCTGTTTCCGCACAAAACCGTCCTGGAGAATCTCACCCTGGCGCAACGGGTAGTGCGCAAGCGCAAGGCCGGCGAGGCCAATGAAAGAGCCATGGCGCTGCTGACCAAGGTCGGCATCGCCGAGAAAGCCAACGAGTATCCCTCGCGGCTGTCCGGCGGTCAGCAGCAGCGGGTGGCCATCGCCCGCGCCCTGGCCATGGATCCCAAGGTCATGTTGTTCGACGAGCCGACCAGCGCCCTGGATCCGGAAATGGTCGGCGAGGTGCTGGACGTGATGAAACAGTTGGCTCGGGAAGGGATGACCATGGCGGTGGTGACCCACGAAATGGGTTTTGCCCGCGAGGTCGCCCAGCGGGTGTTGTTCATGGACGCCGGCCGAATTCTGGAAGACGCGCCACCGGCTCAATTCTTCACCGCGCCACAAGAACCCCGGGCGCAGGCATTCTTGAAGCAGGTGCTGTAACCGTTCTGCTCGCGCACCGCGCAGCCGACATGGGGGGCAACCCCGGCAAAAACGCGGCTCTTTTCAACCGGTATTCCGCAATCCCGCCGCCAGTGCGTTGATGGACCGCAGCAAGGGCCGCAGCCAGATTTCCGCCTCGGGCGAGTCGGCGCCCTGATCCCGCAGCGCCTGTCGGTAGCGGCGCAACAGGGTGACCTGGATGTGATTGAGCGGATTCAAGTAAGGATCGCGCCGCTCCAGCGATTTGGCCAGCACCGGATTTTCCTCCAGCAGCGTCGCGACTTGCGCCACCGCCAGAATCTCCTGGCAAGTTCGTTCGTATTCCGTCCGGAAGCGTTCGTAGATGCCGTGCATGGTCTCATCACCCTCGCACAGCCGGGCGTATTCGTGGGCGATGTCCGGGTCCGCCTTGCTCAGCGACATCTGGCTGTTGTTGAGCAGGGCGTGAAAGAACGGCCATTCCCGATACAGCTTTTGCAACAGCGCCAAGCGCTCGGGATCGTCGCCGCGCCAGGCCGCCAGTGCGCCGCCGATGCCGTACCAGCCGGGCAAGGTATGCCGCGCCAGGCCCCAGCCGAACATCCACGGAATCGCCCGCACCGAATATTTGGAGCGGTCACCCTGGGCGCGGTGCGAAGGTCGCGAGCCGATGTTGAGCTGGCCGATCTCGGTGACCGGCGTGGCGGTGTAGAAATAATCGATGAAGCCGGGCGTTCGTTCGGTGAGATCGCGGTAGGCGGCTTCGCCGTGCCGGGCCAGTTCGGTCATGACCGCCGCCGCTTCCGGCGGGTCGCTCGGGACTTCCTGAATCAGGTGGCGGCTGGCTTTCATCAGACCGGTGATACCGAGTGTCAACTCGTAAACCGTGGTCTCCAGATTCTGATACTTGAACGACAGCACTTCGCCCTGCTCGGTGATCTTGATCCGGCCGCGCACCGTGCCCGACGGCTGGGACAGGATGGCGTCGTGGACCGGGCCGCCGCCGCGTCCCACCGTACCGCCGCGACCGTGGAACAGGCGGCAATCGAAACCGCGCGCCGCCGCCAGCGCCACCGCCTGTTGCTGGGCCCGGTACAGCCCCCAGTTGGACGCCAGGATGCCGCCGTCCTTGCAGGAATCGGAGTAACCCACCATGACGTCCTGTACCTCGCCGGCCGCCGCCAGCAGCGCCTGGTAGGCCGGCTGATCCAGCAACCGGGTCAGCAGGGTCTCGACCCGGCTCAAATCCGCGATGGTTTCGAACAGGGGCGCGACACGGATGTCGCAGTGCCAGCCGCCGTCGGCGCGGCGTCCGGCCAGACCGGCGAAGCTGGCCAGGAACAGCACCTCCAACACATGGCTGGCTTCGTGGGTCATGGAAATGACGTAATTATCGAAGGCCCGCGGGCTGATTTCCGCGCGCATCCGCGCCATGACCTGGAAGACCTCCAGGGTTTCACGGGTCGCGGGGCTCAGCGAGTCGCAGTACAGGAGCGGCGTGCCCGGCCGGGCCAGCAACTCGCCGAGCGCTTGCAAGCGCTCTTCCTCGGTCAGGGCGGCGTAGTCCGGCAGGTTGGGCGCCATGGTGAAGATTTCCGCCACCGCCGCCGTATGCCGTCCCGATTCCTGCCGCACGTCCAGCGCGGCCAAGTGGAAGCCGAAGGTTTCGGCCAGTCGGATCAGATCCTTGAGTTCCCGCTCGGCAACCGCGCCGTCGCCGTGGGCGATTAGCGAATCGCGGATGATATAAAGCTCTTCAAGGAACTCGCGCTCGGAGTCGTAACCCCAGAACGGCGTGGGGATCTTGTCCGGACGGTCATCGATGCGGGCGCGAATGCGGTCGAGGTTGTGTTGCAGCCGGTGGTGGATCAGGAACAGCTTGCGCCGATACGGTTCCTGGGCGTATTGCCGCGGCGTGTCGTGGAACAGTTCGGCCATGCGCCGCAAGTCCGTGTCCAGGCTGGCGGTGAAAGGCGGCGAGGGAGTGACCAGCGAACCGGAATAGGTCAGCCGCCGGTTCAGATCCTCGATCCGGCGTAAATACTCGCGCAGGATCTCCTGGGTCTGCAGGCGAACGGCCAGCGCGGTGGTGTCGGGGGTGACGAAGGGGTTGCCGTCGCGGTCGCCGCCGATCCACGAACCAAAGCGCAGCAGGCAGGGGATTCGCACCGCCGCCTTGCCGCCCTCGTCGCCGTAGACGGCGTTCAGCGCCCGCTCCAGGTTGCGATAGAGTGCCGGCAGGGCATGGAAGATCGATTCCCGAAAGTAATAGAGGCCATTCTTGATTTCATCGCGCACTTGCGGTTTGTAGGCGCGCACCTCGTCGGTATGCCACAGGATCTGAATCTGGCTTCGCAGCTCCTCCAGTACTTCGTCCCGCTGCAAGGAGTTGAGCGCTGGATCGTCGAGCTGACCGTTGGTCAGGAAGACGCGGCGCTGCGCGCCGAGCAGCACCCGGCGCTTGGCTTCGGTCGGATGGGCGGTGAACACCGGCGTAAAGCAGATCCGGTCCAGCAGAGCCTGCAACTGGGCGGCATGGACGCCAGCGGCGCGCAAGGCGCGCAGCGTCTCGTCGAAGGAACCGCGCCACAGCGGCTCGCCGCGGCGGACTTGCTCGCGGCGCTGCTGGTGCTGGAACGATTCCTCGGCGATGTTGGCGAGGCTGAAGTAGGCGCTGAAGGCCCGCACCACATGGTTCAGCATCTCCGGGTTCAGCGCGGCGATGAAGCGCATCAGTCGCTCGCGGATTTCCGGCGCGGAGCCGGACTGGCGGCGCAGATCGGTGAAACCCTTGCGCAGGGTTTCCACCGCGTCCAGCACATGGCGACCCTCCCGGTCGCGCAGGGTTTCGCCCAGCATCCGGCCCAGCAGTTTGACGCGGTCGCGCAACGGTTTATCGGAGGAGGTCGCCATGAGTGGTTGGTTCCTTAAAGTCGGATGGAAACGGTGTGCCGGAGGCCGCGCGGCGAACGGGCCGGCTTCAGTGCAATGAGTGGCGAAATGGGGCGGCGGGTTCGCCCGATGCGACTGCGTGGCGCGTCGAAGCCGCGCGATTCGACAGCTACCCTGACGGAAACTATAGTAACCCACGGGAGTCCGTCCGCGCCGGCGCGCGTTAGCGACCGGCGCCCGGTCCGGCTCTTCATCCGGTTTCGTCAGCACTTAACATGAAGGAAGCTGTCCATGTCCGTTCCCAGCAATCTGCCGGTCTGGCAAGAACTGAAAACCCATCATGCCGCGATCGCCGACCTGCATCTGCGTGATTTGTTCGCCGCCGACCCAGGGCGTTTCACCAAATTTTCCCGACGCTTCGGCGATCTGCTGGTCGATTTTTCCAAGCACCGCATCACCGAGGACACCTTGCGCCTGTTGGCCGAGCTGGCCCATCAGGCCGGGGTGCCCGCCTGGGTCGGGCGGATGCTCGACGGCGAGATGATCAACCACACCGAACGCCGCTCCGTACTGCACGCCGCCCTGCGCAACCGCGGCAACCGGCCGATCCTCGTCAACGGACAAGACGTGATGCCGGGCGTGAACGAGGTGCTGGAGCACATGCGCAAGTTCTCCGAGCAGGTTCGGCGCGGCAAGTGGCGCGGTCACACCGGCAAGCGCATCCGCGACGTGGTCAACATCGGCATCGGCGGTTCCGATCTCGGGCCGAAGATGGTGTGCCAGGCGCTGGAGCCCTACGGCGATCCGACCTTGCGGATGCATTTCGTCTCCAACGTGGACGGCGCGCATATCAGTCACGTATTGGCCGATTGCGATCCGGAAAGCACCTTGTTCATCGTCGCCTCCAAGACCTTCACCACCCAGGAGACCATGACCAACGCGCACACCGCCCGCGCCTGGTTGATCAAGGAATTGGGCGACGAATCGGCGGTGGCCAAACACTTCGTGGCGGTGTCCACCAACGCCGCCGGGGTGAGCAAGTTCGGCATCGATACCGCCAACATGTTCGAGTTCTGGGACTGGGTTGGCGGGCGCTATTCGCTGTGGTCGGCCATCGGCCTGCCGATCATGGTGTATCTCGGCGTGGAGCATTTCACCGAACTGCTCGAAGGCGCGCACGAGATGGACGAGCACTTCCGCACCGCGCCGCCGGAAGAAAATCTACCGATGATCCTAGCGTTGCTGGGGGTCTGGTACATCGACTTTTTCGGCGCCGACAGCCAGGTGACGCTGGTGTACGACGATTATCTGCGCTCGCTGCCCGACTATCTGCAACAACTGGACATGGAGAGCAACGGCAAATCCATCGACCGGGACGGGCAGGCGGTCCAGGTCAAGACCGGGCCAATTCTGTGGGGCGGCTTGGGGAACAATGGCCAGCATGCCTTTTACCAACTGCTGCATCAGGGCACGCATCTGGTGCCGGCCGATTTTCTCGCCCCCGCGCACAGCCCGAATCCGATCGGCGACCATCACCCGATTTTGCTGGCCAACTGTCTGGCCCAGGCCGAAGCGCTGATGGTCGGCAAAACCGAGGCCCAGGCCCGCGCCGAATTGGAAAAGCAGGGGCTGAGCGGCGAAGCGCTGGAGCAGTTACTGCCTTATAAAATCTTTCCCGGCAATCGGCCGAGCACCAGCCTGTTCTACCGCCGCCTGACCCCGCGAGTACTGGGTGCGCTGCTGGCGCTGTACGAGCATAAGGTGTTTACCCAGGGAGCGATTTGGAACATCAATTCCTTCGATCAATGGGGCGTGGAGTTGGGCAAGCAACTGGCCAACGCCATCCTGCCGGAATTGAAGGGCGAGCGGCCAGCGGCCGGACACGATGCATCGACTCTTGGTCTGATCAATTTCTGCCACGAAGGGAACTGATGCTCATGGGGCGGGCTGGCGCTGCGTGATGCACTAGAGCCGCCCCGGCCATTCGTGGCGTGCGTGCCGCGCTGGCCCCGCGAAAGTAGCCGGGATTTGGGATCCAGACCACGCGGATTGACCGCGCGGCCGGATCAATAATGCTTTTTCTGCTCGGCCTTGCGTTCGATGGCCTGTCCGGCCGACTTCAGATCCTGACCGGCCCCCTTGACGGTGTTGCAGCCGCTCAGACCGGCGCTGGCCAGGCACAAGGACGCCGACAACAGCAGGATCAAACTGGCGGGTTTATGTTTCATGGAGCGGATCTCTCGTTGCATTTGAACAACTGGCCCAAGAGCGGTAGTGGCGGAGCCATTCGGCGCGCGGACCCCCACCAGCGCTTCGGGTGCTGACGAACGGCGCGGGATGCTTTTATACTCAACTTTCATCAAACGTTCATCTATCCACAATAAAACCATGATTTGGAGGATAACCCGATGCTTGGAGAGAGCCACGACCTGTTCCACGAATTCCCCGAATACCAGGATCGCATCGCCGAACTGAAAGCCGTCGATCCCAGGTTCGCCGAACTGTACGACCAATATCATGGGGTCAACAACGAAGTGGAACGCATCGAACTACAGATCGAGACGCCATCGGATTTCTACACGGAAGACCTTAAGAAGCAAAGGCTGCATCTCAAGGACGAGATTTATACGATTTTGCGCGGAATGGCGCAGGCTCGGGCACCCGCCTGACGCCAAGCCGCCGCTTCAAGCCGCCGCTTTTTGTCGAGATCGGCAGACAGGAACCGTCACTTGGAAGTGTTTCATACCGTTGCTCAAACCGCCGGCGGGCCATCGGGAGGGTCGGATGGCCGCGGCGGAGTGGATGCCGCCGATCTGGCGCTGGCCGCCTTGGTTCGAGCGCGGCGCACCCGTTCGGCGGGTACGCCGGCCTCCGATAACGCACCCGACAATCGCCGGAGGGAGAGCATCGGTGGATTGTCTCCCACCGCCGGCTCGGCGCGGGTCCGGCGCAGCCAAACGAGCACCCGACGCTCCACGGCATCCTGAACGGCCGGCGATAGATCCCGATAAACCAGGACTCCCACGCCTAGCAACAAGGTCAGTCCGCCCAGAAAGAAAACCAACGGCTGCATGAAGGCGATCGCCGAAAGGGCCAATAGCAGGAACAGGATATGTCGGATTTTCAATCGCGGGCCCTCGATGCAGGCAGCTTCTCAACGCTGGCTTGGCGGACACCCGGTCTGGCGAGGTTTACGCAGCAGGATAACCGTGCAGTTATCATCGGGCAGGCTGCGCTGCTGGCGGATGGTTTCGGCCAGGATCTCCAACAACTCATCGAGCAGTTCCTCCAAAGGGCGGTGCGGTTGCGCCAGCAGCGCCGGCCAACGCTGAATAAAAGCCTGCGGGCTGCTCAAGTGCCAGAGACCGTCGCTGGCGAGCAGGTAAACCCAGCCCGGCTCCAGCGTCAGAATGCGACGGTCACCCAAGCCCCGCAGGAAAAGAGGCAAATTGCCTTCGTGCAACTCGTACAGATCGGCCTCGATAGTCTCCGCGTAAAGGTGTGGCACGCCTAGGGTACCGCCAAGAATGAACGCCTGACTGATCTGGGAACTGGTTTGAATGTGGACCTGCTGGAGCCATTGGGCACCGTTCAGCAGACCGAGCATCGCCAGGTGAGTGGCCGGAACGTGATCCACGGTCAAACACTGAACCCGATATTCATCGATGGCGTACAACCGCGAATCGCCGACGTGAAACAGCATGGCGGAACCTTGAGGAGGAATTTCCAGTAACACCAAGGTACAGCCGGTTTCCAGTCCCGCCGCGCGGAATTCCTGATAAAGCCGCTGGTGCAGGGCATTAAGCGCCTCGGAAAGTTGGGCGAGATCGGCGATGGCCGGCAGGCTGAGCAACCCTTCGACCGCTTTTTCGGCCGCCTCCCGGCCGTGGCTGTGGCCACCCATGCCATCGAGCACGGCGAGCCGCCGGTGGCCGGCCGGCCAGTCGGCCAGCCGCAGCCGGGTTTCCTGTTCGCGCCACAGCAGGTGGGCCTGGCCCAAGCCGTTCACAACCAGGAAATTATCCTGATTTTCGCGGCGACCGCGGCCAGTCGGCGAATGCAGCGAGCGCACGGCGATTTCCAGCGAAGCCTCTTTTTTGAGAGCCAGTTCCCTCGGAAGAGCGCCAGAATCAAGCTCTCTCTTGAAAGTTACATTGTCCGACGGTAGCCGGTCGGGAGTGTCGGCCAAATTCGTCATGGGATGGTCGGTGTGAGTATGCATCTGTAAGCGAAGCCGGTCATGGATAGGAACAGCCGCCGCGGGTAGCCAAATCCACACGCGATGGAAGCCCATGGAATCTCTTTGGGAGTAGTGTCAGGCGGTTTCATCATTCTGCTAAACTAGACAATAATGCAGCTTATGGCCGCCAATTTAAACAAATCTTCAGAATCGCACGGTAAATCCGTACCTTATGAACATCGAAGCGCGTCTTGAAGAACTTGCGGAAGCGTATGCCGCCGGCCGGCTGGACGAAGCCGAACTGGCGCACCGCCAAGAGGCTTTACTGCGGGAGGCCACATCGAAGAGTAGCACCGACGATGTTCGGTCGGCGGTAGGCGGACTCGCGATTGGCGTCGGCATTGACCCGCAGGCGTCGCCGCTTTGGCAGGAACAGGAACCGGAAACGCTGGAAACCGGGATGGTGATCGGACCCGCCGAGCGCCAGGTCCGCCTGTTGCACGATCTCAGCGGCCGAGGGCGAATATGGCTGGTGCGTATCGTCGTGCCGGGCTCCAAAAGCGGCGATGGCGCGGAAGGCGATTTTCGCGCCATCAAGCTCTTTTTGCCGGCAGGCTCCCTGTCCGGCTCGCGCGAGTCCGGGCGCGACGAGCGGGCGCTGCGAGCGGATCTGATCGGTTTGCGCGCCTACCTAACCAAGGTCCGGGCCCGGGTGGAGCAAGCCGCGAAGCTCGTGCATCCCAGCATTGCCGGCATCGAGGGTTGGCGGCACGGCGCCGATGGTTGGGCGTTCGCCGAGATGGAGTATATCGATCACCGGCAAGGACACACCTTCGGTCAATTGCTGCGGGAGCAGGGCCAGGGCGGATTGCCTTGGGAAACGGTGTTGCAATGGCTCGCTCCAGTGGCGGCGGCCCTGGATTACGCCCGAGAGGAGCATCGGCTACCTCACCAACACCTCGACCCGGATATGGTGTTTTCCCCCAGTCAGGGCGAGATCAAACTATTGGGGTTCGGGCTGGCGAGCGAACCGCGAGAACCGCGCAGCGTCTTGTTCAATACCGGCGGCTCGGTGGGAGAATCCGGCGCCGAAGGCGCGGTGGAACCGGTCACCGCCAGCACCGCCTTCCGCCGCGACGTGTTCGCCCTGGCGCTACTGGTTTATCGGGCCCTGGCCGGGCGGAGCGCCTATGAGGCTCAGGGAGGCGCCCCCAACCTGGTGCCGCGTCCACCGGGGCTGACGGACGATGCTTGGCGCGTCCTGCGGCGAGGCTTGGCCTATCCCAGCGAATTATGTCCGACCGAGGCCGGTCAGTTCATCAACGCCCTGGATGCGGCGCAACGACCAACGATGTTGGCGCACCCAGGACTGATCTCGGTTTTGAGTCCTCGCTGGATGCTGGCGGCGGGTTTGGGTCTCGCCGTTGTCGTGGCGATCGTCTGGCTGGCCACGCGACCGCATGGGGTGCCCGAACCCGGCCAGCCGGAGCAGGTTGCCGCCGGCGAAACCCTTCGGGAAACGGAAGCGCCGGCGCCGGCCGGCAACCTAAGCACCTCATACGAGACGGAAAGTGCAACCGACCTGCGTGCTTTCGAAGCCGCCGGCCGAGTGAACACGCTGCTGGCTTATCGGCTTTACCTGCAACGCTGCCCGCGCTGCGGCTACGAGAAAGAAGCGAGAAAAGCCATTCTGAAGCTGGAAACCCAGCAGAAAGCGGGCGAACTCAAAACAAAGTTCGAAACGCTGGCGCAAGGTCTGGAACAGGAAAGCGACGGTGGCCAGGACGATCAGGCTCTGGCCGTGCTGAATGCCCTGGCGAAGCTGACGCCGGACGATCCATTCATCGCGGACGGGCGACGACGGGTGGTGCTTGTTTGGACGGCGCGAGCGCGAACCAGCCTGGATCGCTCGGACCTGGACGAAGCCCGCAGGTGGTTCGGAAAGCTTGAAGCGATGCGACCGCCCCCGCCCGAACTGATGGAGTTGACCCGAAGGTTGGGAGAAACCGAGGCGGTCGACAAGGCCCGGCGTCTGGATATCGACGCCTTTGCCACTGCTCGACGCGCCAACACCCGTGAGGCGTATTGGACCTATCTGGACCGCTGCGCGGCGGCATGCGGTCACCGGGCCGAAGCCGAGACCGCGCTGGCTCGGTTGAGCCCGAACAACCCGCTGATCCGGGATCGCCTGAACGATGGCTCGCAAGGTCCGGAAATGGTGGTGATTCCGGCTGGCGGGTTCTTGATGGGTTCTCCGGCCAGCGAGAAAGGTCGCTACAGCGACGAACCGTTGCACTCGGTGCGAATCGCCAAGCCCTTCGCCATCGGCAAGTACGAAGTGATGTTTCACGAATACGACCGCTTCGCAACGGCGACAGGGCGCGCTTTACCCCCCGATCAGGGCTGGGGTCGCAGCCGGCGCCCGGTGATCAATGTAAGCTGGCGGGACGCCGTGGCCTATGCCGAGTGGCTATCCCAGCAAACCGGCCAACGCTACCGCTTGCCCACGGAAGCGGAATGGGAATACGCGGCGCGCGCCGGAACAAGGACCAGCCGTTATTGGGGCGACGATCCCGATCACGGTTGTGCCTATGCCAACGCCGCCGATTTGGATGGCAAGCGGATTTTCGTCGGCTGGACGGCGATGAACTGTCGTGATGGCCACGTCTATACGGCGCCAACCGGCAGCTACCGAAGCAACGACTTCGGTCTGCACGACATGGCCGGCAACGTACTGGAATGGACCTGTTCGCTCTACAGCGAGGATCCCCAAGCACCCTTACAGAGCTGCGAGGAGCCGGTGGTGGACCGCCAGTTCGTGGCGCGCGGTGGCTCCTGGAACGACGAGCCACGCAACGTCCGTTTGGCCGACCGGCATCGCAGCGACCCTAAATTCCAGGATTACTTCCAGGGTTTTCGCTTGGTGCGCGAACTGCCCTGAGCGTTCCTCTCGCC
The DNA here is from genome assembly GCA_029624815.1 of Candidatus Competibacter sp. Classification (GTDB taxonomy): domain Bacteria; phylum Pseudomonadota; class Gammaproteobacteria; order Competibacterales; family Competibacteraceae; genus Competibacter. Next base: position 28,839 of record JARSSH010000066.1, read on the forward strand.
TGAACAAGGGCTCATGAAGGCTGCTGCGCGGAGTGGATTCTGGCGGATTGTCGATGGCGTGGGCGCATTGCTGACCGGCCCCTTGGCGCGGTTGCTGGAGGAGTTGGATTTCCTGGCGATCGTACTGATCAGCGCCGGTCTGGTTACGCGGGGGCAATGGCGATTTCTGCTCAGGCATACCTTGCAGCAGATTTATTTCACGGCGGCGCAAAGAGCGTACATCTTTACCGTCGTTGGCCTGATCATTGGCGCCTTGGTGGCATTGCCGCTCATCGTCTTCGGCATTCGCGACCCCCAGTTGCTGGGACGCATCATGCACATCATGATGTATCATCAGCTCGATCCCATTCTGGCGGGCTTGTTCGTGGCGGGGTTGTCGGGCGCGGCCATCACCGCCGAGCTGGGCGAGCTCAAGGCAAATCAGGCCATCGAGCATTTGGCCGCGATGGGCGTAAACCCCTACGGTTTTTTCGTGTTGCCCCGCCTGATCGGCGTGGTGCTATCGCTGCTGATTTTGGCCTTCTGGCTGAATGTCGGAGTCACGGTCGGGGCGGGAATCATGCTGAACGTCTATCAGAACATCCCGATGTCGGTTTTTTTCCGAGTTTGCGTTTCGGGGTTGAGCTACGGATCGCTGGCTCTGACCGGGGGGATGGTGCTCGCGCAGGGCATCCACATCGTTCTGGTGCAGACCCGGCGCGCTTTTCAGGTTCGGGCTTATGTCGATATCCCCCGGGCGCTGCCCAGCGCGTTCGCGCAGTCCTTCATCGGTTGCCTGATCATTACTCTGCTGGTCTCGCTGCTGCGTTATGGCTGAGGCTGTGGTGCGGCTGCACGATTTGAGGCTGGATCTGTGCCCGCCCCCACCGCCTTTCGATTTTCAGGCCATGGCGGGCGAGACATGGATGCTGGTGGGCGCGGTCGGTTCGGGCCGGCGCGAGCTGATCCGGACCATCGCCGGCCTGGCCGCGCCCCGCGCCGGCCGCATCGAACTGTTTGGACAGGCATTGGAACGAATGGGGCCGCGTGCCCGCGCCCGCCTGCGCGGCTGGATCGGGGTGGTACTGGAGCATGCGGGCCTGGTTCCGGCCTGGAGCGTGTTCGAAAATTTGGCGCTGCTGGTGCGTTACCATCGGCTGGTGCCGCCCAGCGAGCTTGAAGAGTATGTGACGGCTTTCGTGGAATCCTGCCGACTGCCGCCGGCCCTCCTGGCCCGGCCGGCCAGCGAATTGTCGCCGCTGGAAAGCAATTGGGTCGGCTTGCTGCGGGCGCTGGTCATCAAACCCAAACTACTACTCATCAGTGCCTATCTGCCACAGGAAACCCTGGTGGCGGGCTACGGAGTGTGGGCGTTTTTCGAAGAGGTGGTCGCACCGATGCAGATGACGATCATGGTCGACGCCGGCCCGCGGGCGCTGCCGGTGAGCGCGGAAACGCATCTGCTGATCATGGATCAGGGAAGCTTGCTGGCAGCGGGCAGCGCCGCGGATCTCGCCGGGCATCCGGATGCCCTGGTCAGGCGCTTCGCGTATTTCGATCATGCTTGAAACCCTGATCAGCGCCCGCTATCGATTCTACCAGCGTTCGGTGGGATTGCTGGTCCTGGCCACCTTGGGCGTACTGTTCGCCATGCTATGGATGACCAACCGTCAGTTCGGGTTTTTCAGTCACACCTACCGTTTGTACGGGTTTCTCGACAACGTCAAGAATATCCAGAGAGCCACTCCGGTCACCCTGGCGGGGCTGAAGGTCGGCGAGGTGCACAACCTGACGATCACCGACTACAACCAGATTCACATCGAACTGATTCTCGACCGGGAATATCAACCGCGCATCCGCGAGGATTCAGCCGCCCAAGTCAAGACCGATCTGTTGGGCAACGCCCACATCGAGATCAATATGGGCAACCCCATACGGTCGGTGTTACGGGATGGGGCGGACATTCCCTTTCTACGCGCTCCCGATCTGGACGCGTTGCTGAGGCAGGCTCAGGAACAAATGGTCCAGGTTTCCGCCGTGCTGGCCAACGTCAGAACCATCACCGATGAACTCAGGAAACCCGAAGGCGGCTTGCTGGGAACCCTGGACGCTTTCGCTCGGGTCACGCAGGAATTTTCGACCCGACTATCCGGCTACCTGCGGCGGATCGACGAAGTTCTGCGCGACGCGGCCGAGCTCAGCGGGCAACTCGGCCCCCTACTGCGGGAACTAACGGCCGTCAGCCGGGAAGCGAGCCGCTCGGCCGCCGACCTCGCGGCGGTCGGCGCGCGAATCCGCGCGGGTCAGGGAGTACTCGGCGGCATGACCGACAGCAACAGCCCGCTCTCCCGCGACGTGGCGGCGAGCGCGCGCAAGCTGCGAGCGGTGCTGGCTGGGCTGGAAAAGCAGGCCGACCGGCTGCCGGCTTACGGCCAGCGGGTCGAACGGATACTGCAACAGACCGAACGGATGACGGCCACGCTGGCCGAAGCCAGCGGGCAAGTGCCTGGATTGATCGATAAAAGCCGGCTGGTAGCCGAGGATGTGGATGACATGGTTGGCGGGATCAAGCGCAGCGCGTTGCTTCGCATCCTGAACCCGGCGGAACCGGACCGGCGCCTGCTGGAGGCGCCCCGGGATATCGAATGGTCCGCGCCCACCGCATCGCCTCCCTAGCCAATGGCCAGCGGATGGCGAGCATGGCCCTGAGGCGCGACCGGAGGGCGTCGCTGCTGGCGGTCGGGCTTTTGGCGGGACTGGCGGCCTGCGCTGGCCCAGCGCCGACACCCTTGCGGTCGCAATACCAGAGCAGCGAGGAACGAGCGCTGCGCTACCACGCAAGAGGCGAATTGCCGCAAGCCTTGCAGGGATTCCGGGACAGCCTGCGCTGGGCCGAAATCGCCGACGACCGTCCGGCGATCATGGCGCAGGCGCTAAATGTGGGCACGGTCGCGCTGGCGCTAGGCGAGTGGTCGCTGGCCGAACAGCACTTGCGCAAAGTGCCGCGGGTGGCGACGGCGTTGTCCGATCCCGCAAGTCTGCTGCAAGCACGTCTGGGTCTTGCCGAGATCCACCTGCGGCGCGGCCAGTTCGCGGCGGCGCGGACGGAATTCCAACAGACGCTGGACGAGGGGCGTGAGCAGCGGGACAATGGTGCCGTGCTGGCGGCGCTGAACGGTTTGGGGTTGACATACAAGGGCTTGGGGCAAATGCATGAAGCGCGGCGGTCCCTGGGCGAGGCCGAGTTGCTGGCGCGTTCCGGCGGGGAAAAGCGGTTGCTGGCGACGACACTGGCCAATCAAGCCAGCTTGGCGCTGCGGGCCGGCGAGATCCGCCAAGCCGAGATCTATCTTGCGGAAGCCGTCGATCTGGATCGGGAAACCGAAAGTCTGCCCGGTCTGGCTCACGATCTGGCCCTGCTGGCGCGAGTGCGTCAGGAACAGGGCGATCCACACGAAGCGCTGGCGCTTTACCGGCAAGCCCGAACCATCGCCCGACATACCGGCCAGCATGTTCGTGCCCAGGAGTATGCGCAGGCTATCGACCTGCTGAAACGCGAATCCAGTGTGCCTTTACGGTAGGGACAGGTAAAATCATCTGTAGAAAATGACGGGTCCGAATAAGGCCGTCCAATTCGTTTTTGGGGTTTTTGGAATATTCGGAGCGACTGCGCGGCTCCGCGCGAAAGCGCCCGAGGGCGCACGCCGATACCACGATAGGATGCCATGACCAAGAAATCCAACACACTGCCCGTCGGTTATCGCCTGCATCAGTATCGCATCGAAGCGGTGCTGGGCGCGGGTGGATTTGGGATTACCTACATGGCCGTGCACGAGGCGCTGCAAACCCGGGCGGCGGTTAAGGAATACTTCCCGGTGGAATGGTCCTACCGGGATCGCAACGATATCAATGTCCTGGCCAACACCCAAGGCACGCTGCCGACCTCGGAGGTCGGCGAGGAAGCCTGCTACGCCTGGGGTCTGGAACGGTTCCTCAACGAAGCCCGAATTCTGGCCCAGGTCAACCATCCCGGCGTGGTGCGGGTACGGGACTTTTTCGAGGGAAACGGCACCGCCTATATCGTGATGGATTACGAGGACGGCGAAGCGCTCAGCCAGCTCCTGCAGCGGGAAAAAACCCTGTCGGAAGAGCGGGTCCGACGACTGGTCGACGATGTGTTGCCGGCGCTGAAGGCGGTGCACGACCAGGGCTATCTGCATCGCGACCTCAAACCCGCCAATCTTTATCTCCGCTCGGATAACCGCACGATCCTGATCGACTTCGGCGCGGCCCGCCAGGCGCTGGGCCGGCGCAGCAAGAGCGTCACCAGCGTGTTTTCGCCGGGTTACTCGCCGATCGAGCAATATCTGGTCGATGGAAAGGGCTACGGTCCGTGGACCGACATTTACGCCCTGGGCGCGGTGCTGTATCACTGCGTCACCGGCGCCGCGCCGATCGAGGCGCCGGCGCGAGTACTCGACGACCCGCTGCGCCCTGCGGAGGAAGCCGCCGCCGGGCGATACAACCCAACATTGCTACGGCTGATCGATCGAGCCATGGCGGTTCGGCCGGAGAGGCGGTTCCAATCGATCGAGCAAATGCGGGCGGCCCTGGAAACCCCGCTGGAAGATAGCGGCGAACGCACGGTCAAATTGGAACTGCCGTTGCGTCCCGATCTGCATCGCAGCGGCGAGAAACCGCGTCCGGCGCCGGTCGAACCGACGCCGAAACGGCCGCCGGCGCCAGTTCGATGGGAGAACTGGCGTTGGGGAGTCGGCATTCTGACAGTATTGGCAACGGTGGGGAGTGGAATCGCGTATTGGTTGATGGAGCCAACGCCGACACCCCCGAACGGTTCGATTTCCGACCCGGTTATCAAACCGCCTCCACCTCCGTTGCCCGAACCGGGGCCCCCGCCCAACCCACGGCTCGGTCAAGTTTACACCGACCCCGCGACCGGGATGGCGTTTGCCTGGGTTCCGCCCGGTTGCTTTGGCATGGGCAGCCCGGAAACCGAAAAAGATCGCAGCGCCAACGAAGTACCGCACCAGGTCTGCCTCAAGGGCTTCTGGATGGGCAAACACGAAGTCACCAACAACCAGTATCGGCGCTTTGACGCCAATCACGACAGCGGCAGCTACGACGCCCACGATCTAAACGCGTCCGAGCAACCAGTGGTGCGCATCAAGTGGCAGGAAGCGATCGCCTACGCCACCTGGCTGTCGGAGAAGACCGGTCTGCGCTTTCGCCTGCCGACCGAAGCGGAGTGGGAATACGCGGCTCGCGCGGGCAAGACCAGCTCCCGCGACTGGGGGGAAGACCCGAACAAGGCTTGCAATTACGCCAACATCTACGACGCAACCGCTAAGAAAGTGCTGCAATTCAACTGGGCCCATTATCCTTGCGACGACGGCCAGGCAGTGATCGCTCCGGTTGGCAAATACGAGGCCAACGCGTTTGGTTTGCACGACATGCTGGGGAACGCCGCCGAATGGACCTGTTCCGATTACGATAGCGCGTACGCGGGCCGAGAAACCCAATGTGCGGCTCGGAACACCACATCGGGAGGCCGCCGGGTGCTGCGGGGCGGATCGTGGTCCGATTATCCAGGCCTGGTGCGCTTCGCCTATCGGTTTCCCGCTTCCCCGGAATACGGAAAATTCGACCTTGGATTCCGATTGGTGCTGGAGCCATGACAAGCATGATGGCCGGCCGTTCGGCCGGCGGCGGAGGAAAAGGTATGGACAAAGTCGTTCTCAAGCTCTTGAAACCGATGCTGGCGTCGCTTCTCGCGCTGGCGACCTGGTTGCCGGGGCCAGCGCGGGCGGCGGACAAACCGCCCGAGCGGATGACGGCGACAGTGATCGAATTCGCGGTGCGCGGCGGCTTGAATGAACAGGCCGGGGCCATCATCGCCGACCTGATGATGTCGGCGATCGCCAATACCGGCCGTTTTACCTTGAAAGACCGCCTGCCGCTGTCGGCGGCGGCCAAGATCGCCAAGGCGCAGGAATTCGGCTCCACCGGCCTGCTCGATCCGAAAACCGCCGCCGAACTGGGCCGGCTGTATGGAGTGGACGCCGTGGTGACCGGAGGCGTGTACAAGCTGGGCGATCTGATCACCGTCACGGCGCGGCTGATCGACACCAAGACGGCCTCCCTGCTGCGCAGCGGCCAGATCCAGGGCAAGGATATCGACACCATTCAGATCAAGGTCAACGAACTGGCGGCCATGATCACGGCGCCGCCGCCGGTGGCGCCGACCTACGCGCTGACCATCAAGACCGATCCAGCCGGCGCCGGCGTCCGCCTGTTGAACAGCCAAACCCCATATCAGCCGGGAATCCGGCTGCCGTCCGGCAATTACGAAATCGAGGTGACGCAACCGGGCTACGCGACCCGCAAGGAAGCGGTGCGGATCGCGGACCGCGATGTAACGCTCAACATCGCGCTGGAAAAAGCCAAATACGGCTTAACGATCCGTTCGGAACCAACGGACGCGCTCATCCGGTTGTTGAGCAGTTCGACGGCTTATCAACCTGGCGTGCAACTACCGCCCGGCGAGTACCAGATCGAAGTGACACGGGACGGCTACGCATCCCGCAGGTTTCCGGTGCGCATCGTCGACAGCGAAGTCACTGTACCGGTGACGCTAGCCAAGCTGGAGCCGGCGCGACCGGTTCAGTACCGATTGACCGTGCGGGTCGAGCCCCCACAGGCCAAGGTGCGCTTATTGAATGAACGAACCGAGTACCGACCCGGTGTGGAATTGAACCCGGGAAGCTACACGGTGGAGATAAGTCAGGCGGGTTACGAAACCCGGCAGGTGGCGGTGCGGATCGTCGACAGCGACGTGACCGTGCCGGTTTCTCTCGCCAAACAGCCCGAGCCGGAACGTCCGACGCTATATCGGCTGACCGTGCGCGCCGATCCCGCCAATGCCCGCATCCGCTTGCTGGGCATCCGCCCGGTTTACCAGCCCGGCATCCAACTGGCGCCGGGGAGCTATACGGTGGAGGTCAGCCAGTCCGGTTACGAAACCAGGGAAGTGACCGTGCGGATCGTCGACAGCGACGTGACCGTGCCGGTTTCTCTCGCCAAACAGCCCGAGCCGGAACGTCCGACGCTATATCGGCTGACCGTGCGCGCCGATCCCGCCAATGCCCGCATCCGCTTGCTGGGCATCCGCCCGGTTTACCAGCCCGGCATCCAACTGGCGCCGGGGAGCTATACGGTGGAGGTCAGCCAGTTCGGTTACGAAACCAGGGAAGTCACCGTGCGGATCGTCGACAGCGACGTGACCGTGCCGGTGGCCCTGACCAAGCCGCCTGAGCCCAGTGCCTATCAACTCACGGTGCGTACCGACCCGGCGGACGCCAATATCCGGCTGCGGGGTATCCGAACCGCTTACCGACCCGGAGTGCGATTGCCGCCGGGCAGCTACACGGTGGAGGTTTCCCGGTCGGGTTATGAAACCCAGCAAGTGACGGTGCGGATCGTCGGCAGCGACGTGACGGTGCCGGTGACGCTAGTCAAGCAATCCGAACCGACTCGTTACCGGTTGCTGGTGCGTCCAACGCCCTCGAATGCCCGGGTGCGGCTGGTCGATTCTTCATTCACCTACCGCTCCGGCATGCAACTGCCGCCGGGCAGCTACACGGTGGAGGTTTCCCGGTCGGGTTATGAAACGAAGCAAGTGACGACACGGATCGTCGATGGCGATGTGACCTTGCCGGTCGATCTGGAGAGAACGGCATCGACCGCGCCACCGTCGGTACCGGCCACGTCATCGACACGGGCCGGGGTATGGCAGATTGGCTCCGTGCGCGTGGACGGCTGGTTGAGCGGCGCGGATCATTCCGAAGTCATGCGGGTATTGAACGGCTACGTCGGGCGGACGGTGACCCGGCAAACCCTGCTGAACGGTGCGATGCAAGTCTATCGGACCACGGGCGTGACCTTAAGCTTCGTGGTGCGCAATAGCGGGTCCAGCTCGGCGGATTTGTCGGCGCGGATTGCCGGGCGGGTGCGGCGTACCTATGAAAGCTCCATTCCCATCATCACGCCCAGCCAGTTGGAAAATTCCGGATTCGGGGTATCGGTCGAGTGATGCGAGCGGATTCGGTCCGTCCCGCTCCCGGCGGCGCGGGTTGGCGCTTAGGCCACCCCGCGCCGCCGGGTATTGACTATATCGGCGCTTAGTAACCGGGATGATCGATCATCGCGGTGTGGTCGCCGCGCACGATCGGTAGGTAGCGCGGTTTCCAGAATCTGGCGCGCAGGTAGGTATCGAGATCGCGGCCCGCCAGATCGGTCTTGCCGGCCACGCCCTCTCTCATCGACTGTTCGATCACCCGCACCGCAACGCGGATGCTAACCTCGCGCAACTCGCCCACCGGCGGATAAACCCGACCGGATTTCAGGTGCGCCGCCGCGGTATATTCCGCCAAGGCGTAGGCGGCTTCCAGCACCATGCTATCGGTGATTTCCCGGCATTCGGCCAGGATGGCGCCGAAACCCAGACCGGGGAAAATGAAGGCATTGTTGCCTTGGCCGACATGATGCGTTTGGCCATCGCAGACCACATCGGGGAAGGGGCTGCCCGTGGCGACGAACGCTCGGCCCTCGCTCCAGTCCAGGATATCCTGCGGCAGGGCCTCGCAAGCCGAGGTGGGATTGGACAGCGGGAAGATGATCGGGCGTGGACTGTTGCGGGCCATCGCCTGCACCACCGGATGGTTGAAGGAACCCGCCTGACCACTCAACCCCAACAAGGCAGTGGCCTTGGTGTGCTCGATGGTTTCCAGCAGGGTCGGAATCTCGTTGGCGATCTGCCAATTCGCCACCTTCTCACGAGGCTGCACGTAATATTGTTTGTACGCCTCCACGTTGCGCCCTTCCACCAGCAGGCCGCGCGAATCGAGCACGCAGACCCGGTCGCGCGCTTCCTCGCGGCTCAGCCCCTCGCGGATCAAACCTTCGGTGATGGCCCACGCCACGCCGGCCCCACCGGCGCCGGCGCCATGGATCACAATGCGCTGGTCGCGCAACGACTCGCCCTTGAGCCGACTGGCCGACAGCATACCGGCCAGCGCCACCGCGCCGGTGCCTTGAATGTCGTCGTTGAAGGAGGGGATCTGCTTGCGATAGCGCTCCAAGACCGCGAACGCCACGTCCTTGGCCAGATCTTCCCACTGGATGATGGCGCGCGGCCAGCGATCGTGGATGGCCTTGACGAACTTATCCAGAAACGCCAGATAGCGCTCACCGCGCAACCGCCGCTGCCGGACACCCAAATAGAATTCGTCGTTCAGCAATTCCAAGCGGTCGGTACCGACATCCAGCTTGACCGGCATGGTATGGAAGGGGTTGACCCCGCCGCCGATGGTGTAGAGGGCCAGCTTGCCGATGGCGATCGCCAAGCCGCCGTAGCCCTGATCGCCGATGCCGAGAATGGCCGAGGAATCGGTGGCGACGATCATCCGCACATCGTTCCAGGGATAGTTGCGGACCACCCGATCGGCGCGGTCGATATTGAGCGGCGAGAACGAGATTCCACGCGGATTCTGGTAAAGATGGCTGAATTGCTGGACCGCTTGCCCCACGGTCGGCGTATAGATGATCGGCATCATTTCTTCGAGATGCCGTTCCAACAGGGCGTAGAACAAAGTTTCGGCGCGCTCCTGCAGAGCCCGTAAGTATTGATACTTGGAGATGGGATCGGGCTCGCGCAAAAAACCGCGGTAGACCCGCTCAACCTGCTGCTCCAGCGTGTTGACTTGCGGAGGCAACAGACCGTCCAGCCCCAAGGCGACCCGCTCGTCCTCGGTAAATGCAGTGCCCTTGTTGCTGAGGACCAACCGTAACAGCGCGATCCCCTCCAAATAAACCTCCATGTACTCGTGACCTTCGGCGTCGCTTTTGATGTCAAAATAGGGGCTAATCGGATCTCGTTTCATCGGCTTGAACATGAATCTACGGTTAAGGTTCGGGGAAGGATCTCCCCAACAGGATCGAACGGATTAATATGGCATTTAAACGGAATGGGGTCAAACTTGTCGATAAAATACCATTTTTTAGATAAATCAATTTACTAGCGCTTTGAAAATATGTATTGCCGGACAAGCGGCCGTCACTTTCGCCATGCCAGGATTCAAACACACCAAGAGCGTTCCGGTATCGGCTCAAATTGACCCGACCGGAACCGTAAAAAGTCACTCATGGTTAGTTAGCGTCGGATACGGTGACGGCCCACGCTTCTGGGAGGAGCCATAGAAGACCGCGATTTCATAAGCGACCTTATTTTATTTAAAATGCAACAAACATCTATGTTGTCGCAATGGCTTGTTTCGGAGTTTGGCGCAAAATTTGCTTGACGCGATTCGCGCGTAAAATGATTAAGGCTAGTCCCGGAACCTCTATTGATGAGCCCTCGGATCCATCGTAAGCAGATCGTTATGCTGGTGCTGGCCCTGCTATTGGCCATGGCTTCTTTTTTGATCCCTTTGCCGCGGCCTTCCGGCCAGTCATCGAAATCCGGGGGGCATGAGCCGGCCAAGCAACACGAAACCGTGATTACACAGCGGCTTCCAGACCAACATACTCCGACCGATGGCGAAAGCGCCCAAACCACCGCGCCTCCGCTCGCATCGCTTAAGGGAACCGACCTGCTTCTTCCCAGGCGGTAATCGAACGCCTGCCTGAATTGGCCTATCCCGGCATACGCGAACGTCTCACCGATAAGCGATGATGCGCACCTCGCTGTTCCACTCGCCGAAAAACGGCTTGCCTTCCGCTTGCAGAATCAGTTGCCGATTCTTTGGCATCGGCAACCAAACGTTGTCGGAATTGTAGCCCCACCCTCCCTGCGATTGGCCGGTAGCGTACAGATAGAACGACACCTCACGACCATCGTCCAACATCGTCGTCACCCGAAACCGATGGGGTCCGCCCTCGACATAGCCGGTGGCCACTTGCGCGTACAGCAGGATTTCGCGCGCCGAATCCGGAACGGTAACCGGGATCGGATACACGGCCTGTTTACCGCCCCCTTCGGGAAAGCCGCCCAAGGGCACGTCGATCGGCTGGTACGCCTTCCAAATCGGATCGGTGGCCGCGCTCGCCGGTCGCGCCGCCGCCGCGGGCTTTTCCACCTTGCGCCGTAGGGCCGCGACGCTCTTGCGGGCGCCCTGGATGTCGCGGCCGACTTCGGCCAGCGACTGGTCGAGCGCCAGCCACTGTTCTCGCCGTTGTTCGACGATCCGACGCTCCAGCGCCGCCAGTCGAGTATCGAGCGCCGTCAACCTCGCCTCCAGCACGGCTTGCCCCACCGGCGGCGGCGATTCCGATTCCAGCGTCGCGCAGCCTGCCGCCAGCATCCCGCTCAAGGCGGATGACGCCCAAATCCGCAGCAACTTCATGTCTTTTTCCCGATCGTTTTTTATTTGAATGAGCTAGGCATTATACCGACCGCGCCACAGTGGTTCCCGCTCGCTTGCAAGCACCGTGGATAGGGTATATTTCACGCGGTTGCACCAGCGCTTCCCGAGAGGAACCCCCAGGATGAACGAACTCGATCTGTCCCGACAAACCCCGTTCGGCGCGGATTTCAGCGTTGCCGAATTCGCCGACAACCCGGAGCCGCGCTGCCCCTGCGTGCTGCTGCTGGACAACTCCTGGTCCATGAGCGGTCACCCAATCGCCGAACTCAACGAAGGGCTGGCCACCTTCAAGGACGAACTGCTGGCCGACAGCCTGGCGGCCAAGCGGGTCGAAATCGCCATCGTCAGCTTCGGCCCGGTCCAGGTGGTCAACGAATTTCAGACCGCCGAGCACTTCACGCCGCCGCAACTGACGGCGCGCAAGGACACGCCCATGGGCCTGGCGATCATCCAGGGGCTGGAGTTGCTGGAGCAGCGCAAGGCGTTGTACCGCGAACACGGCATCCCCTTCTTTCGTCCCTGGGTGTTCCTGATCACCGACGGCAGCCCCACCGACGACTGGAAAGCCGCCGCCCGGGAAGTCCGCAAGGGCGAGGAAAACCGCGCCTTCGCCTTCTTCGCGGTCGGGGTCGAGGGCGCCAACCTGGATATCCTTCAGCAAATTTCCGCGCGCCAGCCGCTGCGCTTGAAGGGACTGCGGTTCCGCGAGATGTTCCAATGGCTGTCCAACTCGATGCGCTCGGTGTCGCGCTCGGTGCCGGGCGCCGAAGTACCGCTGGGCAATCCCACCGCGCCCGACGGCTGGGCCTCGGTGTGAACGAATCGGACGGCTGGCGCTATGTCCACGCCAGCGTGGCGGGCGTGGCGCACCTCGTCGATGGGAGCGGCTGTCAGGATGCTTGCGCGGCCCACCTACTGCCCGGATCGAAATCGAATCCCGTGCTGGTGCTGGCCGCCGCCGACGGGGCCGGCAGCGCCGCCCTCTCGGGCGTCGGCGCGGAACTGGCTTGCCAGACCCTGCTGGCCGAATGCGCGGCCTGGCTGACGGTGGCTCCCATCGACGCGGATTGGACGCCGACCGTGGCCGAAACACTGTTCCAACAGGTCCGAAACGCGCTGGAGCGCCTCGCGACGGACACGGAGCAACCGATCCGGGAATTCGCCTGTACCCTGCTGGGCGCGGTGGTGGCGGCCGACCGCGCCCTGTTCCTGCAAATCGGCGACGGCGCCATCGTGGTCGGCACCCCGGACGAGGGTTATCGGCCGGTGTTCTGGCCGCAGGGCGGCGAATATGCCAACGAGACCTACTTCGTCACCGACAACGCCGCCGCCGCCCATCTGGAATGCACGCTACTGACCGAACCCATCCTTGAAGTCGCGCTACTGACCGATGGCCTGCAACGACTGGCGCTGCACTATCGAACCCGCCAAGCTCACCAACCGTTTTTCCGTCCCTTGTTCCAGCACTTGCGCGAATACCCCGAATCCGGCTGTCCGACGGCGCTGGTGGCCGCGCTGGAACGTCTGCTCGCCAGCCCAGCGATCAACCAGCGCACCCACGACGACAAGACCCTGATCCTGGCCACCCGGCTAACGGCGGCGAAGCCCGCCGAGGACGCCACCGACGCCGGCATCGCCCCCCTCCCTCCAACTTCCGATTCCAGCGGCGAGGGAGAACCGCCCATCGGCCCGACCAGGACGCCCTACCCCACCGACGGGGGAGACGAGAACGAAAAAACGCTCCCCGAATTCGAGCCTCGGGACGAATCCGGTGACGAGGCTGTATAGCGGCGCTGGCCACCGCGTCGAACCGGGCAAGACGTTGGGGCGTGGCGGCGAAGGTGCGGTCCATGACATCGTCGGCCGACCGGGCTTCGTCGCCAAGATCTACCATCAGGCAGTCGGTGCCGACAAGGCGCTCAAACTGGAAGGGATGGCCCGGCAAGCCCATCCCAGCCTGCTGGAAATCGCCGCCTGGCCGGTGGACGTACTGCGCACCCAGCCGACCGGTCCGATCTGCGGCTTCGTCATGCCCAAGGTCAGCGGCTATCAGGAAATCCACAGCCTGTACGGTCCCGCGCACCGCAAGCGGGCCTTCCCGCAAGCCGACTGGTCCTTTCTGATTCATGCCGCCCGCAATCTGGCCAGCGCGTTCGAGACCATCCATGCTCGCGGCCACGTCATCGGCGACGTCAACCCCGGCAACGTAGCGATCTCGGCCCAGGCGCTGGTCAAACTGATCGATTGCGACTCCTTCCAGATCGACACGGGCAGCCGGCTGTTCTCCTGCGATGTCGGCGTACCGCAGTTTACCGCGCCGGAATTGCAGGACCGACCGTTTCACGGGCTGCGGCGCACCCCGGACCACGACGCCTTCGGTCTGGCCTTGCTGTGTTTTCACCTGCTGTTCATGGGACGCCACCCCTTCGCCGGCCGTTATCGGGGCAAGGGCGATATGCCGATCGAGCGCGCCATCAAGGAATGCCGGTTCGCCTTCGGTCAGCACGCCGCCGCCCGCTCGATGGAGCCGCCGCCGCACACCCTGCCGTTCGCCGCCCTGCCGCGTCCGGTCGCACATCTGTTCGAACGCGCCTTCGCACCCCCCAACCCGGCTCAGCGGCGGCCTTCCGCCCGAGAGTGGCTGTTGGCGCTGGAACAGCTCGGCGGCGAGTTGCGCACCTGCCGGCACAGCGCCCTGCATAAATATCCGCAACGGTCGTCAGTCTGTCCATGGTGTGCGTTGGAGCAAACCAGCGGAACGCCGTTCTTCGTTCCAGCGGTTCATCCGCCGGCGGCTGGCGGCCTTGTCGCCGGCCTCGGCGACGCCGATCTGGAGCCGGTCTGGAATCGCATTCTGGCGGTGGAGCCCCCGACGGATGAGGAGCCTCCGGCGCCGGCCTCGACGCCACTGGCGCCCATCGTCCCCACCCCGCTGCCGGAGCCGCTGCGCCCGATCCGCCGTCGCAACGCGATCAAAACGGCGGCCATCGCCGGCATCGCCCTGACGGCGACATCGATCCACCCGCAATTGATCTGGCTGTGGCTGCCGCTGGCGACCGTCGTTTGGTCGCTGACACAGGACAACGCGGCGCGGCGAGAGCGTCAGCGCCGCCGAATGGCATTGCTGGCCGCCCGCCGGGAACTGACGGACCTGCGGGCGGCCTGGGAACGGCACGCCAGCGCAAGATCCTTCACCGACAAGCTGCAAGCGCTGCGCGAACTGCGCGAGCGCCACCGTAAACTGGGCGCCGAATACCAACGCGATCTGCGACGCTTGGAAACCGGCCAGCGCCAGCTTCAGTTGCAAGCATTCCTGGAGGGTCACTTCGTCGATGCGGCCCGGATTGCCGGACTGCGCGCCACCGACCGAATGGCACTGGAATCCTACGGCATCGAAACCGCCGCCGACGTGACGCCCGCCGCGCTCCAAGCGGTGCCCGGTTTTGGCCAGCACTTGGGCCAGCAGCGATACGCGGCGCTGCTGACCTGGCGTCAAGCCCTGGAACGCCAGTTCCGTTACGATCCCGACAAGGGCGCCAATCCGACCGCCGTCGCCACCCTACGCCAGCAACATGCCCAACAACGGCAACGGATCGAACGGGAACTGCTGGCGGGTTCCGACGAACTGGCTAAAATCAAGACGGACATCCTCAAGCAGCGCGCCCAGCTCAACACCGCCCTGATCCGCCAAGCGATGCGGGAGGCGCAGGCGCGGGCCGACCTGCGGGTTTTCTATCCCGATATCGGGGTTTTCTGGCGGCGCAACGGCGGCTAGGCGGTTTCGGGCAAAGAGGTTCTGATGGGCAGACGCAACGAACACACGCGCGAGGAACTCCGACAGATCGCCCTGGAGGCCGCCGAGGAGCTGGTCGCCGCGCAGGGGCTGTCCGGCTTGAGTACCCGCAAGGTGGCCGCCCGCATCGGGTATACGGTCGGCAGCCTGTACATGGTGTTTCGCAACCTCGACGATCTGATCGTGCAAATGAACGAGCGGACCCTGGACGCCCTGCATGCGCGGCTGGCCACCGCCGTCGCCGGCCAGTCGTCGCCGGCCGCCGCCGTTCGAGCGCTGGCCCAGGGTTATATCGCCTTTGCCCTGGCCGAACCCAACCGCTGGCTGGCGATCTACCAGCATCGCCTGCCGGAGGGGGAAACCGTGCCGGATTCCTTCAGCGAGAAAGTGGCGCGGATGTTCGCGCTGGTGCAACAACAACTGATGTTGCTTTGCCCTCAACGACCGCCGGACGACAGCATCCTGGCCTCCCGCGCGCTGTGGAGCGGCATTCACGGTATCTGCATTCTCGGCTTGGGCCAGAAACTGGAAGCCGTCGGCGGTCACTCGATCGAGGAGGTGGCCGGCTCGCTGCTGGACCATTACCTGACCGGCTTCGCCCTGCCTCGGCGACCCACCCCTTCGTGACGCGCCGCCTGCCGCCAAGGCCACGCTGTTCGCTTTCCCGCCATGCGGGACACACCACGCAAACCGCTTCGCCCCAAGGCAGCCATGCCGCCGTTCCTGGCGGATGTCAGCGCGGCTGGGTAGCATCGCCCGCCACCGTCCGTTCCCGCGCATCCGCCTGACCATGTTGCCGCCGCGCCGCTTGAGCGCGCCTCTCGGTGCCAGCCGCGTTCGCCGCCAACAGCTTGGCCGGCAACTAAACCGTCGAGGTAAGGTTATACTTGTGACAGAAGTCCCGTTAATAGCGCTACCACAAGTGATAGGGCAGACGCTGTCCAGCCAGGAGATTCCACCGCGTCAACCACGCCGCACCTCGTGGCGACCTCGTGGCGATAGGTGAGTTCCGGAAGAACGGCGAGATTGGTGGGATTTTCAGGGTGGCGAGGTCAGCACTGAATGTTATACTGCTAATAAAGACTGGTTAGATCAAACAGTTGTTTTCAACCATCATGAATTCTGGTAGATAGGCAGAAACTATATAATCACTAGTTGGGCGTCATGAACATTCGAGCCGCGACCATCGCAGATGCAGAAGCAATCAGTGCGCTGATTATGGATCTTAGCGATCCTTTCTACACGTCACCTACACGCGAGGGTGCGGAACCATTTCTAGCTTCTGTCAGCACAGAAGCCCAGCGTGGCTACATAGCCGCTGGCAATTTTTCGTATCACGTCGCCGAGTCTGACGGTGGGCTCGTAGCGGTTGTTGCACTCCGGGACAATTCACACCTGTTCCATCTGTTTGTGGCTAAACCACTTCAAGGCACTGGCTTAGCTAGACGCCTTTGGAACATCGTGAAAAACAACGCAATGGCGGCCGGGAATCGCGGTCAATTCACTGTCAACTCAAGCCTGAACGCTGTACCAATCTATGAGAAATTTGGTTTCGTCCGCAAAGGTGAAGTGCAATACATACACGGCATCTCCTGTCAGCCCATGCAATTGCAGTGCCGCTGAAATGACGACCAACCCATCAATCCACCGGACGCTGCGCGATAAAACCGCGCAGCGCCGGTGATTTCAGACGTTAGCCGCAAAGAAAAATGTGCCTCGAAATCTTTGTACAGATTGCCCCCGATGCTAAAGCCAGAGTTGGCGCTCAGCGTCTCTCTAAAGCACCCGTTTACCCACAAATCCCAACTTATTGTAATATAGTTGTATTTTGA
>JARSSH010000067.1 GCA_029624815.1 Candidatus Competibacter sp.
TACTGGCGTTTGAAGATTTGGGCATGGAAGCGATTTATGAATTCGAGGTCAAGGATATGCCGGTGACCGTTGCGGTCGATTCGAAGGGCAGCAGCGTTCATAAGACCGGACCCAAGGAGTGGCAGGCCAGGATCGGCAAGATTCCGGTGGTTGAGGCGTAAGGATCTGGATTGTGGATAGGGTTGCCCTAAGGCAATTCTATCCACGCTAAAATTAGCGCCTTATGTAGTTCATAAAATTGTGATTTCTGCTTTTGCCGAATACCGCAGGAATATTTTATGGCTATTCCAGACTATCAGAGCGTCATGCTTCCTTTGCTCAAACTGGCGGAATCCAGGAATGAAGAGATTTCTACGGGTGAAGCAGTCGAAGCACTTGCAAGTCAGCTCAATTTAAAAGACGAAGATATTAAACAAATGCTTCCAAGTGGAATTCAACCGACTTTCGTGAATCGTGTCGGCTGGGCTGCTACTTACATGAAGAAAGCTGGATTATTGGAGCCAACCCGACGGGGCTATTATCGGATTACTCGGCGAGGACAGGATTTGCTGAAGCAGAATCTACAGACTATCGACGTGAAAATATTAAAGCAGTATCCTGAATTTCAGCAATTTCAATCTCTTAAAGGAACTCGCGGCAGCGAAAAGAAAAATGATTCTAACATTAACATCGATTTGGATGGCGCAACTCCTTCCGAAGCGCTTGAGAAAGCTTATGAGAATCTCCGCGACACGCTTGCGGAAGAACTTCTCGAAAAAAATAAAAAAAGCCTCACCTTCATTTTTTGAGCGAATCGTCATTGAGCTGCTTGTAAAGATGGGTTATGGAGGTTCTCGATCCGATGCAGGTAAAGCGATTGGGCGCAGTGGGGATGGTGGTATCGATGGCATTATTAAGGAAGATAAATTGGGATTGGATGTCGTTTATATTCAAGCCAAACGTTGGGATAGCAATGCGGTCGGTCGACCTGATGTGATGCAATTTGCTGGGGCGCTTCAGGGGCAAAGAGCCAATAAAGGAATCTTTATCACAACATCCCGGTTTACTGAAGACGCCAAAAATTATGTTGCCCAAATTGGTAGTAAAATAGTATTGATTGACGGGAATCAATTGTCTCAATACATGATCGATTATGATGTTGGAGTTTCAACCGTTTCTCACTATCCAGTCAAAAAAATTGATTCGGACTATTTTAATGAAGGTATTTGAATCATCTTTTGTAAGTTGAACGCCAAGTTAATGTCATGATTGATCACGAGCACGATTTTATACTTGGGCAAAATAAAATGCCTCCTTGTTGCGGTCTAGACACTTCGAGGAGATCAATAGTGGTGGCTTTGGTGGGCGGGAAATACCCAAATAAACTTCTCCGATAACGGGACAAACGAGAATCCAACCCCGTGAGCGAAATCGCGCAAAACGCTTCCCCCATCGTTCGCCACTTCCGCCAAATCCTGCTATGGCCCTTGCAGTTGATGCACGCCCGAGTGCGGGAGCCGCACATCTCGAAATACTGGGAATTGCTGGATGCGCTGGGCGAACCATGTCCTTGGCGGGAAGTGGCGGATGAGTTCGGCGACCCCGACGATTTTCAGGAGCGGCATTACAAGGAATTCGTCACCTTTCTACCCTACGTACAGCGCTTTCTGTATGGCGAGGGCACGGGTCGCGAAGGACTGAGCGGCTACGGCAAATCGCCGATCCGGGTCTATCGCCGCCGCGACATCGCCCGGATGCGGACCATTCTCGACGAGGAATCGCCGCCGGTGCTGTTCGACGTCGCCCATGTGGATCTCTACTTCTTCTACGACATCGACATCGTCATTCTGGCGGTGGAGTTTCACGCCAACGACCTGCCGTTGCCGCTGGCTCAGGAGGCGCTGTTCAAGCTGGGTCGGGCCTACCCGGCGTTCTGGGAAGCCAACGGTCAGGGCGGGCAATGTCCACGCCGGGTGGAATGGCTGGCGTCCAGCGGCGAAACGCTGGCGGTGTCCGACTACGAAAATCGGCGCAAGTATCTCAACTTCGTCTGCCAACACCGGTCTCCCAGCGTCGCCGCCCATTGGGAATATCTGCTGCGACCGCTGGCCCTGTACCATTCCGACCATGACGGGGTAGTGCGCTACCGGCAGATCGAATACCACCGCATGCCGCTGCTGGCCTACCTCAGCTTCGACGATCCGCGGGTTCTGACCCGTGGCGACTTTGCCCGCCTGGCCCTGGTCACGAAGCCGGGCTCTTCCGATAACCTGCCTTACTCCGAACGGGAACTGCTCCATTTCGAGCAGAATTACTGCTACGACAAATTCTGGAATCCGACCGATCCGACGCTCGGTAGCCGCTACCTGTGCTGCGGGCACGCCTTCGCGATGGTCGGCAAGGCCGACGACCGTTTCTTCGCCGACGCGGAAACCGGCCTGCTGGGCCAGTTCCGTCACCAATATTTCCTGGTCAACCTGATCGCCCATTTCCACAAGGCCACCCTGATGCTGTTTTCGGAATGGCTGGTGACGGCGATCAGTCGGCTCGACATCCGCGACGTGGCTTCGGTCAAGACCTTCAAGCGGGAGATCCGCCGAATCTTCGAAACCTTCCTGCGCTTCACTCATCGCTACTGGTTCCATGAGGTTTCCAACCAGGCGCAGGCCAAGGATCTGTTTCGGATGCTGACCGGCCATCTCGACACCGACCGGATTTATCGGGATGTCAGCGAGGCGGTCAAGGAAATGAGTCACTATCTGGATAGTGACAGCATCCGCCGGCAGGCCAACACCGTGGTGCGGCTGACCGTGGTGACCACGTTTGGCATGATCGGCACGATCACCACCGGCATTCTGGGCATGAACGTGTTCGACGAAGCGGGGCAGCCGTGGTGGCGCCGGCTGCTGCTGTTCCTGATCGTGTTTTTGCCGACCACGGTGCTGGTGCTGTACACCATCGAAAAATCCAAGGTGCTTTCCGATTTTCTGGAAGCCATGTCGGACGAGCGACGCGGTCTGAAAGCCAAGCTCGGGGTGTTGTTCAAGTCTAGGAAGCCACGCCGTGACGTCTCGTCCCGGCCCTGATTCTTGGCTGTGCGGATCACCGAACGGGAAATTGCGCTCCTCGATTTTACCGCCTACTGGATGGTGCTGACGGGACACGCTGGCTATCACTCGCCTCCCACCTCCGTCCCCTCGCGGAAGCCGCACCGGACGCGTTTCTGAAGGCAATCGAAGCCAGCTTCAACAGTTCGGGTGCGCCGGTCACTCGGTTGATCACCGAATCTGGCAATTCAGGCAGCATTGGAAGTCGCTGCTGGCGTGCCGATCTACTGTGGGCGCTTGAGGTTCTTGCTTGGTCGCCACGGCATTGACCCGTGTCGTTCCGCGCCTCGCGAGAGTGGCACGCGCTCCGATGGCGGACTTGACCGAGGATTGCTTCCTGGCCTGGCTCGACACTGGGGGGGGAGTGCAAAGGCTGATCGCGTCGAACTGACTGGCAGGCCACGCTTTCCAGTTTCTCGGTACCATGAGCGGTATCGGCTTCCGTTATACGCGCTGCCCGTAACAACGCAGCGCTTACCAGACCCCGGCATGAAAATCGCTCTTGTAGGTCTGAGCCAGCTTGCTCACACCATGTTCAGTTCCAGCTTGGCGCGCATGGACATCCGCTCCGGCGTCCACGGCGGCTCCCAGACCAGTTCAACCTTGACCGATTCCAGACCGCTGGCATGACGAGCGGCGTTTTCCACCCATTCCGGCATCGAGCCGGCGACCGGACAGCCGGGGGCGGTCAGGGTCATCTGAATGTCGGCGTGATTGCCCAGCGGATCGACATTCAGATCGTAGATCAAGCCCAAGTCGTAGATATTGACCGGAATCTCGGGGTCGTAGACGGTTTTCAGCGCCTCGATGATCCGGGATTCCAACTCGCCGGCATCCGGCAGATCCGGGGATGTGGGAATTGCGCTCATGTTCCGCGTCCTAGTCGTAAAAGGATTACTCGGTCGCCACCGGTTGCTTGCGTTCTTCCAGTGCGGCGCGCACGGCGTGCCAGGCTAGGGTGGCGCACTTGACCCGGCTGGGATAGTCGCGCACCCCGGCCAGCACCCCGAGCTTGCCCAATCCGCGCGGGCATTCGCAGTCGGTGGTGACGACGTTGTGGAAGGCTTCGAACAGATGCTCGACTTCCTTGACCGGCTTACCCTTGAGCGCCTCGGTCATCAGCGAGGCCGAGGCGCTGGAGATGGCGCAGCCGGCGCCCTGAAAGGCGATATCCTTGATCACCCCCTCTTCGATGTCCAAAAAGACACTGATCCGGTCGCCGCACAGCGGGTTGACGCCGTCGGCCTTGTGGGTCGGTTGCGGCAGAACCCGAAAATTACGGGGCCGCTTGTTGTGGTCCAGGATCACTTCCTGGTAGAGATCGCGCAAGTCGCTCATGACTCGAACAACTCCTTGACTTTCCAAAGGGCCGCGACCAGGGAATCCACCTCGTCGCGGGTGTTGTAAACGGCGAACGACGCCCGCGCGGTGGCGGGAACGCCGTAGCGCTGCATGACCGGCTGGGCGCAGTGGTGGCCGGCGCGAATGGCGACCCCCTCGCGGTCGAGGATGGTGCCGATGTCGTGGGGATGAATACTCCGCATCGTGAACGCCGCCAGCGCCGCCTTGTCGCGGGCCGTGCCCATGATCTTCAGCTCGGGAATTTCGGAGATCCGGGCGATGGCGTATTCCAGCAGGTCGTGCTCGTGCGCGGCGACCGCGTCCAGGCCGATGGCGTTCAGCCAGTCCAGCGCCGCGCCCAGCCCGATCACCCCGGCGATGTTGGGGGTGCCGGCCTCGAACTTGTTGGGCAGATCGGCGTATTCGGTTTTCTCGAAGGTCACCAGCCGGATCATGTCGCCGCCGCCCTGATACGGCGGCATCGCCTCCAGCAGCGCCTGTTTGCCGTAGAGCACCCCGACCCCGCTCGGCCCGTACAGCTTGTGGCTGGAGAAGGCGTAAAACTCGCAATCCAGTTCTCGCACATCCACCGCCAGATGCGGAACCGATTGCGCGCCGTCCACCAGCACCGGGATGCCGCGGGCGTGCGCCAGATCGATCATCGTCTTAACCGGGTTGATGGTGCCGAGGGCATTGGACAGATGCACGAACGCCGCCAGCTTGACCCGCCCGCTGTCCAACAGCCGTTCGTACTCCTCCAGGATCAACTCGCCGGCGTCGGTGAAGGGCGCGACTTTCAACACCGCGCCGGTGTGCTCGCACAGCAGTTGCCAGGGCACGATGTTGGAGTGGTGCTCCATGCCGGTGATGACGATCTCGTCGCCGGCCTTGACCCGCTGGCCGCCGAAACTGCTGGCCACCAGATTGATGCTTTCGGTGGTGTTGCGGGTGAAAATGATTTCCTGGACGCTGGCGGCGTTCAAAAACGCCCGCACCTTTTCCCGCGCGCCCTCGTAGGCGGCGGTGGAGCGTTCCGATAGCAGATGGACGCCACGGTGGATGTTGGCGTAGTAGCCGCTGTAGCACGCGCCGACGGCGTCGATGACCGCTTTCGGCTTCTGCACCGAGGCGGCGTTGTCCAGATAGACCAGCGGTTTGCCGTGGACCCGCTGGCGCAAGATGGGAAAATCGGCGCGGATGCGGGCGAGGTCCAGCTCCGACCTGGCAACCGGGGTTGTGGAACGCGCGAGCGGGGCATTCATGTCACGGTTCCTCGATGCTGCCCAGCGCCAGACGGGCGGCCAGCGAGCTGGCCAGTCGTTCGCGCAGGGGCGTGAGTTGAATTCGGTTGAGGCTGTCGTTGGCGAAGGCATGCACCAGCAGAGTCCGAGCCTGCGCGGCGGGAATGCCGCGGGCGCGCAGGTAGAACAGGGCGTCGGGATTCAGAAAGCCAGTGGTGGAGCCATGACCGCACTTGACGTCGTCGGCCAGAATTTCCAGTCGCGGGTTGGCGTTGGCCTGGGCCTGCTTGGACAGCAACAGGTTGCGGTTGGTCTGGCGGGCATCGGTCTTCTGGGCGTGCGGGCGGACGTGGATCATGCCGTCGAACACCGACCGCGCCTTGCCGTCCAGTACGCTCTTGAACAGTTGTTCGCTACTCCCGCGTGGCTGGGCGTGCTCGACCCGAACATGGTAATCGCCCATTTGCTGGTCGTTCGCCAGAATCAGGCCGTTGAGAACGCAACTGGCGCCTTCGCCGTCCAGCAACACCTCCAAATCGGTGCGCGCCAGTTGGCCGCCGAACGACACCAGATGCAGATTCGCCTGACTGTCGCGATCCTGGCGGACCCGGACGCCGCCGAGATGAAACGCCGGCGACGATTCTTCCTGGATCTGGTGATAGTGCAGCACCGCGCCCGCCCCCAGTTGCAATTCGGCGACCGGGGCATTCAGGTAGCGGCCCTTGCCGCGATACTCGACCACCACCGTCGCCTGGGCGCCGTCTTCCAGCACCAGCAGCAGGCGCGGATAAACGGCGATGTCGTCGCCGGCGATATGAAAGAGGAGATGAACCGGCGTTTCCGCCACGGTCGCCCGTGGCAGATACACGAAGGCGCCATCTTCCCAGAACGCGGTGTTGAGCGCGGCAAACGGATGTTGGCCCAAGCCCGGCAGCCGTTCCAAATGCGGTTCGATCCGTTCGGGGTGGGTCAGCAGTGCCTGGCCGAGGCTGGCGATCAGTGCTTGGTTGGGCAGTTCCCGCAAGCGCGACAAACCCGGCGCGAAACGGCCGTTCACGAAGGTCAGTTGGTGCGTCGGCAGGTCGAGTGTCGGCAAGGTTCCGGCATCGACCAGCGCGTCGGCGGGCCGCTGCAAGTCGATCTGGGCGAGCGCGCCCAGATCGGCGAGGCGCCACGCTTCCTGCTGGCGGGTCGGCCAGCCCAGGCTGGCGAACCGGTCGAGCCCCTCGCGGCGCAAGCGGGCAATGGCGTCCGGCTCGCGGCGGTCCGCCGTAAACGCGGCGAACCGCTGGCGGAATGGATTCTGAACGACGGGGGCGATGTTGCTCATGGCCGGACTCACGCCGCGGCCCGGCGGGCACGGCCGGGTTCTTCGTTGTACAGCGCGTAACCCTGTTCCTCCAATTCCAGCGCCAACTCCTTGCCGCCGGAACGCACGATGCGGCCATTGAACAGCACATGCACATGATCCGGCACGATGTAGTCCAACAGGCGCTGATAGTGGGTGATGACCAGGAAGCCGCGCTCCGGGCCACGCAGGGCGTTGACGCCGTCGGCGACGACTCTCAGGGCGTCGATGTCCAGCCCGGAATCGGTTTCGTCCATCACCGCGAAGCGCGGTTGCAGAACGGCCATCTGAAAGACTTCGTTGCGCTTCTTCTCCCCGCCGGAAAAACCCTCGTTGACCGAGCGCTTGAGCATCGATTCGTCCATTTTCACCAGTTCCATGCGTTCGTGGACCAGTTCCCAGAAGTCCATGGCGTCCACCGGCGGCTCGCCGCGATACTTGCGCACCGCGTTGACGGCGGCTTTCAGAAAGTACAGGTTGGCGACGCCGGGGATTTCCACCGGATATTGGAAGGCCAAGAACAGACCCTCGCAGGCACGGATTTCCGGGGCCATTTCCAATAGATTCTTGCCATCGAACAGGATCTCGCCCTCGGTGACTTCATAGCCTTCGCGGCCGGCGATCACGTTGGCCAGGGTGCTTTTGCCGGAGCCGTTCGGCCCCATGATGGCATGGGTTTCACCGGGACGAACAACGAGGTCGATGCCCTTGAGGATTTCCCGGCCCTCGACGGTGGCGTGCAGATTGCGAATTTCCAACATGGTTCGTGTTTTCCTGTAGCCAATAGCCTGTGATACTTGCGTCAGGTAATGATTTTTACCTTATGAGGAAATTCCGGCATCAAAATGGATGTTTTTAATGGCCCGTTTGCATCGAAAAAAGCCATGTTGCCATTCTCATCGCAAGTCCAGAATTCGATAGCGCCGACTGAGATATAAAGCATTCGCTTTTCTTCGATTTCACTGCTCGTATTACTGAAGGAAAGCACTTCTATGCAAATCTCTGGAGCGATCAAGCACTCGACCTCTCGCTCGATCTTTTTAAATCTTGCCTCGGAGCACCAGGCAATATCGGCAACCTGGGTTCCTTTTGAAGTCTTGATGGCGCATTCCGCGAGAACAACCCCGTGCTTCGGTAATAACTGAGAAATTTTCCCCTGAAAAGCAGAGTGATAAACTTTTACGGGAGACATTAAAATCTGCCCTTTTTCATTGATCTCGATCTTAAAGGGTAAATTCTGCAAACCGGGATGTTCGCAAACCTCTTGCCATTGCATAACTTATGGCCCCTCAAATGAATTTCGTCTTTCCTTTGGTAAGCAATCAAAAAAACGGATGAGAATCAGCAAAATGCATCTCTGAAATTTGTCTGCATGAATTAACCCGAAGTCCAAATTCAGATTAGCCGACGCTGCCTTCCAACTTGAGTTCGATCAGTTTCTGCGCCTCGACGGCGAATTCCATCGGCAGTTCCTTGAACACTTCCTTGCAGAAACCGTTGACGATCAGGCTGACCGCATCTTCGGCGCCGATACCGCGCTGTTTGCAATAGAAAATCTGGTCTTCGCTGATCTTCGAGGTGCTGGCCTCGTGTTCCACCTGGGCGCTCGGGTTCTGCACTTCGATGTAGGGGAAGGTGTGCGCGCCACATTGATCGCCCATCAGCAGCGAATCGCACTGCGAGTAATTGCGGGCGTTCTCGGCGGTCGGCAGCACTTTCACCAATCCTCGGTAGGCGTTCTGGCCGTGGCCGGCGGAAATGCCCTTGGAGACGATGGTGCTGCGGGTGTTCCTGCCGATGTGGATCATCTTGGTGCCGGTGTCGGCCTGCTGCCAGTCGCGGGTCAGGGCCACCGAGTAGAACTCGCCCACCGAATTTTCGCCGCGCAGCACGCAGCTTGGATACTTCCAAGTGATGGCCGAACCGGTCTCGACCTGGGTCCAGGAGATCTTGGAGTCGCGGCCCTTGCACAAGCCACGCTTGGTCACGAAGTTGTAGATGCCGCCCTTGCCTTCGGCGTCGCCCGGATACCAGTTTTGCACCGTGGAGTATTTGATGGTGGCGTTGTCCAGCGCGATCAGTTCCACCACCGCCGCGTGCAACTGGTTTTCGTCGCGTTGCGGCGCGGTGCAGCCTTCCAGGTAGGAAACGTAAGCGCCCTCATCGGCGACGATCAGCGTCCGTTCGAACTGGCCGGTGTTGCTGGCGTTGATGCGGAAGTAGGTGGACAGCTCCATCGGGCAGCGCACGCCCGGCGGGATATAGACGAAGGAACCGTCGGAAAACACCGCCGAATTCAGCGTCGCGTAGTAGTTGTCCCGATACGGCACCACCGTGCCCAGATACTTGCGCACCAGCTCGGGATGCTCGCGCACCGCCTCGGAGAACGAACAGAACACGATGCCCAATTCGGCCAGCTTGCCCTTGTAGCTGGTCGCTACCGACACCGAATCGAACACCGCGTCCACCGCCACGCCGGCCAGAATCGCCTGCTCCGCCAGCGGAATGCCGAGCTTTTCGTAGGTACGGCGCAGCTCCGGATCGACCTCGTCCAGGCTTTTCGGGCCGTCGCCTTTCTGCTTGGGCGCGGCGTAGTAGGAAAGCGCCTGATAGTCGATGGGCGGATAGTGAACCCGCGCCCACTCGGGCTGTTTCTGGGTTAGCCAATGACGATACGCTTGCAGTCGCCATTCCAGCAGCCAATCCGGTTCCTGCTTTTTAGCCGAAATCAGTCGGATGACATCCTCGTTCAACCCTGGCGGCACGGTGTCCTGTTCGATGTCGGTGACGAAGCCATACTTGTAATCGCTGGTGGCGAGTCGTTCGAGGGTTTGGGTGCTATCGGTCATGATGGGGATTCCTCTTCCGGAAATGCGGGCAACTCAAACGGGTCGGCCGGCGATACCGGCGGTCGCTGTCCGCTGCGACGGGTGAAAGTGAAGCGGGCGCGGCGGGTCGGGATGACTCATTTCCTCCAGACTGATGCTCTGCAGCGCGGCATAAATGGCTTGATTGATGCGTGGCCAGTGGCTGCTGACCTCGCAATGGTCCTGGCGCGAACAACCGTCGTGCATGTCGGTACTGCATTCGGTGATGGCGAGGGGCCCCTCCAGCGCGCCGATGATGTCGGCCGCGGAAATCTCCGCCGCGGGCCGCGCCAGACCGTAGCCGCCCTGCGCGCCGCGCTGCGAGTTCAGCAGGCCGGCTCGCGCCAAGGCCTTGAGAATCTTGCCGACCATGGGCAGCGGCAGGTGGCGTTGCTGGGCCAGGGTGGCGGCGCTGCGCGGCTGGCCATCGACACGGGCCAGACAGGTCATGAGCACGATGCCGTAATCGGCTTCCCGGGTAATACGAATCATGAACGCTCCGCGAGACTCGTCTAATCAGTACTGTATTAGTTCTATTTGTGGGTAGAATAATTCCAAACGCGGCGCTTGCCAAGAGGGAAGCGCCGCAATGCCAGACAGGGTTGGGGTTTGATGTTGGGGGAGCGAAAATGGAGTGGCGAGGGCGCCGCGGCGCCCTCGCCGGAGAGATCAGGCCGCAAGCCGGGCCGGCAGCACGCCCTTCAGCTTGGCATGGGCCTCGCGCAGCATGGTCTCCGTGGTGGCCCAGTCCACGCAGGCGTCGGTGACCGACACGCCGTACTTGAGTTGACTCCGATCCGCGGGGATGGATTGATTGCCTGAATTCAGGTTGCTTTCGATCATCAGCCCGATGATGGACTGGTTGCCCTCCATGATCTGGTGCGCGCAGTCGCGCAGCACCAGCGGCTGCAACGCCGGATCCTTGAAGGAGTTGGCATGGCTGCAATCGACCACGATGTTGACCGGCAGCTTCTTGTCGCGCAGCGCCTTCTCGCACAGGGCGACGGATACCGAATCATAGTTGGGGCGGTCGCCGCCGCGCAGCACCATGTGGCCGTAGCGGTTGCCCAGGGTGCGAATCACCGCCGACTGACCCAAGGGGTTGATGCCCAGAAAACTGTGCGGGTTGGCGGCCGACTGTAGGGCGTTGATGGCCACTTCCAGGCTGCCGTTGGTGCCGTTCTTGAACCCGACCGGGGTGGACAGGCCGCTGGCGATTTCACGGTGGGTCTGCGATTCGGTGGTGCGGGCGCCGATCGCGGTCCAGGCGATCAGGTCGGAGATGTACTGCGGGATGATCGGATCCAGCGCCTCGGTGCCGGCCGGCAGGCCCATTTCCGCCAACTCCAGCAGCAGGCCGCGAGCGAGTTGCAATCCTTCGTCAACATGGAAGGTATCGTCCATGCGCGGATCGTTGATCAGGCCCTTCCAGCCGACCGTGGTGCGCGGCTTCTCGAAATACACCCGCATGACCACGAACAGGGTATCCCGCACCTCGTCGGCCAGCGCTTTCAGCCGCCGGGCGTAGTCGCGAGCCGCTTCGACGTCGTGAATGGAGCAGGGACCGACGACCACGAACAGCCGGGGATCCTGGCGGTCGAGAATACGCTTGATCGTTTCCCGACCCTGGAAGACGGTGTCCGCCGCCGTTTCGCCGAGCGGCAGACGCTGTTTGATCTCCTCCGGCGTGGGCAGGACTTCCAAGGCGGCGACATTGATATTGGACAGGTTTTGCATGGGCATGGCACCGGCGATAATAGGTGAGAATCGGGTTAAAGGGAGAGGCTCGGGCTTTTAGCCCAGCCCGCGCCGGCCCGTCAAGCCGGGATGCGATCCATCGAGACCGGGAAGCCCCGCGCGAGAGTGTGCTGTCTTCGGTTCAGTCCCGCAAGCTGACAATCGGCCAACCGCATTCTTGCGCGTGCCGGGCCAGGGTGGCGTCGGGGTCCACCGCCACCGGATGGGCGACCCGGCCGAGCAGCGGCAGATCGTTATGCGAGTCGCTGTAAAACCAGCTACCGGCGAAGTCGTGGCCGGTTTCCGCCAGCCAGGTTTCCAGCCGCTCGACCTTGCCATGCTGAAAACAGGGCGTTCCGTTCGGCCGGCCGGTGTAGCGCCCGTCGGCGAATTCGATTTCGGTGGCCAGCAGGTGCGGCACACCCAGCCGCTCGGCGATGGGTTCGGTGACGAAGCGGTTGGTGGCGGTGACGATCAGTAGGGTGTCGCCGGCTTCGCGATGCCGCTCCAGCAACTTCACAGCCTTCGGCAGCAGGATCGGTTGGATCTTTTCCGCCAGGAACCGTTCCCGCCACGCCAGCAGATCGGCCAGCGGGTTTTCCGCCAGCGGTCGCAAGCCGAAGGCCAGGAATTCCCGAATATCCAGCGTGCCCACCCGATATTCGTCGTAGAAACGCTGGTTCTCGCGTTCGAAGGTTTCGTCGTCGACCAACCCCTGTTCGACCAGGAATCGACCCCACAGATAGTCGCTGTCGCCAGCCAGCAGAGTGTTGTCGAGATCGAAGATCGCCAAGCTCATGTCATCGTCATCCGTCCGGACATTCAATCCAGGCCGTATCGCCGGAGTTTTTTGCGCAGAGTGCCGCGGTTGATGCCGAGCAGGTCGGCTGCTTTGGTTTGATTGCCGCGAGTACGTTGCATCACGATCCCCAGCAACGGCGGTTCCACTTCCCGCAGCACCAGATCGTATAGATTGCTGGGTTGCTGGTCGCCGAGATTGTGAAAATAAATACGCAAGGCTTCGTAGACGTGGTCGCGCAGTGGGGTCGCGGGCAACAGATCGACAGGGGGCTCGATGTTAGTGCTCATGCGGCCATAAACTCCTCATTGGCCAAGTGCTCGAAGAAATCGCGGGCCAGCGCCAGTTGCGCGCGACCGCTTTCGGCTACATTCGCCCGCGCCCGGAACCTCGCGCTTTCGGGCCAACGCTGGCTGTACCAGATCAAGTGCTTGCGGGCGATGCGGACACCGGCGCTTTCGCCGTAAAACTCGTACAGGTCGCTCAGATGCGCCGCGACCCAGCAAGCGATTTGTGGCGGGGACGGCGGCGCCAGCCGCTCGCCGCTGGCCAAAAAGTGGGCGATCTCGCGAAAGATCCACGGCCGGCCCTGGGCGCCACGACCAACCATCACCGCGTCCGCGCCGGTGTAATCCAGCACCTGACGGGCCTTTTCCGGGCTGTCGATGTCGCCGTTGGCGATGACCGGAATCGTCACCGTCTGCTTGATGGCGCGGATGACGGCGTAGTCCACCGGGCCGCTGTAGCCGCAGGCGCGGGTGCGCCCATGCACGGCCAGCGCCTGGATGCCGGCCTGTTCGGCGATACGGGCGACGGCGATTCCGTTGCGTTGCGTCAGATCCCAACCGGTGCGGATTTTCAGGGTAACAGGAACGGCAACCGCCCCAACCACCGCTTCCAGGATGCGCCCGACCAGCGCCTCGTCGCGCAGCAGCGCCGCGCCGGCCAGCGCGCCACAGACTTTTTTGGCCGGGCAGCCCATGTTGATGTCGATGATCCGGGCGCCCTGTTCAACGTTGAAGCGAGCCGCCTCGGCCATGGCGCGCGGGTCCGCGCCGAGAATCTGCACGCTGCGCGGGTCGGGTTCGCCGGTGTGATCCAGTCGCTGCCGGGTTTTGCGGCTATCCCATAGTCGCCGGTCGGCGCTGACCATCTCCGAAACCGTCAGACCCGCGCCCAGCCGCCGGCACAACCGCCGGAACGGCCGATCGCTGACGCCGGCCATCGGCGCCAACACAAGAGGCGGAGAGACCAGGTAGGGGCCGATATGCATGGGAAGGAGCCGTGTAGGGAAAAATGGCGGTTATGATACCGAAATGTGGCAGTGGGATGAAGCGCCATTATGATTTGCACGGGTTTTAAAGCGAGATGTTTCTGCCCGCTTCGGGCGCGACGTCGTGGATTTCACCTTGAGCCGCGACGGCTTTTACCTTACTAGGCGACATTACAGGGGAGGCGCGACGAAAAACCGTTCAGCCCGGCCGGCGCACGCCTTCGAGCAACATCCAGTCTTCCCGTTGCTTGGAGGGTCCAAAGCTAAAATTGGCGCTAAAGGCGGCGCACACCGCCGCGGCGTGCGGTTCGAGGATGCCGGACAACAGCAGCCGGCCACCGGGCCGGACCCGCCGGCCGAATTCCGGCGCCAGCCGCACCAGCGCTCCGGCCAGAATATTGGCCAGCAAAATATCCACGCCCAGATCCGCCGGCAGTTCGGCGGGCAAGGCCAGCTCGATGCGATCCTCGACCCCGTTCTGGTCGGCATTGTCGTCGCTGGCCAGCAGCGCCTGCGGATCGATGTCCACCGCCCAGACCTTGCGCGCGCCCAGTTTAGCGGCGGCCACCGCCAGAATCCCGGACCCGCAGCCGTAGTCCAGCACGGTCCGGTCGTTGAGATCGGCGCCGTCCAGCCACTCCAGACACAGCGCCGTGGTCGGGTGGGTGCCGGTACCGAAGGCCAGCCCTGGATCCAGCCGGATGTTGACGCCGGCCGGATCGGGCGGAGTCTGCGCGGTCGGACAGATCCACAGCCGTCGGCCGAAGCGCATCGGGTGAAAATTCTCCATCCAGGCTCGCACCCAATCGCGCTCTTCCAATTCGGTGAGCCGGCATTCCGGCAGGATGGGCGCATGCAGGAAACGCCGCAACTGCCCCTTGATCACTTCGATATCGGTCTGGGCGTCGAACAATCCAGTGACGCGGGTGTGGGCCCACAATGGGGTTTCGCCTGGCGCCGGCTCCAGCACCGGCCGATCGCCGGCATCCTCCAGCGTGACCGCCAGCGCGCCGGACTGTAGCAGGGCGTCTTCCAGTTGCTCGGGACCGTGGTCGATGGCTTCCAGGGTCAGTTGTAGCCAGGGGGCGGTCGCAACGTCGCTCATGGGATGGTTCTCTTGGTCCGGGCGGCGGAGATAGTGAACAGCCTAGCGTATCCGCCATCAGACCGCCAACGGTCCGCTGGATGGACTCATTGTCGTCAGCGGGCTTCGAGCAAATGTTTTTCCAGGTAGTGAATGTCGGTGCCACCGTCCAGAAAGCGGGCATCGCCGAAGATGCGCCGGTGCAGGGGCGCATTGGTCTTGATGCCGTCCACCACCAATTCGGCCAGCGCCCCGCGCATGCGGGCGATAGCGGCGTCGCGGGTTTCGCCGTGGGCGATCAGCTTGCCGATCATGGAGTCGTAGTTGGGCGGCACCCGGTAGCCGTTGTAGATGTGGGAATCCACCCGGATGCCCGGCCCGCCCGGTGCATGATACTGGGTAATGGCGCCGGGCGATGGGGTAAACGTGTCCGGATCCTCGGCGTTGAGCCGGCATTCCAGGGCGTGCCCCCGGACATGGATGTCGTCCTGACGGTAACCAAGCGGTATGCCGGCGGCGATGCGCAACTGTTCCTTGACGATGTCCACTCCGGTGATCAACTCGGTGATCGGATGCTCGACCTGAACGCGGGTATTCATCTCGATAAAGTAAAATTCGCCATCCTGGTAGAGAAACTCGAAGGTGCCCGCGCCGCGATAACCGATGCGCTGGCAGGCATCCACGCAAACTCGCCCGATCCGGCGACGTTGCGTCGGAGTGATGCCGGGCGCGGGGGCTTCCTCGATCACCTTCTGGTGGCGGCGCTGCATGGAACAGTCGCGCTCGCCCAGATGAATGGCGTGGCCATGGGTATCGGCCAGCACCTGGATCTCGATATGGCGAGGATGGTCCAGGTACTTTTCCATGTACACCGTCGGATTGCCGAACGCCGCGTTCGCCTCGCTGCGGGTCAGATCCAGGGTGGTGAGCAGCGCGGCCTCGCTGTGGACCACCCGCATGCCGCGCCCGCCACCGCCACCGGACGCCTTGATGATGATGGGATAGCCGATGTCGCGGGCGATCCGCAGGATCTCCGATTGCTCATCGCCCAGCGGCCCGTCCGAACCGGGCACGCAGGGCACGCCGGCTTCCTTCATCGCCTGGATGGCCGAGACCTTGTCGCCCATCAAGCGGATGGTGTCCGGTCTGGGGCCGATGAAGATAAACCCGCTCTGCTCGACCCGTTCGGCGAAATCGGCGTTTTCGGACAGGAAGCCATAACCGGGGTGAATCGCCACCGCGTCGGTGACCTCGGCGGCGCTGATGATCGCCGGCATGTTCAGGTAGCTCTCGGCGGCGGGCGGCGGGCCGATGCACACGGTTTCATCGGCCAGCCGGACATGCTTGAGGTCGCGGTCCACGGTGGAATGCGCGGCCACGGTGCGGATGCCCAGTTCCCGGCAGGCGCGCAAAATGCGCAAGGCGATTTCCCCGCGGTTGGCGATGACGATTTTTTCGAGCATGGCGCGGAGTTATTCGATGACCAGCAGCGGCTGATCGAACTCGACCGGCTGGCCGTTCTCAACCAGGATGCGGGTGACGGCGCCGGCATGGTCGGCTTCGATCTGGTTGAACATCTTCATCGCCTCGATGATGCAGACCGGGTCGCCGACGTTGACGCGCTGACCGATCTCGACGAACGGCTTGGAACCGGGCGAAGCCGAGCGGTAGAAGGTGCCGACCATCGGCGAGAGCAGTACATGCCCCTGTGACGCTTTCGCTTCGGCGGCGGGCGCGGCGGACGGCGCGGTGGGCATCGGTCCGGCCAGGGGAGCGTAGCCGGGCGCGGCCCAGATCGGAGGCATCGCCTGCGCCGCGCCGCCGTGCGCATGGCGGCTGATCCGTACCGAATCCTCGCCTTCCTTGATTTCGAGCTCGGCGATGCCCGAAGTTTCGAGCAGTTCGATGAGTTTCTTGATCTTGCGAATGTCCATGGGCATGGCGGCGGCTACTGGCGTGAAGTGGCGAGATGGCGAGCAGCGGCGCGCAGCGCCAGTTCGTAGCCTTGCGTACCCAATCCGCTGATGACCCCGACGGCGATGTCGGACAGGTAGGAATGGTGGCGGAACGGCTCGCGGGCGAACACGTTGGACAGATGCACCTCGACGAACGGGATGCCGACGCCGAGCAGGGCGTCGCGCAGCGCCACGCTGGTGTGGGTGAAAGCAGCGGGATTGATGACGATAAAGGCAACGCCTTCCAGGCGGGCGGCGTGGATGCGCTCGACCAGGGCGTGCTCGGCGTTGCTCTGAAAGCAGGCCAGTTCGTGCGGTCCCAGCTCCAGGGCCAGCACCGCGCAGCGCTGCTCGATGATGGCCAGGGTGTCCGCGCCGTAGATTCCCGGTTCGCGGACGCCCAGCAGGTTCAGGTTCGGTCCGTTGAGTAGCAGCAGTTTTGCCATGGTCCAGGCAAGATTCCCATTAAAGAGCGCGATTTTGCGTGAAGGCCCATCGCTTGTCTAGCCAGAAATACCCTTGTTCTATCGTTGATAGGGTGCGCGGACCACGGGTTTCGGGTACATCGCGTCAACCCCGCGCGGTCAATAGCGCCCGCAGGTGTGCGTCGAAGGCTTCGGCGCTCAGGAATCCCACCACCCGGTATTCGCGCCGTTCCCGACCGTCCGAACCGAAAAACAGAATGGCCGGCGGACCGACAATGCCGAACTTTTCCATCAAGGCCCGATCGGCGTCGTCGTTGGCGGTCACATCGGCTCGCAGCGTCACCATCCCGGCCAGCGTCGCCCGCACCGTGGGATCGGCGAAGGTATCGCGCTCCAGTTCCTTGCAGCTCACGCACCAGTCGGCGTAAAAATCCAGCAGCACCGGCCGCCCGGCCGCCCGGCGCAGCGCCTGGTCGACATCGGCGATGGTTTTGACCGGGCGGAACAGCGCGCCTTGCGCCGCGTTGGCCGACTGAGCGACAAACCCGACCCCACGCAACGGTTGCCAAGGATCGCGACCGCCGGCGGCAACGCCGACCAGCAGCAATACGCCGTAGATCAGCAGTACCATGCCCAGGCCCTTGATCAGCGTGCGCCAAGCCGGAGCGCCGTGCGTCACCGCTTGCAAGGCGCCCATGTAGGTGGCGGTGACGATGAACAGCGTCGCCCACAGCACCATGACGGCCGCGGCAGGCAGAATTCGCTCCAACAGCCACAGCGCCACCGCCAGCAGCAGCACGCCGAACACCGTCTTGATCCGCTCCATCCAGTGACCGGCGCGCGGCAACCAATGCCCGGTGGAGGCGCCGATCACCAACAGCGGCACGCCCATGCCCAGGCTCAGCGCGAACAGCGCCGCCGCGCCCAGCGCCAGATCGCCGGTAACGGCGATGAAGGTCAGCGCGCCGATCAGCGGCGGAGCCACGCAGGGTCCGACGATCAGCGCCGACAGGAAGCCCATGATCGCCACGCCGGCGAATTGGCCGCCACGCTGGCGGTTGCTCAGCTCGGCCAGGCGGTGTTGCAGGTAGGCGGGCAACTGCAAGTCGTACAGGCCGAACATGGATAGCGCCAGCAGCACGAACATGCCGCTGAACACGGCGATGACCCACGGATTCTGGAACCAGGCCTGGATGTTCTGCCCCAGCAGCGCCGCCAGCATCCCGGCCATGGTGTAGGTCAGCGCCATCGCCAACACGTAAACCAGCGACAGCAGGATCGCTCGCCGGCGGGTCAGCTTCGCGCCTTGCCCGGCGATCAGGCTGGACAGAATCGGCACCATCGGGAACACGCAGGGAGTGAACGCCAGCAGCAGGCCGAAACCGAAGAAGGCGGGAATCGCCAAAAACCGCTGCTCGCCCAGCAAGCGCGCCAACCGATCCTGCTCCGGTTCCGGTTCCCGCTCGTTGAGGGCGGAAACCGGCCTTGCCCGCGTCTCCGAAACCCGTTCTCCAACCGGGGCCGGCGGAGTGGGCGCGGGCTGGTCGGCGGTCGGCGCAAGCGATCTCAGCGCCGGCAAGGCGACGGTCACGGTCTGGCTCAGCGGCGGATAACAGACCCCGACTTCGGCGCAGCCCTGGTAGTCGGCCTTGATCCGCAGGGTTTGCGAACCGCCCGATTCGCGCCGCAGATGAGCGACCAGCACCGCTTCGTGGTGAAACACCTCCTGACGACCGAAATACGGGTCTTCCTTGGGCTCACCGGCTGGGATGTCGGTACGGGCAATGGTCGTTTTCCCGCCATCCGCCAGAACTAGCCCGAACTTGTCGCGATAGAGGTAGTAGCCGGGCGCAATGACCCAGCGGGCTTCCAGGGTGACGGGATCGACGGCGCTGACGGTCAGTTGGAACGCCTGGTCAGCATCGAGAATCCGTTCCTGCGAGGCACCACCGAATCGGTCGAACAATCCAGCGGTGGCCGGACCGGCCAGCAACGCCAACAACAATACCAGCCAGAACCCGGTCCATCGGCGCTGCCTCATGCCGATGCTCCCGTGTTGGCCGCGATCCAGTCCAGATACGCCGACGATCCCATTCGCACCGGTAAGGCAATGATTTCCGGTACATCGTAAGGATGCAGCTCGCGGATGCGAACCTCCAGCAGCGGATAGACCGCGTCCTGGGTTTTAAGCAGCAACAGCAGCTCGGTATCTCGTTGCGCTTGTCCTTGCCAACGGTAGACCGAGGTCAGCCCCGGCAAGATACTGACGCAGGCGGCCAACCGCTCCTCGACCACGGTCGCGGCGATGCGCTCGGCGCTGGCTTGATCCGGGCAGGTGCAAAAAACCACCAGCGGTTGGCTGTCCATGACGGCTCCTGTTCGAAAAGCGGAAGGCGGGGAAGATCGTCGCAAGGGCGGTTCGGACCCGTGCTATTCCGGCGAGCGTAACGATAGACTCCGGTCGCGGCAATTTTCTTCCCGCCGCGCCCTTGAAATTTTCCCGCGCCGCCCCACTTCAGCGCCAAGCCCTTGACAGGGTGTTTTCGCTGACTATGATTAGCACTCACTAAAGTCGAGTGCTAACA
Source organism: Candidatus Competibacter sp. (assembly GCA_029624815.1). GTDB lineage: Bacteria > Pseudomonadota > Gammaproteobacteria > Competibacterales > Competibacteraceae > Competibacter. Next base: position 19,742 of record JARSSH010000067.1, read on the forward strand.
AACCAGCGTGAGCCTCAAGTCACCGAACCTTAAATCCCCAGGAGATCTCATCGATGAACATTCGTCCACTGCACGATCGGGTGCTGATCAAGCGCGTTGAAGAGGAAACCAAGAGTCCGGGCGGCATCGTCCTGCCGGGCACCGCCGCCGAGAAGCCCTCGCGCGGCACGGTGATGGCGGTGGGTCGGGGCAAGCTGCTGGAAAACGGCGACGTGCGGCCGCTGGACGTCAAGGCCGGCGATCTGGTTCTGTTCGGCAAGTATTCGGGCAGCGAAGTGAAGGTGGATGGCGAGGATCTGATCGTCATGCGCGAAGACGAAATCATGGCGGTCATCGAGAAATAAGCGCCTCCCTTCCCGAATTTCCGCATTCGAATATCTCAAACCGGTTTCAGAGGAATTAGAAAATGGCTGCAAAAGAAGTCAAGTTCGGTGACGACGCCCGCTCGCGCATGGTGCGCGGCATCAATGTGCTGGCCAATGCCGTCAAGGTCACCCTGGGTCCCAAGGGCCGCAACGTGCTGCTGGACAAGTCTTTCGGCGCCCCCACCGTCACCAAGGACGGCGTGTCGGTCGCCAAGGAAATCGAACTGGAAGACAAGTTCGAGAACATGGGCGCGCAGATGGTGAAGGAGGTCGCGTCCAAGACGTCCGATGTGGCCGGCGACGGCACCACCACCGCCACCGTGCTGGCCCAGGCCATTGTCCGCGAGGGCATGAAGGCGGTCGCCGCCGGCATGAACCCGATGGATCTCAAGCGCGGCATCGACAAAGCGGTCGGCGCCACGGTCGAAGAGCTGAAGAAGTTTTCCAAGCCCTGCACCGACGACAAGGCCATCGCTCAGGTGGGCACCATTTCCGCCAACTCCGACGAAGCCATTGGCCGGATCATCGCCGACGCCATGAAGAAGGTCGGCAAGGAAGGCGTCATTACCGTTGAGGAAGGCAAGAGCCTGGACAACGAGCTGGATGTCGTGGAAGGCATGCAGTTCGATCGCGGCTATATCTCGCCCTATTTCATCAACAACCAGCAGAGCATGAGCGCGGAGTTGGAAGCTCCGTACATCCTGCTGTACGACAAGAAGGTTTCCAACGTCCGCGACCTGCTGCCGTTGTTGGAAGGCGTGGCCAAGGCCAGCAAGCCGTTGCTGATCATCGCCGAGGATGTGGAAGGCGAGGCCCTGGCGACCTTGGTGGTCAACACCATTCGCGGCATCGTCAAGGTCGCGGCCGTCAAGGCTCCCGGCTTCGGCGACCGTCGCAAGGCCATGTTGCAGGATATCGCCATCCTGACCGGTGGTCAGGTCATCTCCGAGGAAGTCGGGCTGACTCTGGAGAAAGCCACCCTGTCCGATCTGGGCACGGCCCGTAAGATCGTGGTCGGCAAGGAAAACACCACTATCATCGACGGCGCCGGCAAGACCGACGAGATCCAGAGCCGGGTCGAACAAATTCGCCGCCAGATCGAGGAAGCCACGTCGGATTACGACAAGGAGAAGTTGCAGGAGCGGGTGGCCAAGCTGGCCGGCGGCGTGGCGGTGATCAAGGTCGGCGCGGCCACCGAAATCGAAATGAAGGAGAAGAAAGCTCGCGTCGAAGACGCGCTGCACGCCACCCGCGCGGCGGTCGAGGAGGGCGTGGTGGCCGGCGGCGGCGTGGCGCTGATTCGCGCCCTGCAGACGATCAAGGGCCTGAAGGGCGACAATGCCGATCAGGACGTGGGCATATCCATCGCGTTGCGCGCCATGGAGGAACCCGCGCGTCAGATCGTCGGCAATGCCGGGGACGAGCCTTCGGTGGTTCTGGACAAGATCCTGCGGCAGTCCGGCAACTACGGCTATAACGCCGCGACCGGCGAATATGGCGACATGGTCGAGATGGGTATTCTGGATCCGACCAAGGTGACCCGTTCGGCGTTGCAGAACGCGGCTTCCGTGGCGGCGCTGTTGATCACCACCGAGGCGATGATCGCCGAACTGCCCAAGAAGAGCGAGCCGGGAATGCCGGGCGGCATGGGCGGCATGGGCGGCATGGGCGGCATGGGCGGCATGGGCGACATGATGTAATGATGTAACCGGCGCCCTCACGCTCTCCGATGGAAACCCCGCTTCGGCGGGGTTTTTCATGCGCGAACCAGCGGCGGGACGACCGTTACCGGCATTCCGCGCCCCCTATTCCGGTTCGTTGATCTTGTTGGTGGCGATGATGAAGGCGCTTTTCTGCTGCAACTGCCGGGCATGGATGTCCAGCCGGGACGCCAACTGGCCTTTGATGGCGTGGCTGACAACACCGGGCTCCTGGCCTTTCGCCGGACGGCCTTTCCTGGCGTGGCGGGTCCGCGCGGCGACGCGGCCCTCGGCGACCGCCGTCAGCTTGAGCTCTTTGGCGAAGGCGTCCAGCGCCGCCTAGGCGTCCGCCTCGCCGGCGAAGCCTTGTCGGCGGAGGGTGCCGAAGGCCTGCAGCTCGCCTCGCCCGGCCTCAGGTGCCGCCGCCGCGGGGTCTACTCCGCCCGTTGCCGGGCTGCGCGGCTGAAGACGACCAGCCAGCGCTGCCGGATGCCGGCGTAAACGACGCCGACGGCGCGGCAGGCCGACTCCTCTTCCGTCCGCATGAGGTCGCCCGCCACCGCGAGCAGGATCTCCCGCGCCGCGCCGAGCGTCTCCGGCACCCGGCTGATCCAGACCGTGCCGCCCAGCTCACGCAAGGTCTCCGCGGTGTGGAGGGCGCTGTCGGCGACCAGGTGGCGCAGGCCCGCGTCGGCCTGCAACTGCCCGACATGGGTGGCCACGGTGTCGCGGAAGCCCGCCCGGTCGTTGGCGTTGCCCCCAGCGGCGCCATCAGCGGCGGAATGCCCGCCTGGCTTTCCACGAGCAATTGCAGGACGGCCTGATTCAGGTCGGGCCGTCGGTCGCGGCTGTGGCCTTGGCGGATGTGGATCACGCCCGCCGCCGCCCGCTGTTGTAGGTCGCCATCGACGTGGAAGCTGGTTCCGTCCAAGCGCCCGCCCGTGCCGCCCAAGCCCCGTTGCCCCACCACGCCGGCGGCCACCATTGCGATTTCACAGCCGCCTTGAAGCGCCTACCGCTCGCCCGTCGATTCCGCCATTCGTGCTTGGCCGCGGCGGCGCAGCAACAGGCGCGCAACAAAGATGCCGACCTCGAACAACAGCCACATGGGCACCGCCAGCAGGGTCTGCGAAATCACGTCCGGCGGGGTCAGCAGCATGCCGACGACGAAGGCGCCGACGATGACGTAGGGTCGCTTGGCGATCAGGGTTTCGGGCGTGATGATGCCGGTGAGCACCAGAATGACCGTGGCAACCGGCACCTCGAACGCCACCCCGAAGGCGAAAAAAATCGTCATCACGAAGTCGAGATAGCGGTTAATGTCGGTCATCACCGCCACGCCTTCCGGCGCGGTGCTGGTGATGAAGGCGAAGAAGATCGGCATGATCACGAAGTAAGCGAAGGCCATGCCGCAGTAGAACAGCAAGGTGCTGGAGACCAGGACCGGCAGGGCCAGCCGTTTTTCCTTCTGATACAGACCCGGCGCGACGAAGGCCCAGATTTGGTAGAGAATCCACGGAATGGTGATGAAGACCGCCAGCACCAGGGTGAATTTGAGCGGAGTCAGAAACGGCGACAGCACGTCGATCGCAATCATGCTGCTTTGGGTCGGCATGTGTCGGGTCAAGGGGCCGGCCAGCATGGAATAGATCGGATTGGAGAATGGCGACAGCGCCACGAAAACCAATAGCACCCCGCTGACGATGCGCAGCAGCCGGGTACGCAGTTCGATGAGATGGCTGATGAAGGGTTGTTCGCGGTCGGTTTCGGACACGGAGGGTCAGTTCGCGGCGGAGGGATTGGGTGGTGGCGTCGATTCAGCGGGCGGATCGATCGGTTGATGCGTCGGCTTTTGCGGGTGAGCCGGGGCCGTGGCCGGTTTTTCTAGCCGAACGGGCACTGGTTCGGTAGCGCTGGTGGCCGATTCCAGGCCGGAGACTGGCGGCGTCCAACCCGGCGGCGGTGGGGCCGGCGCGGCGCCCGGCCGCCAGCCCGGCGGCGGTCCCGGGTCGTCTTCGAGTTCTTCCCGAATTTCATGGCGCAACGATTGAACCCGGTTTGCCAGTTCCTTGATGCCGCTCAAATCGCTTTGCTGGCGCAGCGACTGTTTGAGTTCGTCCAGTTGCAGTTCCCGGTCCACTTCCGCCTTAAGGTCGGCAAGCATGCGCCGGGCCTTGCCCAGCCACAGGCCGGCGGTGCGCGCCAGCCCCGGCAAGCGCTCGGGACCGACCACGATCATCGCCACGACGCCGATCAACGCCAGTTCCCAGAATCCGATTTCGAACATACCGTTGCGACCCGGAGATCAAACTTTGTCCCGGTTCTTGGTCAGCGGATCGTGCAAGCTCGCCGTGGCGCTACCGCCGCTGTGTTCCTGAATGCTAGGCCGTTCGAGTTTCTTGGAGTTTTCTTCTCCGGCCGTTTCCGGTTGACTTCCTTCCTTCATGGCGTCGCGGAAGCCGCGGATGGTCGCGCCGAGGTCGGAACCGAGGTTGCGCAGCCGGCTGCCGCCGAACAGCACTAGGACGATGACCAGAATAAGCAGGAGTTCCCAAATACTGAAATGCATGACGGTGTGCCTCTGATAAGGGGAGGATGGGCGCTCGCCTAGCCGGCGGCGCGGGCGGCTTTTTCGGTCAGGCCGGAGGTGCCGAAGCGGCGGCGCAGTTCGTTCAGCACCGCTTCCGGACCGAGTCCCTGATGGGCCAGCATCACCAAGGTGTGAAACCACAGGTCGGCGGTTTCGCGCACCAGCGGCTCGGGTTCGCCATTTTTGGCGGCCAACAGGGTTTCGGTGGCTTCCTCCCCAACCTTTTTGAGGATGGCGTCCAAGCCCTTGGCATACAGGCGGGCGACGTAGGAGCTGTCGGGATCGGCGTGTTTGCGCGCTTCCAGCGTGGCCGCCAACTCGCGCAGGATTTCGTCGCTCATGCGCCGTACATCTCGCGCGGATCCTTCAATACCGGATCGACGGCGACCCATTCGCCGTCGCGCAATTCCGCGAAGAAACAGCTCTGCCGCCCGGTATGACAGGCAATGCCGCCGATTTGTTCGATGTCCAGCAACAAGACGTCGGCGTCGCAGTCCAGCCGGATGCGCCGCACCTTCTGGGTGTTGCCCGAGGTTTCGCCCTTGTGCCAGAGCTGCTGGCGCGAGCGGGACCAGTACACCGCCTCGCCGCACTCCACCGTGCGTTGCAGCGATTCCCGGTTCATCCAGGCCATCATCAGTACTCGGCCGCTGTCGGCGTCCTGGGCGATGGCGGGCGCCAACCCGTCCGTCGTCCATTTGATGCGTTCCAACCAGTTTTCGGTCATGAATTCACTCGTTCCAATCCGCTCCCGTGGGAGAGAGGGTATCAAAGTCTCATTTCGATGCCGCGCGCCCGCATGTGGTGCTTGGCCTGTTCGATCGTGTATTCGGCGAAATGAAAGATGCTGGCGGCCAGCACCGCGTCGGCCTTGCCGAGCAGGATGCCATCGGCCAAATGGTCCAGCGTGCCGACGCCGCCGGAGGCAATCACCGGAATGCTAACCGCCTCGCTGATGGCGCGGGTCAGATCCAGGTCGAAGCCGCGTTTGGTGCCGTCGCGGTCCATGCTGGTCAGTAGGATTTCCCCCGCGCCGTAGGCGTTCATCCGCCGCGCCCATTCGACGGCGTCGATGCCGGTGGGCCGGCGACCGCCATGGGTGAAGATTTCCCAGCGCGGCGGTTCGGCCGGTTGGTGTACCGCCTTGGCGTCGATGGCCACCACGATGCACTGATTGCCGAAGCGCTCGGCGGCCTCGCGCACGAACTCGGGTCGGGCGATGGCGGCGGTATTGATGGACACCTTGTCGGCGCCGGCGTTCAGCATCCGCCGCACATCGTCCAGCGCGCGGATGCCGCCGCCCACGGTCAGCGGGATGAACACCTCGCTGGCCACCTGCTCGACCACATGCACCAGGGTTTCGCGGTCGTCGGAACTGGCGGTGATGTCGAGGAAGGTGAGTTCGTCGGCCCCTTCCGCGTCGTAGCGGCGGGCGATCTCAACCGGATCGCCGGCATCGCGGATTTCGACGAACTTGACGCCCTTGACCACCCGGCCACGATCCACGTCCAGGCAGGGAATGATGCGTTTCGCCAGCGCCATCAGCCGTTCTCCGCCGCGTCGGCCAGTTGCTGGGCGGCGGCCAAGTCGATGCCGCCCTCGTACAAGGCCCGGCCGATGATCGCGCCCATGATGCCTTCCTGCTCCACCGCGCACAGCGCTCGCACGTCGTCCAGGGTGCTGACCCCACCGGAAGCGATCACTGGAATGCCGATGGCCTGGGCCAAGCGGACCGTGGCCTCGAGATTGACGCCCTGCATCATGCCGTCGCGGCTGATGTCGGTGTAGACGATGGCCTCGACGCCATAGCGCTCGAAGATCCGCGCCAGGTCGATGACGTTGTGCTTGGACAGCTTGGACCAACCGTTGACCGCCACCCGTCCGTCCTTGGCATCCAGACCGACGATGATGTGGCCGGGATATTCCAGGCACAGGTCGTTGATGAAGTGCGGTTCCTGTACGGCCTTGGTGCCGATGATGACGAACTGAACGCCGGCGTCCAGGTAGGCATCGATCGCCTGCTCGTCGCGGATGCCGCCGCCGACCTGGATCGGCAGGTCGGGAAAGGTTTGAGCGATGCGGCGGATCACCTGGGCGTTGACCGGTTGGCCAGCGAAGGCGCCGTTCAGGTCCACCACATGCAGGCGGCGGGCGCCGGCTTGCACCCAGCGTTCGGCCATGGCCACCGGGTCGTCGGAGAAGACCGTCGAATCTTCCATGCGTCCCTGGCGCAGCCGCACGCATTTGCCGTCTTTCAAATCGATTGCGGGTATCAGCAACATGTCCGGGTTCTTCCAGCAGCAGACCTGTTCAGGTAGGGAGGCTCTTTACGGGTTCCAGTCGGTGAAATTGGCGAGCAGCCGCAGTCCGGCTTGAGCGCTCTTTTCCGGATGGAATTGCACGGCAAAAATGTTGTCGCGCGCGATCGCCGAGGCGAAGTCGAAACCGTACCAGGTTTGGCCCGCGGCCAGTGCGCTATCCGCAGGTTGCAGGTAATAACTATGGACGAAATAGAAACGGCTGTCCTGGGAAATACCCTGCCAAAGCGGGTGATCGCACAGTTGATGGACCTGGTTCCAGCCCATGTGCGGCACCTTGAGCCGCTCGCCGCTGGCGGGGTCGCGCAAATCGCCGAACCAAACCACCCGGCCGGGCAAGACGTCCAGGCCGTCGATACCGCCGTTTTCCTCGCTGAAGCTGAGCAGTGCCTGTGGCCCCAGGCACAACCCCAGGAACGGTTTGCCCAACGCCGCCTCGCGCACCACGTCCACCAGATCCCAGCGGACCAGTTCGCGCATACAGTCGCGGATCGAACCCTGGCCGGGAAACACCACCCGGTCGGCGTGCAGGATATCCCGGCGATTCTGGGTGACGAGCACCCGCGTCCGCGGGGCGACATGTTCGAGCGCCTTGGCGACGGAGCGCAAATTGCCCATGCCGTAATCGATGATTGCAATGCTGACCATGCGGAGAACTCAGGGATAGGGATGCCGGATGGAGGAAAGACGGCTGAGGTTACAGGCTGCCCTTGGTGGAGGGTACGCCAGTCACGCGCGGGTCGAATTCGACCGCCATGCGCAGGGCGCGGCCGAAGGCCTTGAACACGGTTTCGGCGATATGGTGGGCGTTGCGACCGCGCAGGCTGTCGATATGCAGGGTGATCAGCGCATGGTTGACGAAGCCCTGGAAGAATTCGCGAAACAGATCCACATCGAAATCCCCGATTTGGGCACGGGGAAATTCCACGAAATAGTCCAGTCCCGGCCGGCCGGAACAGTCGAGCACCACCCGTGAGAGCGCCTCATCCAGCGGGACGTAGGCGTGGCCGTAGCGGCGGATGCCGCGCTTGTCGTCCAGCGCCTGCTTGACGGCTTGCCCCAGGGTGATGCCGATGTCTTCGACCGTATGATGGGCGTCGATATGCAGGTCGCCTTGGGCGTCGATCTCCAGATCGATCAAGCCGTGGCGGGCGATCTGGTCGAGCATGTGATCGAGGAAGGGCAGGCCGGTGGCGAGTTGGGCGTCGCCCGCGCCATCCAGGTTGACGCGCGCCTGAATGCAGGTTTCCAGCGTGTCGCGCTTGACCGTCGCTATGCGTGCTGACATGTTCCAATCCGCGCCCATGGGTTCAGGGGCTGAAATGATATCGGAAAAGCTCCGTCGTGCCGGTACGGGAAATAAATAGCACGCTGGGGATTATATCGATTATTGCGCGGAATAAGCGAGTTCGGTCAGGCTCTGGCGGTTGTGGGCGAAGTGCCGAGCGTAAAGGGCGACGGGGTGATCATGGGCCTGTTGATCGGCGCGTAAATTCGGATGCGCGGAACCGCCGCGGTGGGGATGTGGGTTTATTGGCGCGAGTCCGCCAATTTTTCCGTGTATCCCGCGCTTTTCCCGGTCCTCACATTTCCAAGGTCCGCCGCCACATCGAAAAGCATTCAGGGTTTGTCGCGTCGCTTGCGGTTACGGCGGGTTTCGATGCGGCGGCCTGCCGTTGCTGACATTCTTCGAATGTATGGCGGTTCGCTGTCCCTGAGTCCACTCGCGCCGGTTGGCGCGGTATCGACCGTAATCGGCTTTCCATCATGGCATGGGATCTCGGGGTAATCGCGCCATATCAGTATAACAAAATGATTTTCCTGAATATTATTTTCTGACGTGCCACGCCTTATTTTGCAACTAATTGATAAATATTCAGAAAAAATATAGCATGATTGCCCTGCGTCATTGGCTTCTTCGTTAGTCGGTACGAATTTGGTGTTTTAGTGTGCATTCAAATTTAGAACACTACCGCTAAGGAGAAGGCATGATAGCGATAATTCCCTCCTTATGTTTTCTTGAGGAATGCGATATGTCGAGTTATTCGATCCAATTGAATTGGCGACGCACGACCCCCGATTTCGATTACAAAACTTTCAACCGTAGCCATGCCTGGCATCTGGCCGGCGGCCAGACCGTGCGGGGTTCGTCGGCGCCGGAGTATTCAGGCGACCCCGAGATGAGCAATCCCGAGGAAGCATTGCTGGTTTCGCTGTCCAGTTGTCACATGCTGACGTTTTTGGCTATCGCCGCGCTCAAGAAATTGGTGGTCGACAGCTACGAGGACGAGCCGTGGGCCGAACTCGGTAAGAACGAAAAAGGCAGGACGATGGTCAGCCGGTTGACGCTGCGACCCAAGGTGACGTTCGGTGGCGCCGCTCCTGCCGCCGATGCCGTGTTGGAACTGCATCGCAAGGCCAAGGAAAATTGTTTTATCGGCAATTCCCTGTTGACTCCGATTGGCCTGGAGCCTCGTTTTTGACGGCTGACCGACCCCGGTGAGCGCGCGCGGATAACATCAAGGAACTTTTCAGGAATGGGACAAGACTGGCGTGGCGAAGCTGACCACGCGGGAAGACCGGGCACGGTCGCCGATTCACGACGCTGCTCGTATCGCTGCTTTGGCGACCAGGTATCCGCGTAAGATCTGTGGAGCAAATCATCTCCGAATTGCTGTCGGCGGCACTGGATACGTTTGAGGCGATCCTGCCTTGCGGGCAGGGCGAGCGCATCGTCGCCGAGGATGAGTGCGGCGATCCGATTTACGAAAATGTCGGACCGGCCCCACGCTTTCCGGCGCTGGCCAGACGACACGCCACCCGTTTGGCCCAGGGAAAACAGCCGTGGTTGTTATTGCATTGCCGCCTTGCCTGCCTTATATATTCAAACCCTCGAAAATCGTTGGTGAAAGATTAAGGACTGTTGGGTATGCGGGTGTTCGATAGGCAGGTGATTCTTCTGGGTGTCCTGGCATGGCTGATCGGTGGCTGCGCCACGAACGAAGTGCAAACTCCGCCCGCGTCCACGTCGTCGCCGCTGGCGTCGAACCGTGCGACAGTTCCCAACGAGCCCTGGCTGCTGGTGGATACCAAGGCCGATAGACTGATGATCATGCAGGGCGAGCAGCCGGTGCAGGTGTTTCATCAAGTCGCGCTGGGCAGCAGCGGCGCCGGCCTGAAGCTCCGTCGCGGCGACAATAAGACGCCGCTCGGCGTATTTCGAGTGGGCTGGATCAATGATCATAGTCGGTTCAAGAAATTTATCGGTCTCGATTATCCCAATCTCGACTACGCCGAACAGGCCTTGCGCGAGCATCGGATCGATCGGTTGACCTACGAACGCATCCGCGCCGCCTGGATTAGCGGTCGCACACCGCCACAGGATACGCCGCTGGGCGGGCAGATTGGCATCCATGGAATCGGCTTCGGCGATCCGGGTGTCCAAAGCGCCGGCATCAACTGGACCAGCGGTTGCGTGGCGCTGGACAACCGGCAGATCGATGCACTCAGACCGTGGGTCAAGGTCGGGATGCGCGTCGAAATTCGCTGATGGACCCCGTGCCTCATAGGGAATTTCTGCAAGTGTGATAACTGTCCTATATAATCCAGCCTTGCGGCGGGTTTCGGCCGCCATTCATTCTCCCTCTCGTCAACAACCGTCCTTTTTTATGCGTAAGGAGCTGATAATGTCCATCAAGAGTCTGACCAAAGTTTCCGCCTTGGCCCTGATCGCCGGCTTGACCGTTGGCTGTGCCAGCACCAGCGATTTGCAGAAGGTGCAGAACGACGCCAACGAAGCCAAGTCCATGGCCCGTAATGCAATGGATACCGCCAACGAAGCCAAGTCCATGGCTGGCGAAGCGAAGTCCATCAGCATGGCGACCGAAGAAAAGATCAACCGCATGTTCAAGAAGTCGATGTACAAGTAAGTCGGACGCCCGGACGTAAAAAACCCCGCGATCCATGATCGCGGGGTTTTTTATTGCCGCTACAATCAGTTTGCCGTACGAGGCGGTGCCGCGGCGCCCGGCGGGGAGCCAGTCGAAGGGCGAGTGCTGGGAACCGGGGAGCCGGGATAGGGGGCTGGATTGACCGGAGTGGGCCGATAAGCGGGTGGGATGCCAGCCGGAGTCGTATAGGAATAGCCGGTGACAGAATGGGGGTAAGCGGGTCGGTATCCGGAAGGCGCAGTGGATGCGGGCGGATACGCGGTAGCCGGCGGTGGCGGGCGACCGTAACCCGGTGAAAGAGGAGCCGGTGGCCGATTGTCGGCTGAGTAGGCCGGATTCGAACCCGGCACGACGCCGATTGCAACGGGAATGCCGCTGACCTGTTCGACCGCGACTTCGAGCGCTGCCGGATCCACGCCCGGCATGTCGGGACCGGTCTTGGCGATCACCGCCTGCCGCGCCTGTTCCAGGGTGACCTTGATCGGCAGGTTGTCTTCCTCCAGCGGTTCGTGCGATTCAACGAACAATTCGCCATTGAAGCGGCCGACCTTGACCGGCTGGTCAACCAGACGCACCGTTGTACCGACCGGTACCATGGCGAATAGCCGTTCGATATCTTCCGGGTACATCCGCACGCAGCCGTGCGTGACTCGCATGCCGATGCCGTAGGGTTTGTTGGTGCTATGAATCAGATAGCCGGGCACCCCCAACCGCATGGCATAGCGTCCCAAGGGATTGTCCGGACCACCGGGGATCACATCGGGTAGGAAATCGCCTTCGGCGGCATGTTCGGCCTTGATCGATGCCGGGGGCCGCCACGCGGGATCAACTTCCTTACCGACGACTCGGGTCGCTCCGAGCGGGGTTTTCCAATCCATGCGGCCAATGCTTACCGGGTAGGTGTAGACCACCTGCTGCCCGTCGGCGCCGGCTTTTGGATAGTAGTACATCCGCATCTCCGCAATGTTGAGCACCACTCCATCGCGCGGGGTATCGGGTAGGACGTAGCGGGTCGGCAACACGATCGGGGTACCCACGCCCGGCGCCCAACGGTCTACCCCCGGATTGGCGTGGACGATTTCATCGTAGCCCAGACTGTAGCGGCGAGCGATATCGATCAGGGTATCTTCCTTGGTGGCGTAGACGACCTTGACCTGACCGATGACGTCGATATCCGGGGGAGGCAGAGGATAAACGGTCGTTGCCTGCGCGGCGCTGGCGGTCAGCCATCCCAGCAGCAGCCAGTAAAGGCGTTTCAGAAAAGGGCTCGGCATGGCGGCGTCTTGTCTCCGGTGATATTGGCGGCAAAATGAAAATAGTGCCTGCAATTTCGCGGTAATGCCATAGCGCCCACACCGGGCCAGGGCAATCGCGCTATGTGGGGGATTGACGGCGGGCGGATTGCTCGGGTAACGGATGGAGTCGATATTGATTTGGAGAGAAGCGATGCCGCCCCAACTGCTCGACCCCCGTCCGTATTTTGCCGACCTGCCCGATCCGCGCCGCGAGACCCGGAACAAGCTCCACAAACCTCATGATATTCCGATGAGAGTGCTCTGTGCCGTGCTCAGCGGTGTCGAGGATTGAGTCGGCATGGAAGCGTTCGCGGAAGAAAAGGAAGCACTGAGGTGTCTGGAGAATCGACGATGAGCGAACCCTTTGGCACAGCGGACAGCACGCCGCATCCCGAGTTGGAGAGGCTGGCCGGCGAGCGGGACATCGCGGCCTTGAGCCGGCGGTTGCTGAAGCTGACGATGGACAGCGCCTCGAAGGCCGGACTGGACGAGTACTTGGGCCATGAACGTCACGCGCCGACCGGACGCGGCAGCGGCAACGGCCGCAACGGCTATTCGGGCAAAACGCTCAAGGGCGACTTGGGCGAGGCGCGATTCAAACGCCCCGGAGTCGCAACGGCGCGTTCGAATCGCGGTTGATCGCCAAGGGCCAAATCCGGCTGGCCCGCCCAGTCGTTCGATCCCACTACTGGGTTCCGGCAAAGCCCGATTGTTCCAACCTCCGCCAGCTGGCGGAGGCGCTGGACTCAACCGACGACGCGACGGCCGGCTCAGCATGAATGTCCGCTAGCGGTGGCGACCGCCGCGCGCGCCCTGCGCCCGCTCTTCGTTGACCTTCAGACGCTGGCCGCGCAGTTCCTGGCCATTGAGCGCGCTGATCGCGGCGCGCGCCTCGTGACCTTCCATCTTGACGAAACCGAAGCCGCGGCACAGGCCGGAGAAGACATCCCGCGTCAGCCGGAGTCCGTGAACCCGCCCGTAGGCCGCGAACAGATCAGTGACTTCCTGCTCGGTGGTATCCGAAGGCAGATTGCCGATGAAGACGGTTTTCATGCACGGTCTCCCGTAGTTGCGACCCTCCGGGTCTGATGATGAGCTTTATTCCGCCGCCGGGCCGCATCGTGCGGCGCCGTTTCCGGGCGAGCGGGCCGGTAAGCGGCCGGCCGTTCTCCGGTCGGCGCGGATCCAGCGGCGCGGTGAGCGTGGCGATGGCGTGCGCCGGATGGGGATGCCGCGACCGGCGTCCCCGACCGCTTCGCGGCGCTGGGCTCGAATCCTTCGACCACCGACAACGGTAGTTTACGGCCCAGCAGTCGCTGGATGGCGTGCAGACGCGACATCTCGTCCTCGCTGACCAACGAAATCGCCAAACCGGCGCGGCCGGCGCGACCGGTGCGGCCGATGCGATGGACATAGTCCTCGGGCACATGCGGCAGTTCGTAATTCACCACCCGCGGCAACTGGACGATATCCAGACCACGGGCGGCAATATCGGTGGCGACCAACACCTGAATTCGGCCCTGCTTGAAATCGTCCAGGGCGCGGGTGCGGGCCGACTGGCTCTTGTTGCCGTGCAGGGCGGCGGTGCGGATGCCTTCCCGTGCGAGCTGGCGGCTCAGCCGGTCGGCGCCGTGCTTGGTGCGAGTGAATACCAGGGTCGCATCCCGCTCGCCAGCGCTCAACAAGCGCCCGAGCAGCGCGGCCTTGTCGGTCTGCTCCACCGGATGCACCTGCTGCTCCACCAAGTCGGCGGGCGCGTTGCGCGGGGCCACGTCGATCACCGCTGGCTCGCACAGGAAATCGCCGGCCAACTGACGGATCGGCTCGGCGAAGGTGGCCGAGAACAGCAGAGTCTGTCGCCGCCGGGGCAACAGCGCCAGCAGACGGCGGATCGCGGGCAGGAAGCCCAAATCCAGCATCCGGTCGGCCTCGTCCAGCACCAAAATCTCGATGCCGGCCAGGCTGACGGTCTTCTGACTCAGGTGGTCCAACAGCCGCCCCGGCGTGGCCACCAGAACATCCACCCCGCGCCGCAGTGCGTCCAACTGGGGCTTCATGCTGACGCCGCCGACCACCAGCGCGGTACGGGGCGCGACATGGCGGCCGTAGACGCGGACGCTGTCGGCGACCTGAGCAGCCAATTCGCGGGTGGGGGTCAGCACCAGGGCGCGCGGCCGGCCGGCCGGCATCCGCGTTTCGGGACGGGTTTGCAGGCGCTGCAACAACGGCAGAGTGAACGCGGCGGTCTTGCCGGTACCGGTCTGGGCGGCGGCGAGCAGGTCGCGCCCCGCCAGGATCACGGGAATCGCTTGAGCTTGAATGGGGGTCGGCGTGGTGTAACCCCGGGCGGCAACGGTGCGCGCCAGGTCATCGACCAGGCCAAGAGAGGCAAACGGCATTGAATACTCCTGAATCCGCCTGCCCATGCGCGGGCATGGAACCGGTCCAGGCAGAATGAAATAGGATTGAGGGTGATCGAGGCGCGCCCAGCCAAGGGGTGGACCACGACAGGTTTGCGGGAGGAACGGGAATCGGAAAACCCGCGGGCGACAATTCCGGGAGGAACGGCTGGAACCTCGGGGCGCGAACCGGACCGCGCCGCGACAAACTTGTCGGCGACTTTAACACGATCCACGCGGTTTGACTAATCCGCGCCTCGACCAGCAGCGGCGCCTGTCCCTGCCCGCGCGGACGGACTGGGAATTCCGAAGCGCCGCGCCGCCGGGCGGATACGGTTGCGCCGATTCACAGCGTGCTGAGCTGGGCATTGATCTCGGCGCTCAGCCGCTGCACCCAACCGTTGTAGTTGCTGTGAATGTTGACGCCGTCGTAATCCAGGTTGTTGCTGTCCCGGTACAGGATGCTGTAGGTCACCCGGTCATAGGGGATTTCGACCTGAGCCATGTGACTGCGCACGTAAAGCGTGCCGACGATCAGGCCGGGTCGGACGATTTTCATCTGCCAGCCTTGCGCCGCGCCCGCTCGCAGGATGGCGCCACGCACGTCACCCAGGGAATAGCCGCGAGTGCTGGTGGTCACCGGCATGTTCGCGATGTCGTAGACTGGATTGCTGCGGCAGCCCACCAAGACCAGGGCCAACAGGAGCGCCAACAAGACCAATGCTCTCGAAATCATGTCTTACTCTCCCCCGTATCCTGTTGTTTAAGCAACGCTTCATGATCGGATACCGGTAAGGGTAGTAAGTGCAGCGACCGGAGTAAACCCGTGGGGTACAGGCCGCGCCCGAGCAGCTCCCACGCCACCGTGGCGATGATGCGCAGGGTGTCGCGCCACGGTCGGTAATGGCTGGGGCGACCTTGCGGAAGGTAGAGCGTTTCGATGGCCACCGTCGCCGGATAACAGCCCCGCCGGGCGGCCTGGATCAGCAGCGCGCTCTCGAAGGCGAAGCCGCGCCGCCCGTTGCGGGGCGCGGAGGCGGTGCGCAAAAACGCGGCCGGATACAGCCGAAATCCGGATTGGGTGTCGCGGATCGGATAGCCGGCCGCCCAAGAAATCCAGAAATCGGCCATGCCGTTGGCGAAACGCCGCAAGCCGGGCGCACGCTCGCGGCGTTCCAGCCGGGCGGCGACGATCAGACGGCCGGGCTGGCGTCGGGCGGCCGTCAGCAGTTTCGGAATATCCTCGGGGTTGTGCTGGCCGTCCGCGTCCAGGGTGATGACCGCGTCCGCGCCTTGCGCCAGCGCCGTCCCCATCCCGAGCCACAAGGCCGCGCCCTTGCCTTGATTGGTCGGCTGGCGCAGCAGTTGCGCGCCCGCCGCTTCGGCTTCGGTAGCGGTATCGTCGCCGGAGCCGTCGTCCACCACGATCACCGTCTCCACCTGCCGCCGGGCGCGGCGGACGATGGCGGCGATGGTGGCGGCTTCGTTATAGGCCGGAATGACGACGGCGACCGACATGATCGGCGCTCAGGCGATGCCGCCGTTCAGACCGATGATTTGCCCGGTCAGATAGCCGGCCTCCTCGGAGGCCAGAAAGCCGACCAGGGCGGCCACTTCGTCCGGCGTCCCCGCCCGCTGCATCGGCACCAGCCGCCGGATGGCCGCCGCGTCGAACGCCGCCTCGGCGGCCTGACTTTCGATGATGCCCGGCGCGATGGCGTTGACGGTGATTCCGCGCGAGGCCAGTTCCAGCGCCAGCGCCTTGGTCGCGCCGTGCAAGCCGGCCTTGGCGGCGGCGTAGTTGGTTTGACCGCGATTGCCGATGACACCGGTCAGCGAGGAGATGTTGACGATGCGGCCCCAGCGCGTGCCGAGCATCGGCAGCAACAGCGGTTGGGTCACGTTGAAGAAGCCGTGCAAGCACACCTCGATCGGTTGCCGCCACTGTATCCCCGACATGCCGGCCATGGGCGCGTCGGCGTGAACGCCGGCGTTGTTGACCAGCACCTGAATCGGCCCGGCTTGCAGTAATCGCGTCAACGCCTGTCGAACCTGATCCTCGTCGGCGACGTCGAAGGCGACCGCTTCCGCCGAACCGCCCGCCGCCCGAATGGCCTCGACCGCCGCCGCCGCCCGTTCGGGATGTTGGCGGGCATGGACGATGACGTGCAGACCGTCGCGCCCGAGGCGCTGGCAGATCGCCCGGCCGAGATCGCCGCTGCCACCGGTCACCAGCGCCCGCTTCACGGTTCGATCTCCAGCGTCAAACAGCCGCGTTCGCCGGCGGACACCATCACCCGGCTCGCGGTCGAGCGGGCGATGGCCCGCAGCAGCGGCAGGCTGCGAGCGGCCGGATTGCCCAACCGCAAGGTTTCGAGTCGAGGGTCGTCCAAGCGGCTTGCCGGCCGCTCCGCGTTCCGCGCCAGCCGCAGTGTCGCCAGTCGCCGCTCGGTCGGCGCCGGATTCAGCGCCAGCGCCACGGCGAACGGGGCGACGATCTCTCGGCGTTCGGACAACGGAAACGGCGGAGGCAGGTCGTAGGCGACCAACAGCACCCGCACCCGATCCGTCCAGGCCAGCGCCGCTGCTTCCATCAGGCCGGCGGCAAAGCTATCGTCGTAGGCGGAGAGGCTGAGCGAGGCGGCGGCGCAACGATTGGCGATCGCCCAGTAACCGGCGGGGGTATTGTGCACCGAGTGATGGAAGTGAGTCGGCGAGACCGGCCGGTCGGGCAAGGTCAGCGCCGCGCAGATCTTATCCAACACTTCGCTGTCGCCGCCCGAGGAGGCCAGCACCGTTGGCGTGGTGCTCGGATCGATATCCGCTTGCAAGGTCGCTTCCTGGGCGACTTGCAGCGCCAGTTTGACGGTGGCGGTGGTGCGACGCCGTTCGTTGGCCGGCAGCAGCGCGGCGATGGCGGTGGGCATCGCTTCGGCGGCGTAAGGCCGCGCGCCGATCAGCACCGCCCGACCGTTCGGCCAGCCCGCCAGTCCCGGCGCCATCAGGCCCACGCCTTCCACCCGAAGTGTGTTCACGCGACCCTCCGTCCGAACAACAGGCTGCAATTGGTGCCGCCGAAACCGAAGGAGTTGCTGAGCGCCACGCGCAGCGGCTGCTCCCGGTTATCCAGCATCACGCCCGCGCCCAGATTTGGATCGATCCGACGAGTGTTGAGCGTGCCGGGAATCAGTCCATGCTCCAGACCCAGCCAGACGAACGCCGCTTCGGTGATGCCGGCCGCGCCCAGGGTATGTCCGGTCCAGCCCTTGGTGGAACTGCACGGCGTGTCCGGGCCGAATACCCGCAGTACCGCTCGATCCTCGGCGGCGTCGTTCGACGGCGTGGCGGTACCGTGCAGGTTGATGTAATCCACCTGCTCCGGGCGGAGTTCCGCCCGCGTCAGTGCCTGTCGCATCGCCAGGGCCGCGCCGGCGCCCTCGGGATGGGCGGCGCTCATGTGATAGGCGTCGCTGCTTTCCCCGTAACCCAGCAGCAGGGGGCGCGCGTCGTCCGGCTCGGCCCATTCCAGCAGCGCGAACCCGGCCGCCTCGCCGATATTCAAGCCGTCGCGCTCGGCGTCCCACGGCCGGCAGGGTTGGGATGAGGCCAATTCCAGGGCGTTGAAGCCGTACAGTGTAGTCAGGCACAAGCTGTCCAC
Organism: Candidatus Competibacter sp.; assembly: GCA_029624815.1. Lineage (GTDB taxonomy): Bacteria > Pseudomonadota > Gammaproteobacteria > Competibacterales > Competibacteraceae > Competibacter. The sequence goes on from JARSSH010000067.1 coordinate 38,017, forward strand.
GCCGCCCACCACGGCCGCGTCGCAGAACCCCGCCCGCATGTGCCGGTAGGCGGAGGCGAAAGCCTTGGCGCTGGACGAGCAGGCGGTGGAAATCGTCAACGCCTCGCCACGCAACTCCAGCCAGCAACGGGTGAAATCCGTTGCCGAAAACAGGTTATGGGTGTGTCGGTAGTCGAAGCCAGCCGGCAGGCGACCGGTAGCAGGGTCGCGCTGGCGATAGGCGTGTTCGGTGGCGCCGATCCCGGAGGTGCTGGTGCCGACGAAAACGCCGATCCGATCGGCGCCGTGGCGTTCGCGGGCCGCGCGCACCGCCGCGCCGAAGCCGTCCTGTTCCAGCCCCAGCCGCGCCAGCCGGTTGTTGCGGCAATCGAACGGCGCGAATTCCCCCGCCAGCGGTTCCCCTTCCAGGCCGGCGACCCGCCCGATCCAGGTGGACAGGGCGGCGTCCTCGAAATCGCAGGGACGCAACCCGCTTTCCCCGTGACGCAGTGCCGTCAGCGAGGCGGCGACGCCCCGCCCCAGGGCATTGGTCACGGTATAGGCGGCGACCGCCAGCGGCTTGATGGCCATGATTTGGTTTCAACTCATCCGGGTTAGCAACGGCCGCGCCAGCGTCAGGGCGGCGACGAAACTGGCCACCACGCCCAGACTGACCGTCAGGCCGATGGCATGCAGCGCCGGCAGCGTGGACGTGGACAATAGAACGAACACGGTCAAGGCCGAACCGCAGCACACCAGCAGCGCGTGCAGGGTGCGGCGACGCGCGGCCGGATCGGTGCCGGGGCGGCTGAAAAACAAACCATAATCGACGCCGATGCCCAATACCAGCAGCAGCGAGACCAGATGGAACAGCGACAGCCGTTCGCCCAGCGCCAGCAGCGCCGCCACCACCACCACCAGCGCCAGCAGCACCGGCAGCAGCGCGGCGGCGACCCGCCGCCAGGATCGCAGCCCGACCCAGACCACCGCCACGATCAGCGCGGCGCCCCAGCCGAACCGGATTAGAGCGGTATCGCGGAAATCCGCCACCAGCCGGCTGGTTTCGGCCCGCAGGTCCAGGTAATGGGCCTGGCTGCCGGCGGCTTGCGGCAGGCCGGCGTTCAGGGTCCGCGCGTCCCGCACCCCGCTCAGCGGCAACAGCGCGGTCCAGCCGCGTTCGCCAGCGAACAGCAGGGCATCGAGCCGTGTGCCCAGCAGGGTGCCGCGCAAATCCTCGGGGCGCAACGGCGGCGCGGCGCGCGCGGCGGCGACGGCATCGAGAAAGGGTTGAAACAAGCCCGTCCTGAACGGCAATCCCGCCGTGGCGATGGCCAGATTGGCTTCCAGCGTTTCCGGCGTCGGCAACCGGGCCAGCCGTTGCCGTTGAGTTTGCTGGCTGGGCAGGTAGCGCATGGGGCCATCATGGCCGTCGAGCACGCCTTCCGCCTGGCGGGCGTCGAGCCAGGCGGCGATGCGTTCGCCGTGGCGCAGCGCCGTTTCCGCGTCGGGCGCGGTGACGACGATCAGGCGGCCGACTTCCGGCGCGCCCAGCGCGGCGCGCAATTCCTGGTCCAACCGCAGCAACGCGCGCGGCACCGGACTGAGCGCGGCGATATCGTCTTCCCACAGCGGCGGCGCCCGCACGATCAACACCGCCAACAGCAGCAAGCCCAGGGCGCCGAACGCCAGCGCCAATTTCGGTCGCGGTTCGAGCAGCCAATCCGCCCAAGCGCCGACCTCGCCGGGACGCGGCGGAATCCAATTCGGCGGCAGCAGCGCCGGCAGCAGCCAGCGCGTGGTCGCCACGGCGGCGATGATGCCGGCGATGGTGAAGACGCCCAACTGACTCAGGCCGGGAAAATTCGGGGTGACCATCGCCAGACAGCCGAGCAAGGTGGTCGCCGCGCACAAGCGCAGGGTCGGCCACAACTGGCGCAGGGTGTCGTCAACGGTTTCCCCAGAACGCCGGTGGCTGAACAGATAGGTGGGATAATCCAGTGTTTCGCCCAGCAGGGTCATACTGAAGGCCAGCGTGATCATGTACATCCTGCCGAACAGCAGATCCACCGCCGCCGCGCCGGCCAGCAGGGCGGCCAGCATCGGCAGCGCGCCGGCCCAGACCGTGCGCGGTGACCGGTAAACCCCGATCAGGAGCAAGATCATCGCCGCCATGGCCAGGGTGCTGCGCGATTCCGCTTCGGCGCGGATCCGGTCCTTGGCCAGCGTCGCCAGCACACCGGGGCCGCTCATGGCCAATTCCACGCGGGTTCCCGCGCCGGCGGCGGCGAAGCCCGCGCGAATCGCCGCCACCGCCGCGTGCTGGCCGGCCAGGTCGTAGCCGGAGGCGCGGGTTTCGGCCAGCAACAGGGCGCGCGCGCCGTCGGGCGAGAACCAGACCCCTAGCCGTTTGGCCGGTTCGTTGACCCCACCCCGCCACACCCGCAGCAGGGTGAGCCATTCGCCGGTCGGGTCCGCCGGCAACCAGCGTTTCTGAAGCACCGCCAGCGGCGATTGCAATTCCCGCAGCCGTTGCTCCAGCGCGGCGCGCAAACCTTCGGCGGTGAAGCGCTCCGGCCCGACAGTCGGGCTGAGCGGGTAACGATGCGCGAACAGCGCCTGCAATTCCGCCTCGGGCAGCGCGTCCGCGCCGTTGGCGACCCGCGCGAACTGGCCGCTATTCCGCAGCCGCTCGGCCAAACGGCGACTGACGGTGGCGCGCGCCGCTTCGGAATCGCCCGTCAGGCCGATCGGAATCAAGCGGGTGGTCGGGCCGCTGCGCAATTGTTCCAGCAGCAGATCCGCGACCGGATCGCCACGCGGCACGAACACGGCCAGATCAGCGGTCACCGGGGTGGTCGCCACGATCCAGCCGCAGCCCAGCGCCCCCAGCAACCAGACCAGTGGAATCCCCCAGCGGTGTTTGCTTCCCTGTTCGCTTGCGGGAGGGCGGCCGGGCGAGGGGGGATTCACCGCGGACTCACCGTCATCAGGCTTTGGTCGCCGTCGGCTTCCAGCGTCTCCACGCTGTCGATCCAGGCCGCTCGACCCCGGATGACGATGGCGGTCAGATACCGGGCGAATTCCGGATCGCGCGGGGTGAGGCGCAGGCTCCAGTCGGCGAGCGCTCCCTGAAAATCCAGCCGATAGTAGCGCTCCAGCGTGGTCCGGTCGCCGGCCTGGGTGGCACGAATCGCTTCGACAAAGGGACGCAGTTGCGGGTAACCGTTCAGATCGAACTGCCGGCGGCCGTCGGTCGGCGTTTCGACCGTCAGCCAATGGTCGTCGGCTTCGTATTCCTCCGGCCGCGGTTGCAAGGTCTGTTTGCGTAGATAGGCCGGGGCTCGGTAGGTCAGCATCCCACTGCTCACCAGTGGCTCTTGCAAGATGGCGAGCGTTTTTTCCTCGCGAAAGGCTGCTTGCACCGTCGGTACCGCCGCCAGTACCCGCATGACTTGATCCAACGTTCCGTCGGCGGCCGACAGCCCCAGCGGCCAGCCCCCCAGTAACAACAACAACCAGCTCCAGCGCTTCACGATGCCGTTCCCGCCGCTGCTTGCGGCACGATGGCGATGCGGGCTTCCGCCAGCAAGCGGCCGGCGGCGCTGACCTGAATCGCGTAGAGGCAATGGGCCCGGTCGCCCAACAACAGGCGGGCGGCGACGTCCAGAGGTTCGGCGATGTCATCCAGATCGGCGACGAACCAGCGGGCATCGCGCAGCGCGGCCAGATAGCCGGGCGGCGCTGCTTGGCCGGCGGCGCGAGCGCGCAAGCCGCCGTGAATCGCCGCCGCCTGGCCGCCGTACTCGAAGGCCATCACGGCCGGTAGCCGACCCTGTCGCCGCAGGGGATTGGCGGGATCGCGATGAGTTTGGGTCACGCAGGCGATGGATTGCTCGTCCCAGGCGGTCACCGCCTCCAGCAGGCACATGGCGCCGGCATGCGGAATCAGCGCCTGAATTTGGTTCTTGTCGATCAACGGGGTTTCGGAATGCATCAGGTGATCCGGGCCAGACTGTGGCGGTTGCCGGTCCAGCGCGACCAGGTTTTGCCCACTGCGTACCAATGCAGATAGTACGCCTCCAGGGCCAGTCGCCAGCAGGTCCAGGGATCGCGGCGCAAACGCTCCTCGGCGGCGCACAATACCGGTCGCAGACCCAGTCCGCGCGCCAGCGCCTGACCGCGGGCCAGGTGATAACGACTGCTGACCAGCACGAAGGGACGCTCACGCAGATCGGCCAGCAATTGCCGGGCGTTGCGCAGATTGTCGAGCGTGTTCAGGGATTGATCCTCGATCGCCAGGCGGGAGGCGGGAATGCCGAGTTCGAGGAGCCATTCCCGGCCGCGCTCGGCTTCGCTGACGCGACCGCCGGTGCGACCGCCGACCAGCAGGATGCGTCGCCGGGGATCGGCCTGGTACAACGCGGCGGCGCGGCGCAGTCGGCGGGCGTGGCCGGGCGCCACCCGGTCGTCTTGCAAGCGTGCGCCCAGCACCACCACCCAGTCGCCTTCGACGCCGGCGCACGGCGTGTCGCGGGCGATGCGCCAGACGCGACGCAACCACCACAGCCCGCTCAGGCCCAGGGTCGCCAGCAGCAGCAGGTTGGACAGCAGCAAGGTGGTCAGACCGTCCCAACCCATGCCGCGCTGGCGGACGAAACGCCGGGCCGGCGTTGTGGCCGGTTTCATGGTCCGTCTTCTTCCCAGTAGTCGTAAAAATTGAACCAGTTATAGGGTGCGAGACGCGCGTAATGCGCCAGCCGATCGGCGTAGCGCTGCACCCAAACACCGAGTTGCTCCCGGCGCTGGCGCCGGTCCAGAACGATATGCTCGGCCAGTGGCTCGAAATGGATGTCGTAGCGATTGCCGCCCCGATACAGGCCGAAGCACAGCATCACCGGACAGTTCATGAGCGCCGCCAACAGGATGGGGCCGATCGGCAAGGCGGTTTCCTGGCCGAGGAAGCGGCAACGCACCGTTTTCTCGCCCCGCGCCACCCGATCCCCCAACGCGCCGATCATGTCGCCCTGTTCCAGGCTGTCCTGGACTTTCAACAAGGTGTCGGGTGCGCCGATGGGGATGACGGTTTGCGCCAGCGTCGGATTCAAGGTATCCAGCAACTGGGTCATGGCCCGATTGTGCGCGGTATTCATCAAGATTTTGATGGGCAGGTGGCGCAAGCTCACGCCGAGCGCCCGCAAGGCGTCGAAACTGCCCAAGTGCGACCCTAACAGGATGCAACCCCGACCGGATGCCGCCTGATCCAGAATGCATTGGCCGCCGAAGATCTCAATCTCGAATTGTTCCAGTCGCCCGGTCAGGAAATAGACCCGATCCAGAATGGTGGCGGCGAAGCAGTGGATGTGGCGAAACCGATCCCGCCAGCCCGGCTCGCGACCCAGTGCCCGCCGCAAATAGCGTCCGGAGCTACGCCGCGCCGCCGTGGCGGTCGCCAGAAAATACAGGGTAATGGGATAGAGCAGAATACGGCCCGCGGATCGGCCGACATGAAGCGCGATCCAGCAAATCAGTCGCAGTGCCAGCGGATTGCCGCGCTCCGGCAACCGTGCCCACTGCTGGCTCATGCACGACCCGCTCTCGACGCGGTGGATGCGATGCGCTCGCCCATCATCGATTCGCCCGCGCCACCCTCGGCCAGGAACGCGCCGGTTTCCGGCGACGACTCCCAACCGTCCGGCCAAGGCGCGCTCTCCGGCTGTGCCAGCAACCGATCCAGGCGAACGAAGCGAAAGCCGCGCGCGCGCAGCCCGTCGATCGTCAGTTGCGCGGTTTCCAGCACCTGCTGGGGTTCGAAGCGCGACACGCCATAATAGAGTTCATGCAATAGGATGATCGAACCGTTGCGCGCTCGGCGAACGATACGGGTCGCGATGCGCGTCGGGTCGCGGTACAGCCCCTCCAGACCGCGCACGTCCCAGGCGATGTTGCCAAGGCGCAGACACGCCAGCGCCTTGGCCAAACCCGGGCACGATGCCCCGACCGGCGTTCGCGCGAAGCGCGGGGCATAACCCAGAATTTCGGTGAAGGTACGGTTGGCCGCCTCGAATTCGGCCACGATCCGCCGGGTGGATGAAAACGCCCAACCATGGCCATGCCGGTTGGAATGATTACATTAGGTAAACCCCCGGCTCTGCCGGGGGACTCAACAAGGTTTGACCTTTACGGGAGTCTGGTTTGCCGCGCAGCGTGGCAGACGTTGATTATTAGTCGCAGATCATTATTCATGTCACTGAATCTTAGTGATTTTTCAGTGGAGTAGATTTGGAGTCGCTGAAGAATTGTTGCTGAACATGATGTTATCCACGCCGCCCTGCCGCCTTGGGCGGCTCACGGTTTTAAGGCGCCTTTGAGGCGCTCCCCAACTAAAGCCCCCGGCTCTGCCGGGGGATGGTTACTACCGATCAGATGACCGTCGGCGGCGGCTTGCGCCACCAGGGCCGGATATAGTCG
>JARSSH010000068.1 GCA_029624815.1 Candidatus Competibacter sp.
TCGTTCTCGCCTTCCTCGCACTCTTAATTAGGAGATCGTAAACAGGCTCTTAGAACGGGTGAAGTACATAGGGGCAAGTAAACCCAATACTCAAAGGCGTTACGGCATCGCCGATCCGGAAGCGGGTCGGACACACATCACCAGTCGAGGTTTCCCTCATCCCCAGCCCTCTTTCACAAGGAAAGCATCGTTCACGCCGGCGCCGTCAAGCGCTCCAGCGCCTCGCGATATTTGGCGACGGTACGCTCGACGATCGCCGGCGGCAGTTCCGGCCCCGGCGGCCGCTTGTCCCAATCCAGCGTTTCCAGGTAGTCGCGCACGAACTGCTTGTCGAAGCTGGGCGGGTTGAGGCCGGGTCGATATTGATCCGCCGGCCAGAACCGTGAGGAATCCGGGGTCAGCGCTTCGTCCATCAGCACCAGTTGCCCGTCCTCGTCCAAGCCGAATTCGAACTTGGTGTCGGCGATGATAATGCCGCGTGTCAAAGCGTAATCCGCCGCCTCCCGGTACAGTTGCAGGCTGATCGCCCGCACCCGCTCCGCCAACTCCGAACCGATTTGGCCGACGACATGGTCGAAGCTCACGTTCTCGTCGTGCGCGCCCAGCGCCGCCTTGGTGGACGGCGTGAACAGCGGTTCCGGCAGTCGCTCCGCCACCCGCAAGCCCGCCGGCAACGGGATGCCGCACACCCGGCCGTCGCGCTGGTAATCCTTCCAGCCCGAACCGATCAGATAGCCGCGCACGATGGCCTCGACCGGCAGTCCCTTCAGGCGCCGCGCCACCACCGCCCGGCCCGCGATCGACGCCCGTTCGGCCGGGTCGGGCAGCGCCCGTTCCAACGTCAGACGGGCCAGTTGCAAATGATTGGGAACGATGTGGCGGGTGCGGTCGAACCAAAAATTGGACACCGCCGTCAGTACCGCGCCCTTGCCGGGAATTCGGGTGGGCAAAATCACGTCGAAGGCGGAAAGCCGGTCGCTGGCCACCATCAGCAGGTGCCGGTCGTCGGCCGCGTACAGATCGCGGACCTTGCCGCGATAAATCAGCGGCAAACGGTGAAGCTCGGGCGAGGCGGCGACAGCGGACATGACCATGCAACTCCTGCGGCTGGGGAAAGAATCGGCGCGGCGCATTGTAACCGTCCGGCCGGCGGCGGAAAATGCGATTGAGCACCCGCTCCCGCCCGACTGAGTTTCGCAATGCCTCCGATCCACCGCCACGGTACCCTGCCGCCATGAACATCAACGACGACTTGCTCCCCGGCGATCTGCTGCTTTTCGCCAACTTCATCTGGCTGCTGATCGGCTTGCAGGCCCTGCGGTCGGCGCCGTGGCGACCGTTCCTGGCCAGCGGTCGGTTGCAGCATGTATTCATGGGCGCCTCGGTGGCGCTGTTCCTGATGTGGATCTTCGAGGTGGGGGTGCGGCCGGCACTCGGTTTCCACTTCCTGGGCGTAACCGCGTACACCCTGATGTTCGGCTGGTCGCTGGGCACGATCGGCGTCAGCCTGATCACGGTAGCGGTGACGGCAACCAGTGGCGACTGGTCGGCGCTGGCCATCAATGCCTTACTATTGGGCGTACTGCCGGTCTCGGTCAGTTATGGGATCTATTATCTGGTTCACCGCTACCTCCCCCACCACCTCTTCGTTTATATTTTCCTGTGCGGCTTCTTCAACGCCATGCTGGCCGCCGGTGCGGCAGTGCTGGCGCTGATGTTTTTGCTGGTGACGGCCGACGTGTATTCCTTCGCCCGCATTAGCAACGACTATCTGCCGTTCGTGCCGCTTTACCTATTCCCGGAAGGTATGCTCAACGGCATGGTGATCACCGCGCTGATCGGGCTGCGGCCCGACTGGTTGAAGACCTACGACGACGTCACCTATCTAAGTCATTGATGTGGGTGTGGGAATCCCACCGTAGCCCGACCATCTCAACCCCGCGCCATTCGAAGAGGCATTTGAACCCCCGTGTTTGGCAAATTGTTCGGTGGAGCATTCGGCTTCATGGTCGGCGGGCCAGTGGGCGCGCTGCTGGGCGCGGCGGTCGGCCATAATTTCGATCAAGCGCAATCGCAGGATGAGCGCGAAACCGCCGGTTTCCCCGAGCGCGATGGCGACCCACGGAAACGCATTGGAGACGCTTTCCACTCCACCGCGTTCCAGCTCATGGGCCACGTCGCCAAAGCGGACGGTCGGGTTTCCGACCGGGAAATCGCCACGGCCCGCGCCGTTATGGATCGCCTGCGGCTCGATCCCGGCCAGCGCCAAGCCGCGATCGACGACTTCACCGCCGGCAAACAGCCCGACTTCGATCTGGACGCGGTATTAAAAGCGTTTCAGCGCACCTGCCGCGGTCGCCCGGCGCTCCTGCAACAACTGCTGGAGTTGCTACTAAACGTTGCCTATGCCGACCAAAGCCTGCATCCGCACACTCATGCCCGGCTGCTGTACATCACCGACCGCCTGGGCATCCATCGCTTGCAGTTCGAGGCGCTGCACACGCTGTTCCGCACTCAGCGCTGGGCGCGGCAAAACCAGGGCGGCGGCGGTGAAACGCATGACCGGCAGGCGCGCGGGCGACACCCCGCCACCGCCGTCGGTTCGCTGGCCCAAGCCTATACCGTGCTGGGGTTGCGGCGCGAGGCCACGCCCGACGAGATCAAACTGGCTTACCGCCGCCTGCTCAAACAGCATCACCCCGACAAGCTGGCGGGCCGCAACGCCTCGCTGACCGAACTGGCGCGCGCCACCGAAAAAACCCGCGAACTGACCGCGGCCTACGACCGCATCCGGGAAGCGCGCGGCTTCTAATTCGCTTGCTTCGAACTGGAAACCGCTCCCGTTTGACGTGTACAGGGCAACCGGCGCCATCCAGGCTTCCGGTCGCTACAGCATTCCCCTTTCGGCCAGCGAGACCATCTGTCCGTCGCCGATCACGACATGGTCGAGCAGGCGAACATCGACCAGAGCCAGCGCTTCCTTCAGGCGCAGGGTGATCGTTTCGTCGGCGCGGCTGGGTTCGGCGATTCCGGATGGATGGTTGTGCGCCACAATCGCCGCCGCCGCGTTATGGTGCAGCGCCCGTTTCACCACCTGCCGGGGATGCACGGCGGAACTGTCGATGGTGCCGAAAAACAATTCTTCGTATTGAATGACCCGGTTCTTGTTATCCAGGAACAGGCAGGCGAACACCTCGTGCGGGTGATGACGCATGCGGGCCAGCAGATACCGGCGGGTGTCGGCCACCCCTTGGATGGCGTCGCCGCGCTGCAAGGTCTCCTCCAGATAGCGCCGCGCCAGCTCCAGCACCGCCTGCAACTGCACGTACTTGGCCGGTCCCAACCCCGGTGTCGCGCAGAACCCGGCCTGATCCAGCTCCAACAACTTGCGCAAGCTTTCATGCTGCTTGAGCATGTCTCGCGCCAGATCCACCGCGCTGCGGCCCGGTATGCCGATCCGTAGAAAAATCGCCAGCAGCTCGGCGTCGGACAAGGCGGCGGCTCCACGCCGCAGCAGCTTCTCCCGTGGACGCTCCTCGTCGGGCCAATCGCGAATGGACATCGCCGCCTTCTCCTTTTTTCGATTGATGACGCCAAGCATGGCCACTCGATTCGAACAGATCAAGAAACTGTGACACTTTCCCGATGGCCGCCGCCGCGGTCGCACCGCGAAAACGGCGTATTGCCCTGAAATCGGGCACATGCCCCGCCAAAAGCACCGCCATGAAGCGAGGCCGCCCTTTCATGCCGGCCGAAAACCGCGTTTCTGGAGCATCGAATAATTAATTATATTTTATAAACAATAAACTATAAAAGTTGGCAACCGGTTTGCTAACACTATAGCCGTGGATTCGCGCTCGTCGGCCTCCCAAGGTTCGACCAGCGCGGGTTCCAGGCGGCTAACGGGGGCCGCCGTCGCGGACTATGGCGTCCAACCATGTATCGTCACACGTTGCGTGGTTGGACGCCCTTTTTATCCCCCCTTGCTTGAACCCTGCTCCCTCCTGCTTCTGTACCTGTTCAAGCTGCGCTAAGCTTGCCGCGATTTCTCCAATCGCGCGGAGTTTCGCCATGCTGCAACCTCTGGCCAAAAAACGCATTCTGCTGGGCGTCACCGGCGGTATCGCCGCCTACAAGAGCGCCGATCTGACCCGCCGGTTGCGCGAGGCGGGCGCCGAGGTGCAGGTCGCCATGACCCCCGCCGCCACCGCCTTCGTCGCTCCCCTGACCTTTCAAGCGGTGTCCGGCCAGCCGGTGCGGGTCGATCTACTCGACACCCAGGCCGAAGCCGGCATGGGCCATATCGAACTGGCGCGCTGGGCCGATCTGATCCTCGTCGCGCCAGCCACCGCCGACTTCATCGCCCGGCTGGCCCACGGCATGGCCAACGATTTGCTCAGCACGCTGTGCCTGGCCACCGACCAGCCGATCGCGGTCGCGCCGGCGATGAATCGGCTGATGTGGCAAAACGTCGCGACCCAGGACAACTGCCGGCTGCTGGCGCGGCGCGGCGTACGCATCTGGGGGCCGGGGGTCGGCGAACAAGCTTGTGGTGAAATCGGCGCTGGGCGGATGCTGGAGTCGGTGGAATTATGTGGCCAGGTCGTCGAGCTGCTTGGTGCCCGGGAGGATACGGCCGCAATTCGATCGGAACCGTGCATCGCGAGCCCGGCGACCGCGCCGCTCGCGTTCCATGACCTGCAAGGACTGACCGTGCTGATCACCGCTGGCCCGACCCGCGAGGCGCTCGATCCAGTGCGCTTCATCAGCAACCACAGCAGCGGGAAAATGGGCTTCGCCGTGGCCGGGGCGGCGGCGGCGGCGGGTGCGCGGGTGCTGCTGGTCAGCGGTCCGGTCAATCTCAAGACCCCACCCGGTATCGAACGAATCGACGTGGACAGCGCGATCGAAATGCACGAGGCGGTCATGGCGCGAGCCCAACGAGCGGATATCTTCATCGCCACCGCCGCCGTCGCCGATTACCGCGCCGCCAGTCCGGCGGAGCAAAAAATCAAGAAAACCCATGACACGCTGTCTCTGGAGCTGGTGCGCAATCCCGACATTCTGGCGGAGGTGGCCGCATTGCGTTCGCACCGACCGTTCACGGTCGGCTTCGCCGCCGAAACTCACGACGTGCTGCACTACGCCGAGGACAAGCGCCGTCGCAAGAATCTGGATCTGATTGCCGCAAATCGGGTCGGCGTGGAAGGCAGTGGCTTCGGGAGCGAACAGAACGAATTGCATGTGCTGTGGGAAGGCGGGGAACGGGTGTTGCCGCTGGCCGAGAAAACTCTGCTTGGGCAACAACTGGTCGCGCTGATCGCGGCGCGTTATCGTTGTTGGAAAGAGGAGCGCTGAGATGCCAGCTTGGCAACGATCCTGGAGTGTCCGATTGTGAGCCATCGCGCCATCGAACTGAAAATCCTCGATCCTCGTTTGGGTCGGGAAATTCCCCTGCCCGCTTACGCCACCACCGGTTCGGCGGGACTGGATCTGCGCGCTTGCCTGACGGAACCGCTGACGGTCCATCCGGGCGAAACCCATTTAATCCCCACCGGCCTGGCCATTCACATCGCCGACCCCGGCCTGGCGGCGATGGTGCTGCCGCGTTCCGGTCTCGGTCACAAGCACGGCATCGTGCTGGGTAATCTGGTCGGCCTGATCGACAGCGATTATCAGGGCGAATTGCTGATCTCGTGCTGGAACCGGGGTCACGCCCCGTTCGCCATCGACATCGGCGAGCGCATCGCCCAACTGATCATCGTGCCGGTGGCGCGGGCCGAATTCGCCATCGTCCCCGAATTCACGCCCAGCACGCGCGGCGTCGGCGGCTTCGGCCATTCCGGACGGCATTGAACCTCGCGCATGTTCCACACTATCTTTAGGGAGTACGACATCCGCGGCGTGGTGAGCCACGATCTGACTCCCGATGGGGTGCGACTCATCGGCCAAGCAGTGGGCAGCCTCGCCGCCGAGCGCGGCGAAACCCAGGTCATCGTCGGCCGCGACGGGCGGCTGTCCAGCCCCGTCCTGTGCGAGGCGCTCAAGGTCGGCATCCGCGCCGCCGGGCTGGATGTGCTGGATCTGGGCATGGTCTCGACCCCGCTGCTGTACTACGCCACCCACACCCTCGATGCCAGCCACGCCGGGGTCATGGTCACCGGCAGCCACAACCCGGCGCGGTACAACGGCCTGAAGATCGTGATCGACAGGATCGCCCTGCACGGCGAAGTGATCCGCGACCTGCGCCACCGCATCGAGACCGGCAACCTGCGTCGTGGCCATGGTCGCGAAGGGTCCGCCAACATCCGCGCCGACTACATCCGGCGAATCAGCGATGCGTTGCGCCTGCCCAAATCCCTCAAGGTGGTGGTGGACTGCGGCAATGCGGTCGCCGGTTATACCGCTCCGCCCCTGCTGCGCGCGCTGGGCTGCGAAGTGATGGAGCTGTACTGCGAGGTGGACGGGCGCTTTCCGCACCACCACCCCGACCCCAGCGTGCCGGAGAATCTGATCGACCTGCAAGCCGCGGTGCGGGCGCACGGCGCCGATCTGGGACTGGCCTTCGACGGCGACGCCGACCGGTTGGGAGTGATCACCAGCGCCGGCGAGATCATCTGGCCGGATCATGTGCTGATGCCACTGGCCGAGGACGTACTGGCCCGCCATCCCGGCGCGGCCATCGTGTTCGATATCAAGTGCTCGCTGCATCTAAGCCGGCTGATCGAACGCCTGGGCGGTCAGCCGATCCTGTGGAAAACCGGCCATTCGCTGATCAAGGCCAAGATGCGGGAAACCGGCGCGCTGCTGGGCGGAGAACTGGCCGGTCATTTCGTCCACGCCGACGCCTGGTTCGGTTTCGATGACGCGTTCTACGCCGCCGCCCGGCTGTTAAACCTGCTGGCGCGATGGCCGTCGTCCAGCGCCGAATTCTTCGCCACCTACCCGACCGGCCTGAACACCCCGGATCTGCGGCTGGACATGGCCGAGGGCGAGCCGTTCGCGTTCATGGCCCGGCTGGCGGCCCAGGCCGATTTCGGCCCGGAGGCGCGCGTCCTCGCCCTGGACGGGTTGCGGGTGGAGTTCCCGAACGGTTGGGGCCTGGTGCGCGCTTCCAACACCACGCCCAGCCTGACGCTGCGTTTCGAAGCGGACGATCCGACCGCCATGACCGACGTGCAGGACCGGTTCCGCCGGCAATTGCTGGCCTTGCAACCCGATTTGGCCCTACCCTTCTGATTTTTTCGTTTCACATCGTTTCCAGAGGTTGATCCCCGCATGGCTTTAGATGCACAGGCCGCCACCCAGGTGGCGCACGTTCTCACCGAATCGCTACCCTACATCCGCCGTTTCGCCGGCAAGACCCTCGTGATCAAGTATGGCGGCAACGCCATGGAAAACGAGCATCTGAAAAACAGTTTCGCCCGCGACATCGTGCTGATGAAACTGGTCGGCTTCAACCCGGTGGTGGTGCATGGCGGCGGTCCGCAGATCAGCGAGTTGCTTAAGCGCATCGGCAAGGAAAGCCGATTCGTGGACGGGATGCGCGTCACCGACAGCGAGACCATGGATGTGGTGGAGATGGTGCTGGGCGGGCTGGTCAATAAGGAGATTGTCAACAACATCAACCGCCACGGCGGTTGCGCGGTGGGTTTGACCGGCAAGGACGGCGATCTGATCCGCGCGCGCAAGCTGACCATCAGCCGCAAAACCCCGGAGTTGGAAGCACCGGAAATCATCGACATCGGCCATGTTGGCGAGGTGGCCAGCATCGACCGCTCCATCGTCGAAACGCTGGCCCACGGCAACTTCATCCCGGTAATCGCTCCAATCGGGGTTGGCAACGACGGCGAGTCCTACAATATCAACGCCGATCTGGTCGCCGGTAAAATGGCCGAGGTGCTGCACGCCGAGAAACTCATTCTGCTTACCGACACCACCGGAGTACTGGACCAGGCGGGCAATTTATTGACCGGCTTGGACGCCCGCCAGGTACAGTCGCTGATCGACGATGGCACCATTCACGGCGGCATGTTGCCAAAGATCGGTTGCGCGCTGGAAGCAGTGCGCGGCGGGGTCAAGGCGGCGCATATCATCGACGGTCGGATCGAGCACGCGGTGCTGGTGGAATTGTTTACCGACGCTGGCATCGGCACCTTGATTCGGGGCTAGATGGAAGCGGCGGAAGACCCAAGGCACGGCCGCGATCCATGGCGATAACAGACCCCGGAGCGGCCGTACCCCCCAGATGTATCTTCCGAACAGAATGGCTTCCGTCAGGCTGGACATCCGTTCAAAAACATCAAGTTGAAAATGGTATTGGTTGCATTGCCCACTCAATGTCCATTCCAAAAAAATGCGCCGGGTTGACCGCGCTTTATGGCCATAAACTATCTGCTGATTGTAAACGATTGAAAAAATCAAAAATAAAGCCAAGGAATGCGTGATAGCTTACACAGTTCCTTAAAACAAGCTAGCTTGTCGGCGTGTCGGAAACGGAAAGGGTCGCGCCCTGGGGGACAACAACCGCGCCGGTTGCCCACTGATTGTCCACTAAATCGCCAATAATGGCGTTATTTCGAGTTGTCGCCGCTTGTTGCTGTTTATTCAAGTCGCTGAATATGTTGTTAAATTTATGGGGAATCAAGAGGTTTAACTGGCTTGATACAGGCTCTTAATCAATTGGTTGTAGGTTCGAGTCCTGCGCGGTCCACCATCTTTAGACGTTCAGCGTTGCCACAATCTTCCACCCGCACCGTCCCGCGCCAAGCTAAAATCCGCTCCCTGTCTTGGGGGGCGTGTTGTCCTGTATACTCGCTGCCAATGGCGGTAATCATGGCATCGGGTGGGCTTCTTGACCGTTATTTACCATGGCGACGCCGTCTTCTCGCGAAAGTGGCGAAACTGGTAGACGCGCTGGATTTAGGTTCCAGTGGGGTAACCCGTGAGAGTTCGAGTCTCTCCTTTCGCACCATTCATCGCCGTGCGCCCGCGAAATGATTGTCCGGTTTTTGTTTTTGAAAAGCCAGATGGCGGGTAGCTTGCCAACACACAAACGATCAACAGATTTGAGGTGCATCGATGCAGGTTTCAGTTGAGAGGCTGAGCGATCTGGAACGCCGGGTGACCGTGCAGATCCCCGCCGAGCGGCTCACCAAGGAAATCCAGGACCGCTTGCAGTCCCTGTCCCGGCGGGCCAGAGTGGATGGTTTCCGTCCGGGCAAGGCGCCGCTCAAGTTGATTAAACAGATGTATGGCGACCAGGTACGGTATGAAGCCGTCAGCGAACTTATGGAGCGCAGCCTGCACGAAGCGCTGCTTCAGGAAAAATTGAGCCCCCTCGGCGGCCCGAAGATCGAGCCAAAACCCCTGGAAGAAGGACAAGATCTCGAATATTGCGCCACCTTTGAAGTGGTGCCCGAGTTTGAACTGGCTGGTTTTGAGAACATTACGGTCGA
This sequence comes from Candidatus Competibacter sp., assembly GCA_029624815.1. GTDB lineage: Bacteria > Pseudomonadota > Gammaproteobacteria > Competibacterales > Competibacteraceae > Competibacter. The sequence continues at coordinate 9,459 of JARSSH010000068.1, forward strand.
GCGACCGGTGGCGGAGGTGACCGAGCAAGATATCGACGCCATGATCGAAACCTTACGCGAGCAGCGAACGACCTGGATCGCAGTGGAACGTATGGCCCGCGAAGGCGATCGCGTTTGGATCGACTTTTCGGGCCAGATCGACGGCCAGGATTTTCCGGGTGGAAAGGGCGAAAACACCGCCGTGGTGCTGGGTAAGTCGGCCATGCCCAAGGATTTCGAGGATCGGCTGGTTGGTCTGAGCGCCGACGCGGAAATCGAGTTCGATATGATGTTTCCAGATGGCTATCATATTGAGGACGTAACCGGCAAGACCGCTCGCTTTCATGTCAAGCTTCACGCGGTGGAGGAGGCCAGCCTGCCCGAGGTGGATGAGGCTTTCGCCGAAAGCTTCGATGTGAAGGAAGGAGGGATCGCCGGCCTCCGGCGATCCCTGCGCGACAACATGGAACGCGAGTTGCGCGATGGCATCAAAACTCGCGTCAAACGGCAGGTGATGCAGGGGCTGTTGGACGCCAACGATATTCCGCTGCCTCAGGCGCTGATCCGGTTTGAGATCGAGAATCTGGCCCGCCAGTTGCATTTTCCGGCTGGCGGCGACGATGAAAGGATTCGCGATCTCAAGGCGCAACTGCTGGGCTCCGAGGCGCGCCGACGGGTCGCTTTGGGCCTGCTGGTTTCCCGCCTGGCAGCCGATCAGGGTATCCAGGTCGACACCCAGCGGGTTCAAGCTTACCTGCAATCCCTTGCCGCTACCTATCAGGAGCCGGCCGAAGTGCTGCGCTGGTACGAACAGACGCCCCAAGCGCTCGATGGCGTGCGCGCGCTGGTGCTTGAGGATCAGATCGTGGACTGGCTGCTCGAACGGGTGCGGGTAACCGACAAATCCAGCGCCTTCGCCGAAATCATGACGCCTGGCAAGCAACCGGCTGGATCCGCCGTTCATCAGGAGCTTTCCGAATGAGTGAAACCGGTGCTGGCGCTGACATCCAGGCTCTTAACCTCGTGCCGATGGTGGTGGAGCAAACCGCGCGTGGCGAGCGGGCCTACGATATCTATTCCCGTTTATTAAAGGAACGGGTGGTTTTTCTGGTAGGGCCGGTCGAGGACTACGCCGCCAATCTGGTGGTCGCGCAACTGCTGTTTCTTGAAGCGGACAATCCGGACAAGGACATTCATCTCTACATCAATTCGCCGGGTGGCTCGGTCAGCGCCGGCTTGGCGATTTACGATACCATGCAGTTCGTCAAACCGAACGTCAGCACCATGTGCGTGGGCCAGGCGGCCAGCATGGGCGCGCTGTTGCTAACCGGCGGCGCTCCGGGTAAGCGTTTTTGCCTGCCGCACTCGCGCGTCATGATCCATCAGCCGCTGGGGGGCTTTCAGGGGCAGGCCAGCGATTTTGACATCCATGCCCGGGAAATTCTGCTGGTTCGAGACCGGCTTAACCGCATCATGGCCAAGCATACCGGTCAGCCCATTGAAAAGATCGCTATCGATACCGACCGCGATAACTTCATGGGGGGCGCCGAGGCGGTTGAGTATGGCCTGATCGATGCGGTGCTGAATCAGCGTGTCCCGTTGAACTGACGTAATTCGCGCGTGGGTTTCCGGCGCCGGGCCGATGTCCAGACCCCAGGCTCGCGATACCTGCGACGCCTGTTGCGCGGTGAGCCATGGAGCGCCGCCATATCCGGATCCAATGATCGCGCGATGACGAGGAAGGCATTATGAGCAGAGACCGAGGTGACAGGAGCGACGACGACAAGCTGTTGTACTGTTCCTTTTGTGGCAAAAGTCAGCACGAGGTGCGCAAGCTGATCGCGGGACCGAATGTGTTCATCTGCGACGAATGCGTCGAGTTGTGCAACGATATTATCCGTGAGGAAATGGAAGAGACGGCGCCCGCCGCTTCCAGCAAACTGCCCAAACCGCATGACATCAACCAGGTTCTCAATGAATACGTCATTGGCCAAGAACGCGCCAAGCGGGTTCTTGCCGTCGCCGTCTACAACCATTACAAGCGCCTGGAGCTACGACGCGCCGTCCACGCCAAGAATGCTTCCGAAGTAGAGGTGACCAAGAGCAACATCCTGCTGATTGGACCCACCGGCTCGGGCAAAACGCTACTGGCCGAAACTCTGGCCCGATTTCTGAACGTGCCGTTTACCATTGCCGACGCCACGACCCTGACCGAAGCGGGCTATGTCGGCGAAGATGTGGAAAACATCATTCAAAAACTGCTGCAAAAGTGCGATTACGATGTCGAGAAAGCCCAGACCGGCATCGTCTACATCGACGAGATCGATAAAATCTCGCGCAAGTCCGATAACCCCTCGATTACCCGCGACGTGTCGGGCGAAGGCGTGCAGCAAGCCTTGCTCAAGCTGATCGAAGGCACCATGGCTTCGGTGCCGCCGCAGGGTGGGCGCAAGCATCCTCAGCAGGAATTCCTGCAGGTGGATACCACCAACATCCTGTTTATCTGCGGCGGCGCCTTCGCTGGACTGGATAAGGTGATTCGCAGCCGCTCCGACAAGGGAGGGATTGGGTTTTCGGCGGACGTCAAAAGCAAGGATGGCGACAAGAATGTCGGTGAGGTGCTGATGGAAGTCGAACCGGAAGATCTGATCAAGTATGGTCTGATTCCGGAGTTTGTCGGCCGACTGCCCGTGGTCGCCACGCTGACCGAACTGGATGAAAACGCACTGGTGCGGATCCTGACCGAGCCCAGGAATGCGGTCGCCAAACAATTCAACAAATTATTCGAGATGGAAGGCAGCGAACTGGAATTTCGCGAGGAAGCCTTGCGGGCCGTTGCCTGCAAAGCCATGGAACGCAAGACCGGCGCCAGGGGTCTGCGCACTATTCTGGAGCATATCTTGCTCGACACCATGTATGATTTGCCGAGTATGCAGAATGTTCGCAAAGTAGTGATCGACGACTCCGTGGTCGAAGGTCACGCCAAACCGTACTTCATCTACGAAAACATCGAGCGGCGCGCGGCCGCGCACGATTGACCCGCCCTAGTCCATTGGCCTGGCGTTCGCCGCCGGGCCTGTCCGGCCGATAATTTGTGCGCGACTCGCCGCCGCCGGGCGAGATTCCGCTGTCAGACAATCATCTTGCTGCGTCCGGCTCGCTGGATTGCCCTGCCCATTTACCGCCCGGCTCAACCGCGGAGGGTCCGCCATGAAGCAGAACGAAACCAAGTTCGATAGTGTGTCCGATCATGCGCTGATGCCGGTGTTGCCGCTACGCGATGTCGTGGTTTATCCCCATATGGTGATCCCGTTGTTCGTCGGGCGGGAAAAATCCATCCATGCGCTTGACCTGGCCATGCAGGGCAATAAGCGCATTGTCCTGGTGGCGCAAAAAAACGCCGAAGTGGACGACCCACAAACCGACGATATCTACGCGATCGGGACGCTGTCGAACGTTCTGCAACTGCTGCGACTACCGGATGGCACGGTCAAGGTGCTGGTGGAAGGCAGCCAGCGAGTGGACATCCACGGTTTTACCGAGACTCATGCCTGCTTTATCGCCGAAGTGTCGCCGCTGGAGTCCGTGCTGGATAAAAGCGAGTCGCAGGAAATCCAGGCGCTGGTGCGTTCGCTGCTCAGCACCTTTGATCAGTACGTCAAACTCAACAAAAAAATTCCCGGGGAAGTACTGACTTCCGTATCCGGCATCGACGATCCCAGCCGGTTGGCCGATACCATCGCCGCCCACATGGCGCTTAAGCTGGATGAAAAGCAGAAGGTGCTGGAAATACAAAATCTGCGTGAGCGGCTTGAGCATCTGTTGGGTTTGGTGGAAGGCGAGATCGACATCCTCCAGGTCGAGAAACGCATCCGCGGTCGCGTCAAGCAGCAGATGGAAAAAAGCCAACGCGAGTATTACCTGAACGAACAAATGAAGGCGATTCAGAAGGAGCTCGGCGAGCTGGAAGACGCGCCCAACGAAATTGAGGAATTGGTTCAGCGCATCGAGAAAGCCGGGATGCCCAAGGACGCCAAGACCAAGGCGCAGGCGGAGCTGAACAAACTGAAAATGATGTCGCCGATGTCGGCCGAGGCCACGGTGGTGCGCAACTATATCGACTGGCTGGTTAGCGTGCCCTGGAAAAAGCGCACCAAGATTCACCACGATCTGAGCATGGCCGAAGGCATTCTGGAAGCCGATCACTATGGTCTGGAGAAGGTCAAGGAACGAATCCTCGAATATCTGGCCGTGCAGCAGCGCGCGCGCAAGCTCAAGGGACCGATTCTGTGTCTGGTCGGGCCGCCGGGCGTGGGCAAGACTTCGCTGGGGCGCTCCATCGCCCGCGCCACCAACCGTAAATTCGTGCGGATGTCGCTTGGCGGGGTGCGCGACGAAGCGGAAATTCGTGGCCACCGCCGCACCTATATCGGCTCGATGCCGGGCAAGATCGTCCAGAATCTGGCCAAGGTGGGCGTGCGCAATCCCTTGTTTCTGTTCGACGAGATCGACAAGATGTCGATGGACTTCCGCGGCGATCCCTCGTCGGCGCTGCTGGAGGTGCTGGATCCCGAGCAAAACAACACCTTTAACGATCACTATCTGGAAGTGGATTTCGATTTGTCGGATGTGATGTTCGTGGCGACCGCCAACTCGCTCAATATCCCGCCACCGCTGCTGGACCGCATGGAGGTGATTCGGATCCCCGGCTACACCGAGGACGAAAAGCTTAATATTGCGATCCGCTATCTGGTCGCCAAACAGCTTGCCAACAACGGCTTGCGCGAGGGAGAACTGGAAATCGCCGCGGATGCCATCCTCGATCTCATCCGGTTCTACACTCGGGAGGCCGGCGTGCGCAATCTGGAGCGGGAGATCGCCAAAATCTGCCGCAAGGTAGTCAAGGAGATCACCCTGAAACCGGCCGAGGACAAGATCGTGGTCATGCCCGAGATGTTGGACCAATACCTGGGTGTGCGCCGGTTCCGCTACGGTCTGGCCGAGGAGCGGGATCAGGTCGGGCAGGTGACCGGTCTGGCCTGGACCGAGGTCGGGGGCGAGCTGCTCAGCATCGAGGCGGTTCTGGTGCCGGGCAAGGGCAAGCTGATTCATACCGGACAATTGGGTGAGGTGATGCGGGAATCCATTCAGGCGGCGGTCACCGTGGTACGCAGCCGTGCCGAGGAGTTGGGTGTCGATCCGGAATTCCATCAGAAATACGATCTGCACATTCATGTGCCGGAGGGAGCCACTCCCAAGGACGGCCCCAGCGCCGGCATCGGTATGTGCACGGCGCTGGTGTCGGCGCTGACTCGGATTCCCGTATGCGCCAGTGTAGCCATGACCGGCGAGATCACCCTGCGCGGCGAGGTTTTGCCGATCGGCGGACTCAAGGAGAAACTGCTGGCGGCGCACCGGGGTAGTATCGCGACGGTGCTGATTCCAGAAGACAACCGAAAGGATTTGGTGGAGATCCCGGAAAATATTCTGACCAAGCTCGATGTGCGACCGGTCCGCTGGATCGACCAGGTGCTGGAAATCGCCTTGCGATCCTTGCCCGCGACTCAATCCCGCGATGAGGCGGAGGAAACCGCCGCCGCGGAAGCGGCGGCCAAGGCAGGCAACGCCTTGGAAAACGTGCGCGCCCACTGAAATCGCCAGGTTAATTGACAGTGCTTCAAACGCCCTGTTATAAGGGCAAAATTGTTATTGTACGCTCAATGTGGCTGCCGTAATAAGCCACACCGATGCCGTACAGACCAAATAACGAACAAGACTGCACAGGAAGGGGGATCAATGAATAAGACCGAACTGATTGAAACTGTCACTCAGGCAACCGATCTATCCAAAGCGGCGGCTGGGAAGGCGGTTGACGCCATGTTGGCGGCCATCGGTAAATCCCTGCAAGGTGGAGATACCGTGGTATTGACGGGTTTCGGCACCTTCTCGGTGCGGGAACGCCCCGCCCGAACCGGACACAATCCAAAGACCGGAGCGCCCATGGAAATCAAGGCCAGTAAGTCCCCGGTCTTCAAGGCTGGCAAAACTCTTAGGGACGCGATAAAATAGCAGGCCTTTTTGAGGGTGCTTAGCTCAGTTGGGAGAGCATCGCCCTTACAAGGCGAGGGTCGGGGGTTCAAGCCCCTCAGCACCCACCAGGTTTGGATGCCGGAGCGGTAGTTCAGATGGTTAGAATACCGGCCTGTCACGCCGGGGGTCGCGGGTTCGAGCCCCGTCCGCTCCGCCAAATTTTACCGCGCGTTTGCTGCATTTCGTCCGATCCGTCCCGTTTGGAGCGGTAGTTCAGATGGTTAGAATACCGGCCTGTCACGCCGGGGGTCGCGGGTTCGAGCCCCGTCCGCTCCGCCAAATATCCAGGGGTGTCGTTCAGACACCCTTTTTTCATGGTCGCGCGTCGCGCGCCGTTGCGTTCCGAGCGATCCGACCTGAGGCCGGGTAACCGCCATGCTGCTACAGAAAATCCGCGACCACGCCCAAGGCTGGTTTGCCTACACCATCATTGGATTGTTGACCGTCCCGTTCGCCTTGTGGGGCATCAATCAATATTTCGAAGCCGGTGGACCCGCGGACGCCGCTGTGGTGGGTGACAACAAGATCTCCCTGCAGGAATTTCAGCGGGCCTACCAGCAGCAACGCCAGCGCATACAGGCCGCGTTGGGCGGTAATGCCGATCCAGCCCTGCTGGATGGACCGCGCATCAAGCAGCAGGTGTTGCGGCAGTTGATCGATGAGCGGGTGCTAAACCAGCTTGCCCGCGACCAGGGGCTGCGCATCAGTGATCAGCAGTTGCACGATGCGCTGGTCGCGTTGCCGGTATTCGAGCAAAGCGGTGGGTTCAACAAGGATCTGTACGACCGGTTGCTGCGCAATCAGGGGTATACCACGGCGGCGTTCGAGGAAGGGATGCGGCAGTCGCTGGCGACCGCCCAACTACGCGATGGCGTCGTGGCGTCGGCCTTGGCCACTCCGGCCGAATTGACGCAGGCGATTGCCTTGCTCAAACAGCAGCGCGATCTGCGATACGCGGTGCTGTCGCTGGAAAAATACCTTGCCGGCGCAAGTGTGGACGATGCGGCCATCCAGGATTATTTCGAGAAAAACAAAGACCGTTTCGTCAATCCCGAGCAGGTGCGACTGCAATTCATCGAGCTGAAACTGGCGCAAATCGCCGAGGGTATCGAGATCGGCGAGGAGGAGTTACGGACCAGCTACCAAGAGCAGATCGCCAAATATGGTCGACCCGAGGAGCGCGCGGCCTCGCACGTTCTGGTCAAGCTGCCGCCGAACGCTGGCGAAACCGAAGTGGAGCAGGCCCGTACCAAGGCACGGCGGATTGCCGACAGCATGCATTCTGGCGCCAAGAGTTTTGACCAGGTTTTGCAGGACGCGCAGGCCGATCGAACCGGCGCCTTGGAAGGCGCCGGCTTGGGTGTCATCGCCCAGGGTATGTTTGCCAGCCCCGCGTTCGAAAATGCCTTGTACGCCATGAAGAAGCCTGGCGACATCAGCGACCCGGTGCAAATGCCGTCAGGGTTCCACATCATCCGCCTGGACAGCATCGCCCCGGCGCAGGTCAGGCCGTTCGAGGAAGTGCGCGAGGATGTGGCCAGGGAGCTGCGCCATCAACAGGCCGAGAACCGTTTTTACGAAATCGGTCAGACGCTGGCCAATCTGAGCTACGAACATCCCGATAGTCTGGAGCCGGCGGCCAAGGCGCTGGGTGTCCCGATGCGGGAGAGCGGCTGGTTCAGCCGTCAGGGCGGGGAAGGAATCGCCACTAACTCCAAGGTGCTGAGCAGCGCGTTTGGCGAGGATGTGCTCAAGCGCGGCCTGAACAGCGAACCGATCGAACTGGAGCCGGGGCATGTGGTGGTGCTTCGGGTGAAAGAGCACAAGGACGCCACTCCGCGTTCGCTGGAGGAAGCGCGCGAGGACATCGCCAAACTGCTGCGCCAGCAGCAAGCCCGCGAAGCCCTGGCCAAGAATGCCGAGGCGCTGAGAACACGCGCCGCCAAGGGTGAACATTTGCAAGCATTGGCGACCGAATTCGGCGGCGAGTACAAAAACGCCGGACTGGTGGGCCGCGACGCCACGTCGGTGGACGGCGCCGTTCTGACCGCCGCGTTCCGCCTGCCGCAACCGCAAGCCGGTCAAGTGGCGCTGGGTTCGACGGTGCTAGCCAACGGCGATCAGGCCGTGCTCGAAGTCGCGCGGGTGGCGCCCGGCCAGCCGGGCGCGCTGACGGAAGACGAGCGCAAGGCGCTAGCGCAACAATTGGGTCAACAAAGCGGATCGGGGCAGTTCGAACAACTACTGAACAGCCTGCGAGCCAAGACCAAGGTTGTTGTTTATTCCGAGCGCTTGTGAATTCGTCGGCGTTCGAGCGGGCCACGCGTTCGGGGCGGCGCGGCCCGCGGTCGCTTACTCCAGGGCCCCCAGCGCGACGGTGTTGAAGCCGCCGTCCACGTACACGATTTCGCCGGTGATGCCCGAGGCCAGGTCGGAACAGAGGAATGCCGCCACGTTGCCGACTTCCTCGATGGTGACGCATTTGCGCAAGGGTGCAATGTGCTCGAAGGTATCCAGCATCTTGCGGAAGTTCTTGATGCCGGACGCCGCCAATGTGCGGATCGGCCCGGCGGAAATGGCGTTGACCCGAATCCCTTCCGGTCCCAGCGTCTGCGCCAGATAGCGGACGCTGGCGTCCAGACTAGCCTTGGCCAGCCCCATGACGTTGTAGTTGGGCACCGCCCGCACTCCGCCCAGATAGGTCATGGCGATCAACGCGCCATTCCGCCCCTGCATCAGCGGTCGCGCGGCCTTGGCCAAGGCCGCGAAACTATAGGCGCTGATATCATGGGCGATGCGAAAGTTTTCGCGGCTGATCCCCTGCAGGAAGTCACCCTCCAGCGCCTCGCGCGGGGCGTAAGCCAAGGAATGCACGATGATATCCAGTCCGTCCCAGTGCCGCTGGAGCGCCTCGAACAGTCCGTCGATGTCGGCGTCGCGTTCCACTTCGCAGGGGAAGGCGAGGGCGCTGCCCAGTTCGGCGGCCATCTTCTCGACCCGGGGCTGCAATTTGTCGTTCTGATAGGTAAAAGCCAGTTCGGCGCCTTCCCGGCGCATGGCTTGGGCGATGCCCCAGGCGATGGAACGGTTGCTGGCGACGCCCATGATCAGGGCACGTTTGCCGGCGAGAAAGCCCATGGAGAACTCCTGTGGTGTTTTGGTATCGTTTAAATCGTGGTCGGGTTAGCGAACTGTAAAGGAAACCGCATGACGCGTGCAAAATTCCGTTTCACTCCATGGCTGGCCGCTGGCCTGATGATGTTGGGCGCCGGCCTGGCGCCGGCCGTTGTGCTTGGAGCGCCCGCGCACGGCATCGCCCTGCATGGCCAACCGAAGTACGGATCCGATTTTACTCACTTCGATTACGTCAACCCGAACGCGCCCAAGGGCGGCGAGGCGCGGTTCGCCGCGATCGGCAGCTTCGATACCTTCAACCCGTTCAATATCAAGGGCCAGCCGGCCGCCGGTATCGGCCAGTTGTTCGAGAGCCTGCTGACCGGTAGCGCCGATGAGCCGTTCAGCGAGTACGGCTTGATCGCCGAAAGCGTCGATGTTCCCGAGGATCGCGGATCGGTAACCTTCGCGATTCGACCCCAGGCGAAATTTAGCGATGGTAGCCCGATCACCGCCGACGACGTGCTGTTTTCCTTTGAGACGCTCAAGAGCAAGGGCAGTCCGTTTTTCCGTTTCTACTACGCCAATATCGCCAAGGCCGAGAAACTGGGCGAACGGCAAGTGAAATTTACCTTCGCGCCCGGTGAGAACCGCGAACTGCCGCTGATCATGGGCCAGATGCCGGTGTTGTCGAAAAAATATTGGCAGGATCGCGACTTCGGCGCGACGACCCTGGAGATGCCGGTGGGCAGCGGCCCGTACCGGATCGAACGCTTCGAGCCGGGGCGCTTCATCGTCTACCAGCGCGACGAGAATTATTGGGGCAAGGATCTGCCGGTCAACCGGGGGCGATACAACATCGACCGGTTGCGCCATGACTACTACCGCGATGTCACGGTGGCGCTGGAGGCGTTCAAGGCCGGTTCCTACGATTTGCGGGTGGAGAACGTCGCCAAGCAATGGGCGACCGGCTACGAGTTTCCGGCGCTGGCCAAGGGCTTGGTGAAGAAGGAAACCTTTCCCAACCAAATGCCGTCGGGAATGCAGGGCTTTGTCTACAATCTGCGCCGGCCCTTGTTCCAGAATCCCAAGGTCCGCGAGGCGTTGGCCTATGCCTTCGATTTCGAATGGAGCAATCGGAATCTGTTCCACGACCAGTACAAGCGAACCCGCGGCTATTTCGACAACTCCGATCTGGCGGCGCGCGGTCTGCCCTCCCCCGAGGAACTGACGCTGCTGGAACCGCTGCGCGAAGCACTGCCGCCTCGTGTCTTCACCGCCGAGTACCAACCGCCTGTCGCCGGCGATGACGAGCAACTGCGCGTCAACCTGCGCCGGGCGCTGGAGTTGCTGCAAGAGGCGGGCTGGGTTTTCCGTGACCGCAAGCTGGTCAACGCCAAGACTGGCGAGCCGTTTCGCTTCGAGCTACTGATCGCCGAGCCGACCTGGGAGCGGATCGGGCTGCCGTTCGCCCGCAATCTGGAACGCTTGGGCATTGAAATGAGCGTGCGCAGCGTGGATTCGGCGCAATACGAAAACCGGGTGCGCGATTTCGACTTCGACATGGTGGTCAACGTTTGGGGCCAATCGCTGTCGCCCGGCAACGAGCAGCGCGAGTTTTGGAGCAGCGCCGCCGCCGGTCAGCCGGGTAGCCGCAACCTCGCCGGCCTGAAGAGTCCGGCGGTGGATGCGCTGGTGGATCAGGTTGTCGCCGCCCCGGACCGCGTCAGTCTGGTGACCCGGGTACGGGCGCTGGATCGGGCGTTGCAATGGAATTTCCTGGTCATTCCGCACTGGCACATTCCCTACGCCCGGATCGCGTTCTGGGACAAGTTCGGTTATCCGGCGGTGACCCCGTTGCAAGGCGTGCAGTTGGATGCTTGGTGGATCGATCCCGCCAAGGCGGCGCTGGCTGGAACAGGTGGCGCGTCCAATCATTAACCAGATTGGCGTCGGCGGTGCCGGAGAGCGACATAGGAGCCAGAGAGTATCGCATTCGGGTGACGACAACATGCGCTCGCCGTTGGTCCGAGTCCAGCTTCCGCTGGCGTGGAACCCCTTTCTGTCGGGGCCGCAAGTCTTTTCGAGCCCGCCAGTCCCGCACGCACCACAGGCTGACATCAAACCGACAAGCCGCTTCCGCCTGGCTTCCGCCATCGTGAACAAAAGCTACTACTTTCTTGCGAAGATCAACGCTATATAGATTAGAGTTGTCCATCAATAAGTCCACATAACTTATTGAACAATAAGTGAGTTTCTGAGATTCCAGAGGCCGGCGACCGCAAGGATAAAATCATCCGCCAAATGTTTCAGGTGGTTTCTCAGACGAATGCTCAACACCCGAAAGATTTTCATACCACCGATGGCATGTTCCACGAGGACTCGAATCCGTCCGATCTGGCGATGGTCTCGCTGTTGCTGGCGCGTTAACCGAGGATCAGGATTCTTTTGGGCGTAACCAGTCGAGCGCGGGGTAGCCGTTGGGCTAGTGCTTCACCCGCTCTGAATTGACGGGTAGAGGCGTTTTAACTTGATACGGGCATCGGGGGTAGTGAAGCGCCAGTTGACCGGGTGGGGGCAAGCGTTGCGCGCCTGTTCCCAGTCGGCCACCTCGTGGCTCAGGGTGGCGGCGTCGGGGATGGGGCGATCCAGGCATTGCCGGCTCAGGACACTCCGTTCGATCTCGGCCATGTTCAACCAACCGCCATGTTTGGGGGTGTGATGAATCTCCAGCCGGTCGATCAGCGACCGAGCCACTTTCGGCTCGAACGCTTGATACAATGCCGCGGGTTTGTGGGTATTCAAGTTGTCCATCACCAGGACGACTTTCTCGGCGTGGGGATAGCGCACCTCCAGCAGGTTGCGTACCTCCCAGGCAAAATCGACCGCCGTCCGCCGCGCGGTGACGGTGACGTGTCGGTGCCCGGCCAGCGGTTCGCACGTCAGGAACAGGTTCGCCGTCCCGCACCGCTCGTACTCGTAATCGACCCGCGCGGGCTGACCCGGTTCGGCCGGGATCGGGAGGCGGGTCTTGGCCACCCGCTGCTTGCTGATCTCGTCCAGGCAGACCACTGGATACGCCGGGTCGTGGGGCCGGGTATACACCTCCAGCACGTCCTCCATCGCACAAACGAAGTCGGCGCTGGCCTGGGGCGGAATCACCCATTGCTTCCGCAGCCACGGCTTGATCTCGTTTTTTTGAGCGTCGTGCGCACGCATTCCGGGCCGATGGCGTCCACCACCTCCAGCGCCACCAGCCGATCCGCCAGCAGCCGCATCGTCCACCGGCGCCGCCCTTCGGGCGGCGCGCCACCAGCCAACGCGATCAGCCGCGCCTCCTGGGCGCCATCCAACTTGCGGTACTGTCGGCCCGTCGGCGTCTTGCGCGATAGCGCCGCCTCCAATCCCCGCTCCACGAACGCTTGGCGCACCCGGTACACCGTGGAGTCCCCGCAGTCCAGCGCCGCGGCGATCCGCCCATCGTCCCAGCCCGGTCCGCTGGCGCCGGCATCGGCCTTGAGCAAGATCCGCGCGTGGATCAGCATCGACGCCGCCCGCTTCCCGGTGCGGCTTGGATCCTCCAGTTGGGTGCGCTCTTCATCGGTCAGGCGGACGATGTATTTGGGTAGCGGCATGGAAAGACTCCAGGTTGGGAGTTGCCCTCACAGGAAACCCCCATGCCCTACTTGGAGTCAACTTAGAACGGGTGAGACTATATGGTCGATGCTTCGCTCAAGCTCTGGTTGGCCCTCACAACTCCAGCCACCTTCCTCGCCTATCAACGGAAATTTCTATAACTGAACACGCTCGTTTTTCGCTCCTATTCTGGGCTGCAATCCTTCAATCCCGTTGTACCAACGCTCTGCGTCTTATAGCGCATAGTCTCACGAACCCTCTGCTAATTCAGCTCACGGTTCACCTACACCTCCTCCACCTGCCTTAATCCCGCCAGTCCTTGCCAGTAACCATCGCAAGCACCATGCGGCAACGTGGCATTGATCTCTCGCGCCGCCTCCAGCGGATCACGGTCCCCACGCAAACAGGCCGCGAATGCCGCGATAACCGCCTCGGTTCTCTCGGTCTGTGGACTGACCCGCAACACATCCACTTTCAGTTCCCGCAACTCCTCCAGCTCCAGCAACAGGTTACAGGTCTGCGCCGATTGCGTCTGAATGCCATTGAGCGCCAGAAACGCCTGCCCCTCGCGAGTGCTCACGGTCAGACCCTCCGGGTAATCCAGACAGCGGAAGCGGCAATCGTCCTTGGGCAAATCGTGATGGCGGGCGGTAAAGCAGCGCGCCGAATACGCCAGTGGCAAGCGGCCGTAGACGAAGATCTCGGTTTCCATCCCCGTTGGCCGCTCCGCCTGCATCGCCGCCAGCGTCTCGGCCGACAGCTCCACCGGCATCACCCAGCGTTTGGCGCCCAAACCGGCCAGGAAGCGCAGAGTCCGGTCGTTGTAGACGTTGATGCCAGTGCCCAGCACGAACGACGCACCCCGCGCGGACAGCAGCCGCACCGCGCCCATGTCGTTGGCTTCCACGGTGAAGCGGCCGTTCTCGCACAAGCGGCGCAAGGTCTTCAGTTCCGACTCGGCCTCCAACAGCGCCATGGTGGACAGCACCACTTCCTTGCCGGCGACGCTCAGCCGTTCGGCCAGCGCCAGCCACTCCTCGGTATTCAGCGCGCGGCGCTTGGAGCAGATCGTTTCGCCGAGATACACGATATCGACGGGCGACGCGGCGATCCGCTCGTAGAAATCCAGCAGGGTTTCCTTGGGCCAGTAATACAACACCGGTCCCAGCGCCAGTTTCGGCATGTGTGGTTCAATCGTCATGGCGATGACTCCTATTGCCAGGTCCGATGATAAGCGCCCAAGGTCGTTTGGTGGCCTTCGGACACCTTGCCCAGTTCTCGCAACCATTCCGGCTTGGGCGCGTAAGCGGTCGGACTGCGCCGGCACGCGTCGATGGCCGCGCGCCAGACCTTGGTGATCTGGGTCACGTAGGCCGGACTGCGTTGGCGACCCTCGATCTTGATCGCGGCGATACCCATGTCTTGCAACTCCGGCAGCAATGTCAGCGTATTGAGGCTGGTCGGTTCCTCGATGGCGTAATAGGTCTGATCCGCCACCGTGAACCGGCCCTTGCACAGCGTTGGATAACCGGCCGGCTCACCCGGCGCGTGGCGGTCGATCAGCAAGCCGCCGAGCCGGGTTTCCAGGCCCTGCGGCGTTTCTTCCCAGCGTACCGCCTTGGCCGGCGAGCAGACCCCGCACATGTTGGGCGATTCGCCGGTGACGTAGGAGGACAGCAGACAGCGGCCTTCGACCATGATGCACAGCCCACCGAAGCCGAACACCTCAAGATCCACCGGGCTGTTTTCGCGCACATGACGGACCTGCGGCAAGGAGAGGACGCGCGGCAGCACCACCCGGCGGATGCCGAAGTGCTCATGATAAAAGCGGATCGCCTCGTAGTTGGTGGCGGAACCCTGCACCGACAGATGCAGCGGCAGGTCGGAATGCCGGCGGTGGGCGTAGTCCAGCACGCTGATGTCGGCGGCGATCACCGCGTCCACCCCCAAGTCCGCCGCTTGATCCACCGCTCGCCGCCAGCGTTCCCAACCGGACGGTTGCGGAAAGGTGTTGAGTGCGACGAACACCCGCCGACCCCTGGCATGAGCGTAGTGCACACCCTGCGCGGCGGTCTTGGCGTCGAAGTTCAGGCCGGGAAAATGGCGGGCGTTGGTGTCGTCGCGAAAGCCGATGTAAACCGAATCGGCTCCATGATCGACGGCGGTTTTCAGCGAGGGGAGATTGCCGGCGGGACAGACCAGTTCCAGCGGTTTGGACGGAGTGGATACGGTAGGCATGAGGAAAAGATTTCCACGAATGGGAATAACTTGAGTGAAGTCAGTTGGCGGCCAGCGTCACGGTAATCGCCGTGTCCGATGCGCCGTACACCATCAGATAAGCACCCGCCGGAGCGGTACCGGCGCTGCCGTTGCCCAGGCCGGACGCCAGCAACTTGAGATCGGCGTCGTACAACTTCCACGCGCTGGCGCCGGCAATCGCCACCGTGCCTCCCACCGACAATTTGCGCCACTCGGCGAAACCTTCAGCGCCGATCATGACCGCGCTGTCGCCGACCGCAAGCACGGGCACGCTGGCCTGTGGGCGGAACAACGTGCTGCCGTAACGCACCCATTCTTCGCCGTCGCGGATCTCGATGACCACATCGTTCAGGTCGCGCCCAAAATTCACGGGGATTTTCAGGAACATCCGCGCCAAGGTATCGCTGCCGGTCGGATCGACGATTTGCGGACCCGTGTGGATCGATGAGGCAAACAGGTAGCCGGACAACCTATCGACCACGTCCAGGGCAAACCGTGGTGGCGCCGTTCCTTGGACCAACGGGATGGACCGCGCATCCTCGTTGACCACCAGCCAGCGCTGGCCCACGCGCGCTTGCCAAGCCGTCGACAACGGGGCCGCTGGTTGAACCTGCTGACCAAAGGGAATCTCCACCAGGTAATGGCCCAAGCCGCCGGGCCGACGCGCAACCAAATAGCGCCGCCCCTCCCCGTCGATGGTTCGATACGCCACGTTCGGCGCGGCATCGCTGGAAAAGCTGCCATCGATGCGCCGTTGCAGATCGTTGGCGATTTCGGTCCAAACCCCATTGCTGTACATGGAAATCTTCAGGCCGCGGTCGGGTAAAGCCTCGATCCGCAGCAAAGCCTCGAATTGCGCGTAATCGCCGACGATGACGGCCAGATCGGCGTCGGTCGCGGGCTGCTTGGGTTGCGGCGTATCGGGCAACGGGGTGGGCACGGCGGGAATGCTGCCGCGCTCGGCCAGGGCGTGCAGCATGATCCGTTCGGCCAACTGGCCCACGCTGAATTTGACGGAAGCGCCCGTCACCATCACCGCCAGCCGTTCCTTCGGCGCCACGAAGAAATCGGAGCCGTAGGTCAAGGTGCCGCCGTTCTTATGCCAGGTGGTCACGCCCACGGCGGCAAGGCCGGACTGCGCCACGCCATCCCAGCCCAGTCCCCAGTGAAACGTGGGTACGGGGTTGAAGAGCAGACTCCCCGTCTGGTCGCGGCCCATTTCGGCCACCGCCGATGCCGACAACACCCGGACATCTCCGAGTCGGCCGCCGTTCATGAACATCATCGCCAACCGGGCCATGTCGCTGGGCGTCGAATAGAGGCCGCCCGTGGCGTAGGCGTTGGTGTATTCCTGGGGATCGGCGCGCTCGCCCGTGTAGCCCGGCGCGAACGATCCCGCCGGTAAGGGCTCCAGCGCAAAGCGCGTGTGGGTCATGCCCAATGGCGCGAGGATTTCGTCCTGCACGAACTGGGTGTAGGGCTGACCCGATACCGCCGCCACCAGGGGCTCGATCATCGTGAAGCAGTCATTGCAATACACCGCCATCTCGCCCGGCGGATGCTTGAGTCGCTGGGTCGCCAATGCCTGTTGCACCTGCGCGGCATAGCCCGGCACCGGCGCGTTGGTGAAACCGTTGCGATAATCGGTCCCGGCGAAACCCGCCGAATGATTGAGCAACATGCGCACGGTGATTTGAGGGTATTCCGGCGCGGCCATGCGGAAATCGGGCAGATACTGTACGAGTGGCGCGTCGAGATCGATCTGGCCCCGGTCAACCAGTTTCATGGCCGCCATCGCGGCGAACACCTTGCTGACCGAGCCGATGCCGTACATCGTGGTTGGATCGGGAGCGGTTTGCGTCGCCTGGTCGATGTAACCGAAGGTTTCGCTCCAAACGATGCGCTCGCCGTCGATCAGCGCCACCGACGCGGAGGGCGTATCGGTATCGACGAGTGCCTGCCGCACGGCGACGCGGCCATCGGCGATGGTTTCCGCGTAGTTGAGCGGAGCCGAATCGTCGTCGTCGTTGCAGCCAACCAGCAGACCAAACGTCAACGCACAGACGGCAGCCAGACGCGCCAAATTCCGGCAAGCACGTAATACGTGAATGTTCTTCTCCATCGTTCCTCTTCCTTAAAATGGTTATATTTTTAAATCCATTATCGTCTACATGGCTCTATCCAGATCATTCTCCCCGCTCTCGGGCGATGGCTCGATAGCCGATATCGGTGCGGTAATAGGCGCCCTCCCAACGCACGCGCTTGACCAGGTTGTAGGCCCGGTTCTGCGCCTCGGCGACCGTGCCGCCGAGCGCGGTGGCGCACAGCACCCGGCCGCCGTGGGTCACGACATGACCCTCCTTGGTTTCCAGTGTGCCGGCGTGGAACAACTTGCCGGCATCGCCCAGTTCCTCGTCATGGCGGGGCAAACCCTCGATCACGTCGCCCTTGCGATAGGCGCCCGGATAACCGGCGGCGGTCATCACCACTCCCAGCGCGGCGCGCGGGTCCCAATCCGTCGTCATTTCGTGCAGTCGCCCGTCCAACGCCGCCTTGCACAGATCCACCAGATCGGAGCGCAGGCGCAGCAGCAATGGCTGGGTCTCGGGATCGCCCAGCCGGCAGTTGTATTCCAGCACCTTGGGACCGTCGGCGGTGATCATCACCCCGGCGTAGAGGAAGCCGACATAACGGCAACCTTCCGCCGCCATGCCGCGCACGGTCGGCTCGATGATCTCGGCCATGATGCGGTCGTGCAGTTCCGGAGTGACCACCGGGGCCGGAGAATACGCACCCATGCCGCCGGTGTTGGGACCGCGGTCGCCGTTGTCGCGGGCCTTGTGATCCTGCGACGAGGCCAGCGGCAGGATGTGCTCGCCGTCGGTCATGACGATGAAGCTGGCTTCCTCGCCACGCAGAAACTCCTCGATCACCACCTGCCGGCCGGCTTCGCCGAAATCGGCGCCGCTCAGCATGCCGCGCATGGCGGCGATGGCTTCCTGCTCGCTTTGGGCCAGGATCACGCCCTTGCCGGCCGCCAGCCCATCGGCCTTGACCACGACCGGCGCACCCATTTCACGGATAAAGGCTTCCGCCGCGTTAGGGTCGGTAAAGCTCCGGTAGCGGGCGGTGGGGATCTGATGGCGAGCCAGGAAATCCTTGGCAAAGGCCTTGGAGCCTTCCAGTTGCGCCGCTGCCTGGCTCGGCCCGAAACAAGGCAGGCCGGCGGCGGCGAAACGGTCGACGATTCCCAGCACCAGCGGCACTTCCGGGCCGATGATCGTCAGATCGATGCGATGATCCAGGGCGAACTGGAGCAGGTCCGGCGGGTCGTCGGCGGTAATGACGATGTTGGTGACCTTGGGTTCGCGGGTGGTGCCGGCGTTGCCGGGTGCCACGTAGACAGTATTGACCCGGCTGGATTGCGCCACCTTCCAGGCCAGGGCGTGTTCGCGGCCACCACCGCCAACGATCAGGATGTTCATAAATAAATAACCCTCACCCCAACCCCTCTCCCAGTGGGAGAGGGAAATTTTAGTTAGTGTCGGAAATGCCGCATTCCAGTGAATACCATGGCCATGCCGTGCTCGTCGGCGGCGGCGATCACCTCGCTGTCGCGCATCGAACCACCCGGCTGGATGACGGCGGTGATCCCGTATTCGGCGGCCAGATCGATACCGTCGCGGAACGGAAAGAAGGCGTCGGAGCCCATGGCCGCGCCCTTCAGATCCAGCTTTTCCTCTTGCGCCTTCATCGCGGCGATGCGCGCCGAGAACACCCGGCTCATCTGGCCAGCGCCGACCCCGAGAATCATGCCGTCCCGGCCGTAGACGATGGCGTTGGATTTGACGAACTTCACCACTTGCCAAGTAAACAGCAAATCGGCCAGTTCCCGATCGCTGGGCTGGCGCTGGGTGACCACCTTCAAATCGGACAATCCCACCTGGCCCAAATCACGGTCCTGCACCAGCAAACCGCCGGTGACCCGCTTGTAATCCCAACCCGGCGCCCGCGCGCTGTCCCATTGACCACAGGCCAGTACCCGCACGTTTTGCTTGCTGGCGGTCGCCGCCAGCGCCTCCGGCGTCACGTCCGGGGCGATGATCACCTCGACGAACTGCCGGTCCACGATCGTCTTGGCGGTGACGGCGTCCAGCGGCCGGTTGAAGGCGATGATGCCGCCGAAGGCCGAGGTCGGGTCAGCCTGAAAGGCACGGTCATAGGCGTCGAGAATGCTCGAACCGACCGCCACGCCGCAGGGGTTGGCGTGTTTGACGATCACGCAGGCCGGCGCGGCGAAGCTCTTGACGCACTCCAGCGCGGCATCGGTGTCGGCGACGTTGTTATAGGACAGTTCCTTGCCCTGCAACTGCCGGGCGGTGGCGATGCAGGCTTCGGCCGGCTCGGGCTCGACGTAGAACGCCGCCTGCTGGTGCGGGTTTTCGCCGTAGCGCATGTCCTGGGCCTTGACGAACTGCGCGGTATAGCTACGTGGGAACGGGTCGCGCCCGCCCTCGGCGCGGATCGAACCGAGATAGTTGGCGATGGCGCCATCATAGCGGGCGGTATGCTCGAACACTTTGACCGCCAGATCGAAGCGGGTAGCGGCGCTGACCACCCCGTTGCCGGCGCGCATCTCGGCCAGTACTCGTTCGTAGTCGCCGGCATCGACCAGCACGGTGACGGCGGTGTGGTTCTTGGCCGCCGCCCGCAGCATCGCCGGCCCGCCGATGTCGATATTCTCGATGGCGTCGGCCAGCGCGCAGTTCGGTTTGGCGACCGTGGCCTCGAAGGGATAAAGATTCACCGCCAACAGATCGATGGGCGCGATGCCGAACTGGTTCATCGCCAGATCGTCCTCGCCGCGCCGACCCAGCAGCCCACCGTGCACTCGGGGATGCAGGGTCTTGAGCCGCCCGTCCATCATTTCCGGAAAACCGGTGTAATCGGCAACATCGATGACGGGAATGTTGTTTTCAGCCAGCAGCCGGGCGGTGCCGCCGGTCGAGAGCAGTTCCACATCGAGTTCGACCAGGGCGCGGGCGAAATCGACGATGCCGGTTTTGTCGGAAACGCTGAGCAGGGCGCGGCGGATGGGAAGAGCGGGTGTTGGGTTCATATAGGGGTCCATTGCCTCGATGAAAGGGAGTTGGCCAGGATGGCAAACAGCGCGACCGATGTTCAGGCGGGGTCCGCCGCCGGCACTGGCCCGAAATACAGATCGTAGAAGCGATCCTTTTCCGGGTCGTACTGCATCAATTCGCCGTTCTCCAGATCGTAATACCAGCCGTACAGATTCAGGGAACCTTCCTCAACTCGTTGCCGAATAAACGGGAAGGTCAGCAGATTGCTCAGCGAAGTGCGCACGCCGGCCCGTTCGCAGGCCCGCTGTTTGAATTCGCGGCTGGCGTCCGGCCAGCGCCGCAGCACTTCGTCGCGGGCGGGGGCGGCAATCCGCACCCAGGGCGCGATATACCCTTCGCCCTCGTCATTTTCACCGTAGCCATCCAACAGGGCGTTGATACCGCCACAGTGCGAATGACCGAGCACAATGATGTTATGAACCCGCAAGTTACAAACCGCGAATTCCAGGGCGGCGCTGGTGCCGTGATAGCGACCGGTGGTTTCATAGGGCGGCACCAGGTTAGCGACGTTGCGCACCACGAACAAATCTCCCGGCGCGGAATCGGTGAGGATGGCGGGATCCACCCGGGAATCGCTGCACCCGATCAGCAGGGTGCGCGGGGTTTGCCCCTGCATCGCCAGCCGGTTGAACAGCTCCCGGTTCGGCTCGAAGCTCTTGACGCGAAAGCGCTGGAAACCTTTCAGCAGTTCGTGGATGTCGGACATGGAAGGATCTGCGGTGGCTTGGATTCGCGCGCATTATACCCCGCCATGGCCGAAGCACCTTCAGCCGCTTGTCCCGCCGCTAGCCGCGCCACCCAAGCGGTGCTGGCGCCCGCCGTGATCCCCTGCACCCACTGGGGAAACAACCCGCCGGTCAGCACCAGCAGCCCCAGCACACCAGCCACCAGCAGCTCGCGTGGCCGCAGATCCAGGGCGAACGCCAATTCGGGACTGGCCACCGGTCCCAGGAACGCCCGTTGGAAAAAGCCCAGGAAATAGGCGGCGCTCAGAATCACTCCCACTAGCGCCACCAACGCCAGGCCGGGGGATACTTGCATAATCCCGAGCAGAATCAGCAACTCGGCAACGAAGCCGTTGGTTCCCGGCAAACCGATGGACGCCATCCCCAGCAGCAGGAAAAAGGCGGCAAGCAGCGGCAGCGGACCGACCAGCCCGCCCAGACTGGCCAGATCGGTCGAGCCCAGCCGGTGGTGCAGAAACCCGACCAGCAGCATGAGGCCGCCCGCGACCACTCCGAAATTCAGCAGTTGAAAGATCGCACCCTGTATGCCCTGGCTGTTCATGGCGGCGATGCCCACGATCACCAGTCCGACATGGCTGACGCTGGAAAAAGCCAGCATCTTGCGGAGGTTGGATTGCCGCAACGCCACCAGCGCCCCATAGAGCGCGCCGAACCCGCCCAGCACCGCCATCAACCAGAAGCATTCGCGCGCCGCCGACGGGGCCAGCGGCAGGGCAAAGCGCAGGATGCCGAATGCACCGAGCTTGAGACCCACCAATAGCGCGCTCAGACCCACCGGACCTTCCCGCAGCACGGTCGGCAACCAGGTATGAAACGGAAACAGCGGGGCTTTGACGGCAAAACCGAAAAACAGCAGCAGGAAGACGGCGGTCTGCATCGAGGGGGACAGCGGCTGTTCGAGCAGCGTCAGGTAATCGAACGACAATCCGCCGGGGATCGACGCCCCCGTGGCGGCGGCGTGATGGAGCCCGAGCAACAGGATGGCGAACAGTAGCGGAATACCGCCGGCCAGCATGAACAGGGTGTACTTGATCGCGGCGAAGCGCCGTTCCGGGCCGATGCCCCACAGACTGATCAGGAAATAGATCGGTACCAGGGTCAGCTCCCAAAACAGGAAGAACAGCACCAGATCCAGGGCGCAGAACACGCCCATGGTGACGCCTTCCAGCGCCAGCAGCAGGGCGAAATACAGTCGCGGCAATGTCTGAATGCTGGTCCAGGACGCCAGGATCACGGCGCAGAACAGCAATGCGGTCAGCGGCGGGAACAGGGCGGAAATGCCGTCGATCCCCAGCAGGTAATGGACGTTCAGGCTGGGAATCCACACCGCTCGCTCCATGAGTTGCATCCCGGCATCTTCCGGTCGCAGCGCGGCCAGCATTAGCAGTGACAGGGCCAGTTCTAGGCCGGCTCCGGCCAGCGCCCAGAGTCGCACGGTCCGATGCTCGCGCAGAAAGGGCAGCACCAGCGCCCAGAGCAGCGGCAGCAGGATCAAGAAGCTTAGAATGGGGATGCCGATTGAATTGACTGGCGATAGGGCTTCGGAGTTTATCATGGCGGCATCGAAAGGCTCATATGGGCAAACGGATGGAACGCGGAATCATGAGGAGTCGCGGGAAGTGATGGCTCACGCGCTTGAGGTTGTGCGTCCACTCGAAGATGGCGGCGTACCGCGCCAGGTAGCGCTTGTGGACGCCCCGGAATGGTCGCGGGAAATTGCGCAACCCCGTCCAGACCCTGTCCATTACACACATCGTCTAGCTGGTTGAGTGGGCATGGAGATCAGAAGCCAAATGCATCCCCCAGGCGAGGTCGCGGGCGCGCTGCAAGCCGATCCAGAGGGCTTGGGGGCCGGGAGGGCCATCGCACGTGCGGCCCAAGTGGCCGCCGAGGCGGGCGATCCAACCGAGCATGACTGGCAGCGGTGGCGGGATGACTGGCGGGGGCTGGCGATGGATGGCGACGTAAACGGCCCGCCATTCGGCCGGATCCAGCACGGCGTCACAGGACAATTCGGGCGTGACCCGCCCCAACACGGTCAGGTATTGAATCCGCCACGCGATGATCAAGTACAACGCCAAGGCGGGCTCCAGCCGCTCCAGGGTGCTGAGCCGCAAGGCTTCCACCCGGCAACCGGTTTTGAAGATGCGAAAAAAAACCTCGATGCTCCAACGAGTTCCGTACCACTGGATCAATTCGGCCGCTTGAGCGAGCGCAACCGCCGCGCGGTTGGTCAGCAACCGCCAGTCGAGCGGTTCGACCCCGGCCGGCGGGGATTCTTCCCGCGCCCGCAGCGCGGTGATCGTCACCGGTTCGGCCCCCTTGGGCGACAAGGTGACCCGTTCGGCCCGCACCGTCAGCACCACCGGCCGGCTCGGCCGGTTAGGCCGGGCCGGGAGGGCAAACGTGACCTCGCCCAACACCGGCGCTTGCGCCAGCCGGTCCCACGGATGGTCACCCTCGGCCAGGCAGCGGTTGTGGGTGGCCCGGATCAGCCAGTCGATCCGCGGTTGCCGGCGTGCCCGGACCATGAATTCGTGGATGTCGCATTCCCGGTCGGCGACGTAGACCAGCCGGGTATCGGGCAGATCCGCGGCCAGTTCGGCGCAGCGTTCGAAGCCTTCCAGCCAGCGCATGCTTTCCTTGGCCTCGATCGGCCAGTGCCGTTTATCCTCGCCGAACGTCGCCCGGTCGCGGGTCCACAGCCAGGCGTCCAGTACCCCCAACGGCACGCCATCCGGTGTCACCGCCAGGGTCGGATGCACGTACGGCCCGTGCTGGCGCAGGTAGCTCAGTGGCCCCAGTCCGGCGATGCCCGGTTGGGCGGTATAGTCCAATTCCGTGCTGTCCTGCACGCACAAGACCACCGGATGGTGGCCCATCCGCTCAATGCCGCATTCCCAGTGTGGCGTCAACACCGCCTGCCAGTCCACGTCTTCGTGCGCCAACAGCCGATACGCCGCCTGGGTCTCCGCCCAGCCCCCACAGGCCACCGGAATGCTGGCGCTGGGTTGCGCCCCCAACCGTTCCGCCACTCGCACCAGCCGTCGGTTCAACCGCGCGTCCCCCAGCTTCGCCCCACCCAATTCCGCCGCCGCCCAACTCACCGCCGTCGTCTCCGTCATCCTCTGCTCCACCATCATCTGTACCAACTCCACCAGATGGGGTCAGCGGCTCCTGGGATCAAGATCTGTGTAATGGACAGCGTCTAAGGCCACTTTACCAGGAGCCACAGAGCCGTTTGTATCTTTGTTTCTCGTACGCAACGCTGTCCATCCCGTTGGTGATGGTCCGGATGCCGATCTGGCTCCTCTCTTCCAGCCAGATGATGCGCTCGCGCAGTGTCGCACACTCCTGGGAGTGGGGATTCGCCGCGCCGGTGGTGGCTGGCTGTTCCTGCTTTTTTGGGTTCGACTGCGCCTGGTCGTCCAGGAACTCCCGTTCGCTGGGGCGCAGGCCGCCGGTCCCGGTATCCTGGGTGTTCAGTTCCATCGGTTTCGCCGATTCGCCACAGGGTGCCTGCTGGTAGACCGTTCTGCCGTCGGGCAACGCGCATTTGTATGCCCCTGCCCCAGCGGTCAGGCTCCAAGCGATTGCGACGGTGAAGATTGTGGTCTTCAACATGGGTTGCTCCAGGCCGATCAGGTTGATCGGCCAAATAT
The DNA here is from genome assembly GCA_029624815.1 of Candidatus Competibacter sp. GTDB lineage: Bacteria > Pseudomonadota > Gammaproteobacteria > Competibacterales > Competibacteraceae > Competibacter. The sequence goes on from JARSSH010000068.1 coordinate 34,089, forward strand.
TATCTCAGGCTTCCGCCCGATCAACGGCACAGCGTCTCACACGGTACGCCGTCCTTATTCCCATCCAGCGAACCTACCCCGCATTGCGTCAGCGGTAGTCCACCACTGGGTCGCGGCGGCGGCGAGGCGGCGCCTGCGAGGCGGGCAGGCAGTGCCCGCACGGGCAGCAAAGCCCCCGCGGATGCGGGATATCCAGCAAGTAACGGTGGCACGCCTGCTCGTCAAGCAGGCCATCTAGGGGAAAACGCATCATGGCAAACTCCTCATGTCCATGCCGTCTTGCCAGAATACTACATGGGCATCTTCACCAGTTTGCCGATATGAGCCATCTAATATATAAGAGTTGCCCATCAGTAAGTCCACATAACTTATTGAACAATAAATGAGTTTCTGAGATTCCAGAGGCCGGCGACCGCAAGGATAAAATCATCCGCCAAATGTTTCAGGTGGTTTCTCAGACGAATGCTCAACACCCGAAAGATTTTCATACCACCGATGGCATGTTCCACGAGGACTCGAATCCGTCCGATCTGGCGATGGTCTCGCCGTTGCTGGCGCGTTAACCGAGGATCAGGATTCTTTTTAGACTTTCGGGTTTTTTTGTGGGGGATGTAAATTTGTTTGGGTGATGCATAATCAGTCTGGATGCCTTGGTAGCCAAGATCGACAAAGACTTTAGTGGAGTTAAACCAATCTATTTTTGGGTCCAATTCGGTTTTTAATAATGAGTAATCATGCTGACTTCCAGGGACGGTTTCGCCAAGAATCAGGATGCGCTTATTGGTATCGGAAATGGTTGTATTCTTGACGGTATGAAAGCCTTTTTTTCCGCTATATGTTTTTTTTGACGAGAGGGCTTTTTAGGGCGTTGCAGAGGTCTTTCCGTGGCATCGATCAAAACATGATCAACGCTTTCAATAAGTTGTAGGAGTTCCCGTGGATTGTCGGTGGTGCGCTTTGGTAAAATCCTCAGATTTTTTTGGGTTTGTTTTAAAATAGGCAACAAGCGCTGTATCGAAGTGAACGCGCAGCCACGACTGATCTTAAAGGTGAAGGCCAGAACGTCATAAGTCGGATAGTTTTTCAGATAGAACAAGAGAAAAAAGAGCTGATTCCCTGGTGAACCAAGCGATGGCTTGCGCCCACCCCCTATTTTTCTTTGGCGAGGTTTCTTGGGTTTTCTTCGATGGGCTTCGATCTGGCGTTGTTTTATACAGGAGGAAAATTCGTTCGAGAGTGTTTCGAAGTCGTCGCGCCCTAGACCGATGAGTGATCTTAATTGGCGATCATCTTTCAGAATCTCTGAAATATTCAGGGGGTTTATTTGCATTTTTCTCCAAGAGAGCGTCAAGGCGCTTGAGACTCAAATTTTGTTGATTTCAAGTCATTGAGTTGTAAAGGGAAGCTGAAGCGGGATTCGTTGTAACACATTGAATAAAATAAGTAAATTATTTATGAACTAATCTAGTTATGATCATGACCCTGCATCCCACCGTGGTGACGGTCACCGACCGCATTCGCCAACGTAGCGCGCCGACCCGGTCCGCCTATCTGACCCGGCTGGAGCGCGCCCGCGCCAACGGCCCGGTCCGCAAAAATCTTTCCTGCGCCAACTTGGCCCACACCTTTGCTGCTTCCGACGCGAACGACAAAGCCGTCCTACGCGAGGCGCGCTGGCCGAACCTCGCCATCGTCTCCTCGTACAACGACATGCTCTCGGCACATCAGCCGCTGGAGCGCTTTCCGGCCCTGATCAAACAGGCGGCGCGCGAGGCGGGCGCGGTGGCGCAGTTCGCTGGCGGCGTGCCGGCCATGTGCGACGGCGTGACCCAAGGCCAGCCCGGCATGGAATTGTCGCTGTTCTCGCGCGATGTCATCGCCATGGCCACGGCGGTTGCGCTCTCGCATAACGTGTTCGATGCCGTGCTGTGTCTCGGCGTGTGCGACAAGATCGTGCCGGGGCTATTGATCGGTGCCTTGCATTTCGGCCACCTGCCGGCGATTTTCGTGCCCGGCGGGCCGATGCCCTCGGGCCTGCCCAACGCCGAGAAGGCGAAAATCCGCCAGCTTTACGCCCAGGGCCAGGTCGGACGCGACGCACTGCTGGAGGCGGAGTCCAAGGCGTATCACGCACCGGGAACCTGCACCTTTTACGGCACCGCCAACTCGAACCAGATGCTGATGGAGGTGATGGGCCTGCATCTGCCCGGCGCGGCCTTCGTCAACCCCAACACCCCGCTGCGCGACGCACTGACCCAGGCGGCGGCGCGACGGGCGGCCCGGATCACCGCGCTCGGCGACGAGTACCTGCCGGTCGGACGGGTGGTGGACGAGCGGGCGATGGTCAACGCCATCATCGGTCTGCTGGCCACCGGTGGCTCGACCAATCACACCCTGCATCTGGTCGCCATCGCCCATGCCGCCGGGATCGCGATCAACTGGGACGACTTCAGCGACTTATCGACGGTCGTGCCACTGCTGGCCCGGATCTATCCCAACGGCCAAGCCGACGTGAATCACTTTCACGCGGCGGGCGGCATGGGTTTTCTGATCGGCGAGTTGCTCGACGCCGGCTTGCTGCACGGCGACGTGCTCACCGTCGCCGGGGAAGGTCTGGCGCATTACCGCGAGGAACCGGCGTTGGAGAATGGCGCGCTGGTTTGGCGTCCGGCCCCGAAGCAGAGCGGCGATGAGAGCGTGTTGCGTCCCGTCACCCGGCCGTTCAGTCCCGAGGGCGGGCTGAAACTGTTGAGCGGCAATCTGGGGCGGGCGGTGATCAAGACCTCGGCGCTCAAACCGGAACATCGGGTGGTGGAAGCCCCCGCCCTGGTCTTCAACAATCAAGAGGAATTCATGGCCGCGTTCGACCGGGGCGAACTCCAACGCGATTTCGTCGCCGTGCTGCGCTATCAGGGGCCGCGCGCCAACGGAATGCCGGAGTTGCACAAGCTCACTCCACCGCTGGGCGTATCGCAGGACGCGGGCTTCCAGGTGGCGCTGGTCACCGACGGGCGCATGTCGGGCGCGTCCGGCAAGGTGCCAGCGGCGATTCACGTCACGCCGGAATGCCTGGCCGGCGGGCCATTGGCCAAGGTGCGCAACGGTGATGTCGTTCGGCTCGACGGCGAGCGCGGCGTGCTCGAAGTGCGGGTCGCCGAGTCGGAATGGGCCGAGCGCCAACCGGAACCGGTGGATTTGAGCGATTACCGGCACGGCCTGGGTCGCGAGTTGTTCGCGGTATTCCGCGCCAACGCGGCGGGGGCCGAGCAAGGAGCGATGTCCTTTGCGGGTTCGGAGGTCTACACGCAGGGAGACGCTTGATGGACAGCCATCTGGGCGTCTCGCGGCCGGGCAGCGCCAGCGTGGCGTTGGCGCTTATACTTACAAGCGGTAATCCAACCCGTCGCCACCCGTGCGAGCCGGCCGCAACCTCCCCTGCTTGCCGGTTTGCCGCCGGAGAGCCCGCCGCATGAATACCATCGATTCGTCCCCCGCCCTTTCCGAACCGGTGCGGACCGCCCTGCGGCTGGTCATCGTCGGTTCGCTGCTGTTCGCCGTGCTGTACATCTTGCGGCCGTTTCTGCCCAGCCTGCTGTGGAGCGCGTTCATCGTGATTTCGGTATGGCCGGGGTTCGCGTGGTTGCAACAGCGGTTTCGCTGGAGCCGGCTGGCCTGTACGCTGCTGTTGGCATCGATGCTGATCGGCGTGCTGATCGGGCCGCTGCTGACCGGCATCGCCGCGCTCGTCACGCATGGAGAGGCGTTGGTCGTCAATGCCAAAGCGGCTGTCGAGAAGATTCCCGCCGAGCCGCCGACGCTGCTGGCGGATTTGCCGCTGATCGGTTCCGGGCTGGCGAAACAATGGCGGGAAGCCGTTGACAACACCCAAGACCTGCGGGCGCGGCTGGCTCCGGAACTGCAAAAGAGCAGCCGTTGGCTGTTCCGGCAAATCGGCACGATGGGCGCGCTGTTCCTACAATTGCTGCTGGTGGTGGTGTTCTCGCTGGTGTTCTATGCCAACGGCGCCACGCTGGATGCGCTCACCGAACGGATCGCCCGCCGCATCGGCGGAGAACAGGCCCTCCAGGCCCGCGACCAGGCGCGGCAGGCCATCCGCTCGGTGGCGCTTGGGGTGGTGCTGACCGCCATTATTCAGTCGGCCCTGGCGCTGGTGGGTTTGCTGCTGGTCGGTGCGCCGCTGGCGGTGCTGATCACCTTCATCTGCTTCCTGCTGGCCATCGCCCAGATCGGCGCGGCGCTGCCCTTGCTGGCGGTGGCGGGCTGGCTGTACTGGGGGCAGGGCGATGCCGGCTGGGCGCTGTTCATGGCGGGCTGGAGCCTGGTGGTGGGTGGGCTGGACAATATCTTGCGCCCCCTGCTCATGACTCGCGGCATCCGCATGCCGCTGACACTGGTGTTCGCCGGGGTGATCGGCGGCTTGCTGGCGTTTGGTCTGATCGGCGTGTTCCTGGGTCCGACCCTGGTGGCGATCGCCCACACCCTGCTGCTGGCCTGGCTTCGGGAGCCTTCCGAGCTGGAACCGCCCGTTCCCGCCACGCCCCGGTGAGGAGCGCGCCATGCCACTCGACCCCTTCAGAATCCTCGGCGCCGCGCTGCTGGCCGCGCTGGCGATGACTTCGTTGCTGATCGGTGTGGTGATCGGATTGTACGGCCGGCCGTCGCGGCGGACCAACGCCATCATCATGGCGTTCGGCACCGGCGCGCTGATCCAGGCGCTGGCGCTGGAACTGGCGTTCGAGGGCGCCGAGCGCCTGATCGAGGAGGATCATCTGAGCGGTCTTGTCAGCTGGTGCTGGGTCGCCGCCGGCTTCGTGGCGGGTGGCGTGCTGTACTCCCTGGGCAACCGCTGGCTGGAGCGTTACGGCGCCGCCCTGCGCCATCCGGCGCTGACCAAGCTGTACCTGCTGCGTCAGAAGCGGGAGCGGTCGGCCGATCTGTTGGGCCGATTGGCGCGGGTGGATTTGCTGTGCTCGCTGCCGCCCGAGGAGATGGAGGAGGTGCTGCTGTGCGTCCAGCCGGTGCGGGTCGCGGCCGGCGAGACCCTCTTTCGGCAGGGCGACGCCGGCGACGCGCTGTATCTGATCGACCAGGGCGAAGTGGCGGTGCTGGTGGATTCCGAGCCTTCCACATCCACCGCGCCAACCGCGATCCCGCTGGCGCGCTTGGCGGCGGGCCAGTCGTTCGGAGAAACCGCGCTGCTGACCGGCGAACCGCGCACCGCCACCGTCACGGCCATCACCGACGTTGCGTTGCTGAAAATCGGCAAGGAGCATTTCGACGAACTGCTCGACGAATCGCCCCGTCTGCGCCAAGCGGTCGAAACCCTCAATTCGCAGCGCCTGCTGCAAAACATCGCCGCCCTGCGCGAACGGCCCGACGCCGCGGCCTGGCAAAAAATCGCGCTAGCCAACGTTCAGCGTCTGAGCCGCAAGGAGCAGGATGCGCTGCTGGCCAACCACGCGGCCACCGGTTCGCCGCTGGCGCTGTTTCTCGGAGCCACGCTGGATGGCATTCCGGCATCGGTGGTCATCGGCGCCAATTTCGAAACGCTGGACGCCTTTCGCTTCACCTTTCTGGTGGCGATCTTCCTGTCGAGTGTGCCGGAAGCGATCGGCAGCACGCTGGGTATGCGGCAGGCCGGCTTCGGCACGCGACGGATTTTTACCCTCTGGAGTCTGCTGGTGCTGGCGGCCACGCTGGCGGGGGGGTTAAGCAGCGCCTTTCTCGTCGAAGCGTCGCCGGTGCTGCTCACCGTGATCGGCGCCATCGCCGGCGGCGGCATCCTGGCCATGGTGTCGTCGGTGATGATGCCGGAAGCCTACGAGGACGGCGGTCCCGCCGTGGGCTTGGCGACCATCGCCGGTTTTCTTGTCGCATTCCTGTTCGCGTTCGTGTAGGACCGGTCATGGCGTCCAAAACCCGTTTCATGCACCACCTGGGGCTATGGCGTTCCGTACTGATGTACCACGCCATCCCGCTGCGCCGACGCCGGCTGACCCGCTTTTACGCCCAGTTCATCCGGCCGGGCGACCTGTGCTTCGACATCGGCGCTCACGTCGGCAGCCGGCTGCGGGCCTGGACCCCGCTGGGCGCCCGCATTCTCGCCGTGGAGCCGCAACCGGAATGCATGGTCCTGTTGCGTCGCTGGTACGGCCATTTGTCGCATATCGTCCTGATCGAGCAAGCGGTGGGGGCCGCGCCCGGCGTTGCCGAATTGCTGGTCAGCGCCCGCACGCCGACCGTGACCAGCCTGTCGCCGGACTGGATCGCGGCGGTCCGTCAAGATCGCGGGTTTGCTGGGGTGCGCTGGGACGAACGGGTTCCGGTTACGGTGACGACATTGGATCGACTGATCGCCGAATACGGCTTGCCGGCATTCTGCAAGATCGATGTCGAAGGGTACGAACTGGAGGTGCTGAAGGGACTGTCGCGACCGATTCCGGCTCTTTCATTCGAGTACGTTCCGGCTTGTCTGGATCTGGCGCGGGACTGCGTGGCTTATCTGGCCCAACTGGGGCCGTACCGATTCAACGGGTCGGTCGGGGAAGCGCAGCGCTTGCGGTCGAGCGACTGGCTGGACGCCGCGCGACTGCTGGAATGGCTCGATGCCATGGCCCGGACTGGCCAGTCCGGGGATATTTACGCATGCCTTGACCTGGTCGCGGGCAACGATACGGAGCCGGACAGCCTATGATCGTCGATCGGCAAGACACCGAAAAACCGCTCGGGTCGGAACGGGTCTGGCGGCTGCTGCTGGAACTGCGCCGCGCGGTTCGAACGCTGTCGGCGGCTCCCGGTTCCTTCGGTTTGGGGCTGGATGCCGGACAACCGGCCGTTCTGTCCGCCGACGATCCCGCCGCTTTCATCGCCGTGAGCGCCGATGGCTTCTGGACCGCCAAAGTCCCGATGAGCGAAACCGCTGCGGAATTACTGGATCTTTACCTGTCAGTCGCCTTGGCCTGCCGGAGCCGGCCGCTGACGGTGGCGCATCTCGGGCAAAGCCTGGATGGGCGCATCGCCACCGCGAACGGCGCGTCCTGCCCTATCAACGGTCCCGAAAATCTGACGCACCTGCACCGGATGCGTGCGCTGTGCGACGCGATCATGGTCGGCGCCGGCACCGTGGAATGCGACGATCCGCAACTGACCACGCGCCGGGTCGGCGGCCCGCATCCGGTGCGGGTGGTGCTCGATCCTCGCCGCCGCCTCGCCGCCGGATATGGCCTGTTCCAGGACCGAACCGCTCCGACCCTGCTGGTCTGCGACGAGGCGCTGGCCGATCGACCGGGACCGGGCCATGCCGGGGTGATCGGCATCCCTCGCGACGGTGACCGCCTGGATCTCCCGGAGATCGTGCGGCGACTGCACGAGCGTGGTCTGTTCGGGATTTTCATCGAAGGCGGGGGGCTGACCGTGTCGGCCTTTTTGCAGGCGGACTTGCTGGACCGGTTGCAGATCGCGGTGGCGCCGCTGATCATCGGCTCCGGACGATTGGGCGTCACCCTGCCGGCGATCGAGGATCTGTCCCAGGGACTGCGTCCCCGTCACCGTCGCTACGCGATGGGCGAGGACGTGTTGTTCGACTGCCGGTTGCGCTCCTGACCCTCGATCTTTTGTTCTCGCTGGGCGGGAGGACGCAAGATCGCGATCCGCTCAGCGCGATTCCACCGGCGCCCGGAAGTTGAAGCGTAGAAGGGCGCCGCGAGCCGTCGAATCCGCGCCTTGGGTGACCAGGCCGGCCACGCTGCCCTCGACGCTGTCGGCGCTGGCGAGCCGGATCTTCTGGTTCTGGATTTCGCCGCTCAACACGACTCCCTGGCGCGGAGCGCTGGCGGACCCGGCGCTTTCGGAGTCGTCACCGGCCATCAGCTTGACCGGTTCAATCATGGGGCTCTCCGCCGAACCGTACACCGCGAAGTGCGCGGCCACGAACTGCGGCGCGTCCCGCGCGCAACTTTGAAAGCGCGCCACCACCACCAGCTTGGCTCCGGCGGGCGCGGCGACCTCGTCGCTCGGTTCGCCGGGAAGAGTCCGCGCCCGTCCGGTGGAAGCGGGTTGGCGCATCGAGACTTTGGAGAAACCGCTGGTCACGCCGTCCGGGCCGGCGTCGAAAAAGGCGGCCACATCGCTCACCACTGGCTGCGCGTTGCAAAAAGGCGAGGCCATGCCCGGCGGGTTGTCGATTTCGAGGCTGGCCACCCGCCCCACCGGCGTGGCCGACGGAATGAGGTTCAAGGTGATCCCGGTCATCGACCGCAAATGATCCTCGGCGGCGGGGCATACCACCGGATCGTTGCGACAACCGAGGTCGGTCGCGGCCGGATAAAACCGGTCGACGATTTGCCGACCCCGCTCCTCGCGCAACGCGGCGCATACCGCCGGGCTATTTTTGATCGTGTTGTCCTCGACATGCGCCCGCAGCGCAAGCGGCAAGCGCGACGCCGAATCGGCTGGATAGACAAACGCCAGCACGCCATCGCTTTTCACCCGCGCGGCGATCCGTAAGTCTTGTCCTGGTTCTCGCCCGTCCCGCACGACCACGACCGGGTCTCGATAGCTCCGCAAGCCAGTGCCATGCACGACAACCTCTTGGCCCGGCCGAACAAAGGCGGGCGCCGATCCGGCATAGAGCGCCGGGCGGATGCCCATGCAGGCCGATGTATCCGCCGCCTGGGTCGGGATCGGCGTCAATCCGATGCCCGCCAACGTCAATCCGCCCAACAGCGCCAGAAGGGTTCGCCGCCATGATGGCGGCGAAAGAAAGCGATGAGGGATGTAGGCAGCGGTCATGGCGGTCGTTCTCCCGGAGTCGATGCGCGGTAACTCCAAGCGTTTCAGGAAGAATCATGCCATCGTATCTAACTAATTGTTTTTATAGGATTGATTTGAAAGATCGATGCTTATCGAAGCCGCCGCGCTGGACTGATTCGGGTCACCATGGCCGGTTTCCCCGCGTCATTCTGGCCCGAGGTCGGCCCACAAGGTTCAAAGTGGATCGGCAGGCCACGGCCCGATGTCTGAAAGCGGAAGAGGGTCGCGTAACCAGGCGAAATGATGGTTGCTGGATTTTTTCAGGACAACGTCGATTAAAAAAACCCCGGTGGGGCATTGCGTCCCACCGGGGCTGTTGTGCCAAAGCCTACAAGGCTGGCTGATTTGTCAGCCCAGAATCTCCCGCAGATGTTCGCGGCGGTGTAAGGCCGCCTCGAATTCCTCCGCTTCCAACGCCAGGGCATCGCGAGCCGATACCATGCCCAGCGGTCGACCGTTCTCCGCCACCGGCACATGACGGAAGCCGTTTTCGTACATCAGGTGCAGGGCATGCGCGAAGGGCTTGTCCGGATGCACGGTCAACGGATCGGAGGTCATCACCTCGGACAGCGGGGTGACTTCGGGGTTAAGCCCTTCGGCGAGAACTCGAAAGAGCGCGTCGCGCTCGGTGAAGATACCCACCAGGCGACCGTGTTCCACCACCAGCAGCGCCCCGACTCGGGTTTTTTGCATCACCCGAGCGGCTTCGCTGACGGTGGTTTTGGCCGGCGCGGCGGTCAGGATTTTCTGGTGCTCGACAATCTTGCGAAGCGTGCGATAAGGCATGGTATTTCTCCTGTCTCAGAATAAAACTCAATGGACCTGTACTTCGAGAGCCATCGCATACACCAATTGAACCACAGAAAAATGACTGTTCTGGGGACGATAATGTGTTGCGTGGGTTATTGTTATTTGTCGGTTTTGCGCATCAAAACGATGCGTGCGGCGGTCGGAATGCCCCGGATGCAGCCGCGAACGGCCCGTTGCCCGATGGGGTGGCTCGCCAGCCATAGGAACCGCAGTACGCGCAACGCATCTCTGCGGCGGTTGACCACTGGCTATGCGCCAGCACGGCTTCCCGGGCGCAACTCAGGCACTGGATGATCGGGGTTGGTTTCACCATGGCTTGTATCCTCAAGGAGCGGTGGTGGGGGTTGGGTACGCACCGGGCGCTTCCAACCGGCTAGCCGATCCAGCCGCACTGCTCGGTGGGTTGAAAAAAACCCTGTGGAAGTACGGTGTTGCAGATCGCCGAACGCATTTTGACCACACGGCGATCACAGATCTGGCACCAACCGTAGGCCGACGCTTCCCCGTCGCTGGAATGCGCCGGCCTCAATTGGTAGCGGCAATGGGGGCAAACCAGGAATACGCGAGTACTCATAACACTTCTCCAACATATTGCCTCTCCTCAAACTCACCGCCGTCCCCGATGGCGTGATAGTAGTGCCCCTTTCTCTCGGTGAAGTCCTAGACTTGCTGGAAAAGTGAAGGAGCGGGATGCATCCTGCCGG
>JARSSH010000069.1 GCA_029624815.1 Candidatus Competibacter sp.
GAGCACCACCTTGACATGGTGGGGGTCGTTGGTTCGAGTCCAATCGCGCCTACCAGATTTTCGTTGAGTTGCGCAACAGACCGTTTTGCAAAAGGGCGCGCCTTCCTTCCAAAAGAAGGGCTTCATGGCGTGCCCTTTACTGTTTACGAGCCCAGGCCAAACAAGCGGATCGAGAGAATTTCAGCGATGCCGGTAATCACGCTTCCAGATGGCAGCCAGCGCGTTTTCGACGAGCCGGTCAGCGTTCACCAAGTTGCCGCCGCGATCGGCGCGGGGTTGGCCAAGGCCGCTTTGGCGGGCAAGGTGGACGGCCGGTTGGTGGATACTTCGCACCTCATCGCCGAGGACGCAAATCTGGCCATCATCACCGAACGCGACCCGGAAGGGCTGGAGATCGTGCGCCATTCCAGCGCGCACCTGCTGGCGCACGCCGTCAAGCAGTTGTATCCAAGTGCTCAGGTCACCATCGGCCCGGTCATCGAAAACGGCTTCTACTATGACTTCGCTTTCGAACGCGCTTTTACTCCCGAGGATCTGGAACGCATCCAGGCGCGGATGGAAGACCTGGCCGCCCGCGACATTTCCGTATCCCGCTCGGTCATGCCGCGCGACGAAGCGGTCGCCTTCTTCCGCAACATGGGCGAGGAGTACAAGGCGCAAATCATCGCCGACATTCCGGCCGACCAGGAAATTTCGCTGTATCGGCAGGACGATTTCATCGACCTCTGCCGCGGCCCGCATGTGCCCTCCACCGGCAGGCTCAAAGCCTTCAAGCTGATGAAGTTGGCCGGCGCTTACTGGCGCGGCGATTCCCGCAACGAGATGTTGCAGCGCATCTACGGCACGGCTTGGATCGATCAGAAGGCGCTGAAAGCCTACCTGCACCGCTTGGAAGAGGCGGAAAAGCGCGATCATCGCCGGGTCGGCAAGGCGCTCGACCTGTTCCACGTTCAGGAGGAAGCGCCGGGCATGGTGTTCTGGCACGACCACGGCTGGCGGGTCTACGTCGAAGTTCAGAATTACATCCGCCAGATGTTGCGCGAACACGGCTACCAGGAAGTGCACACGCCGCAGATCATCGACCGCAGCCTGTGGGAACGTTCCGGGCATTGGGAGAAATTCCGCGACGACATGTTCACCACGGCTTCGGAGAACCGCGACTATGCGGTCAAGCCGATGAACTGTCCCGGCCATATCCAGATTTTTAATCAGGGATTGAAGAGCTATCGCGACCTGCCGCTGCGCATGGCCGAATTTGGTTCCTGCCATCGCAACGAACCGTCCGGCACGCTGCACGGGTTGATGCGGGTACGCAATTTCGTGCAGGACGACGCCCACATCTTCTGCACCGAGGAGCAGATTCAGGTCGAGGTGTCGGCGTTCATGGATCTGCTGTTTCGGGTCTACGCCGATTTTGGTTTCGACGAGGTGCAATTGGCCCTGGCCACCCGTCCCGAAAAGCGGGTCGGGAGCGACGAGGTGTGGGACAAGGCGGAAAAGGCCTTGGAGTTGGCGCTGAACCGCACCGAGCTGCCCTGGAAGCTCAAACCCGGCGAGGGCGCTTTCTATGGTCCCAAGGTCGAATTCGTGTTGCGCGATTGCCTGGACCGACTCTGGCAGTGCGGCACCATCCAGGTGGATTTTTCCATGCCCGGCCGGCTGGACGCCCACTATATCGCCGAGGACGGCGGCAAGCGGGCGCCGGTCATGTTGCACCGGGCGATTCTCGGCTCGCTGGAGCGGTTCATCGGCATTTTGATCGAGCAGTACGCCGGCGCGCTGCCGGCTTGGCTGGCGCCGGTGCAGGTCGTGGTGCTCAACATCACCGACCATCAGGCCGACTATGTCTCCCAGGTCGAAAAATTCCTTATGCAACAAGGTTTCCGTGTTGCGGTTGACTTGAGAAACGAGAAGATCGGTTTTAAAATCCGCGAGCATACCTTGCAACGCGTTCCATACTTACTGGTGGTTGGCGACCGGGAACTGGAAACGGAGACCGTCGCCGCGCGCACCCGCACCGGCAAGGATCTGGGCGTCATGACACTGGCCGCTTTCGCCGAACGCCTGCAAGCCGACATTGCCCGGCGCGGACGAATCGAATAATCCTTGGGAGGACAGCAACATCGCCGCGAACAACGAACTCCGGCTCAATGAAGAGATTACCGGGCGCGAAGTGCGTCTGATCGATCAGGATGGCGAGCAGGCAGGGATCGTGCTTCTGATGCAAGCCAGGCGAATGGCCGAGGAAGCCGAACTGGATTTGGTGGAGATCTCCCCGAGCGCCAAACCGCCGGTTTGTCGCATCATGGACTATGGCAAATTCCGGTTCGAGCAGGCCAAGAAGCAAAACGAGGCCCGGAAGAAGCAAAAGCAAATCCAGGTCAAGGAAATCAAATTTCGTCCAGGTACGGACGAAGGGGACTATCAGGTCAAACTACGCAACCTGATCCGTTTCCTGAACGATGGCGACAAAGCCAAGGTGACGCTGCGGTTTCGGGGCCGCGAAATGGCGCATCAGGAGCTTGGCGTCAACCTTCTCAAGCGCGTCGAAGACGACTTGATTCAATATGGCACGGTGGAACAGCGGCCTCGGATGGAAGGACGGCAAATGGTCATGACCGTTGCGCCGGTGAAAAAGAAATAATCCTCCCCGCCAAACTGTTGATCTTCCCGTCCTCTGACGCGGATCGGGGTTGATCCTCGAACCGACTTTTTGCAAATTGCGGAGCCATGCAATGCCCAAGATGAAAACCAACCGCGGTGCGGCCAAGCGTTTCAGCCGCACCGGGTCCGGCCAATACAAATGCTCTCACTCGCATCTCCGGCACATTCTGACCAAGAAGAGCGCCAAGCGGAAACGCCAATTGCGCGGCACCACGATCGTTGCCGCGGTGGATACCCCGGCCGTGCGTCGGATGCTGCCTTACACTTGATGCCACCGGACCGGAGAAATAAGCCATGCCCCGAGTGAAACGTGGCGTTACCGCCCACGCCCGCCATAAAAAAGTCCTGAAGCAGGCCAAAGGCTATTACGGTGCCCGCAGCAAGGTGTACCGAGTCGCCAAACAGGCCGTGATCAAGGCTGGTCAGTACGCGTATCGCGATCGCCGTCAGAAGAAGCGCGAATTCCGCGCGCTGTGGATCGTCCGCATCAACGCCGCCGCCCACGAAAACGGCCTGTCCTACAGCCGGTTGATCAACGGCCTGAAACAGGCCGCCATTGAGGTCGACCGCAAGGTGCTGGCCGATCTGGCGGTGTCGGACAAGCCGGCCTTTGCCGCACTGGCTGGCCGCGCCAAAGCCGCGCTCGGTATCGCCTGAATCGCGTCCGTCGGGCCGGAGATCCGGTCTGGCGGCTGGCGGGATTCCGCAACGAGGGAAGGGCGTGGTCCTTTCCCTTTTTCGTTTGTGATCCACCCTCACCCCAAACCCCTTTCCCGCCAGCGGGCAAGGGGAGTGAGTGGCTGTTTGAGAGTTGGAGAGAGCACTGGCGTGGATGCATTGTCCGAACTGCTGCAAACTGCCCAAGCCGCGATTGCCGGGGCCGGCGATCTTGCTACCCTGGATCAGGCGCGCGTGCTTTATCTGGGCAAGAAAGGCGCGCTGACCGAGCGCCTGAAGGCGCTGGGGCGGCTGCCGCCCGAGGAGCGACGTCAGGCCGGTCAGGCGATCAACGAGGCCAAGCAGGCGCTGGAAACCGCGCTCGCCGCCCGCAGGGCCGAATTGGAAGCGACGGTGCTGGAGGTCCGGCTGGCCGGCGAAGCCGTCGATGTGACCTTGCCGGGGCGCGGTCAGCGGTCGGGCGGTCACCATCCGGTTACTCGCACGCTGGCCCGCATCGAAGCGCTGTTTGCCCGGATCGGGTTCGCGATCGTCGAAGGACCGGAGGTCGAGGACGATTTTCATAATTTCGAGGCGCTCAACATTCCCGCCCATCATCCAGCGCGGGCCATGCACGACACCTTCTATTTCGACGCCCATACCCTGCTGCGCACCCACACTTCGCCGGTGCAGATCCGGGTGATGGAACGACGGAATCCGCCGGTGCGGGTGATCGCGCCCGGCCGGGTCTACCGCTGCGATTCGGATGTCACCCACAGCCCGATGTTTCATCAGGTCGAGGGTCTGCTGGTGGACGAGGGGGTCAGCTTCGCGGACCTGAAGGGCGTGTTGGACGATTTCCTGCGCCAGTTCTTCGAACGCGATCTGGCGGTGCGCTTCCGGCCCTCCTACTTCCCGTTCACCGAGCCGTCCGCCGAGGTGGACATTCAATGCGTGATCTGCGGCGGCGGCGGCTGTCGGGTCTGCAAGCACAGCGGTTGGCTGGAAGTGCTGGGTTGCGGCATGGTGCATCCGGCGGTGTTCGAGCAGATCGGCATCGACGCCGAACGCTACACCGGCTATGCCTTCGGCATGGGTGTCGAACGGTTGACCATGCTGCGCTACGGCGTCAACGACCTGCGGCTGTTCTTCGATAACGATCTGCGCTTTCTGCGGCAGTTTCAGTAGGGCGGCGCTGGGAGATCCGAGGTGAAAGCAAGCGAACAATGGTTGCGGGAATGGGTCGATCCCGCGGCGTCCGGGGCCGAACTGGCCGCGCAACTGACCATGGCCGGTTTGGAAGTGGATCGTATCGAGCCGGCCGCGCCGGCCTTCGAGCAGGTCGTGGTCGGCCGGGTGATGGAGTTGATCCCGCATCCCCAGGCCGACCGCTTGCGGGTGGCGACCGTGGATGTGGGTGGTGCGGAACCGCTGCAAATCGTTTGCGGCGCGCCGAATGTGAGCGTTGGCCTGTGCGCGCCGACGGCATTGATCGGCGCGGTGCTGCCCGGCGGGTTGGCCATCAAAAAATCCAAGTTGCGAGGGATCGAGTCGCGCGGCATGTTGTGTTCGGCCAGGGAATTGGGACTGGCGGAAACCTCGGAGGGGTTGTTGCCGTTACCGCCGGATAGCCGGCCTGGCCAGAACCTGCGCGAGTTGCTGGCGCTGGATGATGTCGTTATCGAGATCGAATTGACACCGAATCGCGGCGACTGTCTGGGCATGGAAGGCATCGCCCGCGAGGTGGCGGTGCTCAACCGTTGCGAGTTTCGGGCGTTACCGGCTGCTGCGGTGGAGCCGGTGCTGGACGCGACGTTTCCGGTGGCCTTGCTCGATCCGGCCGATTGTCCGCGCTATGTGGGTCGGGTCATTCGGGGCGTCGATCCCGCCGCCGAGACGCCGCTGTGGATGAAGGAACGCTTGCGCCGCGCTGGTCTGCGTAGTCTGGGACCGTTGGTGGACGTGACCAACTACGTGATGTTGGAACTCGGCCAGCCGATGCATGCCTTCGACCTGAACCGGTTGACTGGCGGTATCGAAGTGCGCCGTGCCCGGCCCGGCGAACGACTGGAGTTATTGAACGGGGCGGTGGTGGAGCCGGATGGAGAAACCCTGCTGATCGCCGATGGGCGTGGCCCGCTGGCGCTGGCGGGGATCATGGGCGGTGAAATCAGCTCCTGCACCGATGCCACCCGCGATGTGTTCCTGGAAAGCGCCTTCTTTACTCCGGCCAGCATTGCTGGCCGCGCCCGCCGCCACGGGTTGCAAACCGATGCGTCGCACCGTTTCGAGCGCGGTGTCGATCCACAATTGCAGCGTCGCGCCGCCGAGCGGGCCACCCGGCTGTTGCTGGATATCGCCGGCGGCCAGCCCGGACCGATCGTCGAGGCGGTGGCGCCCGAATGCCTGCCGGCGGAGTCGGCGATCCGGTTGCGGCCGGAGCGAATCCGTCTGCTGCTGGGTCTGGATATCCCCGTCGCTGAAGTCGAGGATATCCTTCGGCGATTGGGCATGGCGGTGGCGGTCGAGGTGGATCACTGGGTGGTCGTTCCTCCCAGCAGTCGCTTCGATATTCGTCTGGAGGTGGATCTGATCGAAGAAATCGCCCGAGTGCATGGTTATGAACGGCTGCCGGGCAACCGTCCCTTGACGCGGTTGGAGATGCCGCCGCAACCGGAACGGCAGGTTGCGTTGGCTCGGTTCAAGGAGGTGCTGGTGCAGCGCGGCTTTCAGGAGGCGATTACCTACAGTTTTGTCGATCCGGCGTTCCAGGCCGCGCTCGACCCGGCGCGGCAACCGCTGACCTTGGCCAATCCGATTTCCGCCGACTTGGCGGCGATGCGCACCAGCTTGTGGCCCGGTCTGCTCAAGGCATTGATCCACAACCAGAAGCGTCAGCAACCGCGGGTAAGGCTGTTCGAACACGGCCTGACGTTCGTTCCGGCCAGGGACGGTTTGCGACAGGAGCCGTATCTCGGCGGGGTGCTGACGGGCGCCGCGCTGCCGGAACAATGGGGGTTGCCGAATCGAGCAGCGGATTTTTTCGACCTCAAGGGCGATGTCGAGGCGCTGTTGGCATTGACCGGCGAGCCGGAGGCGTTCGCCTTCGTGGCGGCTGTTCACCCGGCATTGCATCCGGGCCAGTGCGCGCGGATCGAGAGGGCGGGCGCACGGGTCGGCTGGCTGGGCGCGCTGCACCCGAGGGTGGCGCGAGAGCTGGATATAGAGGGTGACGCCTTCGTATTCGAACTGGCGCTCGTCGGCTTGCAAGTGGCTCGGGTGCCGATATTTTGCGAGCTGTCCCGCTTTCCGGTCAGCCGTCGCGACATCGCGATCATCGTGGATGAGGCGGTTGCGGCCCAGGCGGTTCAGGACTGCATACGCCGATACGGTGGTGAATTATTGCGCAATGTGCTGCTTTTCGATGTTTATCGAGGGCTGGGAATTTCAAAAGGCCAGAAAAGTTTGGCTTTTGGATTGATTTTACAGGACTTCTCGCGCAATCTTACCGACAGTGTGGTCGAGGAGACCATATCCGGCATCATCGTTGGACTGGCGGAACAGTTTGGCGCAACGCTTAGGATTTAGGGTATGGCACTGACAAAAGCCGATATGGCGGAACGTTTGTTCGAAGAACTGGGCATTAACAAGCGCGAGGCCAAGGATTTGGTGGAGATCTTTTTCGAAGAGATCCGCAGCGCCTTGGAACGAGGGCGGCAGGTGAAATTATCCGGGTTCGGCAATTTCGACCTGCGCGATAAGAACCAGCGCCCGGGCCGCAACCCCAAAACGGGAGAGGAAATTCCCATCACCGCGCGGCGAGTGGTGACTTTCCGGCCCGGACAGAAGCTCAAGGCGCGAGTAGACGCCTTTAAGGGGGAAGCGCAGTAGACCGTTCGAGGATGAAGCGCTTGGCAAGCCGCATGGATTGAATTAAGATCACCAACCCTTGCGGCGGATGATCCGCCGCAAACCGGGGCGTAGCGCAGCCTGGTAGCGCACCTGCATGGGGTGCAGGTGGTCGGAGGTTCAAATCCTCTCGCCCCGACCAATGACGACAATGGCTTGACGTTCTCAACGTCGAGCCATTTTTTTCTAAAGTCGAGATTTTCTCTACACAATCTCCTACACGGTAGGCGGTGTTGGAGGGTGGCCAGTCGTCAAGACCTCGTCCGCCCCCGCTCGGCACCGCATGGAGCGGTCGTTCAGCCCTTGTCGGCGCGATTGCCTTGGGCGCCAAGGCCATGGATATGGCCGTATAGGCTTCATGCGTGGTATAACGCGGCCTGCCTTGGTGGCGACAAGCCATGATGCAAGACTGACGGTTTCTCCTGGGCACGGAATACTCAACCTGGTCCCCTCCAAAATCCTATAACGATTAACGATCAGTTTGGGGTTTAGAGGGTTGGATAAAACGGTCGGTGGATTTCACCACTATCCCCCAGGCGCGATTCTGGTGGCCCTAGTGAACCCAGTCTATACTAAGGTTCGGAATTATCTCTGAATCAACCGCAGCATCTAAGACAACTAATTGTTATATCAAGAGGATTTTTTATGGCACAGCTCAAACCCGGTGTCGTTTCCGGTAAAGACTACCTTACTCTCGTGGCCGCCGCGAAGGCGGGCGGTTACGCTCTGCCGGCGGTCAATGTCTCCAGCAGCAGCACGATCAACGCGGTGCTGGAAGCCGCGGCCAAGAACAATGCTGACATCATCATCCAGCTTTCCAACGGCGGAGCGCAGTTCTATGCTGGCCAGGGGATGAAAGACGGCTTCAAGGCCAAGGTGTTGGGCGCGGTGGCGGCGGCCTACCATGTGCATTTGCTAGCCGAGCACTACGGGGTTTGCGTGGTGTTGCACACCGATCATGCCAACAAGGGCCTGATTCCTTGGGTTGAAGCGTTGTTGGATCACGGCGAGGCGTATTTCAAGCAGCACGGCAAGCCGCTGTTCAGTTCGCACATGCTGGATCTTTCCGAAGATCCGATGGAGTTTAACCTGAGCGAGTGCGCGCGCATTCTGACACGGATGGCTCCGCTGGACATGAGTCTGGAAATCGAACTGGGCGTTACCGGTGGCGAGGAAGACGGCATTGGTGGCGAACTCGACGAAAGTGCCGACAACTCCCATCTTTACACGCAGCCGGAAGATGTGTTGCAGGCTTACGAGCGGCTGTCGCCCATCGGCCATTTCTCGGTCGCCGCGTCCTTCGGCAACGTGCATGGGGTGTACAAGCCCGGAAACGTCCAACTGCGCCCGGAAATCCTCAAGAACTCGCAGGCATTGATCGAGAAGCAGCGCAACACCGGCTCGAAGCCGCTGAATCTGGTATTCCACGGTGGTTCCGGCTCGGAGAAGGCGAAGATTACCGAGGCGGTCGGTTACGGGGTATTCAAGATGAATATCGACACCGACCTGCAGTTTGCCTACTCGGAAGCGATCGGCAAGTTCGTCAGCGAGAACCCCAAGGCCTTCTTGTATCAAATCGATCCAGAAACCGACAAGCCCTACAAGAAGTTCTACGACCCGCGCAAGTATCTGCGTTTGGCGGAACAGAACATGGTGGCGCGGTTGAACGAGGCGTTCGTCGATCTTGGTTCCAAGGACAAGTCGCTGGCGGCGTGAGCGCCGTGATCGCCGGTCGCTAGGTGCTGGAGGTCGAGCACGAAAAAAGCCCGCCGAGTTTTCGGCGGGCTTTTTTTCTGAAGGTCTACTTAAAAATATGGGTGTTCAGGCTAATCAGCACCAATACGGCGGTCAAAAACACGGCCAAGCCTATGCCGAGTAACATCGTGTTGGCTTTGGCGGGAACCGGCTCCCGGGATTCCAGCCGTTCCAGTGCCTGTTGCAGTTCGTTCAGGGTTTGTCGTTGCTCCAGAACCTGCTGCTCGGTTTGATCCAGCCGCTGAGAGTGAGTCGCCAGTAAGTCGGGGCTTGCCGTTGTTTCCAGCACGGTCAGCCGCTGGTGAATCACAACCAGTTCACCGTGCAATTCGCGGATGACCGACTCGAATTTTCCGAACTGTTCTGCTTGCGCGGCCAGACGATGGTCGAAGTGGGCCATTTTTTCCTGGCTGGCGGCGCGAAAGCTTTCAATGGCTTTTGTAACCTCGCCAAGCTGTTGCTCCTGCGTGCCAGCCAGTGCCTGCGCGCGATCGGCCAGTTCCTGGCCGTGCGCCTGCTGACGGTCGTTCAGCGCCGCCAGTTCGCGGGCCTGGGCTTCGCCTTGTTCGCGCGCCGCCGCGGTTTGAGCGTGCAGGGTTGTTTCCAGCAGCGTGGCGGCTTCTTGCACAGTCCGCAATTGTTCCTGCGTGTTGGCCAATGTCTGCGCGTGATCGGCCAATTCCTGGCCGTGCGCCTGTTGACGGTCGTTCAGCGTCGCCAGTTCGCGGGCTTGGGCCTCGCCTTGTTCACGCGCCGCCGCGGTTTGAGCGTGCAGGGTTGTTTCCAGCAGCGTGGCGGTCTCTTGCACGGTTCGCAGTTCCTGTCGAACGGTTTCCAGCGCCGTTGCCATTTCGCCCGTTCGCTGTTCGTGCGCGCCGCTGACGTCGCGCAGCTTCTCCAAATCCCGATGGGCGGTTTGGAAATAGTCGCGCAAGGCGTCCAGCGCGGTTTCTAGTTCTTTGGGATTGTTCATAAGATCCTCGATACGGGGGTTAAAGCGTTATGGTCAGGCAAACTAGTTCAAATTTTAGTGATTTTTTTGAGGGCGGTGGGTTGAGTCAGGATCGCGGGGATCGAGGATGCGCGGACAGGGAGGGGCGATGGGCGTCCATCGACCCGTATAGCTTCAGGGCATGGATGACTTAAGCCGCCGTCCCCTATAAAATTCGCTCCCTTCCCTTCGATCATGCCCGGAGCCTCATCGTGCAGGAACTCAACCCTTACTTTCATCAGATTCAAGACCTCCAGGGGCGTTGTGCGTCTCTGAGGGGGTATCTTTGACTTCGAGACCCGACGTGAGCGCTTGGACGAGGTCAACAGGGAATTGCAAGAGGCCAATGTATGGAACGATCCAGAACGAGCGCAGGCGCTGGGCAAGGAACGCGCCCAACTCGAAGCGGTGGTAAGCCGGTTGGAGAGCCTCGACCGAGGTTTGAACGAAGTCGCTGAATTACTGACACTGGCTGGCGAAGAGGGCGACGAGGCGGCGGTCGTCGAAGTGGTCCGCGATCTGGACGGTTACGGCCGAGTCGTCGCCGACTTGGAATTCCAGCGGATGTTCTCCGGCGAATTGGATGCCAGCAACGCCTTTCTCGACATTCAGGCCGGCTCCGGCGGCACCGAGGCTCAGGATTGGGCCGAAATGCTGCTGCGGATGTACTTGCGCTGGGGCGAGCGGCGCGGTTTCAAGACCGAATTGCTGGAAGTGTCGCCGGGTGAAGTGGCGGGAATCAAGAGCGCTAGCATCGGTTTCGAGGGCGACTACGCCTTCGGTTGGTTGCGGACCGAGACCGGTGTACACCGGCTGGTGCGCAAATCGCCATTCGATTCCGGCAATCGCCGTCATACCTCGTTCGCGGCGGTGTTCGTGTCCCCGGAAATCGACGACAGTGTCGAGGTGGAGATCAATCCGGCTGACTTGCGCGTGGATGTCTACCGCGCCTCCGGAGCCGGTGGCCAGCACGTCAACCGCACCGAGTCGGCGGTGCGCATCACGCATCTGCCGAGCGGCATCGTGGTGCAATGCCAGAATGACCGCTCGCAGCACAAGAACCGTTCCACCGCGATGAAACAGCTCAAGGCCAAGCTCTACGAACTGGAAATGCAAAAGCGCAATGCCCAGGCCCAGGCGGTGGAAGACAGCAAATCCGATATCGGTTGGGGAAGTCAGATCCGTTCCTACGTGCTGGATCAGTCGCGGATCAAGGATCTGCGCACCGGCGTCGAAATTGGTAATACCCAAGCGGTGCTGGATGGGGATCTTGATCCTTTCATCGAGGCCAGTCTGAAGAGCGGGCTATAAGCCGGCTCCTTTGTCGCCACCAACCGGTTTTTATCCCAATGTCTCCGGAATCGCAGAATCCCATCGCTCCCGAAGAACTCCTTGACGAAAACAGGCTGATCGCCCTGCGCCGCCAGAAGCTGCACGAGTTGCGCCAGCGGGGCGGGGCCTATCCCACCGATTTTCGTCGCGATGCGCTAGCGGCGGATCTGCACGCCGCTTATGGCGACAAGGACGGCGTCGCGTTGGAAGCCGAGCATCGGCGCGTTCGCGTGGCCGGGCGGATACTGGCCAAGCGGATCATGGGCAAGGCCAGCTTTGCCCGCCTGCGGGACATGTCTGGCGATATCCAGCTGTTCATCCAGAAGAGCGCCGTACCGGAAGGAATGTACGAAGATTTCAAGGGTTGGGATTTGGGCGACATTCTGGGCGCGGAAGGCACGATGTTCAAAACCAGGACCGGCGAGTTGTCGGTCAAGGTCGATACCCTGCGGTTGTTGACTAAATCACTGCGACCGCTGCCCGAGAAATTCCATGGGCTGGCCGATCAGGAAACCCGCTATCGCCAGCGCTATGTTGACCTGATCATGAACGAGTCCACCCGTGCCACCTTTCGGCTGCGCTCGGCCATGGTCGCCCACATCCGCGACTTTTTTAACCGGCGTGGCTTTCTGGAGGTCGAGACGCCGATGATGCAGCCAATTCCCGGCGGCGCGGCGGCCCGGCCGTTCGTTACCCACCACAACGCGTTGGACATGGAACTGTACCTGCGCATCGCCCCGGAACTGTATCTGAAGCGGCTGGTGGTCGGCGGCTTCGAGAAGGTCTACGAGATCAACCGTAATTTCCGTAACGAGGGGCTTTCCACCCGCCACAACCCCGAATTCACCATGCTGGAGTTCTATCAGGGCTATGCCGACTATAACGACCTAATGGATTTGACCGAGGAACTGTTGCGCGGCATGGCGCAAGCGTTGCTGGGCGGAACCACCGTGGGTTATCAGGGAGAGAGTTACGATTTCGGACAGCCATTCCAGCGATTGACGGTGCGGGAAGCGGTGCTGCGCTTCAACCCGGCGATCGCCGCCGCCGATCTGGACGATTTGGATGCCGCCCGGCGCATCGCCGCGGGGCTGGATTTGAAGGTGCAAGCCGAGCACGGCTTGGGCCGGGTGCAGTTGGATATCTTCGAACAGACGGTCGAGCATCGGTTGCGCGACCCAACCTTCGTTACGGCCTATCCGACCGAAGTATCGCCGTTGGCCCGGCGCAACGACGCCGATCCCAGCATCACCGATCGCTTCGAACTATTCGTGGGCGGGCGGGAAATCGCCAACGGTTTTTCCGAGTTGAACGATCCCGAGGATCAGGCGGACCGGTTTCGCCGACAGGTCGAAGCCAAGGCAGCCGGCGATCAGGAAGCCATGCACTACGACGCCGATTACATTCGGGCGCTGGAATACGGTCTGCCGCCGACGGCGGGGGAGGGCATCGGCATCGACCGGCTCGTCATGCTGTTTGCGGATGCGCCTTCGATCCGCGATGTGCTCCTGTTCCCCCACCTGCGGCCGGAATGATGCCGTCCCGACACCGCGCGCTCAGGCGTTCGCTTCCTCAAGAAGGGCGTGCGGGAGCGGCGGATTGGCGACCGCGCTGCGCATCGGCACGACGTTGCCGTGTTCCGCGCAGTGAGCGTAAGGCTGCTCGCGGATAACCGCGACGGGCCGCTTGCAATGCGGGCAGACCGTATGGATTTGTTGTGAAACTTGCATCTGTGTTTCTCTCGTGAAGACGCGTTCTTGTCCCTTCGACAACAGTCTTGACGATTTTATTCCGCAATGCAACAAAAATTTGTTGCGGCGCAACAGTCGGGCAATCCGCGCGGCAGCACGCTGTTCCGTTATCCGCCGGACCGCTGGTGCCGTGTTTGCCGAGTCGAAGCAATGGTTCCAGAGATTCCTTCGCTCCCGTCGCTGGATGAAAACCGATCTGGCCGCGGGAACGCTAGGCCACTTTTCGCGCCGCTCGCTTGATAATCCGTTGCCAGCGCCGCCCGTGCGGCCGGTTCGGCGACGCTCAGCACCTCGACCAGCCCTCGATACAGCAGATCGAACAGCCGTTCCAGCGCGAACCGATGGGTTTGTCCGGTGGTGGCGAACAGCCAGTCGCTTAAGCGCATAAAGCGGTCGAACGGCCGGTCGCCCAGCAGCAGCGGGCGGGTTTGCGAGAATCGCCCGGAATTGCCGATCAAGTCCCAGTAACGGGCAAAGCGTTCCAGCCGCCGCATCGTCGCGAAATCCAGGGTTGCCGAACACAGCAGGTTGTAAGGGGGATGCGGGTTGTAACGGCAATCGAAGGGCGCGGTATGGCGGTCAAGCGGTGCGCCGCGCAGCCGCTTGAGCACGCCGACCTGGATTTCGTGCGGGTCGAGTGCCGTCAGCCGATTGAATCCAGCGGCGAAGCTGGCCAAATCCTCGCCCGGCAGACCGGCGATCAGATCGGCGTGCAGATAGGCGTGGGTGTTCCGGCGCAGCCAGACCAGGTTGTTCACCGCCTTGGGATTGTCCTGCTTGCGGCTGATCAGCGCCTGCACGGTGGGGTTGAAAGTCTGAATCCCGATTTCGAATTGCAGCGCGCCGGCCGGGAAGCGCGCGATCCGGGCCTTAAGCGGTTCCGGCAGGTGGTCGGGAATCAGCTCGAAATGCAGGAACAACCGTTCATCCAGTCGCTCCAGGAAGAAGTCCAAAATTCGTGCGCAGGTCTTGACGTTCAGATTGAACGTGCGGTCCACGAATTTGAAATGGCGCACGCCGCGTTGATGAAGGGTTTGGAGTTCGGCCAGGAACGGCTCCAGCGGGAACGGCCAGGCAGTTTTGTCCAGCGCCGACAGGCAGAACTCGCACTTGAACGGACAGCCGCGCGAAGCCTCGACGTAGATCAACCGGCGGGCGATGTCCTCGTCGGTGTAGAACCGGTACGGTGGGCACAGGTGGTCCAGCGCTGGCGACTCGGCGGCGATGATCTTTTCATCCGGCGGATTCCCCGCGTGGATGCGCTGGCACAGGTCCGCGAATGCCAAGTCGCCTGGGCCGGCGATCAGATAATCGGCCAGATCGACGATCGCTTGCCGATCCCATTCATGACTCACTTCGGGACCGCCGAGCACCACGACGAGATCCGGTCGCACTTGCTTGAGCAGAGCGACCACCTGGGTGGTTTCCACCACGTTCCAGATATAGACGCCAAACCCGACGAGGCGTGGCTGTTCGGCCAGCAGCGCCTCGGCGATGTCCAACGGCCGCTGGGTGACGATGAATTCACGGATGGCGGCGTCGGTCCGCAACTCGCCCAAGTTGGCCAGCAGGTAGCGCAGCCCGAGCGAGGCATGGAAATAGCGGGCGTTCAAGGTCGAGAGCAGGATGGTGGGCATAAGCGATTGGACGGTAACGGATTCATCGATGTTCGGGTTGGTGGGCGAGGGTTCGTCAATTATATTCATACATTTGCTGACCCGGTTCGTTTGTCCGGCGACGCCTCGTGGAGAAATCCCCACGGCTGCTCTGGGTGTCAGCGCGGGCAGCTCGGCGATTCCCCAAGCTTGGGTATAATCGCGCTGTTCTTGCCAACTTGCCACGGGAAACCGGAACCGCCATGAGCCAATCCCTTGCCGAATTGCGTCAGGATTATTCCTTGAGTGTCTTGACCAAGATCAATGTGGATCCCGATCCGATCCGACAATTTCAACGCTGGATGCAGGAAGCCATCACCGCGCAACTGCCCGAGCCCAACGCCATGACCCTGGCCACCGCCGATCGGACCGGACGCCCCTACGCACGCGTGGTGCTGCTTAAGGAATGCGATGCCGACGGTTTCGTGTTTTTTACCAGCTACCGCAGCGACAAGGGTCGGCAGATTGCCGAGAACCCTTGTGTCGCT
This sequence comes from Candidatus Competibacter sp., assembly GCA_029624815.1. GTDB lineage: Bacteria > Pseudomonadota > Gammaproteobacteria > Competibacterales > Competibacteraceae > Competibacter. The sequence continues at coordinate 15,203 of JARSSH010000069.1, forward strand.
CTCGTATTTCTTTGGCTGGAGCTGGAACGGCAGGTTCGGGTCGAGGGTACGGTCAGCCAGATACCCGCCGCCGAGTCGGAAGCTTATTTTCGCGGTCGGCCGCGCGAAAGTCGGTTGGGCGCGCTGGCATCGCGGCAGAGTCAGGTGGTGGCCAGTCGTCAAATTCTGGATCAGCGCTTCGAGCAATTGGCCGCCCAGTATCCGGACGACGATATTCCGATGGCCTATCACTGGGGCGGCTATCGAGTCAAACCGGACCTGCTGGAATTTTGGCAGGGCCGCCATGGCCGGATGCACGACCGGCTACGCTATCGCGCGCGGAAAGAGGGCGGTTGGCTGCTGGAGCGGTTGGAGCCCTGAATCCCACCATGTGGCGCTCGAAGCTGGGCCGGCTGTTGTTGGCCCTGTTGCTGGTTGGGTGGTTCGCGCCCGGCGGTTTCGCTCAGGGAGCTTCGACCGCGCCGGACAACGAGTGGTTGACCCACACAGCGAGCGGCGAGCCGCGCGTGCATTTGTATTTCTTCTGGACACGGACCTGTCCCCACTGCCGGCGAGCGCGGCCCTTCGTCGAGTCGTTGCTGGCCCAATATCCCTGGTTGGAATTGCACAGCCACGACCTGACGCAAGACATGGCCGCGGGGTTACAGTACGCTCGCATGGCCGAGGCGCTGGGCGAGTCGGCCCGCGCCGTACCCGCTTTGCTGTTCTGCGGCCGGATGATAACCGGCTTTGACGACCCCGATACCACCGGTCATGCTCTGCGCCAGCAACTGGAAGAATGCCACCGCCGCTACGCGCAAGCCATGACGGCTTCCGCGCCCGCGGTTCCCGCGTCACCAGTCGTCGGGCCGCCGTTGCTGGATCTGCCGCTGCTTGGCGCACTGGACCCCGCGTCACTTTCCTTGCCGGCGCTGACTGTGGTCTTGGCTGGACTGGATGCGTTTAATCCCTGTGCGTTCTTTGTATTGCTGTTTCTGCTCAGCCTACTGGCGCATGCCCGCGACCGCAAACGGATGCTGCTGATCGGCGGGGTGTTCGTGTTCTTCTCGGGCGCGATCTATTTCGTGTTCATGGCCGCTTGGCTCAACGTCTTTCTCTGGCTGGGCGAACTGCGGTTCGTCACCGTGTTGGCGGGTTTACTGGCGGTGTCGATGGGCGGCTTGAACATCAAGGATTTTTTCGCTTTTCGGCAAGGGCCGTCGTTGAGCATTGCCGATGAAGCCAAACCCAAATTGTTCAAGCGCATGCGGGCGCTGGTGGGTGGAGAGAGGCTGCCGTCGTTGCTGGTGGGCACGGTCGCGCTGGCGACCGTCGCCAATAGCTACGAACTGCTATGCACCGCCGGTTTTCCGATGGTCTATACCCGCACCCTGACGCTGAGTTCGCTGTCCACCGAGGCTTATTACGGCTACCTGGCGCTTTACAACCTGATTTACGTGTTGCCGCTGCTGGTGATCATGCTGGCGTTCACCTGGACGCTGGGTTCGCGCAAGCTGCGAGAGAGGGAAGGGCGCTTATTGAAACTGCTGTCGGGGACCATGATGGTAGGGTTGGGATTGCTGTTGCTGGTTTATCCCGAGGGGTTGAGCGATGCCTTGACTTCGTTGCTGGCGATCGCCGCCGCGCTGGCGCTGACCGGGTTGGCGACGGTAGCGGCGAAGAAACAAAGTTGATGACGCGTGGTTGCTTGACCGTGTGCCTTTATGGCGGCCGAAGAGCATATAACCATGTTTGTGTCAGGGTCTGAATTCGTGCGCTGTCTCTGTATGGCCGGTGTCGTCATGGCGGTATTTCGCTCGCCCAGGGGTTGCGCGATCAGGCGCAATCGGTATAATGCGACCATCGCCAAGGCCATGCCAATACTAGAATTAATGGCGGTTTCCTCGATATGGGGTTTTTTGTCGTCAGGGTTGAGTGGTTGGCGGAATCCGAAGAAAACGTTAAAAATGACCGGATAAACTACCCGGCCAAAAACCATCAAAGGAGGATTGCGCGACGGGTTCGGGAAGTTCGATCGACTTACCGCACGTCGTCGATTCTAGGATTCCACTTTAGAACAAGTACCCTAAAATCCTCATGGCGGCACAGTGACCGATCCTTTTCCCGGATCGGTCTTCTTCATTTCGGACGCCGTATCGCCTGCCTGCCCCGCCGCCATTTACGGGTACGGGCGATGGCGTTTTCCGCGAATCGAAAATCTCCTCTGTCTGGCTCGGTAATTGCGGACACGTCCCTGCTTGGAACGGCGGGATGTTGCCTCCCCGCTCAGGCCGTCAGCACCAGTTGTTCGGCCAAATAGCGCTCGCACCCCTTGAGTGTCGACAGCTTCGGGTAATCGAAATCGAAGATGGTCACGTTCAGCTCTTTCTCCAGGTTCATCATTAGCCGAAGGAAGTCGATCGAGTCCAATTCGAGTTGGTCGTGAAAGCTGATGTCGGGATTGATCGCCTGGGTGTCGGCGTTCGGGATGACATCGCCAAGGGTGCGAAGGATCGTTTCGCGAATTTGTTCTCTGCTCATGGTGCTCATGGATGTTTCCTCTCGCGCGGGGTAAGGCACGCTCAAATCCTGTAAACAACGTTGTATAGCGGCATGTTGCGCCGCAGCATCAGTGTCGCATCGATCATTTGAAAAAGCAAGCCGCTCTCGGCGATGCGACTTTCACAGGTTCTTGATCAAAGCTGGGTAATCACCTTTGTCAGCGATGATTTAGAGGCCATTAAAAGGCTTTTTGCCGCGGAAGTCCGTTTGTGGAGGCAGCCCGTAAATCGCCTTCAAACAGACTCCTACAATCAACAGCTTGGCTCTTGGAATAAACACAATCAATGTCAGATCCGGCTTCCTTCGCTGTTTTCCAGCGTGGATAGATCACCCGGAGGCAGCTTCAACTCCCGGGCGCGCAGCAACCGGCGCATGATTTTTCCGCTACGGGTTTTGGGGAGATCGGTCATGAACTCCAGCTCACGCGGCGCCACCGCCGGTCCCAGTCGGGTGCGCGCAAAACCGAGCAGTTCCCGGCGTAGCGTGTCGTCGGGCGCATGCCCGGGCTTAAGCGCCACGAAAACCTTAACGATTTGGCCGGCGACATCGTCCGGTTTGCCGATCATGCCGGCCTCGGCCACCGCCGGGTGTCCCATGAGCACATTTTCCACCTCGAACGGCCCGATCAGGTGCCCGGAAGTCTTGATCATGTCGTCGGCGCGGCCCAGGAACCAGAAGTAGCCGTCGGCGTCCCGAGTGGCCAAATCGCCGCTTAAATACCAGTCGGCGGCGAAACATTCGCGGTAGCGTTCATCATCTTCCAGGTAGCCGCGGAACATGGAGGGCCAGCCCGCTCGCAGGGCCAGCTCGCCTTCCTCACCCGGTTCCAGCAGATCCACGCCGCCGTCCGTTCGCCGCCGGACGATGGCGGCTTCGATGCCCGGTAGCGGCCGGCCCATGGAGCCGGGTCGGATGTCTTGGCCACGGGTGTTGGCGATCATGATCGCCCCAGTTTCGGTTTGCCACCAGGTGTCGTGGAACGGTTGGCCCAGCGTTTCCAGGCCCCAGACCACGCCTTCGGGGTTCAGCGGCTCGCCGACGCTGGCCATGAAACGCAACGCGCTCACATCGTATCCGCGGGCGGCGTCGGCGCCAGCCTTCATCAACATGCGAATCGCGGTCGGGGCGGTGTACCAGACGTTGACCCGCTCCCGTTCGAGAATGGTGTACCAGCGGCGGACGTCGAATTCGGCCTCGTCGATCACCAGAGTCGCCCCATTGGTCAGCGGGGCGATAATGCCGTAGGACACGCCTGTTACCCAGCCGGGGTCCGCCGTGCACCAATAGATATCCCCAGGCCGCAGATCCAGCACCCAGCGACCGGTCAGGCGATGGGCGGCCACGGCGTCGTGGACGTGCACCGCGCCTTTGGGGGTGCCGGTGGTGCCGCTGGTGAAATGCAGCAGCGCTGGGTCTTCCGGCAGGGTGGCGGGCGGTGCTCGCCGGTCCGATTCGGTCTCCATAAGGGCGTGAAAGGAACGAACACCCGATTCGCCGTCGCCGCCGTCGGCCAGCAATACGTGCTCCAGATCGGGTAGTTGCGCGCGCTGCGGCTGGATCTTGCGCTGGTAAAGCAGCGAGGTGGTCAGCAGCAACCGTGCCCGACTTTTGAGTAGGCGCACCCGCACCGGTTCCGGGCCGAACGCGGAAAACAGCGGGCAGAACACCGCACCGGCCTTCAGGGTTCCCAGCGCCGTCACATACAGCTCGGGGATGCGGCCGGCCAGCACGCAGACGCGATCGCCCTTGCCGATGCCGAGCCGTTCCAGCAGGTTGGCGAAGCGATTGCTCAAGCCGGCCAGTTCGGAATAGGAATACTCCCGCCGTTCGTCGTTTTTGCCCAGCCAGCGCAGCGCCACGGTTTCGCCCAGGCCAGCCTGGATCTGGCGATCCACTGCCTCGTAGGCGATATTCAAGCCACCGCCGGGTAAGCCCGCCAGTTCGGCTCGGGCGGCCTTCCAGGAGAAGCCGGCCCGCACCGCCTCTTCGTCGATCAAATTGGGCGCCGGTTCGCCGGGCGCCGGACTCTTGCATATCGTCGTCCAAGCCATGCCGATTGCCTCTGAAAGATTTGAGCTTCAGGTGGGTCCAATTGTAGGGAAAATCCATGGCGCCGGTATGGAAAGCAGATCCGCGACAAGGCCCAGGCCGGGAGGAATCGCGTTACCATATCCGCATTCCGGTTCATCTATCGCGCGAGGCGATTTCATGACCATTCGCAATCTCGAGTACCTGTTCAAACCGCGCTCCATCGCCGTCATCGGTCGGGGCAAGCAGGCGGGCGATTTTGATGCCACCGTGGAATTCAATTTGATCGAGGGTGGGTTCAAGGGGCCGGTGATGCCGGTCAACCCGGACCAGCAGGCCGTTTCCGGCGTGCTGGCCTACAAGGATGTCGGTAGCTTGCCGCTGGCGCCGGATCTGGCCATTCTGACCACTCCGATCGAAGAGGCGCCGGAGCTGATCGATCAGTTGGGCGCTTGGGGAACCAAGGCGGTGCTGCTGCTCAGCCGGGAAATTTTGCAGGATCATCGTGGCGCCAAGGCGGCGTTGCTCGGTCCGGAGATCTCTCGCAAGTATGTGGATGAGGGCGAGAGCCTGAAGCAGAAAATACTGGCCGCCGCCAAGCCGTATCTGCTCCGGGTCATGGGTCCGGACCATCTCGGCTATGCGGTGCCAGCGACCAACGTCAACGCCAGCTTGAGCGCTACCCGGCCCTTGTCGGGCCACATTGCCTTGCTCTGCCAGTCCGCCGCGGTGATGCGCAGCCTACTCGATTGGGCTACCAGTCGCGACATTGGTTTCTCCCATGTGATCTCGGTGGGTATGCGCTGGGATGTGGATTTCGGTGACTTGCTGGATTACCTGCTGCGAGACTCTCGGACCCGCGCCATCCTGATGTACATGGAAAATACCCGCAACCGCCGCAAGTTTGTCTCCGCCGCCCGCGCCGCCGCTCGCGTCAAGCCGGTCATCGTGCTCAAGCCGCGCGATTTTCGGACCGGGCCAGTCGAGGATGCCGTGTACGATGCCGTATTTCAGCGGGCCGGCATTCTGCGGGTGGACCATATCGAGCAATTGTTCGGCGCCGCCGAAACCCTCGCCACCGCCAAGCCGGTTTACAGCAACCGCCTCACCATTCTCAGCAACAGCTACAGCCTGGCCTTGATGACCAGCGATACGCTGCTGCGCCACGGCGGCCATCTGGCCCAGATCGGTGAAGAGACCCGCGAACAGGTGGCGCGCGCCTGTCGACCCGACTATCCGATCGAGAATCCGGTCGATCTGGGCGACATGGCCGGCGCCGAAGCGTATGGCAAGGCACTGGATTTGTTGTTGAAGGAGCCGGGCACCGACGGGGTGCTGGTGTTGCACGCTCCCTCCTCGATGGATCGCTCGATGGAAAGCGCGAGAGCCCTGGTCGAGCGGGCCGGCGGCCGGCGGCTGATCATGACCTGCTGGATCGGCGAGTCGTCGGTGCAATCGGCGCGCGATCTGTTCAAGTCCGCGCATATTCCCACCTATCAGGCTCCCGGCGAAGCGGTGGAAGCCTTCATGCGCCTGGCCCAGCACCGGCGCAATCAGGAACTGCTGATGGAGACTCCGCCCTCGATTCCGGAGGAGTTCACCCCCGATCCCGAGATCGCCCGCCGTATCATCCAGATCGCCCTGACCGCTGGCCGGCGTCGGCTGAACGCTTACGAGGCCAGCCAGATTTTGAGCGCCTACGAAATCCCGGTGACACCCCTCTATTTTGCCTCCACGCCGGAAGCGGCCAGCGAGCTGGCCCTGGAGTTGAAGGTTCCCGTGGCGCTCAAGATCCTTTCGCCCGACATCGCCAGTAAATCCGAAGTAGGCGGCGTGACCTTTGGTCTGAACAACCCATTGGCGGTGTTGGTCGCCGCCAGCGACATGTTGGCGCGGGTGCGCGAGCTCGCCCCCGAGGCGGTAATCGACGGTTTCGCGGTACAGCCGATGCTATCCCGGCACAGCGCCTACGAACTGATGATCGGGGTGCGCACCGGCCGTCGCTTCGGGCCGGTCATCCTTTTTGGTCACGGCGGCACCGAAGCCGAAGTGATCGACGATGTGGCCTACGCATTGCCGCCCTTGAACATGCAACTGGCGCGCGATCTGATGTCACGCACCCGCTTGTACCGCCAGCTTCGCGGCAACCGCGGCCGGCCGGTCGACCTGGATGAAATCGCCCTGACCCTGATCAAGGTTTCCCAGATGGTGGTGGATCTGGCTGAAGTGGTGGAGATGGACATCAACCCGCTCTGGGTCAAGCGTGACGGTTTACTGGCGCTGGACGCCAATGTGCGGATCGAGCCAGTCGAGCCAGCCACCGTCGGCCAGCGGCTGGCGATCTTGCCTTATCCGAAAGAGATGGAGAGATTCTACGAATTGCCCGATGGCCGCAGATTTCTGATGCGGCCGATCCTGCCCGAGGACGAGCCACAGATTATCGATATGGTGCGGCGGATGCCGGCCGAGGACGTGCGGATGCGCTTCTTCCAGCCGATACGCGAATTGTCGCACGATATGGCCGCCCGTTTGACTCAGCTCGACTACAACCGGGAGATGGCGATCGCCATGACCGAACCCGATGGTGTGCCGGGAAAAGCCAAGATCTGGGGTGTGGTGCGCTGCAACGCCGACCCGGACATGGAAAAGGCCGAATATTCAATTTTGGTGGATCGGACCATGACCGGAATCGGATTGGGGCCGATGCTGATGCGCTACATCATCCAGTACGCCAAAAAGCTCGGCATCAAGGAGTTGTATGGGGAGGTATTGCGAGAGAACGAGGCGATGCTTCGTCTTAATCGGGCGCTCAATTTCAAGATCCAGGCCACGATGGACGATCCTGGGGTCTTGCATGTGTCCTTGCCGCTGAACTGAGAACCGAGCGTGCTCCGGTCATGTCGGTCGTGAACCGAGAACGGTTGTGCCTTGGCTGTTCCAAGTAATCAGATGTGCTTGGCGATGATTTTAAAAGGAGGCGATCATGCTTTTTCGGCAACTGTTCGAGCCGGTGTCCTACACCTATACCTACCTGTTGGGTTGTCCGGTCACCGGCGAATGCGCCCTGATCGATCCCGTGATCGAAACCGCGGAACGCGATCTGGCGGTAATTCGAGATTTGGGATTACGCCTGGCCTGGACCATCGAAACCCACGTTCACGCCGATCATCTGAGCGGTGCGCTCAAGCTCAAACATCTGGCTGGCAGCCGGATCGCTTATCCGGCGATGGATGAACTGCCTTGCGCCGATCTCGGCCTGCGCGAGGGCGAGCCGCTACGGATCGGCCGGATCGCATTGCACCCGCTGTTCACGCCGGGCCATACCGGCGCCCATCATTGCTACATGGTGGACGGCGGCGTCCATCGCTTGCTGTTCTCCGGCGACGCCCTCCTGATCGACGGCTGCGGGCGCACCGATTTTCAGTCCGGCGATCCGGTGGCGCTGTATCGCAGCATTCGCGACAAACTGTTCGTGCTGCCGGACGAGACGCTGGTGTATCCGGGCCACGACTACGACGGACGGTTCGTGTCGTCCATCGCCCAGGAAAAGGCGCGCAACCCGAGGCTGGGCGGCGGCAGGAGTCTGGAGCGGTTCGTGGCGATCATGAACGGCCTCGACCTGCCCAATCCGAAGAAAATGGCGTTCGCGGTGCCCGGCAACCAGCTCTGCGGCCAGTGTCCGCCGAACGTGCCGGACGCATTGCGGGCGCCCTGCCAGTTCGGCGATCAGGGCTGAGCCGGACCGGTCCCGGCGGATGGCCGTGAATCCTCGAATCGCGGTGACGGGAGTCCTTCTGGCCGGCGGACGCGCCGAGCGAATGGGCGGCCGGGACAAGGGTTTGCTGCCGCTGGGCGGCGAACCGCTGATCGCGCACGGGGTTCGCCGGTTACGGCCGCAAGTCGCCGAGCTGTTGATCAGCGCCAACCGCAATCAGGATGTCTATCGAGCCTATGGCTGTCGGGTCGTCGGCGACGATCCAGACCTCCGCTTCCGGGGACCGCTGGCCGGCGTGCTGGCGGCGCTGCGCGCGGCCGAGACGCCGTATCTGCTGACCGCGCCTTGCGATTCCCCGTTGCTGCCGGCCGACTACGCGCGGCGGATGCTGGGAGCGCTGGAGCGGGAACAAGCCACGGTCGGCGTGGCGTATGGGGAGGGATGCTGGCAACCGGTATTTGCCTTGTTGCCGGTGACGCTGCGGGACGATCTGGCCGTCTGGCTGGCGGCGGGCGCGGGGGGCATGGGCCGCTGGCTGCGCCGGCACCGGCCGGCGCGGGTCGATTTTGCCGACTGGTCGATGTCGTTTCGCAATGTCAACACGCCGGAGGAACTGGCGCGGCTGGACATGCGTTGAGGTTGCTGTTGGGTTGACATCGTTAACGAGGGCATCGTATGGAAAAAATGAACCCTACTGAGTTTACCGCCTCGATCACGGGCGCGTTTGTCGGCACGCTCGCGGCATCGTTCTTTTCTTTTATGATCTTGGAGACCGAGCAGTTGCCGGTCATTCTGGCTTCCACTGGGGCATCGGCCATGTTGCTGTTTGGTTTTCCGCATAGTCCGGTATCGCAACCCTGGAACCTGGTTGGCGGACATGTCGTCTCCGCCGTCATTGGGGTCGGCTGTCATAAGTTGATACCGAACGCACTGCTGGCTTCCGCTATCGCCATACCGGCGGCCATGATATTGATGCACCTGCTGCGCTGCATGCATCCGCCAGGCGGCGCCACCGCCATCACGGCGATCATTGGTGGCGAAGCTGTCCACAAATTGGGATTCGCCTTCGTGGTGGTTCCGGTTTTCATTAACGCGATCATACTGTTATCGGTAGCGATGAGCGTCGGTACGTTTCGACAAAAAAATCCTTTCGATATCAATGCTAAAACCTGGATTGAGTAGCGATTTGACCTGTCGGGCCAATCGTCGCCGTTATCCCGTTTTCGCGATATTCGCTGCTAGGCGCGGAACCCATGCTTGACCGCCCAAACCGCCGCCTCGACCCGCGAAACCAGATCGAGTTTGCGCAGCAGATGCTTGACGTGAACTTTCACCGTGCCTTCGGTGATCTTTAACTTGCGGGCAATGAGCTTGTTGCTGCAACCAGCGGCAATCAGCGAGAGAATTTCCCGCTCCCGCTCGGTAAGCTTGACACTGTCGAGGGGTTTTGGCTGGCTCTCGTGCCGCAGGGCGTCGGCCAGAATCGCGGCCACCCGCTCGCCCAGCGCGATGCGGCCCAGCGCGGCGGCTTTCAGGCTGTGCAGCACCTCCTCCGGTTCCATGTCCTTGAGCAGATAGCCGTCGGCGCCGAGCCGTAGCGCCGCCACCACGTCGTCCTCGCTGTCGGAGACGGTGAGGATGATCACCCGCGTATCCAGATCGGCGGCCTTGAGGGCTTTCAGCGCCTCCATGCCGCTCAGGCCGCGCATGTTCAGGTCGAGCAGAATCAAATCCGGCCGCAGGCGATGGGCCAGCTCCACGCACTGTTGACCGTCGCCGGTCTCGCCGACCAAGCGCAAGGAGGGCTCCATGGCGATCAGTTGCAAAATCCCCTTGCGCATGAGCGGGTGGTCGTCGACGACCAGAATGGTTTGGACTTCGTCAAGCATAACGAGCCTCGTCGCATGGCTGGCCGGCGCTGACGGTGGGGCGCTGGCGAGCGGCGGGCAGGAACCTCAGCTGCACTCGCAGGCCGCGGCCAGGTTGGGAATGAAGGCTCAGCAGGCCGCCCATCTGGGCGGCTCGTTCCCGCATGATGTTCAAGCCGAAGTGGTTTTCCCGGTTGGCTTCAGCCGGTAGCCCGACGCCGTCGTCGTCGATGTCGATGGCTGCCTCGCCCTCGTGCGTGCCGTGCAGCCGTACCGAAATCCGTTTGGCTCGGGCGTGCTTGACAGCGTTGTTCAGCGCCTCCCGAACGATCTGCATGACATGAATCTGTTCGTTCGGATCGAGCGCGCAGTTCCAGCCGCCATGATCCAGTTCGATCGGCAGTTGGCCGCGATGACTGAATTCCCGCACCACTTCGCGCAGACTGTCTTCGAGCCGGGGATGTTCCATCTTCAGGCGGAAGGTGGCGATCAGTTCCCGCAGTTGCCGGTACGCGCCGTTAAGACCCTCGCGCAGTTCGGCGACGATGTCGCGCGCTTGCTCGGCGGTTTCCTTGCCGCCCGCCAGCAGTTGCAGGCGGCCAACCTGGATTTTTAGATAAGACAGCGATTGCGCCAGCGAATCGTGCAATTCGCGGGCGATAACCGCGCGTTCCTCCAACAGCGCCAGCCGGCGGCGGTGCTCGATCTGTTCGTTGGCCCGCAGCGCGGCGGCGATGTTGCGCGCCACCGCTTCCAACAGCGGCAGTTGCCAGGCGGCGGCCGTTTCCAGACCGGGATTACGGACGATGAGAACCCCGAACTGCCGTTCCTGGACCTTGATCGGGATGGAAAACAGCCCGTGGTCGGTATCCAGCGGATGGGTGGCGCCACTACCCAGACAGGGGTTGCAATTCGGCCGACCGCAAAACGCCGGACGACTGGCTGGTCGTGGCTGGGCGGTAAAGATCCGACTGGTCTGGCGGGTGGTGGGATCGATCAGGCACAGCATGACCGAGCCCATGCCGGTCAGCTTTTCGATCTCCGCCAGTAGCGCTTGGTGGTCCGCATCGTCCAGGGCCGATTCGCCGAGCCGTCTGGCGGTGTGGTAGAGCAGTTCCAGCGAGCGGTTGCTGACCCGCAGCGCCTGGGTTTGCCGCTCGACCCGCGCCTCCAGATCGGCGTACATCGCCGACAGGTCGGTCGCCATCAGGTTGAAGGCGTGACCCAGCATCCCCAGCTCATCGTTGCCGACATGGCTGGCGCGCACCGTCAGGTCGCCGCTCCGGGCCTTGCGCGCCACGTCCACCAGATCGCGCAGCGGCATGACCACGCCGCTGTCCAGTTGGTACATGGCGGCGAAAATCAGCACCAGGATTAAGAACAGGGCCATGCCCTGCACCAGCCGCAGCAGCAGGATTTTCGCCTCGGTATCCTGCTCCAGCAGCATGACGAAGGCATCCAGCTTGGCGACGAATTCATCCACCTGCCGCAAATAGGTCGCGGAGGGCGAGTTGTCCGTCACGGAGGTTTCCAGGATGGGCCGCAGGTCGTCATGCCAGGACGCCTCGATGGCTTTGAGCGTCCGGTTTTTGGAATCCCCCGTCGCCGGGGAAATCGCGCCGGTTTCCCAGAGATGATCCATGCGGCGTTCGAACTGGTCGATTTCCCGGGCCACGTCCCCGGCATGTTGGGTATCGGCGCCGTGGGAGTTCTGTAAACGAGTGGCGATACGGTAGGACTGCATGCGCAGGGAGCCGGCCAGGTTGATGGCGGCGGCGTCGCCCTTGCTGGATTCGGCGATGAACACCGAACTGACCATGCTCAGCAGCGCCAGCAGCACGATGCCGCCCATGGTCAAGCCGTTGCGGAAAATGATGGATTCGTTGTGTTTCACGGAAGGTTTTCTCATCGGTCGTCCGAACGAGTTGTTGCCCACGGCGGCGCGGAGGCACTGAAAATACGCAAGAGTATTGTGGATACCCCCACGGAATGACACAGGTGGGCAAACTATCCGCGCGGCAATCGGATAAATTTGGATAAATTAAATAATAACAGTTGGTTACTGTGTGCCATGAACATACCTCCAAAGAGGTATTAAAGCAGCTAACAGGGCGGTTTTAAAGATAAAAACCGACGGTCAAACTCGGGAATTAAGCGCCGCGCGCGTCGTAATATCGCGCTTGCAGCAAAAAAAGCGAGGTCCACGATGGCTACGACGCTCAAACAAAAACAAATATCCGTGTTGACCATGAATACCATGGCCTTCGCGGTGAATTTCGCCGTGTGGGTGATGTTCTCGGTCATTGGCATCAAGATTAAGGCCGAACTGAATCTCAACGAAACCGAATTTGGCCTGCTGGTGGCCACCCCGATCCTGACCGGCTCGCTGGTGCGCCTGCCGCTGGGTATTCTCACCGATCGCTACGGTGGACGGGTCGTGTTTTTCCTCCAGATGCTCCTGGTGGCGATTCCGACCTGGATGGTTTCCTATGCCACCGAGTACTGGCAATACCTGGTGCTGGGCCTGTTCGTCGGCTTGGCCGGCGGCTCGTTCGCGGTGGGCATCGCCTACACCTCGGCCTGGTTTAGCAAGGAACGGCAGGGCACGGCGATGGGTATTTTTGGCGCCGGCAACGCCGGATCGTCGCTGACCAAGTTCATCGCTCCGCTAATCATCGCTTCGTTCGGCGCCTGGCAAATGGTGCCCAAGGTGTACGCCGTCGCCATGGTCGTCATGGCCGTGTTGTTCTGGTTGTTCACCTATACCGACCCCCTGCACGAAAAAGAGGCGGATCGAAACCGTGTCCGCCAGACCCTGGGCCAGCAATTGCTGCCCCTGTTCGATCCGCGGGTATGGCGCTTTGGCCTGGCTTATGCCTTCGTGTTTGGCGCGTTCGTGGCGCTGGCGCTCTGGTTGCCCAAATATTATGTCGGCGAATACGGCCTGCCCTTGGCCACCGCCGCGTTCCTGACCATCTTCTTCGATCTTCCTTCCGGCGCGATCCGCGCCCTGGGCGGCTGGGCTTCGGACAAGTGGGGCGGCAATACCGTGACTTGGTGGGTGTTGTGGGTCAGTCTGGTTTGCCTGTTTCTGCTCAGCTATCCGCCCACCACCCTGACCATCCACGGCATCAAGAGCGATGTCTCGTTCGACCTTGGAATCGGCATCGTGTTGTTCACCATCCTGGTATTCATCATCGGCGTGGCGCAAGGGTTCGGCAAGGCCAGCGTCTATCGCAGCCTGGCCGACCACTATTCGAGTCAGATGGGCGTGGTGGGCGGCATCGTCGGTCTGATCGGTGGCTTGGGAGGGTTTGTCCTGCCAATCATGTTCGGCGTCGCCGCCGACGCCATCGGCGTGCGCAGCAGTTGTTTCATGCTGATGTTCGCGCTGGTGGTGGTGACCATGATCTGGACCTGGCTGGCCGAGCGCGGCGAACGCGAAGCGATTTTGGAACGGCATGCCGACGCCCGCGCCGAGCTGGAACGGGCGGAACTGATCGAGCACGTCCGGCCACGCTGGCGTCGCCTGGTCGATTGGCGGCCCGACGACGAAACCTTCTGGGAACAGACGGGCCGGCGCATCGCCAACCGCAACCTATGGCTGTCGATGCCCGCCCTGCTGCTGGCCTTCGCCGTCTGGGTGGTGTGGAGCGTGATCGTGGTCGAGTTGCCGCACATTGGCTTCCAGTTTACCCCCACCCAGTTATTCTGGCTTGCGGCGCTGCCCGGTTTGTCGGGCGCCTTGTTCCGTCTGTTGTTCTCCTTCGTGGTGCCGATCTTCGGCGGGCGCAACTGGACGGTGTTTAGCACGGCCCTGCTGTTGCTCCCGACCCTATGGATCGGCGTGGCGGTGCAGGATCCGAGCACCAATTACGCCGTGTTCGTGGCGATTGCCCTGCTGTGCGGTCTGGGGGCCGGCAACTTCTCCTCCAGCATGGCGAATATCAGTTTCTTCTATCCGCGGCGTTTGCAGGGCACCGCGCTGGGTTTGAATGCGGGCATCGGCAATTTGGGGGTGGGCCTGGCGCAGTTGATCGCGCCGATCGCGGTTTACGGCGGCGCGTTGTGGGTGCTGGGCGGCAACCCGCAAAGCCATACGGATGGTGCGATAAGCAGCCAGATTTGGGTGCAGAACGCGGGTTTCATCTGGGTGCCGTTCATCGCCGCCGCCGCCATCGCCGCGTACTTCGGCATGGACAACATTGCCAGCGTCAAGGCCGGTTTTGCCGAGCAGGCGGCGATTTTCAAGCACAAGCATCAGTGGCTGATGAGCTGGCTCTATATCGGCACCTTCGGTTCCTTTATCGGGCTGGCGGTCGGATTCCCCATGCTGGTCAACACCGTATTCCCCGGCGTGGACGCCTTCCAATTTGCCTTTATCGGCCCATTGCTCGCCGCCGTTGTCCGGCCCATCGGTGGCTGGCTGGCGGATCGCGTGGGCGGCGCGGTCATTACTGTAGGAATCTTCCTGATCATGACGGTGGCTCCTCTGGCCGCGACGGCATTCCTGCCTGGGGCAAGTGGCGGCGGCAACGTCATGGGTTTCGTGGCGATGTTCCTGGTTCTGTTCCTCGCCGCCGGCATCGGCAACGGCTCCACCTTCCGCATGATTCCCATCATCTTCCGCACCCTGCGCGAGCGGCAGGTTACCGACCGGAATGATGAAGCCGCGCTCGAACAGGCGCGACGCGACGGCGCGACCGAGGCGGCCGCCGCCATGGGCTTGAGCGCCGCGATCGCCGCTTTCGGTGGGTTTTTCATCCCCATGGCCTATGGCACCTCCATCGAACTGACCGGCAGTCCCCAGGGTGCGTTGTTCTTCTTTAGCGTGTTTTACCTGAGCTGCGTGCTGGTGACTTGGCGGTGGTATTCACGCAAGGGGGCCGAAGTGGCGTGCTGAAAGCGAAGACGCTGATGAAAATCATATTTTACATATAGTTATATTATAGAGGTTCATCATCATGGCAGACATCCGTGAATGGCGCGTGGAAGACACCCAGTTTTGGGAGACCACGGGCAAAGGCATCGCCAACCGCAATCTGTGGATTTCCATTCCCAGCCTGTTGTGCGGTTTCGCGGTGTGGATTTACTGGAGCATCATCACCGTCCAGATGCTCAACGCGGGTTTCCCGTTCAAGCCGGCGGAGTTGTTCACGCTGGCGGCCATCGCCGGTTTGACCGGAGCGACTTTGCGTATCCCGTCGAGCTTCTTCATCCGCATCGCCGGCGGTCGCAACACCATCGTGTTCACCACGGCCTTGCTGATGATCCCGGCGCTGGGCACCGGCATCGCCTTGCAGAGCAAGGAAACGCCGTTGTGGGTATTTCAGTTGCTGGCGTTTCTGTCCGGTTTCGGCGGCGGTAACTTCGCTTCCAGCATGTCCAACATCAGCTTTTTCTTTCCCAAACGGATGCAGGGGTTGGCGCTGGGTCTGAATGCCGGGCTGGGCAACGCCGGGGTGACCACCATGCAGATTCTGGTGCCGCTGGTGATGACCATCCCGCTCCTGGGCAGCTTTGGCGGCGAACCGGTGACGCTGGTGCAGGCGTCCGGTTCGCTGATCGGCAAGGTTCCCGCCGGCGCGCCGACCTATATTCAGAACGCGGGCTTCGTCTGGCTGTTCCTGCTCGTGCCGCTGGCGTTCATCGGCTGGTTCGGCATGAACAACATCCGAACCGAGGAAATCTCGCCGAACATCGGCTCGCCGGTGGGGGCTATCTCCAAGATCGTCGGGATGTTGCTGATCGGGTTTGTCGCCGCCGGCGTGGGTTTGTACCTGATCCTGCCGGCGCCTGCTGGACTGGGCCTCCCTTCATGGACCAAGTGGGTGGTGCTGCCCGGCGTCATCGCTCTGACCGTGTTCCTGCTCAAGCTGATTCCCGGCGAGATCAAACCCAATCTTCAGCGGCAGTACCTGATCTTCGGCAACAAGCACACCTGGGTCATGAGCGTGATCTACACCATGACTTTCGGCAGTTTCATCGGCTATTCCGCCGCCTTCGCCCTGGCGATCAAGGTGATCTTCGGATTCAGCCACGTCGCCGGCGCGGATGGCGTGCTGACTCACGCCACGGTCAACCCCAACGCCCCCAGCGCCTTGATGTACGCCTGGATGGGGCCGTTCATCGGTGCGCTGATCCGGCCGATCGGCGGCTGGATTTCCGACAAGGTCGGCGGCGCGCTGGTCACGCAGATTATTACCGTGGTGATGATCGCCGCCGCGTTGGGCGTGGCCTATTACATGAGCGTCGCCTATCAATCGGCGACGCCGGAACAATATTTCATGCCGTTCTTCCTGCTGTTCCTAACCCTGTTCGCGGCCAGCGGCATCGGCAATGGTTCCACCTTCCGCACCATCGCCATGGTGTTTCCCAAGGAGCAGGCCGGGCCGGTGCTGGGCTGGACGTCGGCGGTCGCCGCGTATGGCGCCTTCATCATCCCGCAGGTGTTCGGCGAGCAGATCAACGCCACCACTCCCGAGTACGCCCTCTACGGCTTCGCCGTTTTCTACTTCATCTGTCTGGTGCTGAACTGGTGGTATTACCTCGGCCCCAAGGCGGAGTTCAAGAATCCCTGAGCGGCCCCGTCCCACAGTGAGGTTATCGCTATGAGTCACTTTCTCGACCGGCTGAATTTCTTCAGGAAAACCGCCGATACCTTCTCCGGTGAGCACGGCATCGTCACCAACGAAGACCGCGGCTGGGAAGACGCCTACCGCGCTCGCTGGCAGCACGACAAGGTCGTGCGCTCCACCCACGGCGTGAACTGCACCGGCTCGTGTAGCTGGAAGATTTACGTCAAGAACGGCCTGGTGACCTGGGAGACCCAGCAGACCGACTATCCGCGCACCCGCGACGATTTGCCCAACCACGAGCCGCGCGGCTGCCAGCGCGGCGCGTCCTATAGCTGGTATCTGTACAGCGCCAACCGGGTGAAATACCCGATGGTGCGGGGTCGCTTGCTCAAGTTGTGGCGCGCGGCGCTGGCGGAGAAGAAAGACCCGGTGGACGCCTGGGCCTCCATCGTCGAGGATTCCGTCAAGGCGACCGAATACAAGAGCCAGCGCGGCCTGGGCGGTTTCGTCCGCGCCACCTGGGACGAAGTCAACCAGCTTATCGCCGCCGCCAACGTCTACACCACCAAACAGTACGGCCCGGATCGGATTTACGGGTTCTCGCCGATTCCGGCGATGTCGATGGTGTCCTACGCCGCCGGTTCCCGCTACCTGTCGCTGATCGGCGGGGCGTGCGGCTCGTTCTACGACTGGTACTGCGACCTGCCGCCGGCCAGCCCGATGATCTGGGGCGAACAGACCGACGTGCCCGAATCCGCCGACTGGTACAACTCCACCTTCCTGATGATGTGGGGCTCGAACGTCCCGCAGACCCGCACCCCGGACGCCCACTTCATGACCGAGGTGCGCTACAAGGGCGCCAAGACCGTTGTCGTCTGCCCGGACTATTCGGAAGCGTCGAAATTCGCCGACATCTGGCTCCATCCCAAGCAGGGCACCGACGCCGCCGTGGCGATGGCGATGGGTCACGTCATCCTGCGCGAGTTTCATCTCGACGGGAAGTCGGAATACTTCACCGACTACGTCCGCACCAAGACCGATTTCCCGGTATTGGTTCTGCTGGACCGGCGGGACGATGGAAGCTACGTCAACGGCCGTTTCCTGCGCGCCTCCGATCTGACCGGCGGTGCCGAGCAGGCCAACAATCCCGAATGGAAGACGCTGGCCTTCGACGAGAACAGCGGCAAACTGATCGTGCCGAATGGCTCCATCGGGTTCCGCTGGGGCGAGAAGGAGGGCATGGTCGGCAAGTGGAACCTGGAGCCGAAGGAGTCCCTGAGCGGGGCCGAAACCCAGTTGCGGCTGTCGGTGAACGACATCAAGGACGAGGTGGCGCCGGTCGCGTTCCCGTATTTCGGCTCGACCCAGCACCCGCATTTCGCCTGCACCGAGCATGACGCCGTGCAAGTTCGCAACGTGCCGGCGAAGAAGATCAAGCTGGCCGATGGCTCCGAGGCGCTGGTCGCTACCGTTTACGATCTGACCTTGGCGCAATACGGTCTGGATCGCGGTCTGGGTGGCGGTAACGTCGCCAAAACCTATGACGACGATGTGCCTTATACCCCGGCCTGGCAAGAAAGGATTACCGGAACACCGCGCGAACAGATCATCACCGTCGCCCGCCAGTTTGCCGAAAACGCCGATAAGACCCACGGCAAGTCGATGATCATCATCGGCGCGGCGATGAACCACTGGTATCACATGGACATGAACTACCGGGGCGTCATCAATATGCTGATGATGTGCGGCTGCGTCGGCCAGAGCGGCGGCGGCTGGTCGCACTACGTCGGCCAGGAGAAGCTGCGCCCGCAAACCGGTTGGACCGCGCTGGCCTTCGCCCTGGACTGGCACCGCCCGCCCCGCCACATGAACTCCACCTCGTTTTGGTACATCCACAGCAGCCAGTGGCGGCACGAAAAACTGGCGATGACCGAGGTGCTCTCGCCGCTGGCCGATCCCAAGCAATGGCAGGGCACGCAGATCGATTACAACGTGCGCTCGGTGCGGATGGGCTGGCTGCCCAGCGCCCCGCAACTCGACCAAAATCCGCTGGCGGTTGCCAAGGCAGCAGCGGCAGCGGGCGAGGAACCCGCTCCCTACGTCGTCAAAAGTTTGAAATCCGGCCAGCTCGGCTTCGCCTTCGAGGATCCGGACAATCCGGCCAATTTCCCGCGCAACCTGTTTGTGTGGCGCTCCAACCTGCTCGGTTCCTCCGGTAAGGGCCACGAATATTTCCTCAAATACCTGTTGGGCACCACGCACGGCGTGCAAGGCAAGGATTTGGGCGAGGAAGGCGGTGAGAAGCCGCTGGAAGTCAAGTGGCGCGACGCCGCGCACGGCAAGCTCGATTTGCTGGTGACGCTGGACTTCCGCATGTCCACCACCTGCATGTACTCGGACATCGTGCTGCCGACCGCGACCTGGTACGAGAAGAACGACCTCAACACTTCCGACATGCACCCGTTTATCCATCCGCTGAGCGCGGCGGTGGACCCGGCCTGGGAGTCGCGGACCGACTGGGACATCTTCAAGGGCATCGCCAAGGCGTTTTCCGAAACCTGCCCCGGCCATCTCGGCGTGGAGAAGGACATCGTCGCCTTGCCGACCCTGCACGATACCCCGACCGAACTGGCGCAGCCGCTCGATGTGAAGGACTGGAAGAAGGGCGAATGTGAGTTGATTCCCGGCAAGACCGCGCCCAGCCTGATCGTGGTCGAGCGCGACTATCCCAACACCTACCGGAAGTTCACCGCGCTTGGCCCGCTGATGAGCAAGATCGGCAACGGCGGCAAGGGCATCAATTGGAACACCGAGCACGAGGTCGAGGCGCTCGCCACGCTGAACTACACCGTGCAGGAGGAGGGCGTTTCCAAGGGCTTGCCGCGGATCGAGAGCGACATCGACGCCGCCGAGGTGATTCTGATGCTGGCGCCGGAGACCAACGGCCACGTCGCCGTGAAATCCTGGGCGGCGCTCTCCAAGATCACCGGCCGCGATCACACCCATCTGGCCATCCCCAAGGAGCACGAGAAGATCCGCTTCCGCGACATCGTCGCCCAGCCGCGCAAGATCATCTCCTCGCCGACCTGGTCGGGCCTGGAAGACGAGAAGGTCAGCTACAACGCGGGCTACACCAACGTCCACGAGTTGATCCCGTGGCGGACTTTGACCGGCCGCCAGCAGTTCTATCAGGATCATCCCTGGATGCTGGGTTTCGGCGAGGCGATGTGCGCCTACCGGCCGCCGGTGGACATGAAGACGGTCGAGCCGATCATCGGCCAGAAACCGAACGGCAACAAGGAAATCGTGCTGAACTTTATCACCCCGCACCAGAAATGGGGCATCCACAGCACCTACACCGACAACCTGCTGATGCTCACCCTGTCGCGCGGTGGTCCGATCATCTGGATATCGGAGATCGATGCCAAAAAAGCCGGCATTGAGGACAACGACTGGATCGAGGCCTACAACCTCAACGGCGCCATCGCCGCCCGCGCCGTGGTCAGCCAGCGCGTGCCCGAAGGCATGTCGATGATGTACCACGCCCAGGAGAAGATCGTGAACACGCCCGGCTCGGAAATCACCGGTACCCGTGGCGGCATTCACAACTCGGTCACCCGAGCGGTGCTGAAGCCGACCCACATGATCGGCGGCTACGCCCAGCAAAGCTACGGCTTCAACTATTACGGCACCGTCGGCAGCAACCGCGACGAGTTCATCATCGTCCGCAAGATGGCCAAGATCGACTGGATGGACGACGAAACTTCGTCCGAAGCCACCACCGTGGAGGCGCATTGATCATGAAAGTACGCGCGCAAATCGCCATGGTCCTGAACCTGGACAAGTGCATCGGTTGTCACACCTGTTCGGTGACCTGCAAGAACGTTTGGACCAGCCGCGACGGCATGGAGTACGCCTGGTTCAACAACGTCGAGACCAAACCCGGCATCGGCTACCCCAAGGAGTGGGAGAATCAGAGCAAATGGAACGGCGGCTGGAAGCGGCGCCGGGACGGCAAGATCGAACCCAAGCAGGGCGGCAAGTGGCGGATTCTGGCCAACATCTTCGCCAATCCCGACCTGCCGGCCATCGACGACTATTACGAGCCGTGGGACTACGACTACGCGCATTTGCAGAACGCGCCGGAGTCGAAAGCCATGCCCACCGCCCGGCCGCGCTCCGCCGTCAGCGGCGAGCGGATGGAGAAAATCCACTGGGGACCGAACTGGGAGGAAATCCTCGGCACCGAATTCGCCAAGCGCTCGAAGGACTATAACTTCGAGAACGTGCAGAAGGAGATGTACGGCGAGTTCGAAAACACCTTCATGATGTACCTGCCGCGCCTGTGCGAGCACTGCCTGAACCCGGCCTGCGTCGCGTCCTGTCCCAGCGGCGCGATCTACAAGCGCGAGGAAGACGGCATCGTCCTGATCGATCAGGATAAATGCCGGGGCTGGCGGATGTGCGTGTCCGGCTGTCCGTACAAGAAGATTTACTACAACTGGAACACCGGCAAATCCGAGAAGTGCATTCTCTGCTATCCGCGCATCGAGTCCGGCCAACCGACGGTCTGCTCGGAAACCTGCGTCGGGCGCATCCGCTATCTGGGCGTGCTGCTGTACGACGCCGACCAGATCGAAAAAGCCGCCAGCGTTACCGACGAGCAAAGTTTGTATCGGGCGCAGCTCGACATGTTCCTCGATCCCTTCAGCCCGGTCGTACAGGCCGAGGCGCGCAAGGCCGGCATTCCCGACGCCTGGTTGCAGGCCGCCCAGGATTCGCCGATCTACAAAATGGCGATCGAGTGGAAGATCGCCTTCCCGCTGCATCCCGAATACCGCACCCTGCCGATGGTCTGGTACGTGCCGGCGCTGTCGCCGATCCAGGCCCGCGCCGAGGCCGGCCAAATCGGCATGAACGGCATTATCCCCGACGTCGGCTCGCTGCGGATTCCGCTGAAGTATCTGGCCAACCTGCTGACCGCCGGCGACGAAAAGCCGGTCAAGCTGGCGCTGGAGCGGATGCTGGCGATGCGCGCCTACATGCGGGCGAAAGTGGTGGACGGCGAGGTGAAGGAGGATGTGCTGAAGGCGGTCAACCTCCGCATCGATCAGGTCGAGTCGATGTATCGCTATCTGGCCATTGCCAATTACGAGGATCGCTTCGTCATTCCGACCAGTCACCGCGAATACGCCAGCGCCACCTACGACGCTTTCGGCGAACGCGGCGGCTGCGGTTTCAGCTTCGGTAACGGCTGCTCGCCGGGCACCGACAAGACCAATCTGTTCGGCGGCAAAAAGGCGACCACGCGCCGGGCGATCCCGATCAAAGTGGAACCGCCGGCCAAAGCCTGAACCGCGGCCCGTAGGGTACGCATTGCGTACCCTACTCATGCAACGAGGTGAAACGATGAAAACCCTGAAAGTCCTGTCGGTTCTGCTGTGTTATCCACAAGTCGACATGCAAGCCGCGCTGGATGAAATGGCGGAAACGCTGGATCGGGAAGATCTGCTACCGGAGCGGGAACGGCGGGCGCTGCGAGCATTCATGCAGCGCTTGAAGCGGACCGACCTGATGGAATCGCAGGAACGGTACGTGGCGACCTTCGACCGGGGTCGCGCGTTGTCGCTGCATCTGTTCGAGCACGTTCACGGCCAATCGCGCGATCGCGGTCAGGCAATGGTCAACCTGTTGGACGTCTATCGCCGGCACGGCTTCGAACTCGACGCTCGCGAATTGCCCGACTACATCCCGCTGTTTCTGGAGTATCTGGCGCAGCGTCCGATGGGCGAGGCGCTGGATATGTTGGCCGACGCGATGCACGTCATGGCGCTGCTCGGCGCGCGACTGGCCGAACGCGGCAGCGACTATAGCGCGATCTTCGACGCCCTCGCCGCGCTGGTCGGCGAGCCGGCGGACATCGAGGACATCCGCCGTCAGGCCGCCACCGAAGGTTCCGATCAAACCGTGGTGAACATGGACAAGATTTGGGAAGAGGAAGCGGTCACGTTCCTGGCCAATCGGGAGAGTTGTTCGGCCAGCCGCACGGGCTTGCGCGAGGCGCAACCGGTGCAGTGGATGCCCCGGCCCGGTTCGACGCCACAACCCGCCCGTTCCCTATGAAAAACTCTCCTCGCCCCTTGGGAGAGGGGCCAAGGTGAGGTTTTTTAACCCATTGAGGCTACGATCATGAGTTATCTGGATACCCTGTTATTTGGCGTTTATCCTTACCTGGCCGGCGCGGTGTTTCTGCTCGGCAGTTTGGCGCGCTTCGACCGCGACCAGTTTACCTGGAAGGCCCATTCCAGCCAGATCCTGAGCAACAAGAACATGCGGCTGGCCAGCAACCTGTTTCACGTCGGTATTCTGCTGCTGTTTCTCGGCCATTTCGTCGGACTGCTCACTCCGCCGGAACTATTCCACGCTTTGGGCATCTCGGCGGGCGCCAAGCAAATCCTGGCCATCGTCGCCGGCAGTGTCGCCGGGCTGATGTGTTTTGTCGGGTTGACGATGCTGGTGCAGCGGCGACTGAATGACCCCCGGGTGCGCGCCACCAGTACCCGGATGGACATCTTCATCCTGTTGCTGCTCTATGTGCAATTGATCCTGGGTCTGCTAACGGTGCCCGTGTCGCTGATGCACATGGACGGTGGCAACATGTTGCTGCTCATGCAGTGGGCGCGAAATGTCGTGACGTTCGATCCGGCGGAAGCCGTGGCGGCGATCGGCGGCATGGGGTTGCTGTTCAAGCTGCATATTTTCCTTGGCCTGACCGTGTTCCTGGTGTTTCCCTTCAGTCGGCTGGTGCATATTTGGAGCGCGCCGGTCACCTACGTGGCTCGTCCGTATCAGGTGGTGCGGCAGCGTTAACCGGTTGGGCGGCGATGAAAGTTCTCGGCGTCAGCGGCTGGAGCGGCTGCGGCAAGACCACGCTCATCGTCGCGCTGCTGCCCCGACTGCGCACGCACGGGCTGACCGTGTCCACGCTCAAGCACGCCCATCACGATGTGGATCTGGATTCGCCCGGCAAGGATACCTGGCGTCACCGTCAGGCCGGCGCCCATGAAGTGATTCTGGCGACCGGCCGCCGCTGGGTCTTGTTGCACGAACTGCGCGAGGAACCGGAACCCGCGCTGGCCGAGTTGTTGACGTACTTGCAACCGGTGGATTTGGTGCTGGTTGAGGGGTGGAAAAGCGGCGCCTACCCCAAGCTGGAAATCTGGCGGCGGTTGGCGGGGGACAAGCCGCCGCGTTTTCCCAGCGATCCGAGCATTGTCGCCGTGGCCTGCGAGCCGTTGTTGGAGCCGGTGGTGTACGGTCGTCCCGGCTTGCCGGTATTCCCACTGGCCGACCTGGACGGCATCGCCGGATTCGTGGTGGATTTTGCTCGATCCTGAGCGTGCGATTGTCCTGGTTTTCGCGCCGTCTTGACTTGCGGTTTGGCGGATTCTGCGCGAAAGTTCGACGCTGGACTAACCCGGCGGCGTGACTTTGCAGAGATGGCGATTTTCCGGCAACGGTTCGAGCGAGGCATCCCGCGCCCGCGGCACGGGGGGGCTCGTGCGGGCGGCGAATGGCGTCATGGCTGAATCCGACAGCCACGCATCCGCCCGTCGGCACACCGCGCATCTGCTAAAGATGCTGCGTGGCCATGAGTCGGAGTCCGGCTCGCGGCTGGCGAATCCGGCGCGGCCGGTCGCGGACGCTGGTTCCGACTCCGATGGCGCCGTTCGTGTCGTGCCGATCGCGCCCAATGTCGATGTGCCCACCGCCAAAATAGCCGAGGCTCCCGCCCCCTACCATCCGCCCCCGCTGCTTCCGGCGCCGCCGCCGGATCGTCCCGCGCCGCGCGCTCCATCGCCCCCTCCCATCCAGGCAGCGCCGCCGCGCCAGCGAGCGGGTTCCATCCCGACGGTGGGAGAGAGTTTGCGCCGACCGCAAGGGATCTTGGGGCGATTGATGGCGCGCGCCGACCGGCTGAACCGGCTCAATCGCATTTTTCGAGCCTACCTGCCGCCGCACCTGCACGATCATGCGGTGTTGATCCGATTGGATCAGGAGGATTGGACGGTGCATGCCGATTCGTCCAGTTGGGCCACCCGATTGCGCTACGCCTTGCACAATATCCGTGAGACGCTTGGCCAGCAACTCGGCATTCCCTTGCCCAAGCCGCGCGTGCGGGTCGTGCCGCCCGACTTTCCGCCTCGCCCTCGACGACCGAGGCTGACGCTGACCCAACGCAATGCGAAACTGTTGGAAGTCACCGCCCGTAACGTACCGGACTCGCGCCTGAGCGCGGCCCTGCGGCGACTGGCGCAACATGCGGCTCTTTCTTCCGGGACCGCATGAGATCGCCGAACCCGAACGGGCCACGGCCCGCCCGCGCCGCGCCTTTCCTCAGCCAAGGCACACCCCAGTGTTTTACAGCTATCAAAGCAATCGGCTTGAAATCCTGACCGAGCAACTGGCCAGTGTATTGCGACGGCCTTTGCGTGCGCCGCTGGCGCGAGAAGTCATGGTCACCCAGAGCAACGGCATGGCTCGCTGGCTGGCGCTGCGCTTGGCCGAGCACTTGGGGGTTTGCGCCAATCTGACGTTCCAGTTTCCGGCAACTTTTCTCTGGGAGATGAGCCGGGCGGTGCTGCGCCAGTTGCCGCCGACCTCGGCATTCGATAAGCCGGTGCTGGTTTGGCGGGTCATGGCGCTGTTGCGGGAGTTGGAGGACGCGCCGCGCTTTGACGCGTTGCGAGCCTATCTCGGCGACGGTGGCGACGATTTTCGCCGCCACGAACTGGCCTGCCGCATCGCCGATGGTTTCGATCAATACCTGGTTTATCGCCCGGACTGGATCGAGAAGTGGGAGGCGGGCGAGGAGGACCACTGGCAGGCGGAACTGTGGCGGCGGTTGGCGCGGACGGGCGCGGCGCACCGGGTGCGGGTGCGGAAACAATTTCGCAAGGCGTTGCACGACGGCGATTTCGATCGCCGCCGCTTGCCGGAACGGGTCGCCGTCATCGGTGTGGCGGCGCTGCCGCCGTTGTATCTGGACCTGTTGGCGGAACTGGCGTGCCATGTGGATCTGCATTTGTTCGTGTTGAATCCCTGCCAGGAATACTGGGGCGACATCCGGGCCGAACGCGATCTGGCCCGGTTGGGCGAGGAGACCGACCCGGAGGAGGCTTATCTGACGGTCGGCAATCCGCTGTTGGCCTCCTGCGGCAAACAGGGGCGGGATTTCATCGACTTGCTGCATGCGTATCCGCGAACCGAGTGGGACGGCTTCGCCGAACCCGACGGCGACAGGCTGTTGCCTCGCTTGCAGGCCGATATTCTGCATTTGCGCGAGCGGGGCGGCGAAGAGTGCCGGCCGTTGCCGCTGCGACCGGACGACCGCTCGTTACAAATCCACGCCTGCCATGGGCCGATGCGCGAGGTCGAGGTGTTACACGATCGCTTGCTGGCGCTGTTCGCGGCGCGGCGGGATCTGAAGCCGTCGGACGTAATCGTGATGGCGCCGGACATCGCCGTGTACGGGCCGCTGATCGAGGCGGTGTTCGACAGCGCCCCGCGCGAACGGCGGATACCGTTCAGCGTCGCCGATCGGGGCGCGCGGATCGAGAATCCGCTGATCGAGATATTTTTCGAGCTGCTGGACCTGGGCGGCGGACGCCATGACGCCGCGCAGGTGCTGGGCCTGCTGGAGCCGCCGGCGGTGCGGCGGCGATTCGGCCTGGCGGAAGACGATCTGGAACGCATCCGTCGCTGGGTGCGGGGCGCCGGCATTCGCTGGGGCATCGACGCCGGCACTAAAAGCACTTGGGATTTGCCCGCCACCGCCGAGCACACCTGGCGGGCCGGACTGGACCGGCTGCTGCTGGGTTACGCGCTGCCGGGAAACGGCCGCGAGCTGTACGACGGCATTCTGCCCTACGACGAGGTGGAAGGCGGCGAGGCGCGGGCGCTGGGATGCGTGCAGAGCTTCACCGAGGCGCTGTTCGGCCTGGATGCCCGCTTGCGCGAGCGCCGCTCGCTGGCGGCCTGGGTGGACGTGCTGCGCGGCGTGCTGGAGCAATTTTTCGAGCCCCGCGACCGTGAAGAGAACGAACTGCAACTGATTCGGGCCGCGTTGGAAACGCTGCGCGGCAACGCCGAACTGGCGGAGTTCGACGAGCCGGTGTTGCTGTCGGTGGTGAAATCGGCGCTGCGCGGGCAGTTGAATACCACCGAGAGCGGCGTGGGACGCTTTCTGGGCGGTGGGGTGACCTGTTGCGCGACGGTGCCGATGCGCAGCATCCCGTTTCCGGTGGTGTGCCTGCTCGGCATGAACGACGACGCCTATCCGCGCCCACAGCGGCCGGTGGGTTTCGATTTGATGGCGACCCGATTCCGGCGCGGCGACCGCTCCCGCCGCCAGGACGATCGCTATCTATTCCTGGAGACCCTGCTATCGGCCCGAACGTGTTTTTACCTCAGCTACGTCGGCCAGAACATCCGCGATAATTCGGTGTTGCCGCCCTCGGTGCTGATCGGCGAACTGCTGGATGTGGTGGACCGAGGTTTTTATGGCGTCGATGGCGGTCGAGCCAGCGCGCAACTGCTGACGCGCCATCCCTTGCAGCCATTCAGCCGGCGCTATTTCAGCGGCGACGCGCGCCTGTTCAGCTACGCGCGGGAATGGGTGGAAGCCAGTCGGCGAGCCGGGCGCGGCGAACGAGTGGCGACGGCTCTGTTGGCGGAGGAGTTGCCGGAACCGGAGCCGGCCTTGCGCACGGTGAGTCTGGAGGGACTGGTTCGATTCTTCAAGAATCCGGCGCGTTGGTTGTTGCGCGAGCGGCTGGGCATCCGAGTGGAGGAGGGCGAGGAAGCGCTGGAGACCCGCGAGCCATTCGTGCTGGATGGATTGGAAAATTATCAGGTGTTGGGTCGAGCGTTGGATCTGCACCGCGCGGATCGGCCGGCGGCGGACATCGAGGCGGTGCTGCGGGCGGGCGGAGCGCTGCCGCACGGGCAGGTGGGCGAATGCGTGTTCGCCGGGGCGCGGGATCGCGTGGTTCGTTTCGCCGGGCGGCTGGGGCGGGTGGTGCCGCGACGGGCGGCCGAACCGCTGGGCCTGGATCTGACGCTGGGGGAATTCCGCCTGAACGGCCGGTTGACCGGGCTGACGCCGGACGGGTGGGTGGGCTATCGACTGGCGTCGATGAAGGCCAACGATTATTTGAATTTGTGGCTGCATCATCTGGCATCGAACGCCGTGACCCCGGTGGAGGCTGGCTCATGCAGTCATTGGATAGCGGAAGATCAGGAAGTGGTGCTGGAGCCGGTCGCCAATCCCCACGAAACATTGCGGGCGCTACTGGAACTGTACTGGCGAGGGACGCGGCGCTTGCTGCATTTCTTTCCGAAAAGCGCGCTGGCTTATGTCGAGAAACTGGTCAAGGACGGCGACGGGGAGCGCGCGCTGCGGGCGGCGCAAACCGAGTGGGCGGGCAGCGAATACCGGCGGAGCCGTCCAGAGCGGGAGGATGGCTATTATCGCTTGGCGTTCCGCGATACCGATCCGCTGGATGGGGATTTCGTGGAGCTGGCTACGGCGGTTTTCGAACCGCTGTTTGCCCATGTTCGACGCGAGGCGGGGGATTGATTGCCATTTGCTTTCTAACGCCCATCTTGAAATGCCCGACTGCCGGATAATGGATTGAAGTGTCCCGATCCGGATTTCCGTATGGTTGGGTACGGGAACCGTTATCGTGGTTTCTTCAAGTTGCTTTTGCATGATTACGTGGCTACCGCGTTGACGAACCTCGACAA
Organism: Candidatus Competibacter sp.; assembly: GCA_029624815.1. Classification (GTDB taxonomy): domain Bacteria; phylum Pseudomonadota; class Gammaproteobacteria; order Competibacterales; family Competibacteraceae; genus Competibacter. The sequence goes on from JARSSH010000069.1 coordinate 43,741, forward strand.
AACCATGGCGAGCTAAAATGGCGCAAATGTCTTGGCCTGACAGAATGCGCAACTTACCCAACAGCAATCTCCACTTGCGTTATGTATATCTCTTGGTGAAGCCGCTCATGGATTTCTGATGCTGAAGCAGCCTCGAAAAACAATTCAAGAGCTTCTCGAAGATTTTCCCGGGCTTCTTGAACAGTGTCTCCTTGGCTGGCTATATCGAGTTGAGGACACAGCGAGACATAATCGTTACCTTCGCGCTCGATAATGGCTGTAAGTTGTTTTAGCACGATAATTACTCCAAGCTCAAAAAGCTATCTAGTTCGGCTGAGATAAAAATTATTTAAGCAACGCTTTCAACATGCCAAATTTCTCGGCTTCAGTAAAAACGCCTGCAAGAATTGCCTTCTCAAACAATGGCATCCAATCTGGCGTGTTGATGTCAGCGGGTCGCATGGCTTGATTCCCATTATTCCATCAAGCCAGTCGAATTTCCTCGCATCCTCCTTTCGTAAAAATACGTTCAAGACAGATTGAATCATTGGGTTTCGCCTCCCATGTGCAAGCCAAGACGTAGCAGTAATCAGTTTCCTTGATTGCTATTGAACGCGCCTCTTGTTCATTCATCGCAATACGCTCCTCTAGTTTGCCTAACGGGGCGGCGGATAAGCCGCGAGGTCGGAAAAGCCGAAGGCTTTGACGGC
>JARSSH010000070.1 GCA_029624815.1 Candidatus Competibacter sp.
TCACCCACCGCATCCCGTCTCCTTTTTTCCAGCAACAATAAGACTTGACCCTTTCTCTCTTTGGCGATAGAACCTTCATCGTTGTTTTACAGCCTATTCAATTGTCGTGCCATTAAGGTTTAATTACTGAATCATGAAAAATTCAATCTGGGATTATGACCTTGTTTTTAGTGTGCGTCACAGATGAATTTTTCCGTTTTCTTTCGATATATTGACTTGTTAAATTCAATCCAGCCGATCGACACCGCTTATTTGTGCTTTTCATGAGCATCGATCTTTGCGTGTTTTATCTGAACGGTAGATGAACGACATCGTTGTGGGAATAGGATCCATGGTGATCGCGATTGTATTAAGACAGGGTTGATCGATTATTCAGGCGCACTCGATTTGGGCAATAGAACTCAATACATCACTGTAATAGTGCAAACTCGACATGTGCTCACTAAGAGCACGCATCGAATTACCATCCAAAAACAAAGGGCGTTCTAAAATCGATCGGATTGTGGCGATAAGGAGAGAAAGGCGTATGCGGAATCATGGCGAGCGCCATACCAAGTACGCGGTTTTGGTGATGGTCACCGCCCCGACTGGGCCGAAGCCATCGTTCCCAGCTTGGGCAAAGATGGCCGGTGAGGAGTGTCCGGGGAAACCGAATTTAATCCCTGTCCGTTATACCTCTCTATAAGATCATGGTTTTTTTGTGATTAAAAATTGGAAATTCCCTCCCCCTTGTGGAAGAGGGCGAAAGAGAGAGGGGGTTAGGTTCAATCGCAACCCCCCACCCCAACTCTCACCCCCAAGGAAGGAGGGAGACTGGTGTGTAACGGACAGGGTTCAATCCCTTGTCGTATCGCGGAAATAGCCCGATGGATGGCTGAGGGAGACTGGTGTGTAGGACAGGGTTCAATCCTGCCACTTCGTAGCGGATGGCATCGCTCTAGTGGCATAACCCGTTGATGATGAATATATCGTGCTGGCGCTCCCTAGGGGTTTCGAACCCCTGTTCCCGCCGTGAGAGGGCGGTGTCCTAGGCCACTAGACGAAGGGAGCGTAATGACTGGCGTCTTGGAAGGAAAGTAGTATTATACGAATGTTCTAAATGCATACAAGTTCTAAATACATACTAAATACATACAAGAGTTTGCGAACATTCCTTGGAAGCACGAATCTCGAATCCCCAACCTGTCGTTATTCCTCGTCCCGCCCATAATATCTCGCGGGCCAATATCAGCCCCAGCGCGGTCAAGGTGCTGTACCGGCTGCGCGAGGCCGGTCATCGCGCCTGTCTGGTCGGCGGTGGAGTGCGGGATTTGCTGCTCGGCCGCGAGCCCAAGGATTTCGATGTCGCCACCGACGCCCGGCCCGAACAGGTTCATGCCCTTTTTCGCAATTGCCGGCTGATCGGCCGCCGCTTCCGGCTGGCCCACGTTCAGTTTGGCCGGGAAATCGTCGAAGTCGCCACCTTTCGCGCCTGCGGCGAAATCGGCGACGAGGGCGACGGCCCCGCCGTGGAGCGGGCCAAGGACGGCCGCATCCTGAGCGACAACGTCTACGGCAGCATCGAGGACGACGCCTGGCGGCGGGATTTCACCATCAATGCCCTGTACTACGACATCGCCGATTTCGCGGTGCTCGACTACGTGGGCGGCATGGCCGACCTCCAGACCGGCCTGATCCGGCTCATCGGCGATCCGATCGAGCGCTACCACGAAGACCCGGTGCGGATGCTGCGAGCCGTGCGCTTCGCCGCCAAACTCGGGTTTCGACTCGACCCCGCCACCGAGGCGCCATTGCAGCGGCTGGGCCATCTGCTGGAGCAGATTCCCCCGGCCCGTCTGTTCGACGAAATCCTGAAGCTGTTCATGGGCGGCAACGCGATCCAGACCTTCGAACTATTGCGTCATTATCGCCTGTTCGGTTGGTTGTTCCCGGCGACCGAGCGTTGTCTGAATCACCAGCAGCGCCATTACCCCAAAACCCTGCTGACGCACGCGCTGGCCAACACCGATCAACGCTTGGCCGAAGGCAAGTCGGTCCATCCGGCGTTCCTGTTCGCCGCCCTGCTCTGGGAACCTCTTCGGGAGCGGCTGCGACATCTCGAAGCGGAGGAGTCGGACGCGCGCGAGGCCCATCAGGTCGCCGCCGAAGCGGTGGTCCAGGCGCAAATCCGCCACACCTCCCTGCCGCGCCGCTACAGCCTGCCGATGCGGGAAATCTGGGAAATGCAGCAGCGCTTGACCTGCATCACCGGCAAGCGCCCGCTGCGGTTGTTGGCCCATCCCCGGTTCCGCGCCGCCTACGATTTTCTGCTGCTGCGGGCCGAGGCCGACGAACTGGCGGGGGAACTGGCCGACTGGTGGACCCGGTTTCTGACGCAGGACGCGAACGGACGCGAGCGGATGACTCAGCCGGCGGCCCAGGCGAAGAAGAGCAAGCCGCGCCGCCGGCGCAAATCCCGATCGGCCGGCAAGGGCGAACGGGGCGCATCGCCGGCGCCGGAAGCCTGATGCCCGGCGGCGAGCACATGCGGCCGGCGCGGGCCTATGTCGGCATCGGTAGCAACCTGGGCCACCCGTTCATCCAGATGCGCCACGCGTTTTTGGCCTTGCGCAAACTCCCCGCCAGTCGCTGCGTGGCCTGTTCGCCGCTGTACCGCGGCGCACCGGTCGGCGGTCCATCGGGCCAGCCCGATTACCTCAACGCCGCCGCCGCCCTGGACACCATGCTCGCGCCGGACGAACTGCTGACGGCGCTGCAGGCGATCGAAACCGCGCGGGGGCGAATCCGGACCGTGCGTTGGGGACCGCGCACCCTGGATCTGGATCTGTTGCTGTACGATCGACTCGTTCTTGACGGATCTCGGCTGACCCTGCCGCATCCCCGCCTGCACGAACGGGCGTTCGTGCTGTATCCCCTGTACGATATTGCGCCGGATCTGGACATCCCCGGTCATGGATTGTTGACCGAATTGCTCACAAAATTCCCGCAAACGGCGCTTGTCCGTCTGGACAGCGCCGAATAAGCGATTACGATACTCCCGCCGGTTTCCTCCGACAGACTTTTCTCCTTCGAATTCGCCGTCGCCGTTGCCTGTCGCAAAGTGGCGCGGCCCCAGTCAGAGCACGCCATGTACAAAGACGCACCGACCCGAAAGCCGATCACGGTTGCCACCCTGGCGAAGATGAAACGCGACCGGGAGAAATTCACGGTTTTGACTGCTTACGACGCCAGCTTCTCGACGCTACTGGAAACAGCGGGCGTGGAAGTTTTGCTGGTCGGCGATTCGCTGGGCATGGTCGTCCAGGGCCAGCACACCACCGTGCCGGTCACGTTGGACGACATGATCTATCACACCCGCCTGGTGGCGCGTGGCCGTCAAACCGCCCTGCTGATGGCGGATATGCCGTTCGCCAGCTATGCCACGGTCGAACAGGCGATCCACAACGCCGCTCGGCTGATGCAAGAAGGCGGCGCCCAAATGGTGAAATTGGAGGGCGGCGGCTGGTTGGCGGAAACGGTGCGCCAGCTCAGCCGCAACGGCATTCCGGTCTGTACCCATCTGGGTCTGCTGCCGCAGTCGATTCATAAGCTGGGCGGCTACCGGGTGCAGGGTCGCGAGGAAGCCGCCGCTCGCCAGATCATCGACGAGGCGCTGGCGTTGCAGGACGCCGGGGCCGACGTGGCGCTGGTGGAGTGCATCCCGGCCGAACTGGCGGCGCGGCTGGCCGGGGCATTGACGATTCCGCTGATCGGCATCGGCGCCGGGCCGGGCTGCGATGCCCAGGTTCTGGTCAGCTACGACATGCTGGGCATCACGCCCGGCCGCCGGCCGCGGTTCTCCAAGGATTTCCTGGCCGGTCAGGATAGCCTGCAAGCAGCGGTGGAAGCCTACGTGCGCGCGGTCAAGAGCGGCGAATTCCCCGGTCCCGAGCACTGCCTCGCCTGATTCCCCAAGAGCGCGCGCCATGCAAACCATATACACCATTGCCGAGTTGCGCGCCCGGATCGCTGCCTGGAAACGGGCCGGCGAGCGGGTGGCGTTCGTGCCGACCATGGGCAACCTGCACCGCGGCCATCTCCATTTGGTCGAGCGCGCCCGCGCGCTGGCGGCGCGCAGCGTTGCCAGCATTTTCGTCAACCCGATGCAATTTGGCGCCAACGAAGACTATGCCGGTTATCCCCGCACCCTGGAGGACGACAGCCGCCAGTTGGAAGCGGTCGGGCTGGATTTGCTGTTCGCGCCCAGGCTGGCTGAAATCTACCCGCGCCCGCTGGCGGACATGACCCAGGTGACGGCGTCGGAACTGTCCGCGGTTCTGTGCGGAGTCAGCCGGCCGGTGCATTTCAGCGGGGTGACCACGGTAGTGGCCAAGCTGTTCAACATGGTGCAGCCGGATGTGGCGGTGTTCGGCGAGAAAGACTGGCAACAACTGGTCATCATCCGCCGGATGGTGGCCGACCTCGACTTTCCGGTCGAAATCGTCGGCGTGCCGACCGTGCGCGAACCCGACGGACTGGCGATGAGCTCGCGCAACGGTTATTTGTCGGCCGAGGAACGGGCGCGGGCTCCAATGCTGTACTCGATCTTGCGGGCGACGGCGGGACGCCTGCGGACCGGCGAACGGGATTGCGCGGCGCTGGAGGTGGAGGCGAAGACACAACTGGAAGCGGCGGGTTTCCGCCCGGATTACTTCGAGATCCGCTGCTCCGACAGCTTGCGGCAACCGATTCCGGCGGATGTCGATTTACGGATTTTCGCGGCGGCTTGGCTGGGTCGAGCCCGGCTGATCGACAATTTGGCGGTGGTGCTGGATTAGTTGTGGTCGGTCCGTACTTCCATTGGCGCCCCGAACAGGAATTGAACCTGTGACCTCACCCTTAGGAGGGGTGCGCTCTATCCATCTGAGCTATCGGGGCCAAGTCGGAGGGGGTTGTGGAAGCAGGCGACCCGTGGCCGGGCTTATTGACAGGATGATTCAAGCATAGCCGATGGGGGCTCGTCCGGACAAGAGGACGGGTTTCGAGGACCGTGAATCCGGCGAAACGTCAGGTTGATTCGCGGTCCTACCGGCAGGCGGGTCTTGGGCACATGATGCCGCCAGCCGTGCTGGGTGGTCCCGCCCAGCACCAGCACGTCGCCGTCTTCCAGCGACCACTCGAATCGCAGTCGTCGTTTCTTGTGCCGTAACAGAAAGCGGCGGGTGGCGCCGAAGCTGACCGAGGCGATCAACGGATTGCGGCCGAGTTCCGGCTCGTCGTCGCTGTGCCAGCCCATGCTGTCCTGGCCGTCGCGATACAGATTGAGCAGCACGCTGTTGAAACGAGCCATCGCCAGCGTTTCCACCCGTTCCCGCACCTCCAGCAGCGTCGGAGTCCACGGAACCGGTTCCAGCCGCAGACCGGAATAGCGGTAAACGGCGTCGGGATCGCCGTGCCAGGCGCTCAGCCGGGGCGAGGCGATCGAGCGGCCGTACAAGACGATCGCCTGCTGTCGCCAGTCCGTCTCTCGTTGCAGTATTGCGAACAGGCGGGCGCTTTCCGCTGGCGCGAACGCCCGCCGGAACAATACGCCTTCCCCGTCCGGGAAAGCCAGTGACTCGACGGTCAACCCGGTCGCGGTTGCCGGCGGTGGTCCGGATTCGCTCATGCCGAACTCGCCGGAACCGGCCAGTCCAGCCGATATTCCCGCCGACCGCCGTCGAGCCAGGTCGCTTCCACCATTCGTGCCTGTCCGCGGCCGTCCGCCAGCAGCAAGGTCGAGGAGCGGGTGCCGTAACCTGGTGCGTCGATGAAGATCGGCGACAGCCAGCGCTCCCATTCCAGCGAGACGCCGGTGCGCGGCAGTTCGGGGTCGGGCGCCGGGGTCCGGTCCATGAGTAGGCCAAGCAGATCGTCCGGCGCCGGATCGGAGTCGGCGTCCAGCACGTTGCGTAGCAGCGACACCCCTCGTTTCAGCTTGGGCCAAGGCGTGTCCAGCAGGTGATTGCTGAGGCCGTGCCATCCCGGCGGCACGCGTTGGGGCGAGCCAGCGCGATTGGAGTAGTAATATAAACCCGCCGTATCGCCCAGCAGCAGGTTGAAGCCATTGTAGCGGTTGGCGCGCGGTAGTAAGCGTTCGAGATACGCGGTCGCTGGTGTCGAGTCTTGCAGGTAAGCGCTGACCAGATGGCCTCGCGACGGCGCGTTCGCCAACACCCGGCCGGGTTCCCGGTAGTTGGTGATGGCGGCAAACCGACCGGTTCGGGTAACACCCATCCAGGTGCCGCCTTCCTTGAGATCGCGCCCGGCCAGCACTTGAGGCGCATCTTCCCAGAAGGCCAGGGGTGCGGTGGGACGGTCATGAAATTCGTCGCGGTTGGCCGCGACCAGTAGTTCATGGCCGGGATGACAGCGGTAGGCTATAAGAATCAGACACATGGCGGTTTCAGGGGAACGCGCTGGGCTGGCGTTCAATCTTCCATATCATAGATCTTGAGAATACCGATCATCATCGCCATCCGAATCAATTGCGACAAGGTGTCGGCGCGCGTCTTCTGCATCACCTTGGCCCGATGCACTTCCACGGTCTTGCGGCTCAGGTTCAACAGTTCGGCGATTTCCCGGTTGGACAAGCCTTCCACAACCTGTCGCAGCACCTCCTGTTCGCGCGGGGTCAGCGTGTCGAAGCGGTCCATCAGATCTTGCCGCCGCGCTCGGGCGCGGCGGCGCACCACATCCTCGGCCAGTGCGTTGTGGACGCAATCCAGTAACAATTGGTCGTTGAACGGTTTTTCGATGAAATCCAGCGCACCCTGTTTCATGGCGGTCACCGCCGTCGCCACATTGCCGTGACCGGTAATGATGATGACCGGCACATCGACGCCCCGCTCGCGCAACTGTTGTTGAGGGTTTGGATCGCCGCGCCCGGAAGCCCGGATATCCAGTAGCAAACACGCGGGCTGCTCAGGTTGGTAGACCGTCAGAAAGGCGTCGATATCGGTGAAAGCGCAGGCCTGCAAGCCCACGGATTCCAGCAGGCATTGCAGCGAGTCCCGTAAGGCGGGATCGTTGTCCACGATGTAGATGATCGGGGTTGTGGGTATCTTCATCGGCAAGCGATTGGGGTCATGCCGGTTTATCCGCCACCAAGTCCGGCAAGTTTTTGGTCAATTCGAATGGCGGCGGCCATTTGGGAGGATGTTGCAAGTCGCGCATAGAATCCGTTTCCATCGTTCCGGCAAAATGAGAATCCAATAACCATTTGAAAAATAATACATGTGTTTGCCAATTGGGCGGATAGCATTTACCGGATTGGAATTTCGAGTATAAAAAGCGTGCGCCCGTTCGTCGAGGCGGTCGCATCACAATTTTCGACACCTGAAATCACCCCAACTTGAGGAGCCCCGCCATGAGCGCGTCCCACTATTCCGATGACATGTTCGTGCTGCGCCAGGACGAAGCCGGCGTCGCCACACTGACGCTCAACCGCCCCAAACAGTACAACGCGCTGTCGCAGACCATGCTGGGCGCGTTGCAAGCGGCGCTGGACGCCGTCGCGGCCGACGAAACCGTCCAGGTCGTGGTCGTCGCCGGGAACGGCGCGGCGTTCTGCGCCGGACACGACCTCAAGGAAATGCGCGCCTACACCGATCCGGCTTTCCACCAAGCGCTGTTCGCGCAATGCGGACAGGTGATGCTGACCATCAACCGCTTGCCGCAACCGGTGATCGCGCGAGTGCACGGCATCGCCACCGCCGCCGGCTGCCAGTTGGTCGCGGCCTGCGATTTGGCGGTCGCCTCCGACAATGCCCGGTTCGCGGTTTCCGGCATCAACGTCGGACTGTTCTGCGCTACCCCAGGCGTGGCCTTGAGCCGTAACCTCGGCCGCAAGCAGGCGCTGGAACTGCTGTTGACCGGGGAGTTCATCGACGCGCCGACCGCCCAGCGTCAGGGCCTGATCAATCGGGTCACGTCCCCGGATCAACTGGACGCGGAGATCGGGAGGTTGACCGACGCCATTTGCGGCAAATCCCCGCTGGCGATTCGCATGGGCAAGGAATTGTTCTATCGGCAGTTGGGGCTGCCCCTGGAAGAAGCCTACGCCCGAGCCAGCGAGGCCATGGCCTGCAACATGAACAGCGAAGATGCCCGCGAAGGCATCGACGCCTTCATCGCCAAGCGCAAGCCGACGTGGAAAGGCCGTTAAGCTCCGTCAATACTTAATGACCGCTTGTTTTTCCGCGTCTCCCGCGCATTCCGCGGTAATGCCACAACGACAACCAAACCGCCTGAGGAACCCGCCGTGAGCCCCAGCACCCATAATATTTATGAAATGAGCCTGGATCGGAATCCGGCTAACTATGTGCCGTTGACCCCGTTGACTTTCATCGAGCGGGCCGCTTCGGTCTATCCCCACTACACCGCCGTGGTGCACGGTCCCGTCCGGCGCGACTGGGCGGAAACCTACGCCCGCTGCCGGCGGCTGGCCTCGGCGCTGCAAAAACGCGGCATCGGTCTTGGCAACACCGTTGCGGCGATGCTGCCCAATATCCCGGAAATGTTCGAGGCGCACTTTGGCGTCCCGATGTCCGGCGCGACGCTGAATACCCTGAATATCCGACTGGATGCCGAAACCATTGCTTTTATGCTCGAACACGGCGAGGCGAAAATCCTGCTCACCGACCGCGAGTTTTCCGAGACCATCGGCAAGGCGCTGCGGCTGGTGCCAGCGGACAAACGGCCGCTGGTGATCGATGTGGACGATCCGCAGTTCGTCGGCGGCGAGAAACTGGGCACGCTGGACTACGAGAGCTTGCTGGCCGAGGGCGACCCGGAATTTGCCTGGCCGCTTCCGGCCAACGAGTGGCAGGCCATCACCCTGAACTACACTTCCGGCACCACCGGCAATCCCAAGGGCGTGGTCTATCATCATCGCGGCGCGTATCTGAACGCGGTCAGCAACGCCCTGGTATGGGACATGGGCCTGCATCCGGTCTATCTATGGACCTTGCCGATGTTCCACTGCAACGGTTGGTGCTTCCCGTGGACCCTCGCCGCCACGGTCGGCACGAATGTCTGCCTGCGTCAGGTGCGCGCTGACCTGGTGTTCGATCTGATCAAGCGGGAAAAGGTCAATCACTTCTGCGGCGCGCCGATCGTGATGAACCTGCTCAAGAATGCCCCGGACGAGATGAAGGCCGGCATCGATCACCCGGTCAAGGCGATGACCGCCGGCGCCGCGCCGCCCGCCGCCGTGATCGAGGGCATGCAGCGGATGAATTTCGACGTCACCCATACCTACGGTCTGACCGAGACCTATGGGCCGTCGGTGGTGTGCGCCTGGCATAACGAATGGGATGAACTGAGCCTGCCCGAACGGGCGGCGCTGAAGTCCCGTCAGGGGGTGCGGTACCCGATGCTGGAGGGGCTGATGGTGGCCAATCCCCAGACCCTGGAACCGGTGCCGAAGGATGGCGAGACCATCGGCGAAATCTTCATGCGCGGCAACGTGGTGATGAAGGGCTATCTGAAGAATCCCGCCGCCAGCGAGGAGGCGTTCCAGGGTGGCTGGTTCCACAGCGGCGATCTGGCGGTCTGGCATGAAGACGGTTATATCGATATCAAGGACCGTTCCAAGGACATCATCATCTCCGGTGGCGAGAACATTTCCACCATCGAGGTCGAGGATGTGCTGTACCGGCATCCGGCGGTGATGGAAGTGGCGGTGGTGGCGCGGCCCGACGAAAAGTGGGGCGAGACGCCCTGTGCCTTCGTGACGGTCAAGCCGGGCATGGAGCATGTGACCGAAGAGGAGATCATCGAGTTTTGCCGTGGCCAACTGGCGCGGTTCAAGGCGCCCAGGACCGTGGTGTTCGGTCCGTTGCCCAAAACCTCCACCGGCAAGATGCAAAAGTTCATCCTGCGCGAGCAAGCCAAGCAACTCTTGTGAATACGCCCGTCGTTCGCCGCCCGAGTGAATCTCACGTTGGCCCTGACCTGACGGCCAAATTCGCCGCGCCCCTGCGTTTCAACCGGGAAGATCCGTTAGGTAGCGCTCCAAACGTGGGTAACTGACTAAAGGGAATGACCTTTTTCCCAGGCTCTCGATTTGGAAACGGGTGCGAAAAACCCTCTCCCGCACGCGGGAGAGGGTTGGGGAGGGGTAAGGACTGTTTTGTAACGGTTGGCTGGCCAGGGGCTGTACGAAACCTCCAAGCCCAAGGGAAACCGTCAACGCCGGTTCAATGTTGCCCGATGGCCCGGCGCACTTCTTCCAGCGAGTTCGGATCGTCCAGGGTAGACAGATCGCCGGGGTCGCGCCCTTCGGCCAGTGCTTGAATCGAGCGTCGCAGCAGTTTGCCGGAACGGGTTTTCGGCAGCGCGCTGACAAAGTGAACGGCATGGGGTTTGGCCACCGCCCCCAGCAGTTCCTGCACCTTGGCGATGATTTCCTTCTCCATCTTCTCGGTGGCGCCCGCCGCGTCGAGCTGCGTCGGATCCTTCAGCCGGCAGAAGCCCACTGGTACTTGGCCCTTGACCTTGTCGGCCACGCCGATCACCGCCACTTCGGCCACCGCCGCATGGGACTGAATCGCTTCCTCGATTTCTCGGGTGCCCAAGCGATGGCCGGCGACGTTGATCACATCGTCGGTGCGGCCCAGGATGAAGAAGTAGCCATCCTCGTCGCGCACCGCCCAGTCGGAGGAGGTGTAGAGCAAGTCCTTGAAGCTGGAGAAATAGCTCTGCACGAAGCGCTTGTCGTCGCCCCACACCGTGCTCAGGCAGCCCGGCGGTAAAGGCGGCTCGACCACCAAGACGCCCTTTTCGCCACGGGGCACTTCCTCGCCGGTGCCTTCGTTGATCACCCGGATGTTGTAGCCGTACACCGGGAACCCTGGCGAACCGAAACGGTTCGGCTTCAGGTCCACGCCTGGCAGGTAGGACAGCATCGGCCAGCCGGTCTCGGTCTGCCAGTAATGGTCGATGACCGGAATCTTCAGTGCGTCGGTGATCCAGCGCGAGGTCGGCTCGTCCAGCGGCTCGCCGGCCAGGAACAGATAGCGCAGGCAAGACACGTCGTGCATGGTCATGTACTTCTGATCCTGACCTTTCAGCACCCGTACCGCGGTCGGCGACGAGAACATGGTGCGCACTTGGTATTCGTTGACGATCTTCCACCAGATGCTGGGATCCGGTCGGGTCGGCATCCCCTCGTAGAAGATGGTCGGCGAGCCGTTGATCAGCGGACCGTAGACGATATAGGAATGCCCCACCACCCAGCCGATGTCGGAGGTGGCGAACATGGTCTCGCCGGGATTGATGTGGTAGAGGTGCTTCATGGTCGAAGCCAGCGCCACCGCGTAGCCGCCGACATCGCGCTGCACGCCCTTGGGAATGCCGGTGGTGCCGGAGGTGTAGAGGATGTAGCTGGGTTCGTTCGATTCCAGCCAGGTGATCGGCACCTCGGCGTCCATGTGTTGGGCGCGCAGCGTGGCGTAATCGACGTCGCGGCCTTCGACGAGCGTCAGGCCCTTGTCCAGGCCCCGGTTGCACATCACCACTTTTTCCGGCGGGAACTTGGCCAGATTGCAGGACTCGTCGACCAAGTGCTTGTAGGGCACCGCCTTGCCGTTGCGCATGCCGGCGTCGGAGGTGACCATGACTTTGGGTTTGGCGTCGTCGATGCGCACCGCCAGGTTGTAGGCGGCGAACCCGCCGAACACCACCGAATGAACGGCGCCGATCCGGGCGCAGGCCAGAATGGAGAACAGGGCTTCGGCGATCATCGGCATGTAAATGATGACCCGGTCGCCCTTGCCCACCCCCAGCGATTGCAGCACGGCGGCGAAGCGGTTCACTTCGCGATGCAACTCGGCGTAGCTGTAGATGACCGTCTCGTTGGTTTCGGTCGAGATGTAGATCAATGCATTCTGATCGGCGCGATCGGCCAGGTGCCGGTCCACGGCGTTGTAGCACAGGTTGGTCTCGCCGCCGACAAACCACTTGCAAAACGGTGGGTTGCTGTAATCCCGAACTTTTTGCGGCGGCTTGTTCCAGTGGATCAACTGGGCTTGTTCGCCCCAGAAGCCCTCGGGGTCGTCGATGGACCGGCGATGGAATTCTTCGTAATTCATGCTTGGGTATCCTTCAACTTCGATGGTTTGGAAACGCGACGTTTATGTTGGTCGGCGGCAATTAGTGTAGTTGCTTACTTGGAAATTTCCTGTCGTAACCGCTCGACTCCCTACCCTTCCCCCCGAGGGGGGAAGGGAACCGCTGCTTACTTCAATAGATCTTCAATGCTGGCGCGTTCCTCGCGCAATTCCTTGTCGGTAGCGTCCATCTTGCCGCGGCTGAACTCGTCGATCGGCAGGCCCTGCACGATCTCGTAGTCACCATTCTTGCAGACGCAGGGGTAAGAGTAGATCACGCCCTCGCCGATGCCGTAGGAACCGTCGGCGGGTACCGCCATGCTGACCCAGTCGCCCTCGGAGGTGCCCAACGCCCAGTCGCGCATGTGGTCGATGGCCGAAGAGGCGGCGGAGGCGGCCGACGATGCGCCGCGCGCCTTGATGATCGCCGCGCCGCGTTGCTGCACGGTGGGGATAAAGGTCTCGCGATACCAGCCCTGCTCGACCAGCGCAGCCGCCGCCTGCCCCTTGACAGTGCATTGGCTGATGTCGGGATATTGAGTCGCGGAGTGGTTGCCCCAGATCGTCATCTTCTTGATGTCGTTGACGTGGCAACCGGTTTTTTCAGCCAATTGGCTCAGGGCGCGGTTGTGATCCAGCCGGGTCATGGCATGGAACTGACGCGGGCTCAGATCGGGCGCGCTGCTGGCGGCGATCAGGGCGTTGGTGTTGGCCGGATTGCCGACCACCAGCACCTTGACGTCGCGGGCGGCATGGTCGTTCAGCGCCTTGCCCTGCGGCCCAAAAATGGCGCCGTTGGCGGTCAGCAGATCCTTGCGCTCCATGCCGGGGCCGCGCGGGCGGGCGCCGACCAGCATGGCATGGTTGGCGCCGGAGAAAGCGGTTTTCAGGTCGTCGGTGGCGACCACGCCGGCCAGCAGCGGGAAGGCGCAGTCGTTCAGCTCCATCACCACGCCCTGCAAGGCTTGCAGCGCCGGGGTAATTTCCAGCAACTGCAGGATCACCGGCTGATCGGGACCGAGCATGCTGCCCGAAGCAATCCGGAAGGCCATGGCATAACCGATGTTGCCAGCAGCACCGGTGATGACGACGCGGACGGGTTGTTTCATGTTTGTACTCCTTCAGGGGTGGGTGATGACACGAGTGTCGCTTGAAAAGCCCCGAAACCGCGGCGCGGATCGGGAGCGGAGGGTATCGTTGGCGGCCTGATCGCGGAAACGCGCGCTCGAAGAGTCAGCGGACGGCGAGAGGGAAACGGGCAAACGAAAATCGACGGACGCCACCGTCGGGAGGGACGAAAACGCGGGCCTGAACGGTAACCGGCGGCCGCCGGGTTTTCTCGAGCGCTGTGAATTGCCATGCTCCGTGGGGGCGCAATGGCCGCGGGACAACCGGAACGAGTGACCGGATGGGTGAACTGACGGTCGGAACCGCGGCGACAAGTCTTATAATGCGACGCCGCGCGCCTGGGGTGGCGGCGTCTGATTGGAGAGAAATAGTAACGTAGATCGCCGCGCATTGAAACGAATGCCGGCACTTGCCATGAGGGTTTCCAGTACGATGAGTGCTTCCCCGATCAACGGTGCAAGCTACGTATTGACCGGCTTGCGCTGGTTGCCCAAGAGCGGCTTGCGTGGTTTCGTGGCGGTTCCGCTGCTGATCAACACCCTTTTGTTCGGCGCCGGCATCTGGTGGAGCGCCGGCCAGTTCGAACGGCTCGACCGGGCCGTGACCGGTTGGCTGCCGGACTGGTTGGGCTGGCTGCACTGGCTGTTGTGGCCGCTGTTCGTCTTGACCGCGCTGGTGGTGGTGTTTTACACCTTCTCGGTGGTGGCCAACGTGATCGCCGCGCCGTTCAACGGCTTGCTGGCCGAACGGGTCGAAAAAATGGTCAACCCGGCGGGCGCAGACCGACCAACGGCTGGATTGACCTGGAAAGAACTGATGCTGAGTCCGCTGGGGGAACTCAACAAGTTGCTGTACTTCATCGGTTGGGCGATTCCGCTGCTGGTGCTGTTTTTCGTGCCGGTGATCAACGTGGCCGCGCCGGTGCTCTGGGCTTTGTTCAGCGCCTGGATGCTCGCCTTGGAGTATTCCGACTATCCGCTCGGCAATCGCGGTTTGTCGTTCCGGGACCAGCGCCGGCTGCTGCGCAAGCACTGGCCGCGAACCTTGAGCTTCGGTGGCATGACCCTGTTGCTGACCCTGATTCCGGTGCTGAATTTTCTGGCCATGCCGGCGGCGGTGATCGGCGCGACCCTGATGTGGGTCCGGGAGGCGCCCGCATCGGAAGTCGGAGGATAGGGAGGCAGTGTGCCCAATCCCATGCGCCCGATCTATACCGGCCTGCTCTATTTGATGCTGCCGTTGGCGCTGCTGCGGCTGTACTGGCGTGGTCGTCGGGATATTGGACATCGCCAGCGCTGGCGGGAGCGGCTGGGCTTCGTCCCAACGCTGTCACCCGACGGCTTGTGGGTTCACGCCGTGTCGGTGGGCGAGACTCGCGCCGCCCTGCCGCTGATCCGTGCGTTGCTGGATCGTTATCCCAATCTGCCGCTGCTGGTGACCACCACCACGCTGACCGGTTCCCGCCAAGTCCGCGAAGCGCTGGGCGAACGGGTGCATCACGTCTACGCGCCCTACGATCTGCCTGGCGCGGCGCGGCGCTTCTTGCGGCGCGTCCGGCCCAGGCTGGCGGTGATCATGGAAACCGAGTTGTGGCCGAACCTGCTGCGGCAATGCGCGACGACCGGCATCCCGGTGCTCTTGGCGAATGCCCGGCTGTCGGAACGCTCGGCGCGCGGTTACGGCCGGATTCGCGGGCTGACCGCCGCCATGCTGCGGGATGTGACGCTGATCGCCGCCCAGGCCGATGCCGACGCCGCCCGTTTCCGCGCGCTGGGCGCGTCATGGGTCGAGGTGGCCGGCAATCTCAAATATGATCTGGCGCTGCCGGCCGAACTGCCCGAACAGGGACGACGGCTGCGGCGGGATGTGCTGGGAGAGCAGCGGCCGGTCTGGATCGCCGCCAGCACCCATGCCGGCGAAGACGAGCCGATCCTGGATGCGTTCGCCCGGTTGCGCGCCCGCTGGCCGGCCTTGCTGCTGCTGTTGGTGCCGCGCCACCCGGAACGTTTCGACAGCGTGGCGGCGCTGTGTCGCCAGCGGGGATTTTCCGTGACTCGGCGCGGCGGCGGGAACGCCTGCACGCCGGACACCGCCGTGTTTCTCGGCGACAGCATGGGAGAATTATTGCTGTTCTATGCCGCCGCCGATCTGACCTTCGTCGGCGGCAGCCTGGTCGCCACCGGCGGTCATAACGTGCTGGAACCGGCGCTGCTGGGGCTGCCGGTGCTGTTCGGTCCGCACATGTTCAATTTCACCGAGGCGGGTGAACGCTTGCTGAAGGCGGAAGCGGCTTGGCGAGTGGCGGACGCCGGCGGGTTGGCGGCGGCGGTTGACCGGCTGCTGGCCGATCCGGAACTGCGCCAGGTCGCCGGTCAGCGCGGCCGGGCGGTGGTGGAACGCCATCGCGGCGCGCTGGCGGCGCTGCTGAATTTTGTCGAGCGATTGTTACGCTCGCTGTCTCCGGCTGAGCCGCCATGAATCCGGGTCGTGGCCCAACCCGCGGTTTTGGGCTTCACGGCTTCGCGGCGGGCCTGGCTGGAACCGGAGCAGGTAGCGGTTCGATCCGTCGCCCGTGCAGGGCTTGCACGGCCCTTTGCCACTGGCCGGTCAGGATGCGCGGCAGTTCGCGCAGCGTATCGAGGATGGCCTGTTCGATCAGTGTCTGCTCGGAATGCGGGGGGCGACGCAGTACATAGTCGAGCACCTCGCGACTGTCGCCGGGATGGCCGATGCCCAGCCGCACCCGCGCGAAACCGTTGCCGCCCAGATGGGCGATCAAGTCGCGCAGGCCGTTGTGACCGCCGTGTCCACCGGCCTGCTTCAGCCGCACCGTGCCCGGTGGCAGATCCAGATCGTCGTGCGCGACCAGGATCGCCGCCGGTGGAATTCGATGGAAGCGCCCCAGCGCCGCGACCGCCTGCCCGCTGCGGTTCATGAAGGTCATCGGCTTCAGTAGCCACAGATCCTGTCCGTCCAGCGCAATCCGACAGGTTTCGCCGTGGTATTTCGCATCGGGGCGAAACTGGCCGCCGTGCTGGCGAGCCAGTTCGTCCGCCAGCCAGAAGCCGGCGTTATGGCGGGTGCCGGCGTACTGGGGGCCAGGGTTGCCCAACCCCACCAGCAGTTGCGGCGCCGGCGCCGGTTCCGACATGATTTCGCCTGCCTGGGAAAGTCGGGGTCGGCCTTAGTCGGCCGCCGGTTCGTCGCCAGTGGCTTCTTCTTCGCCGCCACTGTGAGCGTGGTGAATGCTGACCACGAGCACGTCCGACTCGGAGCCTGGGTCGATATGGCTGGTCAGCGCCACCCCGGCTGGCAGTTTGATCTCGGACAGACGAACGCTATCGCCCAGTTCCAGGTCGGCCACGTCGATTTCGATGAATTCCGGCAGGTCGCTGGGCAGGCATTCGATTTCGATTTCGATCAGCGCGCGGCTGATCATGCCGCCCTGCAGCTTGACGCCGCGCGCGGTGGTTTCATTGGTGAAATGGAGCGGTACATGCGCGCGCAGCTTGCGGTCGGCCCGCACCCGCAGAAAATCCAAGTGCAGAAAGGTCGGCTTGAAGGGGTGGCGCTGGATGTCGCGCAACACGGCCTGCTCGGTGTGGTCGCCCAGATTCAGGGTGAGCACATGCGAATAGATCGCCTCGTTCTTGAAATGATTCATCAGATCCAGTTGATCCAGCAACAGCGGCATCGGATCTTGCCCGCCGCCGTACAAAATGGCCGGCACCTTGCCGGCGCGGCGCAGGCGGCGGCTCGCACCTTTGCCCAATTTGCCGCGCGGATCGGCTTTCAGTTCGAACGTGGTACTCATCGGATTGTGCTCCAGTGGTAAAAAAACACGGCGCGCCCGCGACCAGGCGCACCGCTTGGATTGACCGCCCGTTCGACGGGCGGGGACGGCATTTAAAACAGCGAACTGACCGATTCCTCAAGGTGGATGCGGCGCATGGTTTCGGCCAGCAGGCCGGCCACGCCGATCTGACGGATATTCGGGCAGGCGATCGCCTCGGGACGCAGCGGGATGGTATCGGTCACCACCAGTTCATCCAGCGCCGAACCGCGGAGATTATCGATCGCGGGGCCGGACAGCACGGCGTGGGTACAGTAGGCGCGCACCGAGGCGGCGCCCCATTCCTTTAGCGCCAGAGCGGCTTGGCACAGCGTGCCGGCGGTATCCACCATGTCGTCGACCACGATGCAGTGTTGTCCCTCCACATCGCCGATCACATGCATCACCTGGGTCTGATTGGGCGCCGGCCGGCGTTTATCGATGATCGCCAGATCCGAGTCGTCCAAGCGCTTGGCCAGGGCGCGGGCGCGCACCACGCCGCCCACATCCGGCGACACCACCATCAGATCGTCGCCGAGGTTCTGCGCGCGGATGTCGCTCAACACGATCGACGTGGCGTAGACGTTGTCAACCGGAATGTCGAAAAAGCCTTGAATCTGGTCGGCGTGCAGATCGACCGTCAGCACCCGGTCCACGCCGACGCTGGTGATCATGTTGGCGACCACCTTGGCGGAAATCGGCACTCGCGCCGAGCGCGGGCGGCGATCCTGCCGCGAATAGCCGAAATAGGGGATAACCGCCGTGACCCGCACCGCCGAGGAGCGCCGCAGGGCGTCGGCCATCACCAGCAGCTCCATGATGTTGTCGTTGGTCGGATAGCAGGTGGGTTGGACGATGAAGACATCCTTGCCGCGCACGTTCTCCATCAGTTCGATCATGACCTCGCCGTCGCTGAAGCGGCCGACGACTGCTTGACCGAGGGGCAGTTGGAGATGACCGACGATATCGCGGGCCAGTTGCGGGTGGGCGTTGCCGGCGAATACCATCATTCGACCTTCGTACACGACGCAACCCCCCGTTGTCGGTCTCTGTGGTGGATGGCTGGGCCGCCAGGATTCGAACCTGGGAATGCCGGATCCAAAATCCGGTGCCTTACCGCTTGGCGACGGCCCAAGAAATCGCAGGTGCTTCAGGCGGGCGCCACGCATTCCCGCGCCAGCCGCTCGTGCAGCGGCGAACGATTGCAACCGCGGGCGACGAACCCCTTCCAACCCGGTGGCAGCCGGTCCAGCACGCGCCGGGCGTGGCCGGCGCTCGAAAAGGCGGCGAATACGCATGCGCCGGTGCCGGTCAAGCGCGCCGGCCCGTGCCGCGCCAGCCAGGCGGCGGCGGTGGCGACTTCCGGGTAGCGGCGGTAAACCACCGCCTCGCAATCGTTGCCGCCAGTACCCATCATGAAGTCGGTTATTGTGATCAGCGATGAGTTTCTTGTCAATTCCGAATCGCCGAACACCGTGCCCGTGGCGACGTGACAGGCCGGAGTCAGCACCACGAACCAGGGTTCGTCCAGATCCAGAAAGGTCAGCCGTTCGCCCACGCCTTCCGCCCAGGCCGCCCGACCCTGCACGAACACCGGCACATCGGCGCCCAGCCGCAGGCCGAGTTCGGCCAGTTCCGCCAGCGTCAATCCGGTTCGCCAGTAGTGGTTGAGCGCGACCAGCGTGGTGGCGGCGTCGGAACTGCCGCCGCCCAGGCCGCCGCCCATCGGCAAGCGCTTGTCGATGCGGATGCGCGCGCCCCGGCCGATGCCGGTCGCCTGTTGCAGCAGGCGGGCGGCGCGCACCGTCAAATCGAGATCGGCGGATACCCCGGACACCTCGCCGTGGCGCTGAATCAGGCCGTCGTCGCGGGGTTCGAACCACAGCCAGTCGCCGTAATCGAGGAACTGAAACACCGTTTGCAGCAGGTGGTAGCCATCGGCGCGCCGGCCCACGATGCGCAGCATGAGATTGAGTTTGGCGGGGGCGGGCCAAGCGGCGGGGTGGGGCGCTAGAGCGTCCATTGTTCGATCACCAGCTTGACGCTGAGATCCTGTCGCCGGGCCATGATGCGCTCGGGCAGGTCGAGATTCGGGATGGACGTGGGGACATAGGCGGGATACTCGATCACCCAGCCGTTCTGTTCCAACCGGGTCAAGCGGCCGGCGGCATCGGTTTGCAGGAGGCTGGTCGGACCCGGCGCCGGCAGACCGCGCGCCCAGTAGCGCAGGCCGGTCACCGGCAGGCGCGTGCCGATGGTCTGTTCCAGGAGGGTGTCGGGATCGGGCGCGGTCCGGTTCTGGCCGTCCTGGGTCTGAATGCGCACCGCCCGATTGTCCCCCTCGATCGAAACCCGGCCCTGGCCGAGCGGACCGATCAGATCGATGCGGTAGCCGTTGTCCTGCTGCGCCCACTGGAAACTGGCATGCCAGCCGTCCTGGTCGTTGACCACGCCGATGCGTCCGGTGGCGTGCCACCGCGTCGATCGAGTCAGGACGGACTGGCGGGTGGTCCAGGCATCTGGCGCGGTAAGCGAGGAGGGGGGAGCTACCGTGCAGCCAGACAGCAAGGCGACCAGCAGCGCCATCAAGGCCATGACCCGAATTCGCGGCATACGCCACCGGAAATCGTGCGGCATCCGCGGCGCTTTCACCACCCCAACCGCTCTTGCAGCTTGCGCAAATGCGAGCTGTTCGGCGTTTTGGTCAATGCGTCCCGCCAGAGTTTTTTGGCTTCCTCGCGCTGGCCGCTGGCCCACAACACTTCACTGAGATGGGCGGCGATTTCCGCGTCCGGATTCTTTTGATAAGCCTGTCGCAAGTACTGCAAGGCCTTGACGTTGTCGCCCAGCCGGTATTGCACCCAGCCCATGCTGTCGAGCACGGCGGCGTCGTCGGGCAGCAAGGCCAGCGCCTGCTCGATATAGCCCAGCGCTTCCTGGTGGCGGTCGGTGCGATCCGCCAGAGTGTAGCCGAGGGCGTTGAGCGCCTGGCCGTTCTTGGGGTCGCTGGCGAGAATGGCGCGCAGATCCCGTTCCAGCACGTCAATACGGTCGAGTCGCTCGGCCACCAGCGCCCGGGCGTACAGCAGTTCCTTGTCGTCGGCATGCAGGGCCAGTCCTCGATCCAGCGTATCGAACGCTTCCTGATAGCGCTCCCCCTCGCGTAGCGCTTCGGCTTCGGCCAGATATAGATTGATGCTGTTTTTCGGATCCTTGCGACGTAGCGTGTCGAAATGCTGGTTGACGGCGGTAGTATCGCCGGCCTTGGCCAGAACCGCGCCCATCCGCATCTGGGCGGTGAGGTAGCGGTCGTCGCTGGTCACCCGCTCGTACCACTCGTTGGCCTTGGCGTAATCGCCACGCTGCTCCTCGATCCGGCCCAGCTCGAAGTAGGCGTCGGCCAAGCGGGTGTTGCGCTTGATCAGGTCGAGAAAATAGCTTTCAGCCAGGTCGAATTGGCGGGTTTCGGTCGCCAGTACGCCGAGGGCGTACACGGAGTCGGTGTCCTTGGGGTTCTGGTTGAGCAGGATGGCGAACTCGCGGCGGGCCTTGTCCAACTGGCCGGTATCGACCAGCAGCCGGGCGTAATCCATCCGCAAGTTACGGTCGCGCGGCATGGCGCGAACCGCTTTGGCGAGCCCGGCCAGCGCCGCGTCCTTTTCTCCTTGATCCAGCAGGATGCGGGTGCGCAGCAGGTGGGCGGGGATCAGCTTGGGGTCGTGGGCCAGCGCCTCCTTCAGGCTGGCCAGCGCCTGCTCCCGCTCGCCGGCCACCGCCGCCAGCATCGCGTGGTAGTATTGGGCGAAGGCCTCGCGCGGGTAGCGGTCGCGGAGTTGCCGCATCACCCGCAGCGCCGCCTGCTTGTCGTCCATTTGGTTTAGCAGCGAAGCCACGGTGGCGAAACCCTGTTGTTTGTCCTTGGCGCGGGCGGCCTTGCGGATGGCGTCCAGCGGGACCGCGGCCTCGTCCACTCGCCCGTTGCGCAACAGCGCCAGCGCCAGCGCCTGTCGAGCCTGGTCGCTGGCGGGGTCGAGCGTCTGCCAGCGCCGCGCCAGATCCAGGGCGGCGGCATGGTCCTTCATGATCAGCGCCAGCATCGCCGCCCGTTCGGCCACCCGGGGATCGTTGCTGGCGACCGCGGCTTGACGGTAGTGGGTCAGCGCCACGTCGAGACGGTCGCGCTTGCCGGCCAGTTCCGCCAGTAGCACCTGGTACATCAGTTCGGCGCGGGGGCTGGGTTGCAGCGCCGGTCGGATCGCGTACTCCGAGGCAGCGGGAGCCTGCGCGTCCACCACTGTCGCGCAGCCACCCAACAGCAGGACGCTCAAGCCCAAGACTTTCAAAAGCAATCTATTCATCGCCGGGTATATCCATCACTCGGCTTCGGTGGTCGGAGAACCGCCCGAAGCGGTATTGGCGCAAGACGGGAGCGCCAGCTTCCAGGCTACGGCGCGCCGGTGCGTGAAAAGGGAGCGCAACCGTTCGTATGATCATCCATCAAAGAACTATGACCTTGTCATTCGCCTATTGTATCCCGCAGAATCCCACCGTTTTTCAGCCGAATCAAATGTGTCCATGCCGCTGTTGGCCCTCGGTCTCAACCATCAAACCGCTCCCGTCGGCGTTCGCGAGCGGGTCGCGTTCGCGCCCGAGCGGTTGCAATCCGCCCTGCGCAACCTGCTCGACCGCGGTGTTGCCCGCGAAGCGGCGATTCTATCGACCTGCAACCGTACCGAAGTGTACTGCGGCCTGAAGGACGAGAACGGTCGCCAGGTGGTGGAATGGCTGGGCGATTATCATAGGTTGCGCACGGCCGATTTGCAGCCCCATCTCTACCGGTATGCCGATCAACGGGCGGTGCGCCACATCCTGCGGGTCGCCTCCGGGTTGGATTCGCTGGTGCTGGGAGAGCCGCAGATCCTCGGTCAAGTCAAGGCCGCCTATCGGGTCGCCAATGGCGCCGGCACACTCGGCGCCCGGCTGGAGCGGTTGTTTCAACACACCTTCGCGGTCGCCAAGCAGGTGCGGACCGATACCCGCATCGGCGCCAGCCCGGTGTCGGTGGCGTTCGCGGCGGTCGGCCTGGCCCGGCAGATTTTCGCCGATCTGCCCTGCTGCGTTGCCTTGCTGGTCGGCGCCGGCGATACCATCGAGCTGGTCGCCCGCCACCTGCACGAGAATGGGATCGGGCGACTGATCGTGGCCAACCGCACCTTGGAGCGCGCTCACGCGCTGGCGGCTTCCTTCGCCGGTTACGCCATCGCTCTGGACGAAATTCCCACCCATCTGGGCGAGGCCGATATCGTCATTGCATCCACCGCCAGCCCCGATCCGCTGTTGGGGGCGGCGCTGGTCCGGCAGTGCCTGAAACAGCGCCGCCACCGGCCACTATTCATGGTCGATTTAGCCGTGCCGCGCGACATCGATCCGGCGGTCGCCGAATTGGACGATGTGTATCTGTACACGGTGGATGATCTCAAGGATATCATTCAGGACAATCTGCGTTCGCGCCAGGCCGCCGCCCAGCAGGCCGAGGAGATCATCGATACTCAGGTTGAGCACTTCATGGCCTGGTTGCGCGCCCAGGACAGCGTTGCCGGCATTCGCGCCCTGCGCCGGCAGGCCGAAACCGCCCGCGACGAAGCGATGGACCGCGCTCGCCGTCAGCTCGCTCAGGGCAAGGATCCGCTTGCCGTGCTCGATATTCTGGCCCACACCCTGACCAACAAGCTTCTTCACGCGCCCTGCGCCGGCCTGCGCGACGCCGCCGCCGAAGGCGACGCCGCCATGCTGAATCTGATCAAAACCCTGTATCGCCTGGGCGATGGAGATCCTTGCCGATGAACGCTTCCATGCGGGCCAAGCTGGAGCAACTGACGGACCGCCATCAGGAGGTCGGCGCGCTGCTGGCCGATCCGGAAATCATCGGCGACAACGACCGTTTCCGCGCCCTGTCGGTGGAATATGCGCAACTGGCGCCGGTGGCCGACGGGTTTCTAGCCTACCGCCGCACCCTGGACGATCTGGAAAGCGCCCGCGAGATGAGCCAGGACGGCGACCCCGAACTGCGCGCCCTGGCCCAGGAGGAAGTGCAGGAGGCCGAAGCGCGCCGCGCCGGGCAGGAGCGGGCGCTGCAACTGCTGTTGCTGCCGCGCGACCCGCACGACGCCGGCAACGTGTTCCTGGAAATCCGCGCCGGCACCGGCGGCGACGAAGCGGCGCTGTTCGCCGGCGATCTGTTGCGCATGTACGCCCGCTACGCCGAACTGCGCGGTTGGGCGCTGGAAATCCTCAGCGAGAATTCGGGCGAGCACGGCGGCTACAAGGAGGCGATCACCCGCGTCATCGGCCAGGGCGCCTATTCGCGGCTCAAGTTCGAATCCGGCGCGCACCGGGTGCAGCGAGTGCCGGCCACCGAGGCGCAGGGCCGCATCCACACCTCCGCCGCCACCGTGGCGGTGCTGCCGGAACTGGCGGAGGTCGAACAGATCGAGATCAACTCCAACGAGCTGCGCATCGACACCTACCGCGCGTCCGGGGCGGGCGGCCAGCATGTCAACAAGACCGATTCGGCCATCCGCATCACGCACCTGCCGAGCGGGATCGTGGTGGAATGTCAGGACGAACGCTCCCAGCACAAGAACCGCTCGCGGGCGATGTCTCTGTTGCAGGCCAAATTGCTGGCGGCCGAGCGGGAAAAACAGACCAGCGCCCAAGCGCGGACCCGCAAGCTGCTGGTCGGCAGCGGCGACCGTTCCGAGCGCATCCGCACCTACAATTTCCCGCAGGGGCGGGTGACCGACCATCGCATCAACCTGACCCTTTACAAGCTTGGCGAGGTGCTGGCGGGGAGCCTCGATCCGGTGATCGATCCATTGATCAACGAGTATCAGGCCGATTTGCTGGCGGCGCTGGCCGAGTGAGCGCCGCGACCCTCCGCGATTTGCTGGATCAAGCCACCCAGCGGCTGGCCGCAACCGGCGAGACCCCGCGACTGGAGGCCGAATTGCTGCTGGCGGCGGCGTTGGAGCGACCCCGCGGCTACCTTCATGCGTGGCCGGAGCGGGTGCCGGAACCGGAACGGACAGCCCGTTTCGTCGCTTGGCTGGACCGGCGTCGCGCGGGCGAGCCGATCGCTTATCTGCTTGGCCGGCGCGAATTCTGGTCGCTGGAGCTGGAAGTCACGCCGGATACGTTGATTCCCCGCCCGGAAACCGAATTGCTGGTGGAACTGGCGCTGGAGCGCTTGCCGGCCGGTCGGCCGCTCGCGATCGCCGATTTGGGCACCGGCAGCGGCGCGGTCGCGCTGGCCCTGGCGGCGGAGCGGCCGACCGCGCGCGTCGTCGCCACCGACCGCAGCCCGGCGGCCCTGGCCGTGGCCCGGCGCAACGCCCGGCGGCTGAACCTCCCCAGCGTCGAATTCCGCGAAGGGGACTGGTGCGCGCCGCTGGCCGGCGAGCGCTTCGAGTTGATGGCTTCCAATCCGCCCTACGTCGCCGCCATCGATGCTTGTTGGCGGCGGGGCGATTTGCGCTTCGAGCCGACGGAAGCGCTGGTGGCGGGCGAGGACGGGTTGGACGCCTTGCGGTTGATCGTCGCGCACGCACCGGCTTGTCTGCGGAGCGGCGGCTGGCTGCTGCTGGAACACGGTTACGATCAGGGCGAGGCGGTGCCGGCGCTACTGCGGGAACGCGGCTTTGTGGACGTGAGCGATCACCGGGACGTCGCCGGCCTCAGCCGGACCAGCGCCGGGCGCTGGCCGGCTTGAAACGGCGTGCGCCAGCGGCTACGGTTGTTATATTGATATGCCCCGCAGCGATCCGGCAGCCGTGGAGGGAAAGCGTCATGCACGCCGACACCGAAGAGCTGTACAAGCACCGCACCATTCAATTCTGCCGTCTTCATGAAGATCCCGATCAGGCGGGCTCGGCGGCGGCCTGGCTGCGAGGGGTGGCCGGCGTCCATGCCGTCCAGTACCTGTCGCCGCACGCCCTGATCGTGGTTTACGATCTGCGGCGGGTTACCCTGCAATCCATCGAACACGCCTTGGGCGAACTCGGTTACCACCTCGATAACAGTCTGCTGTGCAAGCTGAAGCGGTCACTGTTCTACTACGTCGAGGAAACCCAGCGGGAAAACCTGGCCATCGCCCAGGAAGGTCAGGCCATCCGGCAGGACGTGTTCATCAACCGCTACCAGCACCTCACCCACGGCTGCCGCGATCCGCAACCGGAGTACTGGCGGGAGTATCAGTAAACCCCCGCCCGTCTTCCTTCATCCGGCGAGCGCCGCGCGGGGTTCGACGTACTCGTAGCCGAGGTCGTCGGCCACCGCCTTATAGGTGACCTTGCCTTGGCAGACGTTGAGCCCTTCCAGGAAATTGGGATTGTCCAGCAGCGCCTTTTTGTACCCTTTGTCGGCCAGCGCCAGGGCGTAGGGCAGGGTGACGTTGTTGAGGGCGTAGGTGGAGGTGTTGGGCACCGCCCCCGGCATGTTGGCGACGCAGTAATGCACCACGCCATCCATCACATAGGTCGGCTCGGCGTGGGTGGTCGGATGCGAGGTCTCGAAGCAACCGCCCTGGTCGATGGCGACATCCACCAGCACCGAACCCGGCTTCATCCGCCGCACCATGTCGCGGGTCACCAGCTTGGGCGCCTCGGCGCCGGCCACCAGCACCCCCCCAATGACCAAATCGGCTTGCAGCACGTACTCTTCAAGCGCGGAGCGGGTGGAGTAGACGGTCTTGAGCGCCGCGCCGAAGCGTTGCGCCAAGCGCGCCAGCACATTCACGTCACGATCGAGCACGGTCACGTCGGCGGCCATGCCGAGGGCCATGTAAATGGCGTTCTCGCCGACCACGCCGCCGCCGATCACCACCACTCTGGCCGGGGCCACGCCGGGAACTCCGCCCAGGAGAATGCCGCGTCCGCCCTTGGCCCGCTCCAGCGCCGAGGCGCCGGCCTGAATCGACAGCCGCCCGGCCACCTGCGACATCGGCGCCAGCAGCGGCAGCCCGCCATGGCCGTCGGTCACGGTTTCGTAGGCGATGCAGATCGCGCCGCTGTCGACCAAATCCCGGGTCTGGTCCGGATCGGGAGCCAGATGCAGATAGGTGAACAGGATCTGCCCTGGGCGCAACATCCGGCGCTCCGTCGCCTGCGGTTCCTTCACCTTCACGATCATCTCGGCCTGGGCAAGGATTTCGGCGGATGTGGCCGCGATCTCGGCGCCGGCGGCGCGATAGTCGTCGTCCGAACTGCCGATGCCGGCGCCGGCGTGGGTTTCCACCAGCACGCGATGGCCGTGGGCGGTGAATTCCCGCACGCTGTCTGGCGTGAGGCCGACCCGGTATTCGTGAACCTTGATTTCTTTGGGGACGCCGATACGCATTGCCAGATCCTCCTGAGGAGAGTGGGGGGGGGTAGCCGGCCGATCATCCAATAAATTTCACAGGATGTTAACCCGCGTTAAATGGACTCGAAATTGGGCGGGATGGTTTCTCGGACCGATTGAACGGCCGGCTCTTGAGGGTTGGGCGCACCCGCGACGCTTCGGTTCGCCGAGGCTGAGTCCGGTAGCGAGTTGCGCTATCCTCCCGGATACGGTCAAGCAACGGAGAAACCGCGGATGAATCGCACGATGAAAACTCATTGGCTGAGCGGTTGGCTCGGCGGGGTTCTGGCCATGGCGCCGCTGGCCCACGCCGATGAAATCGGCAGCGTGGACACCGCCTTCCAGTGGCTGGGGCCAAATCACAAAATCGTGATCGAAGCCTTCGATGACCCGAAGATCGACGGCGTGACCTGTTACGTCAGCCGCTCCCAGACCGGCGGCATCAAGGGCGGGCTGGGGTTGGCCGAGGACACCTCCGACGCCTCGCTGGCCTGCCGCCAGACCGGGCCGATCCACGTCAAGGAGAAATTCAAGAACGGGGAGGAAGTGTTCACCGAGCGCCGTTCGCTGCTGTTCAAGAAAATGCGGGTGGTGCGCTTCCTCGACCAGCCGCGCAACACCCTGGTGTATCTGGTCTACAGCGACAAGCTGGTGGAAGGGTCGCCCAAGAACTCGGTTTCGGCGGTGGCGATGATGCCCTGGGGCGACAAGCCGCCCAAGACGGCGCCGTAGGCGCAAAACCCAGGCTTTCATACCCCGGAACAACCCGGAAAAAAAGGAAAGTCGCTATTCCCTTGCGGCCCGACTGATCCATACCTCGGCGCTGGCGGCCTGCCCCGCCTGATCCAGCACGGTGATTCGCGCCAGCCCCTCGCCGTCCGGCGGCCAGAACGCATTCCGCCGCCACGGGTCCGCCGACAACGGCCGGCCGTTCACCAGCCAGCGCAACGGTCGGACCCCGCCGGTCGCGGTCAGCGGCAGTTCGGCCAGCCGGCCATCTTGCGCCGGCAATTCCACCGTGGTTCCCGCCACCGGGAAGCCGATGCCGAGCGGTGGCGCGCTGGCCGTTTCTCGCGCTGGCCGGGTGCGAAAATAGCGCAGGCGTTCCGGCAATTGTTCGCGGCCGACCACCCGCAGCACGGTGGCGGGCGGCGGCGCGGGCGAGGTCTTCGGCTCCGGCAGCAGATCGAACACCCGCAACAGCAGCGGCGCGGCGGTATTGCGGCCGTAGTGGCCGGGGCTGGGCGAACCGTCCGGCCGGCCGACCCAGACCCCAACGGTGTAGTCGGCGTCGAAGCCCAGCGCCCAGGCGTCGCGGAAACCGTAGGAGGTGCCGGTCTTGTGAGCAATGAAGCGCGGCCGGGCGGCGCTGCCCGGCGGAGTCGCGTTTTGCGGCGTCGGCGAGCCGCGCAGGATGTCGTTCAGATACCAGCAGGCGGTCGTCGTCAACAGTTCCCGGCCCGCTACGATGGGATCGGCGGGGGAGAAACGCAAGGGCGCGATCCGGCCGCCGCTGGCGATGCCGGCGTACAGCGTCACCAGCTCCTCCAGGGTCATGCCGACCCCGCCCAGCACCAGCGGCAGACCCGGCCGGGAATGGGCCGCGTTCCAATGCAGCGGCAGGCCGACCTCGCGCAGCCGCGTCGCCACCCGCGCTGGCCCGACCTGTTCCAGCACTGCCACCGCCGGAATGTTCAGCGATTGTTGCAGCGCTTCGCGCACCGACACCTGCCCGGCATAGGTATGGCGGAAGTTGCTAGGGCTGTAATCGCCGAAGCGGGTCGGCGCGTCTTCGATCAGGGTTTCGGGATGGATCAGCAGATCGTCGAAACCCAGCCCGTACACCAGCGGCTTCAAGGTCGAGCCCGGCGAGCGCACCGCCCGCGTCATGTCCACCTGCCCGGCGCGGCGCGGGTCGAAAAAATCGCTGGCGCCGACATAGGCCAGCACCCGCCGGTCGCGGTTGGCCACCACCAGCAGCGCGATGCTGCTGGCCGATTCCAGCGCACTCTGCCGCCGATGAGCCAGCGTTTCCAGGGTTTGTTGCAAATTTCGGTCGATGAAGGTGCGCGCCGCCGGCGCGTCCGGTTGCGCCGCGCGCAGCCGCTCGGCCAGATGCGGCGCCAGAAAGGGCAGGAACCGCCGGCGCTGGGGAACCGGTTCCTCGCGGGATTCTTCCACCTGGCGCGGGGTCAGCACGCCGAGTTGGCCCATGCGCGCCAAAACCTTGTCGCGCGCCGCCCGCGCCCGCGCGGGATAGCGATCCGGCCGCAACCGCGAGGGAGCCTGCGGCAACACCACCAGCAGCGCCGCTTCCGCCGCCGTCAGCCGAACCGGCTCCTTGCCGAACCAGGCCAGGGCGGCGGCGCGTATCCCTTCCAGATTGCCGCCGTAGGGCGCCAGGGTCAGGTAGAAACCGAGAATTTCATCCTTGGAATAACGGTGTTCCAGTTGCAGGGCGCGCAGCATCTCACCCAGCTTGCCGGGCAGATCGCGCCGGTGCGGCTCCAACAGGCGGGCGGCCTGCATGGTCAGGGTCGAGGCGCCCGACACCACCCGGCCGTGGCGCAGCCATTGCCCCAGCGCCCGCCCCACCGCCAGCGGATCGATGCCGAAATGGGTGGTAAAGCGCTGGTCTTCGTAGGCCGTGAGCATGGCGAGATACAGCGGGTCCACGTCTTGCGGCCGCGCCGGCAGTCGCCACACGCCCGGCGGCGCGGCGAAGGCGCGCAGAAGGCGATCGCCGGAATCCAGCACCCGGATCGACACGCGCCCGGCGCGTTCGACCGGCGGTGGCCGCCAACGATCCAGCGCCAGGAACGCGCAAGCGATGGCGATCGGCAGCGCCAGCCCGAAACCGACGCGCCGGCCGGTGAGGAGCCGGTTGTTGCTCACTCCTCGTCGTGGTTGGCGAACAGCGTGTCCAGCCGCTTGATTTCGTGCGGCTCCACATGGCGCGGATGGCCCGAGAGGATGCCGGTGACGTTGCGGAAGGACTGGCCGATGTGCATGCCGCTGGCGTCGATGGAAAACTCGCGGATTTCCTTGTCGTGGGCCGAGCCGCGCATCTTCAGCACGGTGATGCCCCGGGTGATTTCCCCGAACATTTCCACGTAGCGCAGCAGGATGATGGAGTCGGTGATGGTGGAGATATGGGCCTCGGTAATCGATTCGCCGCCGATCAGCCGGGCGGTGGTGGCGGTGAACAGACCGGCGATTTCGCGGTGCTTGATGAATGAGGTCAGGCCGATCACGAATTCGCGGTAGCCCTTGACGGTGGAGACCCGCTCCAGCGCCGACAGGCTGTCCACCGCCACGCGGCTCGGTTGAAATTCGTCGATGGCGGATTTGATGGCGATCAGATGGTCTTCGAGTCCCATGGTTTCCGGGTAGACCGCGATGACCTTGAGCATGCCCCGGGATTCCAGATCCTCGAAGTTCTTGCCCCAACCGGCGGCGTTGCGCGACAACTGATCCCGGCTTTCCTCGAAGGCCAGAAACAGGCACCGTTCGCCGCCGGCCGCGCCGCCGGCGATGAATTCGGTGGAGATCAGCGTCTTGCCGCAACCGGTGGCGCCGGACACCAGAATGATCGAATCGCGGAAAAAGCCGCCGCCGCACATGGCGTCCAGTTCGCGGCTGCCGGAAGTGATGCGGGTGTTGGAGGAGCGCTGCTTGAGTTCGATGGCCGACAGCGGGATGACCACGATACCCTGGCCGGGGAGCACGGTGAAGGGGTATTCGCCCTTCTGATGCTCGGTGCCGCGAAACTTGAGCAGTTCCAGGGTCCGCCGCCGTTTTTCGCCGTCCAGCACGTTGCGCAGGATCATGACGTTATCGACCACGAATTCCTCCACGCCGTAGCGGCTGATGTCGCCGTACTCCTCGGAACGCTCGGCGGTCATGATCGCGGTGATTTTCATCAGCTTGAGCGCCGCCGCGATGCGGAACAGCTCGCTGCGGATCAGGGCGTGGTTATTGAAGTGGCCGAACAGGGAACCCAGCGAATCCATCGCCAGCCGCCGCGCGCCGACCCGGTTGACCGCGGCTTCGATGCGAGCCAGCAGCGCGCCGAGATCGTATTCGCCGGCGACGATCTCGTCCTCGCCGGGCAGCGGCGAGGCATCGACGAAGGTCCAGCGGCCCTCGGCTTCCCAGGCGGCGATGTCCCAACCCAGTGTGGCCATGTTGCGGCGGATGTCGGCCGGCGCTTCCTCGAAGGTGACGAACACGCCGTGCTGGCCGAACTGGCGGATGCCCTCGGCGAGAAACTGGACGGCGAATACGGTCTTGGCGCTGCCGGCGGAACCGGCGAGTAGCGTCGTGCGCCCCTCGGGCAGCCCGCCCTTGGCGATCGCGTCGAGGCCGGGAATGCCAGTGGTCAGTTTGCGGATGGCGCTCTGGATGGGGTTGGCGGACATGGTCGGTATTCCTTCGGCTTTGATCAGGGCAGCGACTTGAGATCCAAGCCCAGCAAGACGCGCTCTTTGTCGGACAGATCGCCGATGACGCGCCGTAGGGGCGGCGGCAGGCTCTTGACCAGCGTCGGCGTGGCGATGATGCGGTCGTTTTCCGCTAGTTGAGGATGCTCCAGCACGTCGATGACCTCCATCTCAAATTGATCTTGCAACTCGGTTTCGCAGATCCGGCGCAAATTGCCGATGGCGCGCTCGCTTTGCGGGGTGTGTCCGGTGATATAGAGCTTGAGCACGAACTTACTCATAAAAAACTCCTCGTTCCGAAAGCGCTGCCTGGATTGCCGCGAACCTCGCGTCCTTGCACATGGCCTGTCCCGAAAGGTTCCTCTCGCCGTGAACGGAGTCGAAGCCAGGGCTGGCATGGCGGAGACGGGCCATCAGGCATTCCCGCCCTGCTCGGCGGACCCGGCGTGCAGCACGTCCCGGTAGAAGCGCCGGTAGTAGTTGACCAGATATCCCATCAGTTCCAGCGCCATCAGCCGCCCCTCGTCGGCGTAGAATTTGGCGGCGTACTTGGCGCCGTCTTGCAGCGTCATTTCCAGCGCGCGCGAATGCAGGTCGATGATGTCCCGCGGCCCGGCCTTGAGGAAGCCCAGCCGTTCGGCCAGCGCGGCCAGCTCGTGGCTGACGGCGTGTTCGACCTTGAACGCCTGTTGCTCCACCGCCCGTTCCAACAGGGTGTGATAAGCGCCAACCAGCATCTCGAACAGCACCGGATCGTAGTCGGCCAGCGCTTTTTGGCTGTAGAGCAGCGCGGTGACCGGCGCGGGGCTGCGTCCCAGTTGCGCCAGCGCGAGCCGCTCCCGCTGGCGCTGCGCCTGCTCGCGCTCGGCCTCGACGCGCTGTTGCAGGTGATGGCGCTCCACGGCGTACTTCAAGGTGCGGGACAGCAGGTATTCCGGTTCGAAGCGGCCCTTGACCAGATAATCCTGGGCGCCGGCCTCCACCGCCGCCGCGCCCAGGGATTCGTCGGCATGGCCGGTCAGCACCACGATCGGCAGTTCCGGCGCGGCCTGGCGCAGCACTTTCAGGGTGGCCAGCCCCTGGCTGTCCGGTAGCCCAAGATCCAGCGCCGCCAGATCGAAAACGCCTTCGCGCAGCCGCAGCCGGGCCTCGGCCAGGGTGGCCGCGTGCGTGACGGCGAAGCCGAACGGATCGGCGTCGCGCAGCCACTCGCGGGTCAGCCGGGCATGGCCGGGGTCGTCCTCCACCAGCAGCAGGCGCAGCGGTTTGGAAGGGGTCGGCGGAATGTTCATGTCGCTAGTTGGGACAGGAGGGCAGTCGCACGATGGAGAACCAAAAATTTTCGATATTGGACACGACCTTGATCAGTTGATCCAGATCCACCGGCTTGGTGACATAGCAGTTGGCTTGCAACTGGTAGGCGCGCAGTATGTCTTCCTCGGCCTGGGACGTGGTGAGCACCACCACCGGCAGCATCTTCAACAGCGGGTCGCTCTTGATCTCGGCCAGCACCTCCCGTCCGTCCATGCGCGGCATGTTCAGATCGAGCAGCACGATGTCGGGACACGGCGCGTCCTGATAGGGCGGCAGCCGGCGCAGGAACGCCATGGCCTTGATGCCGTCGTCCACCACATGGATGCGGTTGGCCACCTTGCCGTCGGCCAGCGCCTCGCAGGTCAGCCGCGCGTCGGCGGGGTTGTCCTCGGCCAGGAGAATGTCGATCGGGCGGCCGGAGTTTTTGCTGAAATCGGCGTTCATGGCGGCTCGGGAGTGGGGGGCGTCGCGTGGGCGCCGGGTCGGGGAATGGGATCAAGCATAGGCGGATGATCGGGTAAAAAGAAAGAGAAACAAGCGCCCTGCTCCGGCGCCGACTCCACCCAGATCCGCCCGCCGTGGCGTTCGACGATTTTCTTGCACACCGCCAGGCCGATGCCGGTGCCGGGGTATTCCTGCCGGGTGTGCAGGCGCTGGAAGATCACGAAAATGCGTTCGAAAAAGCGCGGCTCGATGCCGATGCCGTTATCCCGCACCGAGAACAGCCAACCGGAAGCCTGCCCGTCCAGCGGCGGGCGGCGCGCGTGGTCCAGCCGTTCGGCGGCGATGCTGACCTGGGGCTGTTGGCCCGGCCGGTGGAAGCGGATGGCGTTGACGAGCAGGTTTTGCAGCAGCATACGCATTTGCGCCGGGTCGGCCAGCACCGTCGGCAGGGGTTGACGGTGGATGTCGGCGGCGTGTTCCTGGATGGCGGTTTCGAGATTGGCCAGGGTTTCGGTCAGCGCTTGTTCCATGTCGGTTGGAGCGTAGGGTTGTCCACGGGTGCTGACGCGGGAAAAGGTCAGCAGGTCGAGAATCAGTTGCTGCATGCGCTTGGCGCCGTCCACGGCGATGGCGATGAACTCGCGGGCCGAGTCGTCCAGCTTGTCGCGGTAGCGGCGCTCCAGCAGTTGCAGATAGCCGGTGACCATGCGCAGCGGTTCTTGCAGGTCGTGAGAGGCGACGTAGGCGAATTGCTCCAGATCGGCGTTGCTGCGCCGCAATTCCAGTTCGCGCTGCTTGAGCAGGGAGACATCGGTATGCAGTTGCAGCGTGCGGCCGCCGGGCAGGGCGCGCTCCCGCACCAGCACCCAGCGGCCGTCGCGCAGGCGGCGCTCCAGCAGGCGGGCATCGGACGCGCCCGCCAGCGCCACTTCTTCGCCGACCGTACCCTGTTGGACCAAGGCGGCGTCGATGGCCGCCAGCGCCCGCCCCTCGGCCCAGGGCGCGGCGGCGTCGGCTCCGTACAATTCGTTCAGGCGCGGGCTGATCAGCAGCGCCACGCCTTCGGCGTCGAGCAGCGCCAAACCCTCGGTCATGTGGGTGAGGGCGTAATCGAGATGCCGGCGAGCGATTTCGGAGCGGGAGCGCTCGCCGGCGTAGAGCCCGGCCAGCTTGCGCCGGGTCTGGTTGATGCTGGCGACGACCACGTCCAGTTCGTCCGCGCCGCCGGGGGGCGGCGGGGCGCGGTCCAGCCGCAGATCGCCCGGATCGCGCTCGAACTCCAGGGCCTCGATGTAGCGGGCGATGGCTTGCAAGTGACGGGTCAGGTAGCGGGACAGGAACAAAATCACGAACAGCGTCAGCGCCACGATTTCCACCGCCGTGATGCTGAGCCGCTGCCCCAGGCGGCGGATCAGTTGGGCGCGGATGGCGTCCTCGCCGGCCACCACCCGCAGACGGGCGATTTCGGCCGGGGCCTGGCCTTCGGGCGCGAACCGCAACGGTGTCTCGAACTCGACCGGATGGCTAACCGAGGACTGGCCGGCCCGCGCCCGGACCTGACCGTGCTCCACCACCTCGGCGTAGTACAGATCGGGCATGTTGACCAGACTGTCGAGCAGGGCCCGGATTTGCGCGTCGTTCTCGGTCCAGATCGCCAGGCTCAGGCTGGAGTCGGCGATTTGGCTGACTTGTTCGAGAGTCGCGCGCAAACCGGCGAGTCCGATCCGATAGTCGCGGTAAAACTGAACGGCGGTCGCGCCGAGCATGACCAGCAGGCTCAGCAGGGCGATGCCGGCGATCAGGGTCCGGCCGACCCGGCTGCGCAGGGTGGCGCGCAGGTTCACGGCGCGCCTTCGCCGGTCCCGCGCAGGGGTTCGAGCAACTGGTCAACCAAACGCTGGTAGCTGCCGTCCTGCTTCATGGCGCGCAGCGCGGCGGCGATGCGCGGCGCCAGCGCGGCGTGGCGCTGGTGGAGGTAGATAAACATCTCGCGTTCGGTCAGCGGCGGTTCCACCACCGTGATGTCGGTCAAGCCGAGCTGCTTGAGCAGATAGCGGCCCGACCACAGTTCGTACAACGCCAGTTCGGCCCGGCCGGCGTGCAGCATACGAAAGAGTTGATCGGGTTCGGTGACGGTCACGGCGGTGCGGGGGTGATACGCCAATATGCCCTCTTCAAAGAGTTTCCAGCCCCGAAGCAACACCACGTTGCGATCCCGGACGATCTCCCAACCGCCTTCATGCAAGGTCAGACCCGGCGGCGCAAAAGCGACAAAGACCATATCCATGATCTTTTCCGGTACCGGAATCAGATGTGGGAACAGCCTTTCGAGGCCAGCGATACGCACGAGATTGCCGTCGTATTCGCCCTCGTCCGCGGACTTGATGGCGCGCGCGTTGGGGAGCAGTACGATCTCGGCTTCGATCCCCGCTCGGCGCATCGCTTCGAGAATCACCCGGTCGAGAAAGCCATCGTGGGCCTGGTTGATCAACGGTGGGAATTCGCTGGTGGTGAACCGCAGCGCCGGCGGGGATTCGGCCGCCCGCGCGCCGGCGGCCGCCAGCCACGAGAGCAGTATCAGCAGGCACAGCATCGGGCGGGCCATGGCCGCGCGGTCAGGGAAGGCGTTTTTCATGAAGTGCTTCTCCAGTGCGCCGAGGGGGCGTGCGATGTCGCCGCGCCTGGTCAAGGGGTCGGCGTGATGACCGGATGAACCGGATGGGCCAGCAGGCCGCGCAAATACGCCGTCATGTCGGCGGCGGGCAGCGGTTTGCCGTACAGCCAGCCCTGGGCGTAGTCGCAGCCGATATACAACAAGTGCGCGGCTTGCGCCTCGGTCTCGACCCCTTCGGCCACCACCCGCTTTTTCAAGCCGTGCGCCACGTTGACGATGGCCCGGGTCAGCAGCGCGCTGCCGGGATCGTCCAGCAGATCGACGATGAAGCTGCGGTCCACCTTGACCACGTCGAAGGGCAGTTGCTTGAGCAGGCCGAGCGAAGAGTAGCCGACGCCGAAATCGTCCATGTGCAGCTCGATGCCCTGCTCGCGCAGGGCGCGCAGGATGTGCAAGGCCCGCACTTGATCCTGCATCACCGCGTTTTCGGTCAGTTCCAGCTTGAGCGCGTTGGGCCGCAAATCGTTGCGCGCCAGCAAATCCTGGATGGTCTGGATGAAGTCCTGGTCCGCCAGTTGCTTGGGGGAAATGTTGACCGCCACGGGCACGGGGTCGAGTCCGATATGGCGCCATTCCCGCATTTGCCGGCACGCTTCCGCCAGAATCCAGTCGCCGACCGGCAGGATCAGGCCGGTTTCCTCCAGCAGCGGGATGAAGTCGTTGGGCGGAACCAGACCCCGATCCGAGCGCCGCCAGCGCACCAGCGCTTCCATGCCGATCGGCCGCCGGGTGCGCAGGTCGATCTGAATTTGGTAGTGCAGCACGAACTCGTTCCGGTCCAGGGCATGGCGCAGGCTGTTTTCCAGGGACAAGCGATCACGGTTGCGCGTATCCAGTTCCTTGGAGTAGAAGCAGATATGCAGCTCCTTGTGGCGTTTGGCGTGATACATGGCGCTGTCGGCCAGTTGGATCAGCGTCTCGGCGTCGTCGGCATCGTCGGGGTAGAGGCTGACGCCGATGCTGGGAATCGCGAACAGCTCGCCGGCTTCGGTCGGAATGGGTTGGTCAAACAGGTCGCGGAGTTTTTTGGTCAGTGCGCCGGCTTGCTCCCGGCCGTTCAACCCTTCCAGCAGCACGATGAATTCGTCGCCGCCCATGCGGGCCACCGTGTCGGACTGGCGCACCGCGTCGGCCAGGCGGGAGGCTACCTGCTGGAGTAGTTGATCGCCGATCTTGTGGCCCAGACTGTCGTTGACCTCCTTGAAGCGATCCAGATCCATGAACAGGATCGCCGCCTTGACGCCGCCGCGCCGGGCGCGCAACAACGCCTGGTCGAGGCGGTCGGCGAACAGCGCGCGGTTGGGCAGCCCGGTCAGGCTGTCGTGCTGGGCCAGGTACCTGACTTGAGACTCGGCCGCCTGGCGCTCGGTGATATCGTGCAGCATCAGCAGGTGGGCCGGTCGATGCCGCCACTGGGTTTCGGTCACGGTCAATTCGGCCGTGCCCCGCCGGCCGTCAGGGCGCAGGACGGTGATTTCGGTTTTCCCCCCCACCGCCGGAATGCCGAACTCGCTGCCCACCAGCGTCTGGCCGTCGCGGCCGAGCAGGGCTTCCGCCGCGGGGTTGGCGAACAAAATGACGCCGGCCATGTTCACCAGCAGGATGCCGGTGCGGTTTTTGCGCACGACGTTATGAAAGCTTTCCTCGCTTTCGTGCAGCGCCCGCGTCTGCTCGTCGACCCGCGACTCCAGCCGTTCCTTGGCGACCCGCAACTCGTCCAGCAGCCGCAGGTTCTCGACGTGCAGGCGGACGTCCCGGATGGCGTTGCTCAACAACGCGCGCAGCTCCAGGGGATCCCAGGGCTTGGCCAGGTAGGCGTAGATGCGGCCCTCGTTGATCGCCTGGATCGCCGCCGTCAGATCGGGGTAGCCGGTTAGCAGAATGCGGACGGTGTTCGGCTGGCTTTGGTAGACCTCGCGCAGAAACTCGGCGCCGCTGGCGTCCGGCAGGCGCTGGTCGGCGATCACCACATCCACCGGATGCCGGTCGAGCAGAACCCGCGCCTGGTTGGGCGTGGTGGCGGTGAGGACATGGAACTCGCGCCGCAACTGGCGACGCAGGGTCGCCAGAATATCCGCTTCGTCGTCGAGCACCAGCACGGTGCCGGTTGGCGGGACGCTGTCTTGGACGGTCGGTTCGTTCATGGAGCATTCCCGTTGACTATTCGTACTCCGAACGCAAATCCCGGAGCGAAATGGGCTTTCGCACGATCGGTGATCAGTGATCTCTCTAACGGGTCGAATCGAGGACGATCGCGGGCGCGCTGCTTGCAACGCACCGCTACTCAAGCCATTTCTGTCAGAGGCTCGAACGCTCGTTTAAGCAATTGTACGTCATCCCCAACGCCCGGCGGAATAGTGCACGTAATCATATTATCGTAATTGTCTATTTTTATTACATCTGATAAGCAGAGAATGCCATTCCAATTCCGGGCAGTCTTTTTTCACCCAGGGGCGAGGCGCAATCGTTCCAGCAGGCCGGTCAGCGCCGCTTCGCGGTTCCGCTCCACTTTCAGGATCGAGTCGCCGTCGGCCTGGGTGCGGCCGAGGTTGAGCACGGCGATGGGTTGGCCGCGGGCGATGGCCCGCTTGCAGAAGCGATAGCCGGAAAACACCATCAGCGAGGAGCCGATCACCAACAGGGCGTCGGTCTCGGCCAGCCGCTGGCCGGCGCGTTCGATTCGGGGTTTCGGCACCGTCTCGCCGAAAAACACCACCGCCGGTTTCAGGACGCCGCCGCAGCGCGAGCACTCCGGAACCTGGAAATCGTTGAAATCCGCATCTGGGAGAACGCATGGTCGCGACGAGGCGCTGGACGGCGGAATCGGGCGTGGTCCGCAAGCTCGGGGTCGGCGCGATGCGAACCGGCTCCGTGGCGAATTGCCGGCGCGGTACGAATACACTATGGCGGATACTGAACGATTTCGCACGACTCGTGGAGGTTGATCATGGCGCTCACCCTGGAAGTTCGCCGTTTTCCTTGTACCGCGAACCTGGATAAGCCCTATGTGGCCATGTTGATGGAGGATGGCGAACTGATCGAACAGTTCGCCTATTTCCCCGACGCCGAGGCCGCGATCGCCGCCGGGCTGGCCTGGGTGCGCGAACACCGCGCCGACACCGAGCCGACGGTGGCGGTAGTGGTGGTTCCCGATCCGTGAGGGCGCGGCGGCGGGCCGCTCAATCGGCGCAGGCGGCCAGCGCCAATGCCTGCACGACTTCTCCACTCTGGAGCCGTTGCAGGAAAATCACCACGCCGGCATCGCGCGCCACGAATTCGCCCGGTAAGGGAACCGAGACGGTGTGGGCGAAACGCCCGTCGGGATCGATGGCCAAAGGTCCGAGCAGCGCCCGCACTACCCGGTCGTGGCGTAACCGTTCTCCGGCGTTCTCGCCCGTCGTGACTTGGCTGTCGAGACGGTCCTGGTAAACCGCCACGAACACG
This sequence comes from Candidatus Competibacter sp., assembly GCA_029624815.1. Lineage (GTDB taxonomy): Bacteria > Pseudomonadota > Gammaproteobacteria > Competibacterales > Competibacteraceae > Competibacter. The sequence continues at coordinate 38,806 of JARSSH010000070.1, forward strand.
CCGATCTCGCCGCGCGCCACCGGCGCGCGCACGTGCCCGCCGGCCTGTACCCGCCACTGTTCTGGCCCTGGAAACAACTCGGCCCGGAGATCGGCCGGCGCCGGCTGCGCGGTAAGATGGGCGATTTCCTGCTGGAATACTTCCGGCCGTTGCCATTGCGGCAGGCTCCGACCGCTGAGCAAGACTTGCGGCGTGTATACGGTCCGGGAGCCCTGCTGCGCCGCCAATGCCCGTTGCCGCGCGCTGAATGCAGGCTGCGCGAAGCGATCCTTCCAACCCAGGCGATCCCAGTAATCGACGTGGAACGCCAATGCCGCGACTTGGCGCGTATCCCAGCTCCCCGCTGTTTGACGACTCAGCCAGCGGTCCGCCGGCGGGCAACTGTTGCAGCCCTCGGAGGTGTAGAGCTCCACCAGCGCGACCCGGGTCGGCGGGCCGACCGCCGCGCAGCCGGCGGGTTTCGCCAACAGGGTAGGCGTCCATGCCAGCGTCAAAACCAGGGCGATGGCTAACGAGGGTGTCTTCATGGCTCGCTTCCCATTGGGTAATCGATGCAATATACCGCGCACGGCGCAATCGTCGGAATATAGCCATCCCACGCCCTCACCCCGACCCTTCTCCCGGCGGGAGCGCGTCCGCGCGGGGCGAGGGTGTGGCGGGCGGCAACCACAACTGATCTAGGATCGCTATAGATACCGCGCATGGCGCGGTTGTCATACCGTTTCTCAATAGATTTTATGATTCAGAGGGGTAGGGCGGGTTAGGGCGTCGGCCCGTAACCCGCCGATTTGATTGTGACTTCGGCGGGTTACGCTGCGCTAACCCGCCCTACGCGGGAAATATAAAACTTACCGGGAATTGGTATCAGCATATCTATGGAGCTTGTGGGGCCTGTTGCCGATCCGCGGCGCGGATCGGGCAGGTCGGCCAAATACGGATGAGAGTCGAGCCGTTGGAGTCGCACCGGTTTTCTCCATACCAACGTTGTTTTTCCCTATCCGGGCAACGCGGCGCTTGTCGATCCCCTACATGGCGCGATGGCCCTGGCGGCCCTTCCGGGGCGCTGGCGTGGTTGGGGTTGTGCGGCTACAATCCCAGCCGTCCGGAGAGGTGGCAGAGCGGTCGATTGCGGCGGTCTTGAAAACCGTTGATCCGCAAGGGTCCGGGGGTTCGAATCCCTCCCTCTCCGCCAGGCTTCGATCCATTCGCCCGTTATTTCCCACCACCGACAAGCGGCGAGCGCAGGGTCGTCCAATCTCCCCAGCCACCACGAGCGCGTCCATGAAAACCGTTCTCGCCATCCGCCATGTGGCCTTCGAGGATCTCGATGCTTTTACCCCGGTGTTGGTCGAGCGCGGCTATGCCGTGCGCTATCTGGAAGCGGGCTACGATGACTTGAGCGCGCTGGACCCCTTGGCCGACGCGCTGCTGGTGGTTCTGGGTGGCCCCATCGGCGTCTACGAAGACGACGCCTATCCCTTTATCCACGATGAGTTGCGCGTACTGCGGGCACGGCTGGACGCCGGCCGGCCGACGCTTGGCCTCTGCCTGGGTTGTCAGATGATCGCTCGGGCGTTGGGGGCGCGAGTCTATCCGGGCGGGCGGAAGGAAATCGGTTGGAAACCGCTGACGCTGACCGCGGCCGGTCGAAAAAGCCCTCTGGCCGCGTTCGCCGACGAGGCGCCGGTGCTGCACTGGCACGGCGATACCTTCGATCTGCCCGAGGGCGCCGAACTGTTGGCCTCCACCGATCTCTATCCCAATCAGGCGTTTGCGTGGGGCGATCATGCGCTGGCGCTGCAATTTCATGTCGAAACCACCGCACGGGGATTGGAGCGCTGGTTCATCGGTCACGCCTGCGAGATCGGCCAGACGCCGGGTCTGGGCGTGGCGGCGCTGCGGGCCGATGCCGCCCGTTGCGCCGCCGACGCCGCGGCGCTGGGCCGGCGCTGTTTCGCCGCCTGGCTGGACCGGGTCGGCCTGTGAGTCGGCCGCGCCAATCCGGCCGCCGCCGGGCAACCGTCGGTCGCACACGGAGACCATGAGCCGCTATTACGCCGCCGATCGGCAGGATCTGGTGGATTTCTTGCGTCCTCACGGCCACTTCGGCGTGGTGTTGGACATCGGTTGCGCTGGGGGCTGTCTGGGCCGGCAACTGCTCATGACCGGTCTGGCCGAGCGCTGCGATGGGATCGAGCCCAATGAGGAAGCGGCCACCCAGGCGGCGGATCGGCTTCACCGAATTTGGGTGGCCGACCTGGCGGCGGTCGCGGAGCAGGTGCCCTGGCCCGACTACGATCTGCTGATCATGGCCGATGTGCTGGAACACCTGATCGATCCTTGGCAAGTTTTGGCGGAATTGCATCGCCGCGCCCGGCCCGGCGCACGCTTGTTGCTGAGCGTGCCCAACGTGCGCCATAAAAGCGTCGTGCTGCCCCTGCTGTTCCGGGGCCGCTTCGACTACGCCGACGCCGGTATCCTGGATCGCACCCACCTGCATTTCTTCACCCGCTCCAGCCTGCTGGACGCGGTCGGTCGAGCCGGCTGGCGGGTCGCAACCATCGCGCCTTTCATCAAACCCAAATACCGCCGCTGGTGGTTTCCACACCGGATGCTCGGCGAGTTTCTGGCGGTGCAGTATTTTCTGCTGGTGGAAAAATGAGTCTGCCATTGGTCAGCGTGGCGGTGCCCGCCTACAACCACGCCGCTTTTCTCGGCGCTTGTCTGGAGTCGGTGCGGACTCAGAGCTATCCCCGGCTGGAACTGGTGGTGGTGGACGATGGCTCCACCGACGCCACCCTGGCGGTGGCCGAACACTTTGCGGCAACGCATGCCGAGCGCTTCGAGCGGCTGGACGTGATCCATCAGGCCAATCGAGGGGTGAGCGCCGCTTCCAATCGCGCCATCGCGGCCTGTCGGGGCGAATGGGTGCATCTGCTGGGTTCCGACGACCTGCTCTATCCGGACAAGATTCGGCTCCAGCAGCAGGCCATCGACGCCTGGGACGACCCTCGCCTGGCGTTGGTCTATGCCGATGTGGATTTTATCGACGCGGCGGGCCAAATCTTGTCCTCGGCGACCCGGAACCGCCGGCCGCCCGGCCCCGATCACCAAGCCTATCTGTGGCTGCTGCGCTATAACGACATCGCCAATCCGACGGTGGCCTTGCGCCGCGAGGCGTTTTTGGCCATCGGAGGTTTCGATGAGTCCTTGCCTCTGGAAGATCTGGATTGCTGGCTGCGTTTGTCCGCGCGCCATGCCGTGGCGCGAGTGGCTGGCCTGCTGGCGGCGTATCGGCGGCACGACGGCAACGCCAGCCGTCGCCAGTTGATGATGTTCGAAGCGAACTGGGATACGCTGGCCAAGTTCGCCGAGCAGCACGGAGATTTGATTCCGCCGGCGCTGTGGCGGGCCTGTCTCCGTCGCCGGCTGCGCAGCTTTCTGCGCTGGGCGCGCAAACACGCGCCTGCCTTGGTGCCGACGATTCTCGGCGACGCCGTGCGCAGTCTGGCATGTACTCCGAAACCCGCCGTCTGGCGCCGCTACGCCGCGCGCTGCCGCGCGTTGCAATCCTGACATTTCCCCGTCCGACCGTGTGTCTTTTAGAAAAAATTGTCTTTAATTAAAATGTTATACTTGGATCAGTCACTGGCTTGAACGAGATCGCTCCCAACGGCCAAACCTATAATCCCGACCATTGCGGGAATCCCGCCCTCGGGGAGGGTTCCCGCCACTGCCAACCAACGCTTGATAAGGAGTGAACGGTGGAACGCGAAAGTATGGAATACGATGTGGTCATCGTCGGCGCCGGCCCTTCCGGCCTGTCGGCGGCCATCCGCCTGAAACAACTGGCGGCGGAGCAAAATCAGGACATCGGTGTCTGCGTGCTGGAAAAAGGCTCCGAAGTCGGCGCGCACATCCTGTCTGGCGCGGTGGTGGAGCCCCGCGCCCTGGACGAACTGATTCCGGACTGGAAGGAACGGGGCGCGCCGCTGAACACGCCGGCCACGGAGGACCGATTCCTGTTCCTGACCCGCGAGACCTCGTACCGCTTGCTCACGCCGCCGCAGATGAACAATCACGGCAACTACATCATCAGTCTGGGCAACCTGTGCCGCTGGCTGGCCACGCAGGCCGAGGAATTGGGCGTGGAGATCTACCCCGGTTTCGCCGCCGCCGAAGTGCTGTACAACGACAGCGGCGCGGTGGTGGGCGTCGCCACCGGCGACATGGGCGTCAGCCGGGAGGGCCAGCCGACCGAACAGTTCGCGCCGGGCATGGAACTGCGCGCCCGCTACACGATCTTCGCCGAAGGCTGCCGCGGCTCGCTGACCAAGACCCTGTTCGACCGCTTCAATCTGCGCGACGGCGTGGACCCGCAAACTTACGGCATCGGCATCAAGGAGCTGTGGGAAGTGGACCCGGCCCAGCACCAGCCGGGCAAGATCGTGCATACGGTCGGCTGGCCGCTGGATGCCAGCACCTACGGCGGCTCTTTCCTGTATCACATGGAGGACAACCAGGTGGCGGTGGGCTTCGTGATCGGCCTGGGCTACGAGAACCCACATCTGTCGCCGTTCGACGAATTCCAGCGCTTCAAGACCCACCCCGACCTCCGTTCCACCTTCGAGGGCGGCCGGCGCATCGCCTACGGCGCGCGCGCCATTTCGGCCGGCGGCTTTCAGTCGATTCCCAAGCTGACTTTCCCCGGCGGCCTGCTGATCGGCGACACCGCCGGCTTCCTCAACATGCCCAAGATCAAAGGCACCCACACGGCGATGAAATCCGGCATGGTGGCGGCCGAGGCGCTGTTTGGGGCGGCGGCGGCGGGGCGCGGTGCCGACGAGGTGGCGGAGTATCCCGAGCGGCTTCGCCAGAGCTGGTTGTGGGAAGAACTCTATCAGGTTCGCAACGTCAAGCCGTCGTTCAGTTGGGGGCTGTGGGCGGCGATCGCCTATTCGGCGCTCGATACCTACCTGTTCCGGGGCAAGGCGCCGTGGACCTTTCACCACAAGCCGGATCACGCCAAGCTGAAGAAGGCGTCCGAATGCCCGAAGATCGAGTATCCCAAGCCGGACGGCGTGATCAGCTTCGACAAGCTGTCCTCGGTGTTCATCTCCAACACCAACCATGAGGAAGATCAGCCCTGCCACCTGACGCTGAAGGATCCGACCGTGCCGATCCAGGTCAACCTGGCGCTGTACGACGCGCCCGAGCAGCGCTACTGCCCGGCCGGGGTGTATGAAATCGTTCGCGACGGCGAGGGCGGCAATCCCCGCCTACAGATCAACGCCCAGAACTGCGTGCATTGCAAGACCTGCGACATCAAGGATCCGACCCAGAACATCAACTGGGTCACGCCGGAAGGCGGCGGCGGACCGAATTATCCGAATATGTAGCAGCTTTCGCGGCTTCGGAAGA